>DATCYW010000051.1:0-26391 GCA_036526255.1 Malonomonas sp. | reverse complement strand
CCGACAGGCGAACTGTTGCAGTGGTCGGCCGATATCACTTTTCTGCAGTTGATAGATCTCGACCAATGCAGGAGTGAACAGCCGGATCTGCAGCTGTCGATCAAGAAACAGGGTGGCGATCCTGGTGCTGTTGAACAGGTTCGACAGGTCGCTGTTGGCGGCTTCAAGTTCTGCCAGCTTGAGCTTGTACTCGCTGTTGACCGAGGTTAGCTCTTCGTTGAGAGCTTGCAGCTCTTCTTTGGAGGTTTCCAGTTCTTCGTTGCTGGAGTGCAGCTCTTCATTGATCGACAGCAGCTCTTCGTGACTCGATTTGAACTCTTCTTTCAGGGTGTCGGTTTCTTCTGCGGTCAGCCGCAGTTCCTCTTTGATCTGCTGCAGTTCGTTCTCCAGCTGCTTGATCCGGAGGTCTTTGACCGTTGCCTGTCCTGTCGTCGCTGGGGTTTCCTGGCTGCTGAGCGTCAGCGCCGGTTCGCTGCTGCCGTCCAGAACCACCAGCGCCAGCTGTTCGTGCGGTGCTGAGGTTGGGAAGGGCTCTATGGAAATGTTGATCGTTTCGACGGAGCCATTCTGCTCAATCTTCCGGTATTGGCGGTGGCATTTTTCGCCGCTGCTGAAGGTTTTATGCAGCGCGATCCGCAGCTCTGCGCGCAGGTCCTCGCGGGCAATGTTCAGCAGGTTCAGGTTGGGCATGCCGATCGGAGGTTGCAGGTATCTGCTGGTGCGGGTGGAAAAGTGCACCACCTCATAATCACTGTTGACGACGACGCAGGGGGGGGAGTAGCTCTGCAGCAGCCGGTCGGCGGCATAGCGGCCCGGCGCTATCGTGTCTGTTGAAGGCGCAGCAAAGACTTCAAGATCCGGCGTGAAGTGCTGCGCAGGGGAGGGGCGCACGTCGGTTGTCAGCGCGAAGATGCTGCTGTCGGGCTCAACCCGTCGCCACTTTTTATCCAGCCGCGTCAACAGTCCATCGGTTTCGGTGGCGGTCTCGGTCGTGCCGAAAGCGAGGAATCCACCTTGATTCAACCCATAACAAAAACGCTCCAGGATATTTTTTTGCGGCAGTGGTTTCAGGTGGCTCAACAGCGGCCCGCAATAGATCAGATCCAGCTTGGCAAAGGGGGGATCATGGAGCAGGTTGTGCGGGGCAAAAATAAACCAGTCACGCAGCTCTTTGCAGATTTTGTAACGATCATCAACTTTGCTGAAGTAGGTCTTCAAACGTTTGGCCGAAAGGTTTGCCACATTATTCGTCGAATACAGGCCGTTGCGTGCAACCTCGAGGGCCTTTTCGTCGCTGTCGGTAGCGAAAATCTGTACCCTGAGTTGGTGTTTGAGGGTTGCCTTCTGCTCATGCAGCAGCATGGCGAGACTGTAGGCTTCTTCACCGGTGCAGCAGCCCGCCACCCAGATCCGGACCGGCTGTTCAGCTGACCGGTTTTTCAGCAGTTCGGGTATGACTCTGTTTTTCAGAACCTGACAGGCTCTGGGCTCGCGAAAAAACAGCGTCACGCAGGTCAACAGATCCTTCCTCAGGCTCGTCACCTCTGAGGGGGTTTTAAGCAGGAACTCGACATATGCGGCCGGGGTGGTCATGCCGACCAGCAGCATGCGTCGTTCGATGCTGCGCATCACCGGCTCCGGCTGGTAATCATTCAGGTCAAGTCTGAACTGATTGCGAATAAGGTTGAAAATTCGCGGTAACTGCTTCGCCAGCTCGGGCATGTTTGCTGTGTTCTGTCCCGATTGCCGGACATCTTCGGCAAATCTGACATATTCAACAATTTTTCCCGGGATGTCCTCGGCAGGCAGCACCAAGTCCACCAGGCCGGTCTCTATCGCGCTTTTTGGCATCCCCTGGTACTGGGCGGAGGTTTCGTCCTGCACCATCACCAGGCCGCCCTGCTGCTTGATGGTCTTTAGGCCGAGGCTGCCATCGGTGCCGGTTCCGGAGAGGATGACGCAAATGGCCCTGTCTCCCTGTTCGGCCGCCAGCGATTGCAGAAAACTGTCGATCGGGTGGCGGAGTCTTTTTACCCGCGCCGGCGGCAGCAGGTGTAATTGGCCGGCGCGCAGGGCCAGATCGCGGTTGGGGGGGATAAAATAGGCCGTATCGGGCTTGATCTGCATGGCTTCTTGTGCCAGCTGCAGCGGGATTGAACTATGTTTTTGCAACAGCTCCGGCAACAGGCTTTCGTGCGCCGGGTCGAGATGAGTCACGACGACAAAGGCCAGCCCCGTTGTGGCAGGCAAGTTGGCGAAAAAGGTTTCCAGGGCCGCTAACCCCCCTGCAGAGGCGCCGATGCCGACGACGCCAACCGGAGCCGGTTGGTTGACTTCCGTCACGTCGTTCTGCCCGCACCGCGGAGCTTTGCTCGGTTTAGACGGCCTCGAAGAAGGCTTCATCATCTGCGGCTCCTTGTTGCTGCTGCATCTCCCTGAGAATACCGGGAATTACAAATTAAATAGCATGTTTTACGGGTTTCATTGCAGGATGATCAGTCTCAGGGGCGTGCTAAACTTAATTAGGATTATACCAGAGCATCGGCAGTCTGCTTACATAAGGTCGGTTTAACAATAGTGACCTGCCTTGCTGTTTTAATTGGCCGCTGAAGCGCCTGTTTATTTATTATCCTGCCGATTAAAAGGCGCAGTAACCGCAGCGACTGTGATTTAATGGCTTGGGATGTAACCACCGTCAATGTTACGGGCTGTCGGGAGCGGGGATCTTATGCTTGAGCGAGACAATAACGGTAAAAAAAACAAGCGGATATTGGTGACTTCCCAGTATCCCGATGCGGCCAGCTTTCCCATTGTCGGCCTCGGTGCCTCAGCCGGAGGATTGGCGGCCTGCGAAGAGTTCTTTAAGGCGCTGCCGGCCAACAGCGGGATGGCCTTTGTTGTCATCTCACATCTAGATCCGACGCATGTTTCTATTTTGCCTGAATTGATCCAGCGCTATGCCAAGGTCAAGGTATTCGTCGCCGCCGACGGTATGCCGGTGCAGCCGGACTCTGTTTATGTCATCCCGATCAATTGCGACCTGGCCATCGTCAACGGGCGGTTGCAAGTGATGGCACAGAATCGGCCGCGCGGTTGCCGCTTGCCGATCGATACGTTTTTTTGTTCCCTGGCACAGGATCAGGGGGCTAACGCCATCGGCATTATCCTTTCCGGCACCGGTTCTGACGGCACCCTAGGCGTCAAGGCGATCAAAGCTGAGTTCGGCATGGTGATGGTTCAGGAACCGACATCGGCCAAGTATGACGGCATGCCGCAAAGTGCTATCGCGACCCAGCAGGTCGATTTTGTTTTGCCGGCGGCCGAGATGCCGGCCCAGTTGTTGCGCTACACCCAGCATCGGATTCTTCCGTCAGCGAAGGCATCCGCAGCGGGAGAAGAGGTGCAGGAGGCCTTGCCGAAGATCTTTTACCTGCTGCGCAGTCAGACCGGGCATGATTTTTCGCTGTACAAAAAAAACACCATTTGCCGCCGGATTGAGCGGCGGATGCATGTTTTGCAGATTGACGCTATTTCTGAATACGTGCGCTATTTGCAGCAGAGCAAAGTGGAAATCGGGATTCTTTTCAAGGATCTGCTGATCGGTGTGACCAATTTTTTTCGTGATCCGGCGGCCTATGACGTTCTCAAAGAAAAATATCTGCCAGCGTTGCTCAGGGACAAGCCGCAAGATTATACCTTGCGGGTCTGGGTCCCTGCCTGCAGCAGCGGGGAAGAGGTCTACTCCACCGCAATCCTGCTGCTTGAATGCATGGACGAGCTGAACTTGCACTATTCAATCCAGCTCTTCGGTACGGATCTGGATGAAGAGGCGATCAATACTGCCCGCGCCGGAATCTATCCGGCCAGCATCGCCAACGATGTCAACCCGCAGCGGTTGGCGCGTTTTTTTTACCGCGATGGCAAGCACTACCGAATCAAGAAGAATGTCCGCGAACTGGTGATCTTCGCGGTTCAGAACCTGATTAAAGACCCACCCTTCTCCAGGCTTGATCTGCTTAGCTGCCGGAATCTGCTGATCTATTTCGGGCCGGAGCTGCAGCAGCGGGTGCTGGCGGTTTTTCATTACAGTTTGAAGCCGGATGGGTTGTTGTTGCTTGGCAGCTCCGAGTCGATCGGCAAGGCCACCGACTATTTCCTGCCGCTCGACAAAAAGTTGAAAATATTCCGCCGCCGAGCGGCGACCGAAGGTCTCTATCCTGGCGGTTTACTGCCCGCCCCACCGCTTGAGGTTCACGAAATGACAGTTCAGCAGACCGCAAAAAATTTCAAGGAGCCGGATGTTCTCCGTTTGGTCGAAACCCTGCTGCAGCAAATTGAGTCCCCGCCCTGTGTGATTATCGACAGTGCCAGCAATATCCAGTATATCCATGGACGTACCGGTAAGTATCTGGAGCCGCCGGTGGGCAAGGCCAGCCTGAATCTGCTGGAAATGGCCCGTTCGGGGCTCAAGGGCGAACTGACGGTCGCGATTCGTCAGGCGTCCGGAACCAAAAAGGAAGTCAAGCGCAGCGGCTTGTGTATTGAAGATGAGGGGGCTCAGAGCTGCTTCGATTTGACGGTTAAGCCAATCCAGGAACAAGGCAGCATGCAGGGATTGCTGGTGGTCATCTTCACCGAAGCCGCCGCCAGCTCAGGTGCGAACCCGGGAACGAAGGACAAAGCGGTTAAGCGTTCGGCAAAAAACCGCGAGGTTATGGCGCTTGAGCGGGAGTTGCAATATGTCCGGGAAAGTCTGCAAACCACGATCGAAGAGCTGGAAACGTCGAACGAAGAGCTGAAGTCGGCTAATGAAGAGTTGCAGTCGACCAATGAAGAGTTGCAGTCGACCAATGAAGAGTTGGGCACCTCAAAAGAAGAGCTGCAATCGCTGAATGAAGAGTCAGTGACGGTTAATGTCGAGTTGCAGAGCCGCATTGAGGAGTTATCGGCAACCAACGATGATCTGAAAAACCTGCTGGACAGCACCAATGTGGCGACCATTTTTCTCGATTCCGAGCTGCATGTCCGGCGCTTTACCCCTAAGGCGACCGCGATTATTCCGCTGACGGCCAGCGATGTCGGTCGACCGGTGAGCCATTTTGTCGCAAAGCTCAAGGAAAACAGGCTTGAAGAACATGCCACGCAGGTATTGCATGATCTGGTGCCTCAGGAGGTCGAGGTGGAGGGCCGGGACGGTGACTTTTTTCGGCTGCGGGTGTTGCCCTATCGAACCATCAACAATGTCGTCGATGGCGTGGTGATGACCTTTGAGGATATCAGCAAGAGTAAAATAGCCGAGCAGGCGCTGCAGGACTCGGAGAAGAAATATCGTGAACTGTTCGAAAGCCTGCGTGACGGTTGTGCCCGGTTTGATGGCTCCGGAAGGATCGTCGAAAGTAACCGGGTTTTCCAGCAGCAGCTCGGCTACAATGCCGAGGAGTTGGCCCGACTGAACTTTCGGGATCTGACGCCGGAGAAATGGCATGCCAAGGAAGAGCTCGCCGCAGCGGACGACCTGGCGCAGCGAGGCTATACCAGCCTGTTCGAAAAAGAATATATCCGCAAAGATGGGACGGTTTTACCGGTGGAGGTTCAGGTTTACGTTGTCAGTGATGAGCCCTCGCCGGCCCGCTGGATGATCGTCCGTGATATTTCGGCACGAAAGGCCCTGGAAGAAAAGCTGCGTAAAATACAACCCGATTAAAGGTGGCGCGTTCGCTGAGCAGCAGCCATTTTTTTTTATGGCTCGGCGCAGCAGATTCATCCTGCCTTTAGCTCCCAATGCGCTTGCCTTCGAGCACGGCTTTTGTTAAAAGTGTCCTTCATCTATAAATATGTTCAAGGAGATCGATTTATCATGGGACTGATGACCGGAAAACGGGGCATTATCTTTGGCCTGGCCAATGACAAAAGTATTGCCTGGGGGATTGCCCAGCAGTTGCACGCCGCTGGCGCAGAGTTGGCTTATACCTATCTGAACGAGGCGCTGGAGAAGCGGGTCCGTCCGCTGGCCGAAAGCCTTGATGCAAAAATTATCCTCCCCTGCGATGTGCAGAACGAGGAAGAGATGGTCGCGGTTTTCGCCGAGCTGGAGAAGCAGTGGGGCAAGATCGATTTTGTCGTTCACGCCGTCGCTTTCGCCAACCGCGAAGACTTGAAAAACCCCTTCAGCCAGACCAGCCGTGAAGGCTTCCGGCTGGCCCTTGACGTCAGCGCCTATTCGCTGGTTTCGATGACCCGTTGCGCCCTGCCGGTGTTGAACGCGGGTGGCAGCATCGTCACCATGACTTACCTGGGTGCTGTCCGCTCGGTTCCGCAATACAACGTCATGGGCGTTGCCAAGGCGGCGCTGGAGTCTGCGGTGCGTTATCTGGCGGCTGAGCTGGGCGAAAAAGGGATCCGCGTCAACGCCGTCTCCGCCGGCCCGATCAAGACCCTGGCCGCTTCGGGGATCTCGAACTTCAAAGAGAAGCTGCAGGTGGCCGAAAGCCGCGCTCCGCTGAAGCGTCTGGTCAGTCAGGACGAGGTGGGCAAGGCGACTCTCTACCTGGTTTCGGATCTGGCCTCCGGAGTGACCGGCGAGATCCATTATGTCGATGGTGGTTTCAGTACGGCTGCAGGCTGATTTGAGCTGTCAATAGAGAGTGTTTGTTCTGGAAAGGCCCCTTAATCAAGGGGCCTTTCCCTGTTTTTAAGGGCCATCAATGATTGAAGGAAAAACGACTGGTCTGAAAACCAGTCAGATCAACGCTCTGGAACGGATTTCCCGGCGTAAAGTTCCCGCCACTGAATTGATTACCGACGAGCTGGCCCGCTACCTGTGCAAGCTCTCGCGCGAAATCCAGCGCCAGATTGGCGTGCTTATCGACCGCGCTGGTGAGATTCAGGCGGTTATTGTCGGCGATGATCGCGAGATCGTCATCCCCGATTTGTCCGATTACAGCCTTGGACGCAGCGGTTTGCGCGGCCTGCGCTGTGTGCACACCCACCTGAAGCAGGAGCCGTTAAGCCGTGACGACCTGACCGACCTCGAACTGCTGCGCCTCGATCTGTTGGTGGCGCTCGGCGTGCGCGAGGACGGCCAGCCCGGGCGGCTGGAGTATGCGCATCTGCTGCCGACGGCAGAAACGGCACAAATCGAGACGGTGGTGCTGAACGATTTCTATCAGCTGCAACTCGATTTCTCCGCTTTTATCCATTCTCTCGACCAACAGATGGAGCGCGCCACCGCCGAGACCATCGACCTGTCGGACGGTCGGGAACGAGCGATCCTGATTTCGGTGCCGCGCGGCAACCGCCAGCAGGCCGAGGATTCGATGGCGGAACTGGAGGAGCTGGCCCGGACTGCCAACCTGGTGGTGATCGATAAGGTCGTGCAGCGACCGCGCAAGCTGAATCCGCGCTTTCTGGTTGGTGAGGGGAAGCTGCGTGAGATCGTTATCAGCGCCCTGCAGCGGCGTGCGACTCTGTTGATTTTTGATCAGGATCTGACCCCCAATCAGGTGCGCTCGATCTCGGCGGTGACCGAAATCAAGGTTATCGACCGCACTCAACTGATCCTGGATATCTTTGCCAACCGCGCCCAGTCGCGCGACGGCAAGGTGCAGGTGGAACTGGCGCAGCTGAAATATATTCTGCCGCGCCTGTCGGGCAAGGGGACGGCCATGTCGCGCTTGATGGGCGGTGTCGGCGGCCGAGGTCCGGGTGAAACCAAGCTGGAGATCGACCGGCGGCGGATTCGCGACAAGATCAACCGGCTGGAAAAGCAGCTCGACGAGCTCAGCCGCGGCCGTCTGCAGCGTCGCCAGAAGCGGGTGCGGGCCGGGCTGCCGATCATCTCTATCGTCGGCTATACCAACGCCGGCAAGTCAACGTTGCTCAACGCCATGACCCAGAGCGAGGTGTTCGTCGAGAACCTGCTGTTCGCCACTCTTGACACCGCGACCCGGCGGCTGCGCTTTCCACTCGATCGCGAAGTGATCATCACCGACACGGTCGGTTTTATCCGTGATCTGCCGAAGAGCCTGCTGGGCGCCTTCAAGGCGACCTTAGAAGAGCTGGAGGATGCCGACCTGCTGCTGCATCTTGTCGATCTGTCGAATCCACGCTTTAACGATCAGATCGAATCGGTCGATAAGATCCTTGAAGACCTCGACCTGGGCACCCGACCGCGGATTCTGGTCTTTAACAAGATCGATCAGGTCGATGCGGATGAGTTGCCGCACCTCTGCCGCCGTTATCAGGCCATCCCGATAAGTGCCTTTGATCGTAACAGTTTTAAGTTGCTGCTTGATGAGTTGCAGCGGCGCTTCTGGCCTGAAACTGAGCCGGACGTTGGCCCAACTTGACAGCATCTGCGGCTATACATTAGTCTGCCACGAGATTTTTGCCCGTCGGGCAGAGAACCGCTGCTTTCCCGGAGACGCTATGTTGAGAAGTATTTTAATCCTGCTGATATCTTTCGTGCTGGCCAGTTGTCTGCCACCGGCACAGCAGCAGGTGCAATTGAATGACAGCTTGCCCACGCCAGCCGTTGAGGTTGCTGCGCCCACCGTTGCCGCTGTTCCGGCTGAGCCTGTGACTGTGGCCTCGGTCAGCCAGACTGATCCTGAGGAGCTGGTCTATCAGGCCGAGGACCAGCTGAGCGACGATCAACCGGTTGCCGAGCTGGTTGAACCGCAACTGCTGCCATATAACGGCGACTTTCCGTTAAGCGAACATTCGCGGGTAGAAAAGCTGTTGAACCATTACACCGGTAAGGGGCGCAATACATTCGGCACCTGGCTGGAACGCGCCGGGCGCTATATTCCTGATATTCAGTTGATCTTCGCCGAGGAAGGGGTGCCGCTCGACCTGGCTTATCTGGCGATGATCGAATCGGGCTTTAATCTTAATGCCTACAGTTGGGCGCACGCGGCCGGTCCCTGGCAGTTTATCGAAGGGACAGGCAATATGTATGGATTGACGAATGACTGGTGGCGCGACGAACGACTAGATCTGGAACGATCGACCCGCGCGGCGGCCAGTCATCTGAAATATCTGCATGCGCGTTTTGATGGTGACTGGTATCTGGCGGTTGCCGCCTACAACGCGGGTGGTGGAAAAGTGCGCAAGGCGATCAAGGCGAGTGACAGTCGCGATTTTTGGGTGCTGACCGAAGGGGATGTGCTGCGTGAAGAGACCCGTGATTACCTGCCGAAGCTGATTGCCGCGCTGAAGGTTATCAAGGATCTGGAAGGTTACGGTTTTGCCGATCTCGAGTTTGACGAGCCGCTGGATTACGAGACCGTGACTGTCGCGACCGCGACCGATCTGGAGATCGTTGCCCGGCTCTGTGAGGTCAGTTACGACGAACTCAAAACCCTTAACCCCAACCTGAAACGCTGGAGCACTCCGCCGAAACTGCGCGACTATCCGGTGAAGGTGCCACTTGGCAGCGCGGATCAGTTCTATTCCCGTTACACTGAGCTGCCGGTGAAGGATCGCGCCAATTACCACCGTCATCAGGTCAAGGCCGGTGACAGCCTGCTGGCACTGGCAAAAAAATACCGGATTCAGGTTGAGGATATCGTCTCCCTGAACAACATCAAAAATCCCCTGACGATCCAGATCGGTGCCGATCTGATTCTGCCGCTGAAGAAAGGCTATACCAGCCTCCCGGTTGCCGCGCTGAACGATCAGTATGCCCGTTCGCGGCGTAAAACCTATCGGGTCCGCAATGGCGACAGCCTCTGGTCAATCGCCAACCGTTTTGATGTTACCGAAAAACAGTTGCGGGTCTGGAATAAACTGGGCTGGAGCAACCTGATCAAGCCGGGTCAGTCGCTGGTGGTTTCGGAGCGTGGCCGCCGCAACCTGGCGAAGGCTGCGCCGGCGCCGGTCCCTTCGCGCAAGCTGGTCTACAAAGTGCTGCCGGGTGATACTCTCTGGGGGATCGGGCGCCAGTTCGATGTCGACACCGAGATGATCCGAACCTGGAACGATCTTTCCGGTAATCACGTTCTGCTGCCTGGCCAGACTCTGACTCTGATGGTGCCAGTCAGCCGGCAGGGCTGAAGCGTTGTCTGTCGAGCGGGCGCTTTTTCTTTCCCGCTGGCCGGGTTCGCTGGCTGATGGTTATCAACGCCTCTACTTTGGTGCCGAGTTCTGCAGCTGGGCTTTTCCGCCGTTGCCGCAGGTAGAGCAGGCCCTTTCTGCCAGTCGCGCCAGCGGCCTCGGTTTCACCCTGGTGACACCGGTGTTGCGTGAGTCGTCCCTTGCTGAATTGCGGCAACTGTTTCAAGCGCTGCAACCACGGCTTCAGCCTGGTGACGAGGTGGTGATCTCAGATTTCGGCGCCCTAGAGCTGGTGCGCGAACTGCTGCCGCAGGTGGTGGTGGTGCTTGGCCGGACCCTGTCGGGGCAGAAGCGTGGTCCACGGATCGAAGGGCTTGAGCTGAGCAATGAGGCGTTAACCTACTTCCGTCAGGGGCGTTGGTACAGCGACGAAGCCGTCAGTCTGCTGCAGGAACTTGGCATCCAGCGGGTCGAGCTGGATAACCTACTGCAGGGGTTGGAACCACTGCCTGCTCCCCTGCATGGCACCTTGCATACCCCTTATGCCATGGTCACCTCCAGTCGTAACTGTCCGTTTCATGCTGACAAAAGTGGTAAACGCTGCAGTGTCAGTTGCGGCGAGGTCTTCCGGCTGACCACTGAGCAGACTCCCCACGCGTTATTGCAGGCTGGAAACAGCCAGTTTCTGCAGCTTGAAACGCTGCCGGCGGAACTCGCCCCCTTACGGATCGATCGTCTGGTTTTTCATCCGCAGCTGCCGCGTTAATCTTTTGACATTTCAAACACAGATTGCTACAGTTCAGCGCCGAAAAGTATCGGTATCCAGTGGTTTTTTACAATAATCAGATCCCGTCTGCAGCTGTTTTGAAAAGGATTGTTTTCCATGCTTAATATGTTTATCTCTCTGGCGATTTCGGCTTTGGCCAGCGCACTGATGTTCAGATTTGTCACCGACAGCCTGCCGATCGTCGCCGTCGTCTCGATTGTCTGCTTTTTCGTCCCATTTATCATTATCGTCAAGTTGGTGATGAAAAAGGTTGAGGTGGTGATGATGAGCGCTCAACGCGATGTTCAGGCCAACCGTCCTGACAAGGCGATCGCCAACCTGCAGTCCGGATTCAAGTACGGCGCCTGGCAGTTTTACGTCAAGGAGCAGATCTATTCGCAGATCGGCAGTATCCAGTACCTGAAGCGCGACTTCAGCGACGCCATCCCGAACCTGGAAAAGGGCTTTGTCCGTAACTGGGTCAGTATGGCGATGCTGGCGATTGCCTATATGAAGAAGAACAAAACCACCAAAATGGTTCAGACCTTCGACAAGGCGATCTCCGGCAGCCGCAAAGAACCAATGCTTTACGCGCTCTACGCCTACTGTCTGGACAAAATTGGTGAGCGTGGCAAGGCGATCGCAGTGCTCGAAAAGGGGCTGAAAAAGACCGCTCTTGACGACCGTCTGCAGGAGAACCTTGAACTGCTGCAAGCCGGAAAAAAGATGAAGATGAAGGATTTCGGCGATCTCTGGTATCAGTTCCATCTGGAAAGCCAGGGCGCGATTATTAAAAAACAGACCAAGGCGATGACCGGACGCCGCAAGCAGGTGATCCGTTAAAAGAGAGACCTGATGGCAAAAAAGAAAAAGCCGCAAGCGGCACAGCCAAAAGCCTTTGGCAGCAACCCCTTCAACTCGTTGACGGGGTTTGCTGTTTCTGCAGCGCCAACGCAACAGAAAGTTCAGATGATGCCCCCTGTCGAAGCAAAGCCGATAGAGAAACCGACCGATTTTGCCGAAGAAATGGCTCTTATGGATGTTCAGCGGCTTGATCTTGCTGACGAAGAAGGGGACGAGTTGCTGCAAGGCCAACCGTCTTCGCAGCAAGCGCCGCTGAATTTGCCGCCGCAGAGCGATGAAGAGGAGTTTTTGCAGGCGCTGGGTGAGTTGGATGTGCGTTTTTCTGATCAGTTTCCGCACGAAGAGGCGCCGCCGACAGCCTCTGCACGGCGGATGAAGCAGTTGAAACAGGGGAAACTGATCCCGCAAGCCTCTCTTGATATGCATGGCCTGACTCGCGCCGATGTTGCCGAAAAGCTGAACTTTTTTCTGCAGGATGCCCAATATCAAGGTTGGTCGACGTTGCTGGTGATTACCGGCAAAGGGTTGAATTCTGAATCCGGCGAGCCGGTTCTGCGTAATGAAGTGGAACGCTTTCTTGCCGGGGCAGAGGGTTCTAAGCTGGTGGTAGAATGGGGACGGGCGCCAAAAGAGTATGGTGGTGATGGCGCTCTGGTGTTGTTTCTACGCAAGGCTCAGGATTGAGTTACTGAGTTAAGATGAAAAATTTGACTTGACCTTAGCTTGATATGTTAATATATATTTTTGAATTTATTTGGGGAGGAAAGATGAAACGTAAACTTAGGGTATTAATGGTTCTGCTTCTGTTGTTTGGATTTAACCTCCAGACCGTCTCAGCGCAGAGCAGCAGTGACCCGCAGATTTCAGGGGAAATTGTTGCTGGTCTGAGGATTTTGACTGTCTCACCGGGCAAAGAAAACAACTTTGTTGTCTATCGCGGCGATTATCTGCAGTTTGAAATGACTGGCAGCGACAGTTTTGAACTGGCAATCCCTGACTTGAAAATCCAGCAGCGATTTCCGGCAAATGAAGGGG
Source organism: Malonomonas sp. (assembly GCA_036526255.1). GTDB lineage: Bacteria > Desulfobacterota > Desulfuromonadia > Desulfuromonadales > Geopsychrobacteraceae > Malonomonas. The sequence goes on along the minus strand of DATCYW010000051.1, from coordinate 13,670 downwards.
AGCGAGGCTACGTCAAAATGAAACAGTCCGGCACCTATGCTTTTACTGTCGGCAACGCGACCGGAACGATCCAGGTGATTGATTACGCGGCGGCCTCATATGTCGAACTGAACGCCGAGGACGCAGGGCAGATTCTGCAGAACACCAACCCACTGATTCTTGACGTCAGAACGCAGATGGAGTTTCAGCAGGGCTACATTCAGGGTGCGAACCTGTTGCCGGTTCAGGTTCTGCAACAGAATATCGACAAGCTCGCACCATACAAGGATCAGGATATCCTGATTTATTGTGCCACCGGTAACAGAAGCACGGTCGCCTCGCGACTGCTGATCGAGGCCGGCTTTATGAAGATATATAACCTGCGTTACGGCATTGCCGACTGGGCACAGCGTGGCCATCCGATCGTGCGTTAGCCCTTGCGCCTTTGTGGCGCAAGTCATGAAATCTCAGCCGCACAGAAATTCGTCCCTTAGGTGGCGATTAATTTCTGTGCGGTTTTTTTTGCCAATTCTTTATCAGCACAGCGTAAAACTAATATTTGTTGCGTCTGTGTTCTTGACTAGTATGCTATGTTAAACTATATTTCCTAAACAACAGAGTCCGTGACAGATAGTCGCGGTACTGACTGACTGAACATAGACAGGTAGAGGAGGACAGGATGGCGCAGATATTCAATGATAACTCACTGTCGATTGGGGGGACCCCTCTCGTTCGTTTGAATCGTGTCGTACCGGCAGGGGCAAATGTTTTCGGCAAGGTAGAAGGGCGAAACCCTGCCTATTCTGTCAAGTGCCGGATCGGTGCTTCAATGATCTGGGATGCCCTGAACAGCGGCCGCCTGAAGCCGGGGATGGAAATAGTCGAGCCAACCAGCGGTAATACCGGTATTGCGCTGGCGTTTGTCGCTGCCGCCAAGGGGATTCCGATCACCCTGACCATGCCGGAGACGATGAGTCTGGAGCGGCGCAAGGTTCTTAAAGCGCTCGGCGCAAAGCTGATTCTGACCCCCGGTCCCAAGGGGATGTCGGGGGCAATTGCCGAAGCTGAGGGGCTGGCAGACAGTGACCCGTCCCGCTACCTGCTGCTGCATCAGTTTAAGAATCCGGCCAACCCGGCGATCCACGAAAAGACCACCGGGCCTGAGATCTGGGACGCGACCGACGGTCAGGTTGATGTGCTGATTTCCGGGGTCGGCACCGGCGGCACCATTACCGGCATCTCCCGTTACATCAAGCAGACCAAGGGCAAGCAGCTGTTATCGGTTGCGGTAGAACCTGCGGACAGCCCGGTTCTCACGCAGCACTTTGCCGGCGAAACACTGCAACCTGGCCCACATAAGATTCAAGGGATCGGCGCCGGATTTATCCCGGACACCCTGGATCTGACGATGGTTGACCGGGTAGAGACGGTGACCAACGAAGAATCGATTGAATTTGCTCGGCGGCTGGCCAAAGAGGAAGGTTTGCTTTCAGGTATCTCCTGCGGCGCGGCTGTCGCTGTCGCGGCGCGGCTGGCGGCTGATCCGGCCTTTGCCGGCAAGAATATTGTCGTTATCCTGCCAGATTCCGGCGAGCGTTACCTGACCAGCGTCCTGTTTGAAGATGCTGTCTAGCTAAGTTGAAAAACGGTTGACAATTGTTGACTGGATTACTAGTTTGATGTCGGCTCTCTTTAAAGAGCCGACAGTTTTCATCAAGAGTGGTGGAGGGACAGGCCCTGCGAAGCCACAGCAACCGGTTCGATTTTCTGATCGAACAGATGGTGCTAACTCCTGCTCGATGCAGCCCGCAGGGTCGTGTCGGGGAAGATGAGGACGGAGCTTCAGATGCCTGACGATTCTGGAAGCCCCTTCTCATTCCTGTGAGAAGGGGCTTTTTTATTGCCTCTTCCTGATTCCAGCAGCGAAAGGGATGACAATGAAGAAAGTTTCCACCAGTAGCTTGGCGACCCGCAGTGTCCAGATTGGCGTCGGCCGCGATGATCAGACCGGAGGCATCAGCTTTCCGATCTACCCCAGCGCAACTTACCGCCACCCGGGGGTCGGGCAGAGCACCGGTTACGATTATACGCGCAGCAATAATCCGACCCGAAACCTGCTTGAGGAGGCTTTCGCCGAACTGGAAGGCGGCGCCCGCGGGTTGGCCTTCTCGTCCGGGATGGCGGCGCTGACCACGCTGTTTCTGCACTTTTCAAGCGGCGATCACCTGGTGGTTTCCGAAGACCTTTACGGCGGCACCTATCGGGTGCTCGACCAGGTTTTCGGCAAATTCGGACTGACAAAAACCTATGTCGATTCTACCGATACCGCCGCTGTCGCCGCAGCGATCACTGAAAACACCAAGGCGCTATTGATCGAAACGCCAGGAAATCCGCTGCTTGGCGTTGCCGACCTGCGGGCGCTGGCGCAACTCAGTAAGGCGCATGGCCTGTTGCTGGTTGTCGATAACACCTTTTTGACGCCGGTGCTGCAGCGTCCGCTCGAACTGGGGGCGGATGTCGTGATCCACTCCGCCACCAAATATATGGGCGGGCACAGTGACCTCTGCGCCGGCGCCCTGATCGCCAAGGACGCGGAGTTGGGGGAGCGCTTCTATTTTCTGCAGAACTCCACCGGTGCGATACTGCCGCCGCAGGATAGTTGGCTGCTGATCCGCAGTTTGAAGACGTTGCCGTTACGGATGGAGCGCCACTGCGCCAGCGCGCTGCAGGTTGCCAGGTGGTTGCAGCAACACCCGCTGGTCGAAGCTATCTATTATCCCGGTCTTCCAGAGCATTCGGGGCACGACCTCAGCAAGCAGCAGGCCGATGGTTTTGGCGGTATGCTTTCGTTTCGCGTCAGCACTCCCGAACTGGCGGAACGGGCACTGGAAAAACTGCAGCTGATCTCTTTCGCCGAAAGTCTTGGCGGGGTTGAGTCGTTGATGACCCTGCCTGCGGTGCAGACTCATGCTGATATCCCGGAGGAAGAGCGGCACCGGCTGGGGATCTGCAACAGCCTGCTACGCTTGTCGGTCGGCCTTGAAGATCCGGCAGACCTGATCGCTGATCTGGCTCAGGCACTCAGCTGATTTTTCATCATTCTCATTGCGACAGGGGGGCAAGGGGCAGCTGCCTGGTGCGCAGGCCGATCTTTGTCTTAACCCTCTCCACTTCATTGCGGAAATTGTGTTATCCTCGTCAGGTTATTTAACTGAATTATAATAACGAGGGTATGCAATGTTCGATCAACCACCTGTGGTCAATTCTTCCAGGCCGGCCGAGTCTCTGCAAAAACTGACAACTCAGCTGGAGCGCGCTATCGACTGTCTTGCCGGTCTTGGTGATGACTACGCGGATCACCGCGCCGACCTTGAGCTGGTGCGGCAGCGGCTGGGCGAGGGGCGTTTTCATCTGGCGGTTCTGGGGCAGTTCAAACGCGGCAAAAGCACGCTGCTTAACGCCCTGCTCGGTGACAACCTGTTGCCGACCGATATCCTGCCGGTGACAGCGATCCCGACCTTTATCAAATCCGGCGAGCAACTGAAGGTGCAGGTCTATTTCAACGACGGGAACCCGACCGACGATTTCACCCCTGAGACGGAACAGGCGCTGGTCGACTATCTGGCCGACTACGTTACCGAGACGGGCAACCCGCATAATCAGCGGCAGGTGAGTCGCGTTGAGATCAGTCATCCGGCACCTTTGTTACGTCAGGGGGTGGTGCTGATCGATACCCCCGGTATCGGCTCGACACTTAAACACAACACCGAAGTTGCCCACCGGATTCTCCCGCAATGCGATGCCGCGCTCTTTCTGGTGTCGCCCGATCCACCGATCACCGAAGCCGAACTCAATTATCTGCAGCAGATCAAGCAGCGCCTGCCGCGAACCTTTTATCTGCTGAACAAGGTCGATTTTCTTGATGATCGGGAACGTAAGGCCTCGCTGAAGTTTCTGTCTGATCACCTGGAGCCTTTTTATGACGGAGCTCCGCAGATCATGCCGATCTCGGCGCGCAAGGGCTTGCAGGCACGTCTTGCGGGCGACAAGGACGGCTGGCAAAGCAGCGGGATGCAGCTGGTTGAGCAGAACCTGATCGATTTTTTTGCTCGGGAGAAACAGCAGACCCTGCAACTTGCGTTGAGCCGGCACACGCATGATCAGCTCAGCGAGTCGATCATGCAGCTGCAGCTGTCGCTGAGCGCACTGAAACTGCCGGAGGATGAGCTGCGCCGCCGGCTCGGGCAGTTCCGGGAGTCGTTGCCGGCAATTGAGCGTGAGCTGCAGGCTGCCGCCGATGTCCTGACCGGGGACCTGAAACGCGCGATTGCCCGGTTGGCCAGTGAGACTGAGGCCCTGCGCGAGCGGGCCAAGCAGAAGATGCTGACGCCGATAGAGGCTCACCTGCAGTCGGTTGAAGACCCGGAACAGATGGAACGGTTGGTCCATGAAACGATCGCCGTCGAGACTGATCAGTTTTTCGCCCCGGCGATGCGGGTTACTGCCGAAGTGATCCGGCAGGAGGCGACCGGGCTGCTGGCTATCAACCAGCAACGCAGTAATAAGTTGATCGAACAGGTCCGTCAGGTCGCCGCCGAATTGTTCGATATCCCCTATCGTGCGCCGGCAGCGGGTGCGTCCTACACCCCGTTTGCCGCGCCGGCCTGGAGTAACGATCTGTTTACCTCTGACATGGATCCGTTAGGGCAGCGGTTGTCACGGAAATTTTTTACCAAAAAGTACCGCCGCAGACGGACCGTCGAGCGTTTGCGTGCCGAGAGCCTGAAGCTGCTGAATCAGAATGTCGAGCAGATCAACTGGGCACTGCGCAAGAGCCTTGACGAAAGCTTTCGTCAGTTCGGCGCCGAACTCAAGGAGCAGCTGGCCAAGACCATTACCGCGACCCGCAAGGCGATGGAAGTGGCGCTGCAGCGCAGTGAGAGCCGCTCGCGCGAAACCGCCGCGGCAGAGATTGATCTGCAGCAGGCGTTACAGACTCTCGAAGCGATTCGGGAAGAGTTGGCCGGTTAGGCCGCTCAGGTTCTGGATAGAAAAAGGCCGGCTCTCATTCTGCAGAGCCGGCCTTTTTTTCGTTTGTATTATTCTTTTTCAGCCGTGGCTGGTTTGGCGGTTTTTCTCGGTCGGCCAGGGCGGCGTTTCGGCTTCGCTTCTGTGCTGTCAACTGCCTCTGTTTTTTCAGCCGCTGTTTTGCTGATTGGCTTGGCTTCGACCGGTGTGGTCTCGGCAGTTTTTTTAGCGGGCTGTCGGCTGCTGTCCGCCGCACCCGATTCTTTGGCTGATTCAGACTTGGCGATCGTCTCCGTAGCAGCTTTAGCGGCCGGTTTTTTTCTGGGTCGACCGGGGCGCTTTGGCTTTTCCACCGCTGTTGCCGCGGTTGGCTCAGGTGATCCCGCCTCGCTGGCCTTTTCAGGGTTCTGCGCTGGTTGCGGTTGTTCGACCCGCTCGGCGGTCGCTTCGGCCGCTGTCTTTTCGGTCGCTGCTTCTGTCCGCTTTGGCGCTCTGCGCGTCCGGCGCTTCGGCTTCTGCTCGGTCGGCTTCTGCTCTTTATCCGTCGGAGTGTCCGTCGTTGGGGCAGCTGCGGGCTGCGGATCTGCGTCTGGAGTTTGCTGCTGCGGATCTGCCGGTTTCAGCTCTGGAGCTTGTGGCTGCTCCGCAGTGACCGTTTCTGTCGCAACTGCTGTTGCGGCGGCTTCGGCAGTCTTCTTTGCCGCAGGTTTGCGACTGCGACGTTTTTTCGGCTGGCCCTCTGGTGTGCTGTTTACCTCAACCGCAGGTTTTTCCATAGTGACTTCGTCATCAGCAGGGGCTTGCGGAAGTGCTTTTGGCTCCTCAGTTGGCACTGGTTCAGTGGCTTCTGCCGGTTGTTCGCCGGCCGGTTCGGATGTGGCTGCCTGTTCGCCATCGGCCGGAGCCTGACTGTCGTTCTTCCGCCGCCGCCGCCGCCTACGACGACGACCTTTTCTTTCCTCTTTATCGCCTTCTTCGGGTGCCTCTGTCACAGTGTCCACGGTTGTTGACAGCTCCTCCTCGGTATCAAGAAGGTCCGCTTCTTCAATCTCCTCTGCATCCTGAGTGGTCGGTCCGGCCAGCGTTTCGCGTTGGGCTGCCGCAAGCGCGTACTCAATCTGGTTGGCGTGCGAAACCGGCGCGATATCACGGCTGCTCTCGCCATCCTTCTCGCGTTTGTGCAGTTCGATGTCAAGTTGGCCGGGGAGCAAGTCGACGCGGCCGATGATACTGATTTTCAGGTTGAGGCGTTTTTCCAGTTCGACCAGTGATTTGCGTTTGCTGTTCAGCAGGTCGTTGGCGACATCAATCGGTACGCTGGCTTCTATGTGGCCGATATGTCCCTTGGACGCCGCGGCATGGATCTGGCGCAGTAGGGAGACGGCCTGGTTTTCGGCACTTTTAATCCGTCCTTTGCCCAAACAGTGCGGGCACTCGAGGTAGGAACCGACGCTCAGGGTCGGCTTCAGCCGTTGCCGACTCATCTCCATCAGGCCGAATTGGCTGATGCGTCCGACGGTGACCTTGGCTTTGTCATCTTTCAGTGATTTGCGCAGTTCCTGCTCAACCTCGCGGATATGTTTGCGATCGCGCATGTCGATAAAGTCGATGACGACCAGGCCGCCGAGATCACGCAAACGCAACTGGCGACCGACTTCGAAAGCCGCTTCCAGGTTGGTTTTTGCGGCAGTCGCTTCGATTCCGCTTTCGCTCGACATTTTTCCCGAGTTGACATCGACCGCGACCAGCGCTTCGGTCTGGTCAATGACTATCGAACCACCGGACGGCAGCGGAATCTGGTTTTTCGCCAGCGCGTCGATCTGTTCTTCGATCTGATAGCGGGAGAAAATCGGCCGACGCTCGCGGTGGGATTTGACCAGGTTCGAATGCTCCGGCATGACCAGATCGAAGAAATCGCGGGTTTCCTGGTAAACCTTCTGATCGTCGATCAGCACTTCGTCCATTTCAGCGCTGAAATAATCACGGATCGAGCGGATGACCAGGTTCGACTCCTGGTAGAGTTGGGCCGGGGCCTTGACCTGATCCTTGCGGGCGACAATCCCTTCAAAAAGACGGACCAGATAATCAAAATCGCGTCGCAACTCTTCTTTCTCTTTGCCAATTCCCGCGGTGCGGACGATGTAGCCCATCCGCTCCGGCAGGTTCAGTTCGGCCATGGTGCGTTTCAGTTTTTTCCGCTCCGGATCGTCCTGGATTTTGCGCGAAACCCCCTTGGTGCTGCTGTCAGGCATCAGCACCATGTAGCGTCCGGGGACCGAGAGATTGGTGGTCAGTGCTGCCCCTTTGTTGCCGCGCTCCTCTTTGACGATCTGGACGAGAATTTCCTGACCGCGATGCAGAATATCATTGATCCGTGGCCGTCCTTTGCTGTCATCTCTTTTTGGCAGGAGGTTGGGGTGGATTTCACCGATCTGCAGAAAACCGAGTTTTTCGGCGCCATAATCGACAAAAGCGGCCTGTAGTCCGGACTCTACCCGAACCACCACCGCTTTATAGATGTTCCCCTTGGTCTGTTCCTGTCCGGCGATCTCGATATCGAGTTCGCTCAAAATACCATCAACAACGATCGCCACCCGATTTTCCTCCGGGTGGGAGGCGTTGATCAACATCTTTTTACTCATGTTTTAAACCTTTCTGGCCGCCTGTTCGGCGGGACATCCTGACGTTGCCTGGCTTGGACCTCTCCGCGTGTTGCGGGGTCTGCCTGTAGAACGTTCAGGTTAATGGAGGAAGCGGCCGAACTTAAGGGTTCGATCGCATCAAATTCGTTTGCCTATGCTTTACCGGTCTCGACGCAACAGCTGCGGAGACGCGAAAAACTCAATTAACGGCGAACTATATCAGATAAAAAGCGTCTGTAAAATCTAATAAATGGTAACAGCTCATTTTAAAACCGCAATTTGGCTGTTGTGTAGAATATTCTGCGGTCGGTAGAGGATATTCTGCGATGACCCGTTTATAATTTGTCTCTATCATGCAGAAAACCGCTGTAATTAAGTGGTTTTATCTGTTGGCACGGTAACTGTATGTTTTTAGCCGTTGCTATTTTTATTTGACCCAGGAGTTTACAGAGATGAGTTCACTGCTGAAAAATTTCGTTCTGCTGGTTTTCTTGTCTCTTACGCTGATGAACCCTGCGGTAGCAGGGGCGAATCAGTTACAGCAACTGCTCGAGGACGCGGACAGAAATAATCCCTCGCTGAAAGCTGCACTCGAGCAGATTGCTGTTGCTGAGACGAAGATAGCCCAGGTGACGTCCTTGAATGACCCTGTGCTGTCGATTGCGCTGTCGAACTATCCTTACGATGAATTCACCACCAATGTCTCGCCGATGACTGGCAACGAGTTCCGTCTGGCGCAGATGTTCCCTTTTCCCGGCAAGCTGGATGCTAAGGGGGAGATTGCCGCCAAGCAGAGCCGCTGGTTCGCAGCCGCTTATCAGGACAGCCGGTTGCAGGTTCGTCAGCAGGTCAAGGACGCCTGGTTCAGGTTGCTGTTTCAGCGCCGCGCGATTGAGCTGACCAACAATAATATGAAGATCATCGATGACTTCATCAAGTTAACTGAAGCCCGCTACGAGGTCGGCAAGGGGTTGCAGCAGAACGTCCTGAAGGCGCATCTGCAGCGCTCCAAGCAGCTGGATATGCTGCTCAGTCTGCAGCAGAATGAGGCCGCAACTCTGGCCGAATTGAACAGTCTGGCCGGCTATGAAACCGACCGGCCACTCGAGATTGATGGTGAACTAGAAGAGGTTGAAACGACCTACGTCCTGAGCGAACTGCAGCAGCAGGCCGAGCAGGATCGGCCGATGTTTGCCGCTTTTGCCGCGCTGATCGAACAGTATAAGACGCAGCGTCAGTTGGCCGAGCTCGATTACAAGCCGGATTTCACGGTCTGGGCCGGCTACCGCTGGCGGGATGATGCCCTGGGTGACGGTGGCACCGACTTCCTCAGCGCCGGCATCAGCTTCAACCTGCCGATCCGCAAAGCACGCCGTAGCGCTGCTGTCGCAGAAGCTGACTCCTCATTGCGGCTGGCCTATCAGAAGCGCAACGAGTTCCGAAATAAAGTCAATTTGGCAATTCACCGTTCTTTATCCCAGCTGGAGCAGACCGGTCAGTTGGTCAATCTGTATCAGGGTGGGATCATCCCTCAGGCGAATCAGACTTTTCAGGCCACTTTGAGTGCCTATCAGGTTGATAAAGTCGATTTTCTCGATCTGCTCGATTCGGTGATGAGCCTGTATCGATACGAGATAGATTATGCCCGTGCCCTGAGCGATCAGCAGCGCAGTCGTGCCCAGCTTGAATCAGCCGCCGGGCTTGACGCCGACCAGTTGAAGTCCCTGCCACAATCAGACGAAGGATAATGCCCCGATGAGACAGCTGCTTAAACCGACCCTGTACCTGTTCACTGTCCTGTTGCTGGGGGGCGGGATTTTACTCAGTGCCGATCTGAGTTTCCGTCATTCACCATTGGCCGGTCCTGAACACAGTCACGCGGCAGAAAAATACACCTGTGGCATGCATCCGATGATCATCGTTGACGAGCCGGGCAGCTGCCCGATCTGCGGTATGGATCTGACCCCGCTGAAAGCCGATACCGGTGGCAGCGGGGCAGTTTCGGCTGGCGGCGAGCGGAAAATCAAATACTGGCAGGCACCGATGGACCCGACCTACATCCGTGACGAGCCGGGCAAGTCGCCGATGGGGATGGACCTGATCCCGGTTTATGAGGATCAGGCGACCGGCGGCGCGATGATCACCATCGATCCGACCACGATTCAGAATATGGGCGTACGCACTGCGGCCGTCACCCGCGGCGATTTGGCACAGACGGTTCGTACCGTCGGTCTGGTTAGCTACGAGGAGCCGAAGCAGTATGTGGTCAACGCCAAGATCTCCGGCTGGGTGGAGAAGCTCTATGTCGCGGAAACCGGCCAGCAGGTGAAAAAGGGGCAGCCGGTCCTCGAAATCTACAGCCCGGACCTGGTCACTGCCCAGCAGGAATTGTTGCTGGCTCTCGATAACTATAATTCGCTCAAAGAGAGCAGTTTTGCCCAGATTGCCGATAACGCAAAACGGCTGCTGGACGCCTCGCGCAAGCGCTTGCAACTCTGGGATGTCAGCAATAAACAGATCGACCGACTGGAGAAAACTGGCGAGGTGCGCAAGACCGTCACCCTCTATGCTCCTTACACTGGCGTCGTTACCATGAAGATGGTCAGCGAAGGGATGTTCGTCAAGCCGGGGATGACGCTGATGAATCTGGCTGATCTTTCCCGGGTCTGGGTGCTGGCCGATCTCTACGAATATCAACTCCCCTGGGTGAAGGTCGGACAGAAGGCCAAGGTGGTACTGCCGTACATGAAGGATCGCAGCTTCGAAGCCCACGTCAGCTACCTTTATCCTTACGTCGAAGGGAAAACCCGCACCGTGAAGGCGCGGTTGGAGCTGGATAACGTCGATTTCGAATTGCGCCCTGAAATGTTTGTCACGGTTTACCTGACGGGGGAAAAGGTCATTAATGCTTTGTTGATCCCGCAGGAAGCGGTGCTTTATTCCGGAGAAAAGCAGACGGTGTTTATTGCCCTTTCAGGCGGACGTTTCGAACCTCGGCTGGTGAAAACCGGTCTGCAGGGGAAGGATGGTCATGTCCAGGTGCTGCAGGGGGTGTTTGAAGGGGAACAGGTAGTGACCAGCGCCCAGTTCATGCTCGATTCTGAAAGCAAGCTGCGCGAAGCGATCCAGAAAATGCTCAATCCGAGTCGTGCTGAGTCACCGGAAAAAGGCTCTTCTGCGGAAGAGGATCTGTTCGCTGATGACAAGACTCAGAAAGACGACCTTGATGACCTCTTTGGCGACGAAAAGAAAAAGGCCAAAGACGATATCGAAGATTTGTTCAAATAATCGACCGCTACCGGTCTGGCAATAAGGGACGCTCCGATGCTGGAAAAACTCATCGAATGGTCGATCAAGAATAAATTCATGGTGCTGCTGCTGACCTTCTTCATGGTCATTGGCGGTCTTTATGCCCTGAAAAATACGCCGCTTGACGCCATTCCCGACCTGTCGGATGTGCAGGTGATTGTATTTACCGAGTATCCGGGGCAGGCGCCGCAGGTGGTCGAGGATCAGGTCACTTATCCGCTGACCACCCAGATGTTGGCGGTGCCGCAGGCCAAGACCGTGCGCGGCTACTCGTTCTTCGGCCTCTCCTTTGTTTACATCATCTTTGAAGATGGCACCGATCTTTACTGGGCCCGTTCGCGGGTTCTTGAGTATCTGAACTATGCGGCAAGCAGGCTGCCGCAAGGGGTCAACCCAAGCCTCGGCCCTGATGCGACCGGGGTTGGCTGGATCTATGAATATGTGCTGGAAAGTGACCGGCACGACCTGCAGCAGTTGCGCTCGATGCAGGACTGGTTTCTGCGCTATGAGCTGACCTCGGTCAACGGTGTCTCTGAGGTCGCGTCGATCGGCGGTTACGTCAAGCAGTATCAGGTCGAGGTCGATCCCGACCGGCTGCTCGCCTATAACATCGGCATCCCGAAAATCCGCATGGCGATCAAAAACAGCAACAACGACGTCGGTGGTCGGCTGGTGGAGATGGCCGAAACCGAATTCATGGTTCGTGGGCTGGGTTACATCAAGTCGGTCGAGGATCTCGAGCTGGTGGTCGTCGGCACTGATGGCCGCGGTACGCCGATTTTGCTGCGTGATGTGGCACGGGTGACCATTGGTCCGGAACTGCGTCGCGGGGTTGCGGAGCTGGATGGCAAAGGCGAGGCGGTCGGCGGCGTGGTTATTATGCGCTACGGCGGCAATGCGCTGAAGACCATCGAGAACGTCAAGAAGAAGCTGGAGCAACTTCAGGCCGGTCTGCCCGAAGGGGTGAAGATCGTTCCGGTTTATGATCGCAGCGGCCTGATCGAACGGGCGGTTGACAATCTGACCGAGAAGCTGATTGAAGAGAGCATCGTCGTTGCGGTGGTCACGGCGCTGTTTCTGTTCCATCTGCCCAGCTCGCTGGTCGCTATTCTGACTCTGCCGATAGCGATTCTGATGGCCTTCATGGTCATGTACTTTCAGGGGATCAACGCCAACATCATGAGTCTGGGGGGGATCGCTATCGCCATCGGCGCGATGATCGACGCCGCCATCATCATGATCGAAAATGCCCACAAACATCTCGAGCGCGATCGGGGCAAAAAAGACCATTGGGAGATTATTGCCAGCTCCTGCAAGGAGGTCGGCCCGTCGCTGTTCTACGCGTTGCTGGTGATTACCGTCTCCTTCTTCCCGGTTTTTGTGTTGGGGGAGCAGTCAGGGCGGATGTTTAAGCCGCTGGCCTACACTAAGACCTATGCCATGGCGGCCGGTGCGCTGCTCTCGGTGACCCTTGTTCCCGTTTTACTCGGCTGGTTCATCCGCGGGAAAATCCCCGCAGAACATAAAAATCCGATCAACCGGTTTCTGATCTGGGCCTATAACCCGATGGTCGATTTCGTTATCAGATGGCGCAAGCTGGTGCTGCTGGTCGCTGTGCTGATTACCATGTCGATCTATTTTCCGATCAGCAAAATGGGCTCCGAGTTCATGCCGCCGCTTTACGAAGGTGATCTGCTCTATATGCCGACCACTCTGCCGGGGATTTCGATCACCAAAGCGCGCGAACTGCTACAGCAGACCGACAAGATTATTGCCCAGTTCCCTGAGGTTGAGCGGGTTTTCGGTAAGGTCGGTCGTGCTGAGACTGCAACCGATCCGGCACCGCTGGCGATGCTGGAAACCACCATCATGCTCAAACCGGAATCCGAGTGGCGTACAGTGCCGAAGCAGCGCTTCTATACCGACTGGTCGGAGGATTACGAATGGGCCAAGAAGCCGCTGCGGATTGTCTGGCCGGAAGAGGGCACCATCAATGTCGAAGAGCTGAAGACGTTGCTCAATGATTCGATCCGCTTCCCTGGCCTGACCAACGCCTGGACCATGCCGATCAAGACCCGTATCGACATGCTTTCGACCGGGATCAAGACCCCGGTCGGTATCAAGGTGATGGGGGATGATCTGGCGACCCTGTCACGCATCGGTCAGGAGATCGAAGCGGTGGTGCGGGAGATTCCCGGCACCCTGAGCGCCTTTTCCGAGCGGGTGGTTGGTGGCAACTATTTCGATTTCGAAATCGATCGGCAGGCGATTGCGCGCTACGGACTGACGGTCGGCGACGTCCAGGACACCATCAAGTCGGCGATCGGCGGGATGAACGTCTCGCAGACGGTCGAAGGGCTGGAGCGCTACCCGATCAATATCCGTTATGCCCGCGATTACCGTAATGACCTGCAATCGCTTGGTCGGGTGCTGATTAGCACCCCGAGCGGCCAGCACATTCCCATCTCGCAGGTGGCGGAAATCAAGATCAAAAAGGGTCCGCCGGGGATCAAGAGCGAGAACGCCCGCCGTACCGCCTGGGTGTTTGTCGACCTCAAAGGGGTGGATGTTGGCACCTATGTGCAGCAGGCGCAGAAAGTGGTGAAGGAGAAGATCGAACTGCCGCCGGGCTACAACCTTATCTGGAGTGGCCAGTACGAGTATATGCAGGCGGCCGCCGCCAAGCTGAAGGTGGTGATTCCGCTGACCCTG
>DATCYW010000050.1:0-40604 GCA_036526255.1 Malonomonas sp. | reverse complement strand
AATTTGCTGGATGACGGATCTGGGGGACCGCAGCTACAGCGATGAACACTTGGCCCGGTTATACGCACGGGGCACCCTGCACGGCATCGACCGTTTTTTTATGCAGGTGCGTCGCAGAATATCTCTCCTGGAACGGCCCATCGAGTCAGCAAGCAGCGAGGGACGCAAGTGGTACGGTTATAGTGCGTACAATCCTAAGATGGTGGGTAAGTTGCTGGATATTTTTAGGGTATTCTACAATTACGTTGAGACTGGGCAAGACAAACGAACCCCGGCTATGCGGCTGGGGCTGGCGGAAAACCCTTCAAGCCTTGGAGATGTTCTAGGTCCAATGGAATAAGTCATCTTCCCTGTCGTACTTGGACAAAAGAAGCCTCAACATCAAAACAACCCATACTGTAGATCTTCTTGCCCATAGGAGTAAGAGCCCCTTGTAGGTGCATACAAGGGGCTCTCTCTTATGCCATCAACAGATTAACCGACCGGCTCGGCTCGTTGCAGTCGGGGGTTTGTTTTTGCCGGATTATCTGGTTACAAAAACAGCCGGTAGGCGGGGTCCTCGGTCTCTTCAACGTATCTGTAGCCCAGATTGTCGAGGAAGATCGAAAGTTTATGTGCATCGGTCGGCGGAATTTCCAGCCCGATCAGGACCCGCCCAAATTCGCTGCCCTGGTTCCGATAATGAAACAGCGAGATGTTCCAGTCGACACCCATCGCGGCAAGAAAGCGGGTCAGGGCGCCGGGACGCTCTGGGAACCAGAAGCGGAACAGCCGTTCGCGGTTCGCTTCGGCGGAGCGTCCGCCGATCATGTAGCGCAGGTGGGTTTTGGCCAGTTCGTTGTCGGTCAGGTCGATGTTCTGATAGCCTTCGGTTGTCAGGCGGCTGGAAAAATCCTGTCGTTCCTGGTTGCCACCGATCGAGACGCCGACGAACAGCTGGGCTTGGTTGCGGTCAGCCAGTCGGTAACTGAACTCGGTGATGTTGGCGCCATCCAGCACATGACTGCAGAAGTGACGCAAGGCTCCAGGGCGCTCAGGGATACTGACGGCAAACAGCGATTCGCGCCCTTCGCCGGTCTGGGTGCGTTCCGAAACGTAACGCAGGCGCTCAAAGTTCATGTTGGCACCAGAGTTGATCGCCACCAGCGTCTGCCCGCTTATATTATGCTGTTTCACGTACTGTTTCAGTCCGGCCACCCCCAATGCGCCGGCCGGTTCGACGATCGAGCGGGTCGCCTGATAGACCGATTTGATTGCGCCGCACAGCTCGTCGGTGCTGACCCGGACAACTTCATCGACGTGCTGGCGGCAGAGATCGTAAGTCAGCTTGCCGATTTTGCGTACGGCAACGCCATCGGCGAAGATCCCCACTGAATCGAGAGTGACCCGCTTGCCGGCTTTGAGCGACTGGTACATGGCATCGCTGTCATGCGGTTCAACGCCGATCACTTTGATCTCGGGGCAGAGTGTCTTCAGGTAAGCAGCAATCCCGGCGATCAGTCCGCCGCCGCCAACCGGAACGAAAACCGCGTCGATTTTACCACCGCTCTGGCGCAGCAGCTCATCCGCCACCGTGCCCTGACCGGCGATCACCAGTTCGTCGTCAAACGGGTGGATATAGGTTCTGCCGGTCTCTTCAACCAGCTGCTGGCAGCGTTCAGCCGCCTCCGAATAATTATCCCCGTACAGAACCACCTCCGCCCCCAGCGCCCTGACGGCATCCACCTTGATCTGCGGGGTGGTGACCGGCATGGTGATCAGCGCCGTGAGCCCTAGCTGACGGGCCGAAAATGCAACACCCTGGGCGTGGTTGCCGGCTGATGCGGTGATCACGCCGGCGGTTTTTTCTCGTTCGGAAAGGTGGGCGATTTTGTTGTAGGCACCGCGCAGCTTAAAAGAAAACACTGGTTGCAGGTCTTCGCGTTTGAGCAGAACCTGGTTGTTCAGTTCGCGCGACAGTTCGTCCGCTAACTCCAGCGGCGTTTCCGTCGCGGCTTCGTAAACTTTTGAGGTGAGTATCTGGCGGATCAGTTTCTGCATCTTGGCTCCTCGGCTTAAAAGTCCAGCTTACATAGCACAGGTGGCTTCCATTTGTCAGTTGTCATGCGTTCATTAGGCAAGAGAATAAGCCCTGATAGTGGCGGTTTGTTCATGTTGCGGGCAAATGAATTAAATATAACCGAAAAGGTCATAGATAGCGTCGGCGAAGTTGTTATAATCCAAAACAGGTTCGTCGCTAAAAATGTGTCCTTCTTTACAGTTGACATTTAAACCGGGTAACCAGAGTACGACCCCTGATGGAACCAGAATCTCAGTGTCAGCAGTGGAGAGGGCAGAGCAGGGGAGAATCAGCATGAAATACGTTATTATTTTTACCACTATTTTCAGTTTTTTTGCCGTATCGGTTGCAGCGCACTCGCCGGTCTATGTTCTCGACAACTCAGACGTCAGCACTTTTTACAGCGGTTTTCAGCAGGCACTGGAGCGCAGTCCGAATCACCAGTCCAGCAGCTGGGCTAATCCCCGCACCGGTTTAAGCGGGGCAACCATACCGTTGAAGACGTTGCGGATTGCGTCGGGGCAGATCTGCCGCGAATATCTGGCAACGGTTCAACTTGAAGGTGCGACCCAGCAATCGGTTGGCACCGCCTGCCGGCAAACGGACGGCAGCTGGAAGATCATTGGTGAAGACTTGGTGAAAAGCGGCGCACCGCAGTTGCGGTTTGTCGTTGTCAGGCAGCAGCTTCAGCTGGCGAATTGCGCTCATGGCAATCATGCTCCTGCGAATAACCAGTTGAAATCTCATCCACAGCAGACTGACCGGCGCTTTCACAGTCCGCAATTTCACGAATCGAGGCAGCAGTTGCAGCAGAAGGCCCCCCAGCAGGTTCCACATCAGCAGCAACCTGCATCGAAGCTGATCAAGCTGGTCGGCTATTAATTCTGCGGCTTGTTTTTCGTCAGGGTGATCATCGTCACTAGCGCACCACAGAGAAAACCGAGCACTGCCGTGATGAACAGTAGCGCTGCGCGTGGCATGACGAAGGTCATAAACAATATTCTGGTTTCGACCGGCGCGGTGTTCTGCAGAATGATGATAAGGATCAAGGCCGCAAGAATTGATGAAAAGACAACTTTTATCTGTTTCATGGAGATGACTCCTGCTTGAAAATTGACGCTGTCGGTATTTACTGTTAGAGGTTGATGGCAAAAGCATAGTGCGTTTTTTACCTCTGACAATGCTGCGCCGGCTGATTGCTGGCGCACATGTTTTTGTACCGGGAGCGGGATGATGATACCAGTTGGACTGAGAGGGCTGTTGTTTCTGTTTCTGGCACTGACACCGCTGTACAGTGCTGTTGCTGCCGTAGACAGTTTGAGCCGGGTGATTTCATTTGTTGACCCGGTCGTACAGGCCGGACAGCAGGCAACCTTGATTTTTTCCGTTTATAACGGCACCGGGCGGCCCGCTATAATCGAACTTCCGCAGCAGCTTGCCTGTCAACTGCTTAGTCCTGACGCACAGTCGACGCCGCTGTCCGTCACTTCA
The DNA here is from genome assembly GCA_036526255.1 of Malonomonas sp. Taxonomy (GTDB): domain Bacteria; phylum Desulfobacterota; class Desulfuromonadia; order Desulfuromonadales; family Geopsychrobacteraceae; genus Malonomonas. The sequence goes on along the minus strand of DATCYW010000050.1, from coordinate 37,054 downwards.
ATCGAGCCGGACAGCGTACAGAAGATCGACCCGCAGCAGGTTGTTCAGCGGCAGTATCGTTTCAGCGTTCCGGCCTCGCTGGTCGGTCCACAGCGGCTTTCGCTGACCGGCGCCGTTCCGGCCGACGCGGTGCTGCTGGTCACTGCGGCCGAAGAACTGCGGCAGTTGCCCGTCGCCGAAGCAGCGGTTGTCGCTGAAGCGGCCGTGCCGTATGAGCCTTATCCGGCCCTTGAGACGCTGTTCAACCTATACCAGCCCTATGCTGCCAGTTTTTCGGCCTACCAGCCGATGCATTTTCTGGTTGGCACTTCGCCGGAAAACAGCAAGTTTCAGCTGAGTTTCAAGCACCGTCTGTTTAACACCAAAGGCTCATTGTCGCAGCACTTTCCCTGGTTGCAGGGGCTGTATTTTGCTTACACCCAGACCTCACAGTGGGATCTGGAATCTGACTCGGCACCTTTTAAAGACACCAGCTACAAGCCGGAAATATTTTTTGTCACGCCGAACATCCGAACCCGGCCGGATTGGCTGCAGGGATTTTTCATCCAGGCCGGACTGCAGCATGAGTCGAACGGGCGGGATGGTAGTGACTCGCGCAGCACCAATTACGCCTATCTGATGCCAAGTTTTGTTTATTATGACGCGGCGTCAAAATATGGTCTGCAGTTCAGCCCCAAGCTGCGGGCTTACGTGGGGAATGATGACGAAACCAACCCTGACCTCGCCGATTACCGCGGCTATCTTGAGCTGGAAGCAAAGTTCGGAAAGGCGGACAGCTTTGTGCTGACCTCGAACCTGCGACTGGCGGAGCAGGGACCATCCTTTCAGGCGGATGTTACCTATCCGATTTCCAAGCTGCTGGTGGAGAATCTGGATCTCTATTTCATGGTGCAGTACAGCAATTCGCTGGCCGAGAGCCTGCTGAATTACCGGGAGCGGGTCGAGGCGGTACGCATCGGTTTTGCGATTATCCGCTGATTCCGGTTTGCGGGTTTCGTATTATTTTTGCCGGCAGAGTCATTCCAATCCGACAAACAGCTTGATATATTGCAGGCGCTCGAAATCGACCGGACGTTTACTGTGGGACTGGCTCAGCTGGCCACGGAAGTCTGAGATTTTTGTATATTCGTGTTCAGCCATCCAGGCCAGAATCTGCTGCTTTATCCGGTTGATCTGCTCCAGTCCATGCAGGTGGAGGGTTGAACAGATCTGCACCACTCTGGCTCCTGCCAGCAGCGCTTTGACGGCGTCGCGACCATCGTGAATGCCGGTGTTGCCAGCCAGATCGCAGCCGACTCTGCCGAACAGCAGCGACAGCCAGCGCAGGCTGTAGTGGTTCTCTCCAGGGGAACTGTAGGGGATGCCGGGAGCCAGCGCGAGTTTGTCGATGTCGATGTCGAAGCGGTAAAAGCGATTGAACAGCACCATGGCGTCCACCCCCTGCCAGGTGGTTTTGCCGACTTCGCGGTTTTTGCCGAACCAGCCGGCGTTGTAAGCCGGGGCTTCAACGCGGTCGTGGCTGAGGCGATCGGCAAAATTGGCGAATGATGTGAAGTAGGGGCCGACTTTCATCGCCACCGGAATCTTTATCCGGGTTTTGACATCGTGCAGAATCTTGAAGTACTCATCAACCACATCCGGTCCCGGCTGCTTGGCGTGTGTCGGCATCAGGCCGATGTTCAGTTCGATGGCATCCGCACCGGCCAACTCCAGCTTTCTTGCGTAATCAGCCCAGCGCTCGCTGGACACACAGTTGAGACTGGCGATGATCGGGATTTCGATCGCAGCTTTTGCATCTCTGACCAGCTGCAGGTACTCCTGCGGTCCCAGTTCGGCACCGTAGCCCTGTATGTAATCGTAGGCTTCGCCATGCCCATAAATCTCAAGATGCTGACTTAACTTGTCGGTTTCAGCTGTAATCTGTTCTTCGAACAGCGATTTCAGCACGATCGCGCCGGCTCCGGCGGCAGCACACCTGCTGACGCCTTCGAGGTTTCCGGTCAGGCTGCTGCTGGCAACAACAATCGGATTGGCCAGAGGAATTCCCATATAGGTGGTCGAAAGATCGCTCATGTTGGCCTCCTTGGAAATAAGTCGGGTCAAAACTGACAACTGTCTGTTAAGTGTAACAGATGTTTGTCGCGGCGAGAGTCGTTGCCCCATTCGCGACTGGTATAATAGAACGCATGAAAAAACTTCACACTTTTCATTTGTGGGAGCGCCCACTGGCCGGGATGTTCAAGGACCTGCTGGCCAAGGAGGGGATTAACTGCCTGCTGCGTAACGAGCAGCTTTCAGCAGCCCTCGGCGAAATCCCCTTCACCGAATGCTATCCCGAACTCTGGGTTGTCGATGAAGAGATCTATCCGCGGGCGCAAATGCTGCTGAACGCCTGGCTGAAAGTCGCCGACACCGAAGCTGTTGACTGGGTCTGCGCCGGTTGTGGAGAACTCTCGGCCGGAAACTTCACCGCCTGCTGGGCCTGTGGCAGGGACAACGACAGTTCTACCGATGTCACAGGATAAAGGATTAGCTGATGAATAAATCGTTCAGGCAGTCTGGCGTGTCGGCCGCCTTCGCAGTGTTGCTGTTTATATTGCAATCAATGACTGCGGACTGCTCTGTCCGGGCTGCCGAACTGCCGGATGGTATGTTGCGGCATCGCCTGCAGCAGGCGCTCAATCGGGAAGGGTATATCGGTAGTTTCCCGAACGGGCAAGAGCTGCAACGCGGGATATCTGCTTATCTGTGGGACAATCGCAACTGGTTGCAGAGCGTCGATTTTCATAGCACGCGTCAACTGGACGTGACGGCTTGTCTGTTGCACAAAAAGGGCTATCCCGGGTTTTCCGCGCAGCTGAAGGGCGCAAATGGAGGGAACTGGTGCGATAATCTGGTCCGGCCACCCTAAAAAAACTTCTGCTGACTTGACCGGGCTGCTCTGCATTCACTAGGATGTCTGGTCTTTCAAAAATCCCAAGGAGCAGAACAGAATATGAAGATTGTTATCGACAGGAACAAATGTTGCGGCAGCGGCGAATGTATCAAGGTCTGTCCGGAAAAGGCGATCAGTATCATCAACGGAACCGCTGAAATAGACGCCAGCAAGTGCGATTTCGACGGCATCTGCATCCCCGCCTGCCCCTACAGCGCGATCAGTTACGAAGAGGGTGAGGGCGGCGGCTGCGGATTTTAAAAATTTTGGTTTTGTACTCAGCAAGAAAAGGCGACCAGGCAGGTCGCCTTTTCTTTGCTCGCCAATTCTATTTTCTACGGTTTCCCGCTGTCATTAAATAATGTTATGTTAAACAGATTGTTGACGCCAATTCGTCCCTTGACATATTCAGCCACATTCACTGAAAAAAGACGCCATGAAAATCACTAAAAACACCCCTGAAGCTATCCATCTGACTGACTACAAAACCCCGGCCTACTTGGTTGAACAGGTGGATCTGACCTTTCTGCTCGAATCGGCCGCGACCATCGTTCGGGCGCAGCTGCAGCTGTCGCTCAACCCGGATCGTAACGGTCAGGCAGAACCGCTCTGGCTGGACGGTAACAGCATGCAGCTGCTCAGCCTTAAGCTGGATGGCCAAGTGCTGGGACCGGCAGGTTATCAACTGAGTGACACCGGGCTGAGGATTGCCGCAGTGCCGGATAGCTTTACGCTGCAGATTGAAACGCAGATCGATCCGCTGGGGAACTCTTCGCTGGACGGGCTGTTTCAGAGCAGCGGCAACTTCTGCACCCAGTGTGAGCCGCAGGGCTTTCGCCGGATTACTTTCTACCCCGACCGTCCCGATGTGATGGCCCGCTTCCGGGTGCGGATCGAGGCGGATAAAAAGTATCCGGTGCTGTTGAGTAACGGCAATCTGCTGGCCAGCGGCGACCTGCCGGACGGCCGTCACTTTGCTGAGTGGGAAGATCCTTTCTTCAAGCCGAGCTACCTGTTCGCACTGGTTGCCGGCGATCTGGTCTGCCTGGAGGATCACTATACCACCGCTTCCGGTCGCGAGGTGCTGCTGCAGATCTATGTCGAAGAGCGCAATCGCCACTATTGCGAGCATGCGATGCTCTCGCTGCAGAAATCGATGCGCTGGGATGAAGAGGTTTTCGGCCTGGAGTACGACCTGGATCGTTACATGATCGTCGCTGTCGATGACTTCAACATGGGGGCGATGGAGAACAAGGGGCTGAACGTTTTCAACTCGAAGTTCGTGCTGGCCCATCCGGAGACAGCCACCGATATCGACTATCTTGGCGTCGAGGCGGTGATCGGCCACGAATATTTTCACAACTGGACCGGCAACCGGGTCACCTGCCGCGACTGGTTTCAACTCAGCCTGAAAGAGGGGCTGACGGTCTTTCGCGATCAGCAGTTTTCTGCCGACCTGAACTCGGCCGCGGTCAAGCGGATTGATGATGTGCGGATTCTGCGCCAGAGCCAGTTCTCGGAAGACAGCGGGCCGATGGCACACCCGGTGCGGCCGGCCAGCTACGTGGAGATCAACAATTTTTACACGGTGACCATTTACAACAAGGGCGCCGAGGTGATCCGGATGATGCGGACCCTGCTCGGTGAACCGAAGTTTACCGCCGGGGTGCAGCTCTATCTGCAGCGCCACGATGGCCAGGCGGTCACCTGCGACGATTTTGTACAAGCGATGGAAGATGCCGGAGCGATCGATCTGACCCGCTTCAAACGCTGGTACTCACAGGCCGGCACGCCGCAGGTGCAGATCCGCAGTGATTACGACGCCGAAAAGCAGTCGCTGACCTTGCACCTGCAGCAGAGCTGTCCGGCGACCCCGGAACAGGCCGAAAAGCAGCCGTTCCACATTCCGCTGGCGATCGGGCTGATTGCTGCCGACGGCAAGGATATCCCGCTGCAGCTGGCCGGTGAACCGGTCGCCGGAGCGACCACTCGCGTGCTGGAACTGACCGAAGCGCAGCAGAGTTTTACCTTCGTCGGCCTGCCGCAGTCGCCGGTCATTTCACCGTTGCGTGGTTTCAGCGCGCCGGTCCGTCTCGTCTGTGATTTCAGTGACGACGAGCTGGCCTTTCGCATGGCCAACGACGGTGATTCCTTCAATCGCTGGGAAGCGGGGCAGACCCTGGCGCTTAAGGAACTGCTGCGGATGCTGGACGACTACCGTCAGGGGCGCCCTTTTGCGCTCTCGGCAGCGTATGTTTCCAGCTGGCGGCAGGCGCTTGCCGACCGCACTGCCGATTTGAGCCTGCTGGCACAGTTACTCAGTTTGCCGAGCGAACAGTATCTGGCCGATCAGCTGAGTGAAGTTGATCCGCAGGCAATCCGCGCGGTGCGTGACCGTGCCCGCTGGCAGCTCGGCAGTGAGTGTCAGGGGTTGCTGCTGGAGCGTTATCACGAAGCGGCCGGTACTGGCGACTATTCGCTCGATCCGCAATCGGTCGGCCGGCGCAGTTTGCGTAATCTCTGTCTGCTGCTGTTGATGGAACTGCACGAACAGCGGATCACTGACCTCTGTCTGCAGCAGTACCGACAGGCGGATAATATGACCGATCGACTAGCGGCTTTTGCAGCGCTGCTCGATAGCCCCGCCGAGGAGCGGTCGCAGGTGATCGCCGATTTCTTTGCCGAGTGGCAGCAGCACCCGCTGGTGATCGACAAATGGTTCACCCTGCAGGCGTTTTCCCACCGTTCGCAGGTGCTCGTCGATGTCGAAGCGCTGCTGCAACACAGCAGTTTTAACCTGAACAATCCGAACCGGGTGCGGTCGTTGCTGGGAGCCTTCGGCCAGAATCTGGCTGGTTTTCATGCCGCCGACGGGGCGGGCTACAAGCTGCTGGCCGATCAGATTCTGTTGCTGGATCAGCGTAACCCACAGGTCGCTGCGCGGATGGCCGGCCCCTTCAGCCGCTGGAAACGTTTCGAACCAAACCGCCGCGAGCTGATGAAAGCGCAACTCGAACGGCTGCAGCAGGCCGATCTATCTCGCGACCTGTACGAGATCGTAACCAAGAGTCTGCAGTAAGGGCACAGACGTTTCGACTGAGAGTTAGAGGGTCTCTATGCAAATATTGTTTTCGTCGTCGCGGATTTTCGTGATGATTTTGGGCTGGCTGTTTACTCTGTCGCTCATCGCCAGCGTCAGTGTTGAGGCCGGAACTTACGATGCCTGGTACGGTGACGACAGCTATTGGCAGGGCCCGCTGATTGATGCCCACAGTCAGGTCGAAGAAAAGCTCGATTTCGACGCTATTGTTCCGCTGCTTGATCGTACCGGTGTTGCTCAGGTGATCCTCTCGGCGAGATTTTCGCAACCGACCAGTGACGTCCTGGCTTTGGCCGCAAAGCATCCATCTCGCATCCTGCCCGCGGCCAAAACCAAAACCAAAGCGTTCATGAAGGGGAAGAACGGCTTCCGCAAAGAGTTTCAAGCCGAAATTGGGCAACATGATTTTGTCGCCATGGCCGAAGTCATCATGTGGCACGACGAGAAAAAGAAAGTCGCTGCCGGCAGGGCCGTGATGGACCCTGACGATCCACGGCTTGTCCCCTTGATGGCGGCGGCGAGAGAAAAGGGCTGGCCTTTTATCGCCCATATCGAATTTGCCGCCATGGGCTATGCGAAATCCAGCTATCTGGAGAAGTTTAAACGTTTCCTTGCTGCCAATCAGGATGTGTCGATCGGAATCATCCACATGGGGCAGCTCAAAGCAAAAGATGCGGCGCAGTTGCTTGCGCAACATCCCAATGTTTTTTTTATCACCTCGCACTGCAATCCGGTCACTGCGAAATCGTCAAATATCAACTGGTCCTCAATGTTCAACGGAGAAGGGTTTGCGCCTGAATGGCAGGAGTTGCTGCTGGCTTATCCCGAGCGTTTTGTCCTGGCGTTCGACAATGTCTTTTTGTACCACTGGGAGCAGCTGTTCGTTCCCCAGGTCATGTACTGGCGCAAAGCTTTAAGGGGTTTGCCTGATGATCTCGCTCATGCCCTGGCCCACGGCAACGCCGAAAAGTACTGGAAGCTTCCTCCGGCAACGCTGCCTTGAATAACCCTGTAGGTTGTCTGGTTGTTTGAAATTTATCTGGAGTAAAATCTATGCAGGATGTCACTATCATCGGCTGCGGCGACATCGGTCGGCGGGTCGGTAACCATATGATTAAACAGGGGCGACAGGTGCTGGCATTGTCGCGGACTCAGGAAAACGCCGAAAAGCTGCAGGCCGAAGGCTTTGCCACGCTGCTTGGCGATCTTGATTATCAGGAGGACACGCCGGAGATTGCGCTGCATTGCTCACAGGTTTTTTATCTGGTCGCTCCGCAAGGGGGTGGCAAGAGCGACTACCGGATGCTTAATTTCTGTCGGTGTTTAAACACACAGAATAAGCCGCAGAAGCTGGTCTATATCAGCACCAGCGGGGTCTATGGTGATTGCGGCGGCGCTGTGGTCACTGAGGAGACGCCGATCAATCCGATGACTGCCCGCGCCCAGCGGCGCGCCAGCGCTGAAAGTCAGTTACGTGAGCAAGCGGTCAAGCTTGGTTTCGAATTGGTCATCCTGCGGGTGACAGGCATTTACGGCCCCGGCCGGTTGCCGGTCGCCAGGGTGATGCAGGGGCATCCGGTGCTCAAGCCGGAAGAGGCATCCTTTACCAATCGCATCCATTCGCTTGATCTGGTGCAGGTTTGTCTGGCCGCAATGGCGCGGGGTGAGGACGGTGATATTTACAACGTCTGTGACGGCCAGGAAAGTACTATGACCGAATATTTCACCGCGGTTGCCGATCTGCATAACCTGCCGCGCCCGAAGCAGATCAGCATGGCTGAGGCTGAACGGGAGATGAATCCGTTGATGCTTTCCTACCTGAAGGAGTCGCGGCGGATGTCGAACCGTAAACTTATCGAAAAGCTGGGGATCGAGCTGCGCTATCCTACCCTTGCTGCAGGGTTGCAGGCTTGTGGGGAGGAGTTATGATCGAGACTGTCGCGGCCGTGACCGTTAAGCCGGTCGCCGGCTTTATCCGTGGGTTCAGTTATCCGCTGCGCGCGGCGAAGTTTCTGCGGAAAAAGCCGGGACTGCTGAAATACATGGCGATTCCGTTCGCTATCAACGTGCTGGTTTTTTCACTGTCGGTCTATTTCGGCCTCGGCATGTTCGAGGGGCTGCTGGAAACCTACGCGCCGAGTACCGAGGTCTGGTACGGGATGATCCTCTTCTATCTGGCCTGGACAGTGGCGCTGCTACTGACCACTGTGGTGGTGTTTTTTTCCTTTACGGTCATCGGCAACCTGATCGCTTCACCCTTTAACGAACTGCTTTCTGAACGGACCGAAGCGCTGATGGTCGGTAGCAGTGCCGATGAGAAATTCAGTGCCGGACGTTTCTGGATGGAGGCGAAAAATGCCCTGTTTGTCGAGGTAAAGAAGCTGTCGGTCTTTGTCATCGGGATGTTGCTGCTGCTGGCTATCAACCTGATCCCCGGCATCGGTTCGATCATCTACGCGGTGCTGGCACCGCTGTTCACGCTGTTTTTTCTGGTCGTTGAATATCTGGCCTTTGTGTTGATGCGCAAGCAGCTCAGCTTTGCCGAACAGCGCCGCTACGTGACGAAACGACCGATCATGATGCTCGGTTTCGGTTGTGGCGTCTTCTGTCTGCTGGCGATCCCTTTTCTGCAGTTTTTCTGCATCCCGTTGGCGGTGGTCGGGGCAACTCTGCTCTGGTGCGATTTCCCCCGCGAGGAGGTCTGATGGCTATGCGTACTCTTTTGCTTGGCCTGTTGTTCAGCCTGCTGTTGCAGGGCTCTCTTTGCGCCAACGTGCTGGATAACAACCGCGCGGTTAAACTGCTTGAACAGGGGCAGTACCTCAAGGGGTTGGCGCTATTGAAGGAGGCGCAGCAGAAACAGCCATACGATGAGACCATCCGCGAAAATTTGCGCGCCGCCTATACGGCGACCGGTCAGATGCTGGTCAGCAAGCAACGCTACGAAGAAGCGCTATCAGTGCTTTACGAGGCGCAGCAGTTTGATGACAGCCAGCAGCCTTTCTGGGTCATGCGTGGTTACGCATATCTGCGGCTGGAAAAATACCAGGAGGCCGAAGTCGAACTGCAGGAAGCGCGGGGCATGGGGCGTCCGGATGCAAATATTCTCTTCATGCTGGGGCAGATCTACTACAACACCGACCGCATGTATGAGGCTTTCGATGTGCTGGAGAGTGCCGAACTGTACGATCCGGGGAATCCTGCCGTAAACCAGATGCTCGAAAAGGTCCGCCGTGAGCTGGCTGTCGAAAAAGAGATGGACAAAACCTACGGCGGCCATTTTGTCATCTCCTTTGAAGGGGATGACAACAGCTCTCTCGGCCGGGACGTTCTGGACGTTCTCGAGGATGCCTACAACTGGATTGGTGGCCGCCTGGACCATTATCCGGAGCAGCAAGTCACGGTCATCCTTTATTCGCGCCGCCAATTCAGCGAGCTGACAAATTCACCTGATTGGGCCGGGGGCTGTATGATGGAAAAATCCGGCTGCCGGTCGGGGGGATCACCAAGGTCGACGACCGGGTGCGGGGTCTGCTCTATCACGAATATATGCATGTCGTGGTGCGGGATATTACGGGAGGCAAAGTACCCGTCTGGTTGAATGAGGGGCTGGCCGAAATGTCCGAGCGGCAGGTCAATGACAAGCCGTTACAGATTCTGGATAAGGCGATAAAGCAGGACAAACTCATCCCGTTTGAGGTTCTGGAGCGGTCTTTTTTTCAGTTAAAGGGGCGGCAGGTGCTGCTGGCCTATGAGCAGAGCTATGACCTAGTGCGCTTTATGATCGACAGGTATGGTTGGCACAATATGCGTGATCTGCTGTTTGCGTTGCGGGACAATCAGACCTTTTTCGCTGCGATGGAAACGGTACTGGGGATTGATAGTATGACCTATAAGTCGCTGCAGCGCCGCTGGCTGGACGCCGGTTAGTCTCACTGCTGTGATGGGTCGTTGTCCGGTTCTGTAGGCTGCGCGGTCTTTTCTGCCGCTGGCGGCTCAGTGCGGATCAGCTCGATCTCTTCCTCAAGCAGGCCGGCGGCCTGCCTCAGGCTGAGTAAGTTTCCCAACAGCCGGGCGGCTTCTTTTTCTTCCAGAATATCCTTTCTGCCCAGCTGATGCAGATCAGCAACCCGTTTTCCCAGTTCGGTGTGCAGTAGCTCGATCTTTTTTTCGATGGCGCCCAGGTCAATTTTCTTCTGGACCACCTGTTTGTACTGATTTGCCCTGAACGATGCAGCGTTCAAGGCGCTGATGGTGGTCTGTAGAATGCGACCGGTTAATTTGTCTTCTTGTGACACCTGCGTCCTCCTGAGAGTTGCAAACCTACAACAATTCCTGAAATTATATCATCAGTCTCCTTGGCCAGTTGTTTTTTCGCGAAAAATTCTATTGTTAATCCTGATAGTTGATAGTTGCCGTTCCCTCTTATCTGGGCTAAACTGCCAGCTTGTTTGTCCAAAAAGTCCTGCGACCCATAACCTCGGGAGAATTCTAGTACGATGAGCCAACCTGGAAAAACCAAGTTTCAGATCGATCTGCGCCGGCATCTGCGTGAGCAGGCTATCGACGATAACCTGATTCACCTGATCACCGAGATTGCAGAGGCCTCGAAGTACATTATCAACTCCATCCGCACCGGGGATCTCGGGGTGGCCGGTACCTCGAACCTTTACGGGGAACAGCAGCTGGCGCTTGACGTGCTGGCTGACCGGATTCTGCGCAAACGGCTTGATCATTCTCAGGTTGTCGCCAATATGATGTCGGAGGAGATGGATGAAATCATCCCGATCTCGCCTGATTGCGACGGCAAATATTCGGTCGCTTTCGATCCACTCGACGGCTCGTCGCTGGTCGATGTCAATCTGGCGGTCGGAACCATCGTCTCGATTTTTGAAGGCTGTGATCTGCTGCAACCCGGCCGAAATCAGGTGGCGGCACTTTACATCCTCTACGGACCACGGACCACGCTGGTTTACAGTATCGGCAACGGTGTCCATGAGTTCGCCATGAACACCCTGATGGAATACACCCTGCTGCAGGAGAACATCAAGATCCAGCCGAAGGGTAATCTGTATTCTCCCGGCGGTCAGCGTAATCTGTATACTCCGGGCGTTGAAGCCTTCACCAAACAGCTCGAAGAGCGGGGCGTCAAGTTGCGCTACAGCGGCGGATTCGTGCCGGATATCAACCAGATTTTGCTCAAGGGCAAGGGGATTTTTTACTATCCGCACCTGCAGGGTTTGCCGCAGGGGAAGTTGCGACTGCTCTTTGAGCTGAGTCCCATGGCCTACCTGATTGAGCAGGCCGGCGGGGCGGCATCCAATGGCCACCAGCGGATTCTCGATCTGCAGCCGGATCAGATCCACGGTCGTTCGCCGGTCTTTATCGGCTGCAAGGAAGATGTGGCTCTGGCGGAAGAATTTATCCGCAAGCATGAGGCAGCACCTGAGGTGCCGGTGGAAAAAAAATCCAGAAAAACGGTTTCTTAAAACGACAACGCATGAGGCAGGACATCGGATGATCCAGCGTGGCTTACTGACTCTGTGCTTCTGGCTGTTGCCCTTTGCGGTACTGTCTGCCGATTTGACCGAGCGGCAATGGATGGAGCAGCTGGTTTCGGGGCTGGGTTGGGAGTACGGATTACCTGACGAGCCGCAGGATGAGGATTATATCCGTCTGCTCTCAGGAGAGCGCTCGGTCTGGTTCGAGGTTGAAACCAGTCACCGAAAAACTGACCGGGTGGCGGTCAAGCATTACACCAACTACGGCGGATTCAGCGGCAGCGGTTGGGTCAGCGGGTTTCGCCAGCCGACAGAAATTCATCTCGATTTTCTTCTTCTCCACAGCAGCCGCTACGATCTGGCGATCGGTTCCCGTCTGCCGGGGATCAGGATCGCTGTGGCCGGCAATGAATTCACCGCTCCTGGTGGCGACAGTTTCGACCGTCACGAATTGGGAGCGGTCGATCTTCCCGCTGGTCCCACAGGAATTGTTATCACCCTGCCACCAAATGCCGCCATCGATTATCTGCAATTACAGGCTCCTGCTTTTGCCAAGATCGCTCCGCTAGGGGGGTGGCAGCCGGATCGGCCGATTAAGACGGCTGACCTCGCTTTGACCGGAGCGCAACTTCTCGACCTGCTTGCGCTGTTGCCGTCGGCTCAGCAGGCGTTGCTGCTTGAAATGGAAACCGCTGCCACGGTTACTGATGCTCAGCGCTCCTCCGCAGCTCACTTGGGCGTACCGAGCAGCTCGTTCTGGTTGCGCAGTGAAAATCAACCAGCCCGGATAGCGACGCAGGTCGCCGTGCCGCAGGCCGCCTGCTATCAGGCCTTGCTGCGTGGTAGTGGTACCGAGCCGGCGCTGGTCCGGCTTGAGGGTGCTTTTTCCAAAGAGGTTCGTTTCGGCAGCGCGCTGACCACCCGCAGTCTGGGGAGCTATTGCCTGCCGAAGCAAAAGTTGAAACTCGAAATCCAGTTGCCCGCCTGGGCAGGGGTTGATCTGTTTGAATTGCGGCAATACGATACCAGCGCCACCTCACTGGCTCGCCTGCTCGGGCTGTCATCCGAACAGCTATTGCTCGACAAACAAGTTGTCAATGAGTTGCTGGAGCTCATGTCCGGCATGATCCGTTAGTTATTTAGTCGCTCAATTCAGTCTGCGCCGACGGGGGGAAGATGCAGCTGGTTCCGGTAATTTTTGCTGCGGTCGTCGCCGGCCTGTGGTCGGCGCCCTATCTGTCGCTTGCTGCAGTTCTCTGCTGGCCGTTGTCAGCGACGTTGTTGCTGGCTGCATACCTTTTGCGCCAGCGAACTGTCTTTGCCATGGCACTCCTGTTCTTCGGCTGCTCGCTACTGGCCAATCTGCTTTACCCTCTGCAACTCAAATCCAATGCCATTGTTGATCGTGCTGAGCTGTCTTCAGCGAAGCTCGGGATTTCTGGAATTGTTGTATCTGTCGGACAACGCGCGGACGAGCGCAGCAGTCTTGATCTGCGGGTCAACGCCCTTAAAACAGCGGATGAGGATTGGCCGATTACCGAGCCTTTTCTTCTGCGGCTGTTTCTTGATCAACAACCTGAAGGGGTATTGCCGGACGACAGGGTTACTTTTGCCGGGCGCGTGCGTAAACCCCGTTTGTTCGGTACTCCAGGTGAGTTTAACTGGCCGCGCACGCTCGCCAGCCAGGGGGTGCAGGCAACCGCATGGCTGAAGGATGTCACACAGCTTCAGGTTGAGCCTGGAGTCGATTATTCCGTCGGGCGTTCTCTTGCCGTCTGGAAAAACCACGCACGGGGGGTTATCAACGCTTCTCTTGCCACTGAACAGGCCGAACTGGTTCGCGCTCTGGTGTTGGGTGAGGGGCGCAGCCTGTCCGATAAAACCAGACGCATCCTCGCCGCCAGCGGTATCAGTCACCTGTTTGCCATATCCGGATTGCATCTCGGCCTGCTGGCACTGTTCGGCTATCGGTTGCTGTTAGTTGTTTATCGACGTTTTGACCGGCTGTTGCTTTGGCAACCGCCGCAACGGGTGCTGCCGCTGCTCCTCTTGCCGGCGTTATTGACCTATCTGCTATTGACCGGTGATGCGGTTGCAACGCGGCGTGCTTTCTGTCTGGCCTTTGTCGCGGCGCTGTTGTTGCTCTGGCGCAGGCAGGTCCAGCCGTTGCGCCTGTTGTTTTCACTCGCCCTGATTTTTCTGCTGATCAATCCGCTGCTGCTCTGGCAACCTTCCTGGCAGCTGTCGTTCGCAGGTGCGGCAGGGATTGCGCTGTGGCGTCCAGTCTGGCAGGATTTGCTGCGACCTTTGCCGGCTTATCTGCGGATGCCGCTGGGGTTGTTGCTGGTAACTGTTGCTGCGACCCTGGCGACATTGCCGTTGGTCATGCTCAATTTTCATCTGCTGGCGCCGGTCGGTCCGCTAGCCAATCTGCTCTGTGTGCCGCTGGTTGCCATGTTGGCGTTACCCTGCGGGTTGGTCGGTTTATTGATGCTGCCATCGCTTCCTTTTCTCGCGGAATATTGTTTTCTCTGCTGTGGTTATGTCCTTGAGTTTTCGCTGGCAGTCGCAGCCTGGTTGACAGGACTGCCCGGACTCGCCGGCCAGTATCATTTTCTGACTCTTCAGGAATCTCTGGCGCTGTTCATTTTTGTCCTGCCTTTATTGCTAATATGGCAGTTGAAGGGAAACATGAAGAAAATCCTGCTGGCATGTTCAGCGCTATTCACTGCGCTGTCGATGTGGGGGCTGCAACCGAGCGCGCAAGCCATAACCCTGAACATGTTGAGTGTCGGTCAGGGGGAGTCGATGCTGCTGAACAATCGCCATCAGCAGGCGATTCTGGTGGATGGCGGTGGCCTCTATAGCGACCGGTTTGATGTCGGTGAGCGGCTGCTGGCTCCGGCGCTTGGTAGTCTCGGCGTGAAAAAACTCACTGCCGTGGTCCTGACTCACGATCATCCCGATCATCGCAAGGGCCTGCATTTCATTCTAGAAAATTTTGCCGTCGAACAATTTTGGTCGGGGGCTCCGCTGTTGGATCTGCATCCAGAGTTGCAGCAGCTAATTGTTGAGAAGGGGATTCGCTTCCATCGGGTTGCAGTGGGCTGGACGGCCACTGATCTGTGGGTGGATAATGAAATTCTGCTGTTTCGTGCTGAAGATCCAACGTTTGACAAAAACGACGGCTCGCTGGTGCTTTATCTGCAGGATATGGAAAACGGTCTGCTGCTGACCGGCGATCTTGCGCAGGCAGGAGTAGCTGTGTTGCTGGCTGCCGGGTTTCCCGGGCCGGTTTCACTGCTGAAGCTACCCCATCATGGCAGCCGAAATTCGGGCACAGAGCGGCTGCTCGATTTCCTTATGCCGCAGTCCTGTCTGGTTTCGGCTGGATACAAGAATCGCTACCGGCTTCCCGCGAAAGAGCTGCTGGCCCAACTGGAAACACGAAAAATCAAACTATTGAGAACGGATCTGCAGGGGACGATCCGGGCGGAATCGACGTTGCAGGGGTGGCAACTGTCAGACTGAATTTACCGGCTTTGTCGTTGACAGAAAATCTAAAGGCTGCTAATAATTCTTCATTATTACAGGGGGCTTATGATTGTGGGCCAACCGACTATTCTCGTCGTTGATGACGAGCTGTTTTTTCGCAAACTTTACCGTGATCTCTTGTCAGATCAGGGCTATAGCGTCGAGGTTTGTGAAAACGGTGCAGCGGCTATCGCCCGAATGCAGCAGGGACAGTTCGATCTGGTTCTCAGTGATATGGTGATGCCGGGCAAGTGTGGCCTCGAAGTCCTGCGTGCCGCGCAGGCGTTGGCGAATCCGCCCGAGGTGATTCTGGTCACCGGTCATGCCAGCCTCGAGTCGGCGATCCATGCCCTGAAGAATGGTGCGCGCGACTATCTGGTTAAACCTTTCAATCCGGATGAATTAAGCCATCTGGTCCGTACCTGCCTCGACCAACGACGCGTGCTCAACGAAAATACCCAGTTGCATAAGCAGATCCGGCTGTTTCAATCCGGCCAATCCCTTTCCTCGATAATCGATCTGGAGCGACTGCTCCCGCAGGCTCTCGACGTGCTGTTACGCGAGATGGGTGCCAGCAGCGGTTGCGGGTTTGTTTGCAAGGAGGGGGCTGTGCCGTCGGTAAGGGCGATAAGAGGCCCTGGTGACGGTCTGTTCGGTGAAAAGCTGGTCGAGCTGCTGTTACCGGTAATGAATGTAGCCGCCGGGTTTTACCAACCGAATGACGAAATACACCAGCAGCTGCTTGAATTAAAACTCTCCCCTGAGAAGGTCTGGCTGTTGCCATTGGGTGATTCCGATGAGCTGAAAGGGGGGGTGGTGATTTGCGATGCCTCGCCAGCCGTGCTCGCGGAACTGGCAATGGCCGATCTGCGTTACCTTTGTGATCAGATCGCCCTGGGTTTCGAAAATGCCTGCAGGTATCAAGATGCTCAGGAGATGATGTACACCGATGATCTGACCGGGCTTTATAATACTCGCTACATGCAGGCGGCTATGGGGCAGGAAATTCGCCGCTCGCAGCGCTACGGTCTGCAGTTTTCATTGATCTTTCTCGATCTGGATCATTTTAAGGCGATCAATGATCAGCATGGTCATCTCGCCGGGAGCGCCGCTTTACGTGAAGTCGGGCAGTTATTGCGTGGCTGTGTCCGGGATGTCGATACGCTGTTCCGTTTTGGTGGTGACGAGTTCGGCGCCCTGCTGGTCGAGACTGATGCCCGTACCGCGCGCATCGTTGCCGAGCGTTTCCGGCGGGTTATCGATGAAAATATCTTCCTGCAGGAACGCGGTACTCCGAGCCGACTGACGGCGACGGTGGGCTTTTCGACCTTTCCGACCGACGCGGTCGACCGGGAGAAGCTGCTGGATCTTGCTGATCAGGCGATGTATCTGGGCAAGTCCGAGCGCAATGTCATCCGTGGTGGCAACGATATCCCAGAGTCTTGACGGGGGCTGCTCTTACGCGTTGTTTCTCCGCTAACTGCTTGTCTCTAAAAACGAATCCCGCCTGTGTCGATCCAATGTATAAGTTGCTAAATAATTCGTCAGAACCCCCTTTCAGTCTGTAGGAAAATAGGGTATCTTCACCAGCTTCTGCCTTTTACGAGTTGGCGCTCATTTATTCTTATAGGTTTAATGTAAATAGAAGGACAAAGCGTTGAGTATTGCTGCAATCAAGGGAATGAACGATATTCTGCCGGGTGATGTGGAAACCTGGCAATTTCTCGAGGCCAAGGCACGTGAGGTTTTTGGTACCTTCGGCTTTGCCGAAATCCGCACGCCGGCGGTAGAAAAGACCGAACTGTTCTGTCGCTCAATCGGCGAGACGACCGACATCGTCGAAAAGGAAATGTACAGCTTCAGCGATAAAAGTGACAACGCACTGACATTGCGCCCGGAAGGCACAGCGCCGGTGATGCGCGCTTTTATCCAGAACAAGTTGCACAATCTCGATTCGGTTTCCAAGCTGTATTACATGGGGCCGATGTTTCGTTACGAGCGGCCACAGAAAGGGCGCTACCGGCAGTTTCATCAGATCGGTGCCGAAGTGCTCGGGGTCGAAGATCCTCGAATCGATGCGCAGCTGCTGGCGATGTTACACCGCTATTTCTGTGCAATCGGTATCGACGCGGTTTCACTGCAGGTCAATTCTCTCGGCTGCCCCGCGTGTCGTCCGGCATACCGCCAGCTGTTGATCGATTTCCTGGAACAGCGCCTGGCGCAGCTTTGTCCCGATTGTCAACGCCGCTATCAGGCCAATCCGTTGCGTGTTCTCGATTGCAAAGTTGCTGGCTGCAAGCAGGCGACTGCGGATGCGCCTGAGGTTATAGATCACCTCTGTGGCCTCTGCGCCGATCATTTCACCGCGGTAAAAAAGCACCTGCTGGCCCTTGAAATTCCTTTCGAAATCAACTCGCGCATGGTTCGCGGGTTGGATTACTATGTGCGGACCACATTTGAGCTGGTGACCGATAAGCTTGGTTCGCAAAATGCCGTCGCTGCGGGCGGGCGCTATGACGGTCTGGTCGAAAGTCTCGGCGGTCCGGCTCTGCCGGGAATCGGTTTTGCCATCGGTTTAGAGCGTCTGGTGCTGATGAAAGGGGATGACCGGGTTGCTCCGGCAGTTCCTGAGCTGTTTATTGTCGCGCTGGGTGATGATGCCGCAGATCAGGCGTTTGTGTTGATGTCGAAACTGCAGTGCCGCGGCGTTCGCGCCGAAATGGATTATCAGGGCAAAAGCCTGAAAGCACAGATGCGGCGCGCGAATAAATTGGCGGCCACCTATGTTGTCGTCCTTGGCGAAAACGAGTTGACTTCCGGGCGGGCACAGTTAAAAAAGATGGCTGATGGCAGCCAGGTCGAAATTGCCCTCGATGCGCTGGAAGAGACTTTGAAAAATGGCTTCGTTGCCAGTTGAAACTGACGTGACTTCAGCTTGACCGCTGGTCTTGTTGCTCTTTATAATTACCGATTAGCCGCAGCCTGGTTGCTGCTTTTGGGTCGAACAATACGGGAGGTAACACCTTGAACGATAAACTTGGGGACTGGAAACGGACACATCGTTGTGGCGTGGTGACTGCTGAGCAGATCGGTCAGGACGTTTGCCTGATGGGCTGGGTGCAGCGGCGCCGAGACCATGGCGGGCTGATCTTTGTCGATCTGCGCGATCGTGAAGGGATTGTCCAACTGGCGCTCGACCCCGATCGCGACCCGCAGGCGCACACCAAGGCGGAGCAGATTCGCAGCGAGTATGTCATTGCGGTGCGTGGCAAAGTGTCGGCGCGCCCTGAAGGGACGATCAATCCGAAGATGAAGACCGGCGAGGTTGAGGTTGAGGTCAGCGAGCTGCTGATTCTCAACAACTCGGAAACTCCCCCCTTCATGCTCGACGACTATACTGATGTCGCAGAGAATATCCGTCTGAAATACCGTTATTTGGATCTGCGCCGTACGGCGTTGCAGAAGAACTTGCTGATGCGTCATCTGGTCGCCAGAACGGTGCGCAACTATTTTGACAATCAGGGTTTTATCGAAGTTGAAACCCCGGTATTGACCAAGAGTACCCCCGAAGGCGCTCGTGATTACCTGGTGCCGAGCCGGGTCAATCCGGGTAACTTTTACGCACTGCCGCAGTCGCCGCAGCTGTTCAAGCAGTTGCTGATGGTTTCGGGTTTTGACCGTTACTACCAGATCGTCAAATGTTTCCGTGATGAAGATCTGCGCGCTGACCGTCAGCCGGAATTTACCCAGATCGACTGCGAACTTTCATTCGTGAATCGTGATGACGTGATGTCGGTGATGGAAGGGATGATCGCCGCCGTCTTTAAGGCAGCTATCGGCGCCGAGGTGAGTCTGCCGATTCCACGTATGACTTATGCTGAGGCGCTCGATCGGTTCGGTGTCGACAATCCTGATCTGCGTTTCGATCTGGAGTTGATCAATATTACCAGTATGGTCGCTGGATCGCAGTTCAAGGTGTTTGCCGAAGTTGCGGCAAATGGCGGTCTGGTCAAGGCGCTGAATGTCAAAGGAGGGGCTACCTTCTCCCGTAAGGAGCTGGATGACCTGACCGATTTCGTCAAGATCTACGGCGCCAAAGGGCTGGCCTGGGTCAAGATGACCGATGACGGCTGGCAGTCTCCGATTGCCAAGTTCTTTAACGCTGAAGAGTTAGCGGCGCTCAACGACACGCTTGACGCCAAGGTTGGCGACCTGTTGTTGTTTGTGGCCGACAAATCATCGGTTGCCAATGAAGCGCTTGGCCGCCTGCGTGGTCACCTTGGGCAGAAGCTCGGCCTGACGAGCAAAGACATCCACAAGTTCGTCTGGATTACCGATTTTCCGCTGCTGGAGTGGGATGCCGAAGCACAGCGCCATTGTGCTGTCCATCATCCATTCACTTCGCCGCTGGAAGAGGATATCGCGCTGCTCGACACTGAACCGGGGAAAGCCCGTGCGCAGGCCTACGACCTGGTGCTGAACGGTTCCGAAGTTGGCGGCGGCAGCGTTCGTATCCATGACTCCGCAGTACAGTCGCGGATGTTTGAACTTCTCGGCATCGGCACTGAGGAGGCCCGTGAGAAATTCGGCTTCCTGTTGGATGCTTTGAGCTTTGGTGCTCCACCGCATGGCGGCATCGCTTTTGGTCTTGATCGTTTGATGATGATTCTGACCGGCGCCGATTCGATCCGCGACGTTATTGCTTTTCCGAAAACTCAGAAGGCGACCTGTATGCTCTCTGAGGCTCCAAATGAAGTCAGCGAGAAGCAGTTGCAGGAGTTGTCAATCCGCGTGCGTAAAGCGACGAAGTAAAGCAGCAATTTACAAGAAAAGAGGGCAGGTGTTTAAACGTCTGTTGTTGATTGTTGTCGGGCTATTTATCCTTGCCGGCTGTGTCAAGCCGCCGGTCAAGGATCTGGATGAGACCCGGCGGATTATAAATTATCTGCAAGTATCTGGTGCTGCGCAGCTCGCCGAAACTGAGTACCTTGCTGCGGACGAAGCCTTTCGTAAAGCAGAGCAGCTGGTTAAGCAGGGTGATTACCGCGCCGCCCAAAACGCGCTGGCGCAGGCGCGAGAATTTTCTTCCCGTGCGCTGGCAGTATCGGACCAGCACAAAAGTCGTCTTGCGCGAGAGCAGAAGCTGCAAGCCGAAAAAGCAGCGCTTGAGGCAGCGAAGCCGGTCATCAAGGAGGTGCCACCGCCACCGGTGGTAAAGGAGCCGATAAAAACGCCGGTTGCGCCGGTGGTGCAAAAAGCCTTACCTGTTCCGACACCTGAACCGAAACCGGTCAGTCACGTCGAGGTGAACGCAGAGGAGACCTTGGCCAGCATCTCTGCACGCAAAGAGGTTTATCAGGATCCGTTCCTCTGGCCGCTCATCTATAAGGCGAATCGTGATCAGATCAAAGATCCGCAGCAGATTTTTGCGGGACAGATTCTGCTGATTCCGCGTGACAAAACGGAGGAGGAGATGACTGCTGCCCGTCAGGAGGCCAAAGAGCTGAATCTCTTCTGATTATCTTGCTCCCATGTCGTCTTTAAGCGCCTGCAAAACTGAAGAAAACAGGAATGAGTTTCTGTGCTTCAGCATTGCAGGCGTTTTTTATTGTCCGTAGATACCGCCAGCTTAGCAATTTTTGTTTGAGAGTTAACCACCAGGTCGGCGGCCCGAAGTGCTTTAGGTAAATTTATCGTAACGCTCAAAGATTCTTGACAGTCAAAAACTGTTTGTATACTGTATACACCGCTGATCGGTCATTTCAGTCGGTTTTGCCACTGGCTGAGTTGCTGTCCTGTAACGGAATTATTGGGCGTTGATCAGCTACAATGCGATCAAAATTTTGGCAGCAGTAGATACAGGCGAAAGCGATATTCTTTGATTACGCCTCGGGCAATACTGGTATTTAAAACTTAAGGAGAGAGACACATGGCAAAAATTATTTGGTCCGAAATTGATGAAGCACCGGCGTTGGCGACCTACGCATTTCTTCCGGTCGTTCAGGCTTTCTGCAAAGGCACCGGCGTCGACGTGGAAACCATGGATATTTCACTGGCTGGCCGCGTTATCGCAAACTTTCCGGAAAAGTTGACCGCTGAGCAGAAGGTTGAAGATTATCTGTCGCAGCTCGGCGAGCTGGTCGTAAAGCCGGAAGCTAACGTTATCAAGCTGCCGAACATCAGTGCTTCGATCCCACAGCTGCAGGCCTGTATTAAGGAACTGCAGGCAAAAGGTTATGATATTCCCAGCTACCCTGAAGAAGCGAACACCGCAGAAGAGAAAGAGCTGCAGGCCCGTTTCGCCAAGTGTCTCGGCTCAGCCGTAAATCCGGTTCTGCGTGAAGGTAACTCCGACCGCCGTGCCGCTGCTTCGGTAAAGCGATTCGCTCAGAAAAATCCACACCGCATGATGCAGCCATGGCCTGCACCGGGCACCTCTAAGTGTCGCGTTGCGCACATGGACGGCGGCGATTTTTACGAGACCGAGAAGTCGGTCACCATGGACAAGGCCGATACCGTCAAGATTCAGTTTGTTGACGCCGCTGGCAACGTGACCGTGAAAAAAGACGGCCTTAAACTACAGGCCGGTGAAATTCTCGATAGCTCGGTGATGAAGGTTGCTGCGCTGCGTGAGTTTTATGCCAAGACTGCTGCCGAGGCCAAAGAGAAAGGTGTGCTGCTCTCTCTGCACCTCAAGGCAACCATGATGAAGATCTCCGATCCGATCATGTTCGGTCACTGTGTTTCGGTTTACTTCAAGGCTGCCCTCGACAAGCATGCTGATACTCTGAAATCGATTGGTGCCAACGTCAATTACGGTATGGGCGATATTCTTGCCAAGCTGAGCAAGCTTCCAGCTGACAAGAAAGCTGAAATCGAAGCTGACATCAATGCTTGTTACCAGGGCCAGGCAGCACTGGCCATGGTCGATTCACGCAAGAACATCACCAACCTGCACGTTCCTAACGATGTCATCGTCGATGCCTCGATGCCGAACGTTGTGCGTGACGGTGGCAAAATGTGGAATCTGCAGGACCAACTGCAGGACACCATCGCCATGGTTCCGGACCGCTGCTACGCCACGATCTACAGTGCGATCGTTGAAGACGCCAAGAAGAACGGCCAGTTCAACCCGGCGACTATGGGTAGCGTCGCCAACGTCGGCCTGATGGCGCAGAAAGCAGAAGAGTACGGCTCACACGACAAGACCTTCGAGGCTCCTTCGGCGGGTAAGTTTCAGGTGGTTAACTCCGCCGGTACCGTTCTTCTCGAGCAGCCGGTTTCCACTGGCGACATCTATCGTTCGAGCCAGACCAAGGACGTGCCGATCAAGGACTGGGTCAAGCTTGCTGTCACCCGCGCCAAGGCTTCTGGCGAGCCGACGATTTTCTGGCTTGACGCAAAGCGTGGTCACGACGCTGAAATCATCAAAAAGGTTAACAAGTACCTGCCCGAGTTCGATACCAAGGGTTTGGATATCCGGATTATGGCTCCGGTCGATGCAATGAACTTCTCCCTCAAGCTGGTGCGTGAAGGAAAAAATGCAATCTCGGTGACCGGTAACGTTCTGCGGGATTACCTGACCGACCTGTTCCCGATCCTCGAACTGGGAACCTCTGCTCGTATGCTGTCGATCGTTCCTTTGATCAACGGCGGTGGCCTGTTCGAGACAGGTGCCGGTGGTTCAGCTCCGAAGCACGTTGAGCAGTTCCTAAAAGAAGGTCATATCCGCTGGGATTCCTTGGGTGAGTACTGTGCGCTGGTTCCGTCTCTGGAGCAGGCAGCGAAGGCAGATAACAACCCGAAGGCTGCCATCCTGGCTGAAACCCTGGATGCTGCAATCGGCATGTACCTGGAGAACCAGAAGCTTCCTTCACGTAAAGTCAAAGAAATTGACAATCGTGGCGGCAGCTTTTACCTGGCACTCTACTGGGCACAGGCTCTCGCTGCTCAGAATAAGGATGCTGCATTGAAAGCACGTTTTACCGAAGTCGCTTCCGTGATCGAAAAGAACGCGGCCAAGATCGATGCTGAAATGATCGATTGTCAGGGCTCGCCGGTTGATGTTGGCGGTTACTTCAAGTTCGATCCGATCAAGGCCGACAAGGCCATGCGACCGAGTGCGACCTTTAACGCAATCATCGACGCGATGTAAGACCCTGGACCAGCTATGGGTATACGCAGTGACGCTGTTACGCACTGGTCCTGACATAAAATGAAGCACAAAAAAACCCGTCCTGTGACGGGTTTTTTTGTGCTTACAGCGGCTTGCGTTGGTCAGATCAAGATAAATATACTTTAAAGCGCAATGGCGCTTGACAGTCAAAAATTGTTTGTATACTGTATACACCGTTAATGAATTAGATACTCCGCAGTCAAACAAGGTTATATCGGGCCTGCCATTTGCGGCTGGCGAATTATCTATAAAGGAGAGAGAAAATGGCTAGACCTAAAATTGCTCTGATTGGTGGTGGACAGATTGGTGGCGTCTTGGCTCAGCTTTGTGCTCTGCGTGAACTGGGTGATGTCGTACTGTTCGATATCGTCGAGGATATGCCTCAGGGCAAGATGCTCGATATCGCTGAGGCGTCTCCGGTTGACGGTTTCGATGTAGAGCTGCGCGGTACCAACACTTATGCTGACATCGCCGGCGCTAACGTTGTTATTGTGACCGCAGGTCTGCCG
Source organism: Malonomonas sp. (assembly GCA_036526255.1). GTDB lineage: Bacteria > Desulfobacterota > Desulfuromonadia > Desulfuromonadales > Geopsychrobacteraceae > Malonomonas. The sequence continues at coordinate 13,299 of DATCYW010000050.1, read as the reverse complement.
CGTAAGCCGGGCATGAGCCGCGATGATCTGATCGAAGTCAATTCCAAGATTATGACCGCCGTTTCCGAAGGCATCCGTGATAACGCACCTGATGCATTTGTTATTGTTATCTCCAATCCGCTGGACGCCATGGTTACTCTCTGTCAGAAGGTCACTGGGTTCCCGTCTGAGCGTGTTATGGGGCAGGCTGGCGTTCTTGATTCGGCTCGTTTCCAGTCTTTCATCGCCTGGGAGCTGGGTGTTTCGATCCGCGACGTCAACGCAATGACCCTCGGTGGTCACGGCGACACCATGGTTCCATTGGTTCGTTATGCCAGCGTCAACGGCATCCCGGTTATGGAGCTGCTTGAGCAGAAATACGGCAGCGCCGCCAAGGCCAAAGAAGTTATGGATGCCATGGTTGCCCGTACTAAAGATGCCGGTGGTGAAGTTGTCCGTCTGCTCAAGACCGGCAGCGCCTTCTATAGCCCGGCTTCTTCGGCCATAGCTATGGCTGAGTCGATCCTCAAGGATCAGAAGCGTGTTCTGCCTGTCTGCGCCCTGCTGAAGGGTGAGTTTGGTGTCGATAATTTCTATGTCGGTGTGCCTTGTGTTCTTGGCGCTGCTGGTATCGAAAAAATTGTCGAGTTCAAGTTGGATGCAACTGAGCAGGCGATGTTTGATAACTCTGTTGCTGCGGTCAAGGAACTTGTCGGCAGCATGGGGCTCTAAGCAGTCCGTAGGTTTGTAATAGAAGGGCAGCCATCGGCTGCCCTTCTAGTTTTATGGCCGCGATTTCAGTTTGTTAAAGAATAATGTGATTATTGTGGTACCCAGAGGCGGGCAACTTATAGGGTTGGCTGGAGATTTCTGTATACAATTTTTTCTGGCGTAAGTTCACCGCTTATGTTAGGATTCCGCCGCTTTGGTCAGACTGTCATTGACAGTAATTACGGATAAAAGGAGAAGGACGCTCATGAGCGCGAAAGCGGAAATCGAGATCATCGAAAGGTACTGCAAAGGGTGCAGCATCTGTGTAGAATTCTGCCCCACCAAGGTTCTGGAGATGGATGCATTTGTTGTCAAGGTTGCCAATGCTGATGCATGTATTGCATGTAATCAGTGTGAGTTGCGCTGCCCTGATTTCGCCATCAAAGTTCACAAGCTGTAAATCGCTATAGGGAGGTCGGTTCGTGGCTAAAAAAGTAGCTCTTTTACAGGGGAACACTGCATGCGCTTTCGGCGCACTTTATGCCGGATGTAATTTCTTCGGTGGTTACCCCATCACCCCGTCTACCGAAGTTGCGGAAGTTATGTCAGAAGAACTTCCCAAGGTTGGTGGTAAATTCATTCAGATGGAAGACGAAATTGCTGCCATGGCATCAGTTATCGGCGCTTCCCTTGCCGGTCAGAAGGCATTGACCGCAACTTCAGGGCCGGGTGTTTCCCTGAAGCAGGAGTTGATCGGCTATGCCTGCATTGCCGAAACTCCCTGCGTTATTATTAATGTTATGCGTGGCGGTCCTTCGACCGGTATGCCGACCGGTCCTGGTCAGTCTGATGTGCAGCAGGCCAAATGGGGCACCCATGGTGACCACGCAGCTATCGCGCTGGTACCGGCTTCCTGTCAGGAAATCTTCAGTGAGACCGTCCGTGCCTTCAATCTGGCTGAGAAATACCGGATGCCGGTTCAGGTTCTGTATGATGAGATCGTCGGCCACATGCGTGAGCGGATTGAGTTTCCTGAGCCGGGTGAACTCGAAGTCATCAACCGTACCGTACCGACCTGCGCTCCGGCAGATTACAAGCCGTTTGACCCGAGCCAGGGCGATGTGCCACCGCTGGCCGCTTTCGGTTCCGAGTACCGTTTCCATGTCACCGGCTTGAACAAGGCTGCCGATGGTTTTCCGACCACCAAGGCTGAGTTGGTTGATGCTGAGCAGCGTCGTCAGATACGCAAGGTTGATGCCGCACAGGCGGACATCGAGCTGAACGAGGAATATCAGACCGAAGATGCAGAAGTGGTAATTTTTGCCTACGGCTCGACTGCTCGCTCTGCCCGTTACGCTGTCAATGAGCTGCGCAAGGAAGGGATTAAGGCGGGTCTGTTCCGTCCGATCACCCTCTGGCCGTTCCCTGAGAAGCGGGTTGCTGCGCTGGCACAGCAGGCCAAAGCGATTATCGTTCCAGAGCTGAACCTTGGTCAGATGATTCTTGAAGTTGATCGGGTAGCTAAAGGTGCCTGCAAAATTGCCGGTATCCATCGGGTTGACGGCGAGCCGATCAATCCTGGTCAGATTATTGGTCAGGTCAAGGAGGTAATGTAATGGCCTACGATTACGAAAAACATATTCGCCCAGGCAAGCTGCCGCACATCTGGTGTCCAGGTTGTGGTCACGGTATTGCGATGAAGGGCTTGATCCGCGCGATGGAAGAGTGTGGTCTGGAAAAGAACAACACTGCCCTGGTCTCCGGTATCGGTTGTGCCAGTCGTCTGCCTGGTTATATGGATTACTGTACTCTGCACACTGCTCACGGTCGTGCGGCCGCGTTTGCCACCGGTATTAAGATGGCCAAGCCTGAAATGACAGTTATCTGTGTTGGTGGTGATGGTGATGGTGTCGCGATTGGTGGCAATCACTTTATTCACGCTTGTCGTCGTAATATCGACATGACCTACGTCATCCTGAACAACAACATCTACGGTATGACGGGTGGTCAGTTCTCCCCATGTACTCCGACCGGGGCCAAGGCATCGACGACTGTTTACGGTAACCCCGATCCGATTTTCGACATCAGCAAGCTGGCAATCGGTGCCGGTGCGACCTTTGTTGCACGTACCACCGCTTTTCATGCAACGCAGATCGACAAGTTGATCGTGGAAGGGATTAAGCACAAGGGCATGTCGATTATTGAAGTGCTTGATGATTGTCCGACCGCCTACGGTCGTCGCAACAAATTCCGTAGCGTAGTTGACATGATGAAGCGTCTGAAAGAGATCGCAGTACCAGTTGCCGCTGCTGCTAAGATGACCGCTGAGCAGCTTGAAGGTAAGGTTCTGACTGGTGTTCTCTACAAAGAAGACAAGCCCGAGTACTGCGAACAGTACGCTAAGGTTATTGAGCGCGCAAAAGGCGCCTGATCCCTCTAAGGAGACTTGAATCATGGCGGAAAGATATGAAATTCGGTTTTCCGGTTCAGGTGGTCAGGGTCTGATCACCGCCGGGATTATTCTTGCTGAGGCTGCTTCGATCATCGAAGGTAAGCATGCCGTTCAGTCACAGAGCTACGGTCCAGAGGCGCGTGGTGGTGCTTCCAAGTCAGAAGTTATTATTTCTGATGCACCGATCGATTACCCGAAGGCAACGATTGTTGATGCCTGCCTGGCAATGACCCAGGAAGCCGCAGACAAATACGCTAACGGTATTAAAGAAGGTGGTTTGCTGCTGCTTGACTCTGACTTCGTCAAGCGGATCCCGGCCGGTAACTTTAAAATTGTTCAGATCCCGATCATGCGGACTGCCAAAGAGGACATCGGTCGTGAGATCGTTGCCAACGTGGTCGCGCTGGGTGCGATGATTGCCCTGACCGACGTTGTCTCTCGCGAAGCCGGCGAGAAAGCGGTTCTGGCTAAAGTTCCAGAAGCTTTTATCGAGCTGAACAAGAAGGCTTACAGTGTTGGCTTTCAGAAGGTTAAGGAATTCCTGGCGGCACAATAAGCCATTTTCCTAGTTTAAAAATACAAAAGCCCGGTGTATATTCACCGGGCTTTTATATTTTTCATCAACCAAACTAGAGGAGTAGATCATGCAGAGAATTTTAGTGCTGTCGCTGCTATTTGGCCTGTTGTCGACGGTCGCTTACGCGGAAGAGAAATTTAAAACCCAGAACGAGAAGCTCGGTTACGCTATCGGCATGAATATCGGCATGAACATGAAGCGGCAGAATGTTACCGCTGATGCCGAGCAGTTGGCCGCTGGTCTGAAGGCGTCTTTTCAGGGTGCAGAAACCCTGCTGACTGAAGAAGAGATGGGGCAGATTCTGACGGTCTATCAGCAGGAAATGCAGATGAAGCAGATGGCGGAAATGGCAGCTGCAGCGGAAGGGAATAGTAAGCTGGCTGAAGAGTTTCTTGCCACCAATGGCAAGCAGGACGGTGTTGTTACTCTTGCCAGTGGTCTGCAGTACAAAGTTCTGAATAACGGCGAGGGGGCAATGCCGAAGGCTGAATCGACCGTTGAGGTTCACTACCGCGGTACGCTGATCGATGGCAGTGAGTTTGACAGTTCCTACAAGCGTGGTGAGCCAGCCAGCTTTCCGGTCAACGGTGTGATTGCCGGTTGGACCGAGGCGCTGCAGTTGATGAAGGAAGGGGACAAGTGGCAGCTTGCAATCCCGCCGCAACTTGCTTACGGCGAGCGTGGTGCGCCGCCGGTTATCCCTGCTAATTCAGCGTTGGTCTTTGAGGTTGAGTTACTGAAAGTTCTGCAGTAAATTTTTTTCTCGCATAATTTGAAGAGGCAGCCCTGTTGATATTTCGATAGGGCTGTTTTTTTGTTCTGTCAGTTTCCGAAACCTCCTGGATTGCCTTGTTTGAAATGATTTGTCTGTCCGGTTCAGATACCGCTGGCTTTCTTTGCTTGCTGATTTCTTTCGGTAGTTGCTGGCTGAAGACGATCAGGACAAAACTGGTAAGCATCAGAAATTCAAACATGTCTTTTCTCCTTGAGTGCTTAATCTCTATGTGGATTGAGGATCTCACGGGCATGTGACATATAAAGACACATAGTTTGCGCCGGGGGATTTTTATCAGCGCTGTCGCTATCGATAAGTTCCGTAAATGAAAAGCTGAAATCACTGAGTGGATGATTGACATGGCTGCGGAAGATCGTATACAGTATGCAATGTTTTTCACCGCCGGGCTGCGAAGGAGGCGGAGAATAAGGCTATCTATCGTGCAGCAGATGCTGCAAACCTGATAATGGAGGAGAGAGATGATCGAAGCTTATCTGAGACATGAAGAAGAGCGGAATGCTCAAGGAATTCCGGCTCTGCCGTTGACTCCGGAGCAGACTGCTGCGCTTTGTGAACTGTTGCAGAACCCACCGGCCGGTAAAAGCGATTTTCTGCTTAACCTGATCACTGAGCGTGTTTCGCCAGGCGTCGATCCGGCAGCGAAAGTCAAGGCGGCCTTTCTGGCTGAGATCCTGACCGGGGCAAAAACATCGCCTCTGATCGATAAAATCAGCGCAGTAAAGATTCTTGGCAGCATGATTGGTGGTTATAACGTACAGCCTCTCATTGGTGCTTTAAGTGATGCCGCACTGGCTGACGAAGCTGCTTGTGCACTGAGTGGCATGACCTATGTTTATGACGCCGCAGCACAGGTGATTGCGCTGTCCAAGAGCAACGCCGCAGCAAAGAAAGTTGTCGACAGCTGGGCTGCCGCTGATTGGTTCACCAAAAAGGCCGGAGTTCCGGAAATTATCACCGTCAAGGTGTTCAAGGTTGAAGGTGAAATCAATACCGATGATTTCTCTCCTGCCGGAGATGCCTGGAGCCGTCCGGACATCCCGCTGCATGCACTGGCGATGGGCAAGACCCGCTTCCCCGGCGGTATCAAGGAAATTGCCAAATGGCGTGAAGCAGGCCATCAGGTCGCATTTGTCGGTGACGTGGTCGGTACCGGTTCTTCCCGTAAATCCGCCTGTAACAGTGTCCTCTGGTATATCGGCGATGATATTCCGGCGGTGCCGAACAAACGTCGTGGCGGCGTGATCATCGGTGGTGTTATTGCCCCGATCTTCTTCAATACCGCACAGGATTCCGGCGCTCTGCCGCTGAAGATGGACGTCTCCAACCTGAACATGGGTGATGTCATCACTATCAATACCGCCAAAGGCGAAGTGACCAATGAGGCCGGTAAAGTGATAACAACCTTTGATATTAAGCCGAACACTGTGCCGGATGAATACCGTGCCGGTGGCCGGATTCCGTTGATCATCGGCCGCGCGGTCACAACTCAGGCCCGTGCCGCACTTGGTCAGAGTGAAATTGATATCTTCGCTCAGCCGGAGAATCCGACCCCTAAAGCAGGTCAGGGTTACACTCAGGCGCAGAAGATGGTTGGAAAAGCCTGCGGCGTTGCCGGGATCCTCCCGGGGACTGCTTGTGAGCCGACCATGACCACTGTCGGTTCTCAGGACACGACTGGTCCGATGACTGCCGATGAGCTGAAAGAACTGGCCTGTCTGAAGTTCCTGTCGCCGATGGTCATGCAGTCTTTCTGTCACACCGCAGCATATCCGAAGCCGGCTGACGTCAAGATGCATCAGAACCTGCCGGACTTTATCGCTGAGCGCGAAGGTGTTGCTCTGCGTCCGGGTGACGGCGTTATTCACAGCTGGCTGAACCGACTGCTGGTTCCTGACACTGTCGGTACCGGTGGCGATTCGCACACCCGTTTCCCGATCGGTATCAGCTTCCCGGCCGGCTCCGGTCTGGTGGCTTTCGGTGGAGCTCTCGGTTTCATGCCGCTGGACATGCCTGAGTCGGTGCTGGTTCGCTTCAAGGGCAAGTTCAATGAAGGGATCACCCTGCGTGATGCCGTCAATGCCATCCCTTTCTACGCGATTAAGCAGGGCTTGCTGACGGTGCCGAAGAAGAACAAAGTCAATATCTTCAACGGCCGCATCCTTGAGATGGAAGGTCTGCCGGATCTGTCTGTCGAGCAGGCATTCGAGCTGACCGATGCTGCTGCCGAGCGCTCTGCCGCTGCCGGCTGTATTCAGCTCTCCGAGGAGAGCGTCTGTACTTACCTGCGTTCGAACGTCGCGCTGATGAAGAAGATGATTGAAGAGGGCTATCAACACCCGGCAACCCTGCAGAAGCGGATTGAGGCCGTCGAAGAATGGCTGAAAAATCCGAAGCTGCTCAAGGCTGATGCCAACGCTGAATACGCTGAAGTCATTGAAATCGATCTGGCGCAAATCACCGAGCCGATCCTGGCCTGCCCGAACGATCCGGATGACGTCAAGCTGTTGTCTGAGGTTGCCGGAACCCCGATTCAGGATGTCTTCCTCGGTTCCTGTATGACCAATATCGGTCACTTCCGCGCCGCGGCGGAGATCTGGCGTGGTGAGAAATTCAACCCGAACGTCCGTACCTGGATCTGCCCGCCGACCCGCATGGATCAGGCCAAGCTGAAGGATGAGGCAATCTTCTCGGTCTTCAGTACCATGGGCGCGCGCCTTGAAATCGCCGGCTGCTCGCTCTGCATGGGCAATCAGGCCCGGGTTCCGGATGGTGTGAACATGTTCTCCACCAGTACCCGTAACTTCGACGACCGCATCGGCAATGGCGCCAAGGTTTATCTCGGCAGCGCAGAACTGGGTGCTGTGACCACCAACCTGGGGAAACTGCCGACTCCGGCCGAATACCTGGCCGTGTACAAAGAGAAGGTTGCGCCTAAGGCCGATACCATCTATCAGTACCTGCAGTTTGATGAGATGGACGGTTACAAGTAAGTCGTATTTGCTGAAATTTCAGCTTAGAACCGCTTGAATAGAAAAAGGCCGCTTCCATAAAGGAGCGGCCTTTTTCTGTTTTATATTTCATCCTGCAGGATTATTCGAACTGCTTCTTGAAACGTTGAAATTCATTTTTGAGCTTGGCGATCTCTTCACGCAGTTCGGCCAGTTCCGTCTCCATCTGCGAAAACGATCTGCCAGCTGGTTGCGCTGCCATAGCTGCTGTTGGCGCGGGTTCTTCAGTGCTGACTTCGCCGGCCAGCAAGTGCGCGTAGCGATGCTCCTTGCGGCCGGGTTGACGATCGAGCTTGCAGATAAGAGGTGGCTCTTTATCCAGCAGTTCCTGTAAAACCGTATCGACTTCTTCTAAACTGGCCAGCGATGCCATGCGATCGGCTCGCGCCCTGATTTCACCGGGGGTTTGCGCACCGCGCAGCAGCAATTCGCCCAGAATTGCCAGCTCCTGATTTTCCAGGTAGAGCCGCTCGCGCAGACAGTGACGGTATTTTACCACCCGGCTGCCCTCCTGCGACTGCATTGCCAGCCCTTTGTTACGTAAGCTTTCGACTGCAGCAAGGACTTGCGGTTCTTCAAGTTGCAGGACCGGATCACGGTTAGATTTCTGATTGCAGGCGTTGGTTAACGCGTTAGGGCTCAGCGGGTAGTAGTCGGGAGTGGTCAGCTCTTTTTCGATAAAAGCTCCAAGGACCCGCACTTCATTCTCATCCAGCAGGATTTCCATTTTCATCCTTTCCGTTTTTCAGTCCAAGGCCGCGTCGCAGCCAGTAGTGTGCCAGTGTCACCAGTAGCAGCACCGCTATTAACAGGCCAAAGCGCGCGGTCAGGCTTTGTGTCTGCTGCCAGCTGGCTCCACCAAGGTAGCCGAGGCTCGGATAGGTGAGGCCCCAGAGGATTGCGCTGATCAGAGAATAACGACAGAACGCACGCCCCGGCATGCTTGAGAGCCCGGCTATGAAAGGCGTTATGCCGCGGATCGGGCCAAGAAAGCGGGCAAAGAAGATACTTTTTCCGCCATGTGAATTGAAGAAACGCTCAGCCTGCTTGACCAGCTTGTGGTGTTTTTGAAAACTTCGTGACACCAGCAGCCTGCCGCCGAGATGGGCCCCCAGCCAATAGCTGAGAAGGTCGCCGAGTAGTGCCCCGAACGCAGTAACCAGCATCAGATTGGTCAAGCTGTTTTTGTCATGGAAGGCAAGAAATCCGGCCAGCACCACCAGTGTGCTCCCCGGGAGCAGCAGCCCGATCATCGGCAGGGATTCGCCGAATGCGATCAGGAACAGCAATAGCAGGTAGAGATAACCGTCGGGGAGCATCTCAACAACCTGTTGCAGCCATGTTTCCATCAGACCGACTCCGCCTCGAACAGACTTTGCCAGCGGGCAAAGACCTGACCTTTGTCCGCGCCATATTTGGCCAGCACCTTCCGCACCTTGGCCGGCGATTTCTCTTTGTGCAGCTTATCTTTGTCTTTGGAATAGAACAGGTCAGCGTAGCAGATGATCTGTTCTTCCAGCGATAACGGCAGCATGTCGCGCGCTGGTAAAGGCAGGTCCTGCGTACGGATTTCTTCTGCCGTAAGACCGACACCGATATGCCGCTCGCAGACCAGCGCGTGACGCGGCAATCCTTCTTCCTCCAGCAGCTGTCGCCCCTTGATTCCGTGGCAGAGATAGGGACCTTCACCGGTACAGCCGAGTGATGGTGCATCGGTCATAAAGATGCCGATATCGTGCAGCATCGCCGCTTCGGCAATAAATTTCAGATCAACTGGCTGGGTTTGCTGCAGTCTGCGGGCGATTCTAAGCGCCCGCTGCGTGACCCGTCGGCTGTGGTCGAGCAAAATCTGCCAGGCCTCTGGGTACGGCGCGTAATATTTACGGATCAGATCGGCAGGTTTGAGTTTGTCAGTCATCTGAATGTCAGTTCTGTTTACCGTTCGGGCTGAGGATTTCAACGAAACTGTCGGCAATCTCTTCAAAAATCGGGAGTAAGTCGTCGAAACGATCCGATGGATAATTTAGCGAGATGATGAAATCGCGCTGCTGCCCTTTCAGGGCAATCGTCAAGCGACCGCGATCCAGGTCATGGCCGAGCATCTTCAGGGCCGGTCCGGCCGGGTATGTCACCTCAGTGACCCGTCCCGTTTTCAGCTCCGGCCTGGTGGAAAGGAATTCACTGAGCAGGTCCGGCAGCAGTTTCTGTTTGTCGGCGACCGTGCTGCGGATCAGAAAGGTGCCGACAACCGTTGATTGCTGCTGCAAATCTTTTATGACCCAGGTGACTGTGTCTGCCCGGTATTCAGGTTGCGAAACCGGAACCTGCTGCTGCCGCCAGTCGAGGGGATGCTTGATGGCGAAATTTAAACGGGCATCGACGTAGAGCTGCTCGTTGAAATCGCTGGAACTCTGCTTGCCACTGATCATCGAGCAGGCGCAGAGTGGCAGCAGCGTAACCAGCAGCAACAGAAAAAACCGTAAGCGCCGATACACCTGATCAGTCTTCCCAGGTGATGCAGGCGACCGGGCAGTTATCCATCGCTTCCTCAATATTTTCTTCCGTATCGCCGGTCGGGTTATGGATACCGGCCCGGTGCTCCGAGACCATGTGAAAGACGTTCGGGCAGATGCGGGTACAGGTTTCGCAACCGATACAGGCATCGCCATCAAGCTGGGGGGTTCTGGCCATGTTCTAACTCCTTAAATAGATATGTAGTTTGATTGTTTGTTATTATTTTCTTTGTCTCATGATTTAAGGTTTATTGTAATGTTTCGTCAAAAAACACAATAACAACGGGTGGTTCCAGTTGTCTGGGCATTGTAGCACTGTTCATTTTTAAATAGTACGATTTTTGCTCGTACTCTAAATCCAGGTATTAGCATTGGTGTTTTTCAAAGTTCAGGAGGTGCTTTATCGGCGGGAAACCTGATACTTATAAATATTCACCGAAAAGCAAGACAATGCGGCAGCGGTATGGAGCTGAGTTTAAAGTCAAAGTGCAATATTTGCATGAGTTAGCATGCAATTGTTGCTTGTTTGATTGATTATCGCTTTTGATGTCTGTTAAGCTGCAGGTATTATTATAAAAAATATGTATTTTTGTTTGGTATTAGGCTTGCTTTACGGTGAGTAGATATCGAATTAGGTTTTCGGAATCATTTTGCAATGGGGTCTGTTAATGAAGCAGCTAGTCAATGAACGTGGATTCACTTTAGTTGAGCTACTGGTAGCCCTGACCATTTTTGCAGTCGGAATGCTCGCTGTCGCTGGCATGCAGATCACCTCGATCCGGGCCAATTTACAGTCCAACGTCCGCTCAACAGCGATTGCTGCAGGGCAAGGTGCTCTTGAGGACCTTAGCGCACGTCCCGAAACAGATCCGATATTTGCCCTGCCTGGCCCAAATACTGGCACGGTTGTCGTGTCTGTTGATGACGGAGCGACGACCATCTCATACAATATCAACTATACCGTGACACACAGTAATCCAATCAATGATATTGCCCGCATCGACGCACAGGTCGTTTCTGCTTGGGACGGCCAGACACGATATAATCTGGCTAACTTCAAGAGGATCAAATGAGACCTTTTTTTTCTAAAATAGATCAACGTGGTTTCACCTTGATTGAGTTGTTGGTTGTGGTTGCTATATTCGGCGTTATCATGGCCGGGATTTTTGGTGTCTACCTCTCAACCCAGCGTACCGCTAACACAGAAGAGCGTGTTGTCGATCTAAAGCAGAATCAGCGGGTAGGGCTGGAAAGCATCACCCGCGATCTGCGTTGGGCAGGGTTTCTGATCCGTACCAGCGATAACCCTATTCAGACAGCCGCCAGTAATACTCTAGTGATTAACACCATCTCAGGTACCCGTAAAGCTGCTCAGATTGATGCAGTTTCTGCCACCCAAAAAACCTTTGTTTCGCCGTCAGTTATTACCACTGAGCAGGTCATTTCGCTAAAAGAGCCAATTAATTTAAAGCTGGGTGACTTTGTGCGTATCATCCGACCTGCTAACGCCTCGCAACCTGTTCAGCGTGTACTGACCTTGACCGAGGCCTCTTCAAGCACAACATTGAAAGTAACAGGTTTCAACTCTGCCGAGGTCATCGGAGAGGGAGATATCGTTGCGGAGTACGTAGGTGATCCTACTGCGACACCAACAGATGCGACCCCTAACACGATCACCTATGCACTGAATGGCACAGATCTCAAGCGTCATGATGGAGTGACTAATGAAACAGTCGCGAGCGGAGTCAGTGGTTTGACCTTCAGCTATCTGCTTGATGATGGTACTGAGCCGGCAGACCCTACGACTATAAGCGACTTGTCGGACATCCGGGCGGTGCGAGTCACTTTAGAAGGGGAGGTCACCACCGCGAGCGGAATTAAAAGGCGAGGTATGACTTCCACGATTGCACTGCGCAATCGCTAATTATCAGAGAAGGGCAAAAGTATGCGCGGTTATAAGCAAAGAAAAGGTAGCTTTGCAGTATCTCGACCAAAGCTGTTAATTCTTCGGTCACCCCTCTCTAATCAGCGGGGGATGGCCCTGATCCTTGCCTTGATCATGTTGTCGATCATGACGGTCATAGGAATGATGGCCATGTCGGTCTCCGAAACAGAACTTTCCATCTCTGGCAATTATCGCGCGCTGCAAGAATCTTTCTTTGCCGCAGACCGGGCCGTTACCTACGCGGCAACTAATCCCGACGTTTATCTTGGTACAGCAGTCATCGACCTTTTCGCCGACGCGACCCATAAAGACAGAATCCAGATCGGGCGAAGCGGACTCGATCCGACTGCGGCGGGCGGACATATCGTCACACCCTTAGGGTCTGGTCCACCGCCAGAAGGATCGGTTAGCGACGCCGAGATGTTCGAAGCGCGTTACTTGATGGTCAACGCCACTGGCGCTTATCCGACGGATATTCTGAATCCGGCTCGTACCGAAGTAGAAACCCAGGTCGCGCGGATTGTTCCGAAGCCTTAACTGGCATCGATAGTTTACAGACAGAACAAGTTCAACTGACTGATTTCAGCCTCATTCAGTTCTTCCAAAAGGAGCAGGACTATGAAACGGGTTTTAGCTGCCATCATCCTGTCTATTCTGGTTTCGGGGTTCGCTCCCGGTGCCGCCCTGGCTGGCCCCGATGAATATATCGGTGATGCCGCCATCTATACCCTTTCCGGCGGGTCGGCAGGCGTTAAGCCGAATATCCTGTTTATCATTGATAATAGTAACGCTTCTATGAATGTCTCGGTCGGTTACGCTTATGACCCCGCGAATGATAGCCCCTATGCCGGGACGTTTAACTCGTGGGACATATATATCGGTAATAACCAGGGCGAGTTCTCCACTGTGCTCCTTGCCAACGCAGACAATACCTTGAGCAACCTGACCTGCTCAACCGACATCGACGACGCTGCCGGTACCCAAACAATAAAAGAAAGCCTTCTGACTTACGGTTCTTATGCCAGTGCCGGTTCGGCCGACCATCCTAATATCGCTGCCAATGGTTCTTGCGCGACCGGCCCCAAGGGGGATGTTTATGTGCTTGGTGACTACCTCAATTACTTGAATTCTACAGCCAGTGCTCCTGACGGAACCGGAGTTTGTGTTTCTGACTTTGGCGGTCCTGTCATCGTTGAGGGGGGCTCAAATCCGACCAAGAACAACAGGTATAAGTTGATGGTCGATCATACCGCGGCGGCCACTAATTTGCCGGGTGTCGGCGCAAATTGGGACACCTATTGGGATTATGTCGGTGGTA
>DATCYW010000049.1:0-3536 GCA_036526255.1 Malonomonas sp. | reverse complement strand
GGAGAAATACCAGCGACTTGCCGAACTGGTCGATGCCGTCACCAGCCCCCACGACAACCCCCTGCGACAAGCTTATCAACTCGGCATTGACAGCGAACCACCGCGGGTAGCAGATACGGACCAAACCGAAGTTGAAGACTGGCCGCAGCTCTCGGCCAACATCCGCTTTTCCCGCGCCAGCCAGTTGCTGCTGCACAGCCGTACCGAACTGACCCGCGCGGCCGGCAACCAGGCCAAGCTCAACTGGCTCGACAGTAGCCTCGACCTGGAGGACGAACTTTACCGTAGTGCCAACCAGCTGTTGAATCAGCTGCCGACCGCGAACAGGCGGCAGCGACTGGCCTGGATCGAACAGGGGCTGGACGCGCTTTACGGGATCGGCTTTCTCTCCGAGCGGCAGCTGGCCGACCAGCAGAAATCGATCGAAACCCTGCTGACCGAACCGCTCTCCGCCCCTGACTATCAGCGCGAGCTGCTGCAGTTGTCACGCATCAGCCGTTGGGCGGAAAACCAGCTGCGTTTCCACTTCGAGAGCAGCATCAGCCACCTGACGATTCTGGACACAAAATTCAACGGCTTTCTGCAGGAGCGTTTGCGGGCCAGTCCGCTGTTGCCGATCGCCCTGATGATCGACAGCCTGCTGGAGGACAGCCAGCAGCTGCGCGGCGTGAAACAGCGTCTGTTCGGCCGAATCAGTGCCGGGCTGCAACCGTTAAACCCCGGACTGGCGCGCGGCCGACTGGAGCTGGTCAGCGATCCGTTGCAGCACAAGTTCAAACCGGACGGCATCTACCTGCTGCCGGAAACGGTTGCCGAGCTGCCACCGGTCGCCGGGATCCTGACCCGCGGCGCCGGCAATACCCTATCGCATGTTCAGCTGCTGGCCCGCAACCTCGGCATCCCCAACCTGGCGATCAGCGAACAACTGCTGCCCGAATTGGCCAGACATGCCGGAAAAATCATCGTGGTCGCCGTCAGTCCGGGTGGCGTGGTGCAGATCGAAGCAGATTCGGTCGACTGGCAAAAGCGCTTCGATCAACAGCAGTCCAGAACCGACGTCCTGATCGATCCAGACCTGGCTAAACTTGACCTGCAACAGCAGCAGATCCTCAGCTTGTCAGAGATCAGCGCCAGCGATTCAGGCCGCATCGCCGGCCCCAAAGGGGCCAACCTGGGCGAACTGAAACAGATCTACGCCCAGCTGGTGCCAGATGCACTGGTCATCCCTTTTGGCCGCTTTCACCAGTTGCTCGCCAACAGTACCGCCCCGGACGGCCAATCCCTGTTCCGCTGGATGCAGAGCAATTACCGCCGGCTGGAACAGCTTCCAGCCAGTGAAGAAAAGCAGCGGCAGACCGCCGAGTTTCTCCACCGGCTGCAGCAGCAGATAATATCAGCGCCGTTGCCAGATGATTTTCTTACCGAGCTGCAGGCTAAACTGGCGAGACAGTTCGGTCCGGATGGCAGCTTCGGGGTCTTTGTCCGCAGCGACACCAACGTTGAGGACCTGCCCAACTTTACCGGCGCCGGCCTGAACAGAACCGTTCCGCACGTCGTCGGTTTTAGACAGATCGTCGCGGCGATCCGCGAAGTCTGGGCCTCTCCGTTCAACCAACGGGCTTACGGCTGGCGGCAGGCGCATATGCGGGCGCCGGAACATGTCTACGCCTCGGTGCTGTTGATGCTGAGTGTTCCGGCGGAAAAATCCGGGGTCATGGCGACCAGCGATCTTCTGGGCGGCGACGGCAGCAGGATAATCCATGTCGCCACCAATGAGGGGGTCGGCGGAGCGGTCAATGGCCAACGCGCCGAAGAGCTGCGGATCGACCGGTTGACCGGCGAGGTGCGGTTGCTGGCTCAGGCCAGCGCAGAACACAAACGAATCCTGCTGCCGACCGGCGGCATCCGCAAAGTGGCCGCAGCTGCGCCGCAGCAGCTGCTGAGCGACAGCGAGATCCAGCAACTGATCGCGATGGCGGAGCTGCTGCCGAAACAGTTTCCCGCCCTGCGTGATAAACAGGGGCAGGTAAAACCGGCCGACATTGAATTCGGCTTTTTAGACGGCAACTTCGTCCTCTTCCAGATCCGCCCCCTGCTGGAGAGCAGCGAGGTTAAAAAAGATCTCTACCTGGCACAGCTCGACGCAGCGATCAGCACCAAGCGGCAGTACGTCGAGCTGTCCGCCATCCCGCTGGAGCCTTGAACAATGAAAGCCCTGCTGACCGGCATTCTATTGCTGCTGCTGTGCAGCAATCTCTGCGGCTATCCGCTGAACGCCACAGAAGAGACCGGAATCCTGCGACTAGAAGGCTACCGGCTGTTTCAAAGCGGCGCTGTCAAAGGGCGCCAACTGGTTCCCGGCGCACTGCTGCCGCTGCAGCAGGTGCAGCTGCGCCTGACCGATCGGCCGGATGCGCAGTTGCCACCGATTGATCCGCAGCTGACGTCAGAAATCGTCGCAATGCTGGATGAGGAGCAGAACTACAGCTTCTCGTTACTCGACCTGAGCAATCCGGACCAGCCGCTGCTGGCCGAACATCAGGCCGACCGGGATTTTAATCCGGGCAGCCTCGGCAAACTGCTGATCGCGGTCGGACTGTTCCAGGCCCTGGCCGATCGCTACCCGGAGGATATTGAAGCGCGCAGAACGCTGCTGCGGGAACGCTGGCTGACTGCCGACCAGTTCATCCTTAACGATGGCCACAGGGTGCCGTTCTGGGACGCGGCGCGGCAGCGGATGACCTATCGTAAAATCGTTACCGGCGACCGCGCCAACCTTTACAGCTGGCTCGACTGGATGCTCTCGCCGAGTTCTAACGCCGCAGCAGCCATGGTGCTGCGCGAGTACCTGCTGATGGTGAAATTCAAAGCCGACTACCCGGTAAATCAGGCGACCGCAGAGAGCTTTTTCAGCAACACCAGCAAAGGCGAGCTGATGCAGCTGCTGATCGATAGCCTGCACGAACCGATGCGCCGTAACGGTCTTGATCCTGGTCAGTTGCGGCAAGGGGGATTTTTTACATGGAAAGGCAAAGAGCTGGTGCCGGGTGGCAGCAGCAGGGCGAATACCCGCAGCCTTTTAACCCTGCTGCTGAGGCTCGAGCAGGGGCGACTGGTCGATCCCTTCTCGAGCCTTGAGTTGAAACGACTGCTCTACATGACCGAAAAGCGGATCCGCTACGCTTCACATCCGGCGCTTGATCAGGCGGCGGTCTACTTCAAATCAGGTTCACTTTACAGCTGTGCGCCCGAGGCTGGTTTCGTCTGTGACAAATATCAGGGGAACAAGCAGAATCTGCTCAATTCGCTGGCGATTATTGAGCAACAACAGGGGGAGTCTCTGCTACACTACCTGATCGTGGTCAGCTCAAATGTTCTGCGGGTTAATTCGGCGGTCGCGCACCAGACGCTGGCGATGCGGATTCACCGGCTGCTGGAGCGGCGCGCCAAGGAAAGACTGAAAATCAGGAGTGAAGCCGCAGAATCAGGTCGTCAAGTCGGACGATCAGGCGACTGAGCCACTCGCCGCCCTGGGC
>DATCYW010000048.1:0-34960 GCA_036526255.1 Malonomonas sp. | reverse complement strand
TAGCGGCAACAAACTATATTGTCAACCGGATATTTATTAGACTCCGGTCAACCTTGACCAACGATAACTTCAGATTGCCGCAACGGCTTTCTGCGTCGGCACGGCATTGGCCAGATAGGCGCCGCTGACCACCAGCGCACCACCGGTCAGCAGCGACAGGGTCAGGGGTTCGCCGAGGAACAGGGTCGCCAGCAGCACGCCGTTGACCGGCACGAAGTTGATAAAGACAGCGGCGCGGGATGGGCCGATCCGTTGTATCCCCTGGAAGTACCAGAGAAAGCCGATCACCGTACCGAACATGCCAAGATAGGCGATGGCCAGCCAGGCGACGGGCGAATAGTTGAGGGCGGCGTTAAGGCTGCCGTGTGGGATGGCGATGACCGCCAGCAGCAGGGTTCCTGCGACCGACGAATAGCAGACCGCGGCCAGCGGCGTAAGGCCGCGCATGGCGGTTTTGCCGATCACCGAATAGAGCGCCCAGGAAAGCACGCAGCCGGAAATCAGCAGCTCACCACGACCGATGCCGGCGTCGAAAATGGTCAGCGGCTGGCCGCGGGTGATGACAATCAGCGCGCCGCTGACCGACAGCAGAATGCCGCCGATCCGCCGGGTCGACAACGGTTCTTTGTGGATCAGCGCTGACGCCAGGGTAATGACGACCGGATTGAGGGCGATGATCAGCGAGGCGCGACCGGCCGCGATCAACGTCAGGCCGTTAAAAAAGAACAAATTATAGGCAAAGATGCCGGTCGCGCCGAGCGCGGTGACCACCAGCAACTGCCGGGAAGTCAGGCGTGGTAGCCCCTCGCGCTGCCAGGTGATCGCCAACAGTAACAGCGACGCGATCGCAAAGCGGAAAAACGCGGCGGAGATCGGATCGACGCTTTCAACCAAACTGCGGCCGGCGACAAAGGTGCCGCCCCAGAAAAAAGCGACCAGAAACAGGCGAATGTAGGTGGCGATCACGGCAGCTGCACCTGCCGGAAACAGTCGAGGGTGTGATCGTTGACCAGCCCGGTGGCCTGCATATGGGCGTAGATAATGGTCGAACCGACAAAGTTGAAACCGCGTTGTTTCAGGTCTTTGCTGAGCGCGTCGGACTGTTTGGAGGTGACCGGGATGTCTGTTGCCGTGCGCGGCGCGTTGACGATCGTTTCGCCATCGACAAAACCCCAGATGTAATTACAGAAGCTACCGAACTCTTCCTGTATGGCGATAAACCTTTGGGCGTTGTTGATCGCCGACTTCAGCTTGGCGCGATTGCGGATCAGGCCGGCGTTCTGCAGCATGGTTTCAAGCTCGGCTTCGCCGAACCGGGCCACCGCCTGCGGGTCGAAGTTTAAAAACGCCTGGCGATAATTCTCCCGCTTGCGCAGCACTGTGTACCAGGACAATCCGGCCTGTGCTGATTCGAGCAACAGAAATTCGAACTGGGTGCGGTCGTCGCGCACCGGCACCCCCCACTCCTGATCGTGATAAAGAATGTAATCCGGCTTGCTCAGATCGACCCAGGGACAACGGCAGGGAGCGTTCATCTTTTATCCTCTTTCAAAAAAAAGTCGCTGCAGCGGCATCAGTAATATTCCTCACCATAATCGGGCACCCGCGCCGCCCACTCGGGATGCCGGGCGGCTTCGCGCGCTGCCGCTTCGGCCTGGGCGATCAACCGCTCGCGATCTTTCGGGTAGCTGCCGGACAGGTTGAGGATATTGGAGACATGATTGGAACGCAGGATGCATTTCTGCGGATTGAGTTGGCGGACGATCGCCAAGGCTTCGGCGATAATTTCACCGCTGGTGAGCGGCTCGATCTGCGCGAAGTAGTCGTCGTTGTGGCGTTTGAACATGGTCAGCAGCGAAAAGAACTCCGGCGACAGCTGGTTGATCCAGGCGGCGGTGGCGGCGGCATGTTCTTGAGTTCTGGCGCGACCGGCCAGACCGAGGATGCCGGTGACCGAGAGTTTCATGCCGGCCGCTTTGGCCTTCTGGCACTGCTCGAGCATCTGCTGCGGGCTAAAGCCCTTGTTGATCAGCTGCAAGGTCGGGGCATCGCCCGATTCGAGCCCGAAGTAAAGTATCCGCAGCTTCTGCTCTTTGAGTTCGGCCAGCTCGGCGACGCTTTTGGTGGTCAGGCTGTTGGGCGAGGCGTAAGCGCCAACCCGGGTCAGATTGGGAAAGGTCTCCGCCAGCAACGCGAGGATTTCAAGCAAGCCCTGTTGCGGATAGACCAGCGCATCGCCATCGGCGAGAAAAATCCGCTGGTAGTGATGGCGATGCTGCTGCGGCACCGCGGCGATTTCAGCGGCGATCTCGGCCATCGGGCGCACGCGGAAGTTTTTCATCTTGTACATCCCGCAGAATTTGCAGCTGTTCTGGCTACAGCCGATGGTGATCTGAAAGATCAGCGAACGGGCTTCCGAGGGGGGACGGAACACCGGTTCGACGTAATCGAAATAGTACATCGGTTCATCCTTTTACGCTTAGCGGCGCTGCCGCCGATAAAATAAACTGCCGCCGGCGATCGCCAATCCGCCCAGAAAGCCACCGATATGCGCGCCATGGGCGACACCGGTGCCGGAACCGGCGGTAAACAGAAACGGCAGCAGGTTGTCGATCACCAGATAGAAGCCGAGCACCCAGCGGGCCGGCAGGTAGATGCTGGTCATCAGAAACGGAAAAAAGAACAGAAAACAGCGCACCCGGTTACGTGGAAACCAGAGAAAATAGCAGCCAAGCACCCCGGAGATGGCCCCCGAAGCGCCGATCAGCGGCACCTGTGACGTGGGCACGAAGAAGGCGAAAAAAAGTGTGGCGGCGATCCCGCAACCGAGATAGGTGAGTAAAAATCGCCAGTGGCCGAGGCGATATTCAACATTATTGCCAAAGATGTAAAGAAACAACATGTTGCCCGCCAGATGCATCAAACCGCCATGCAGAAACAACGAGGACAGCATCGTTAACAGTGATGATTCAGCCGGCCGAAAACCGTACTGAAAAACCAGCAGATCGTAAGCGCTAAAATTCTGATAAACTTCGCGAGCAGTGACGCGACCCACCAGATCCAGCACCTGCAGATATTCAAACAGCAGCGGATCGGTCAGATTTACCTTGCCGAGAGTCGCCGGCAGCGTGACCAGCAAGTAGACAGCGATATTGACCGCCATCAACGACCAG
This sequence comes from Malonomonas sp., assembly GCA_036526255.1. Taxonomy (GTDB): domain Bacteria; phylum Desulfobacterota; class Desulfuromonadia; order Desulfuromonadales; family Geopsychrobacteraceae; genus Malonomonas. Next base: position 31,787 of record DATCYW010000048.1, on the reverse strand, counting down.
GTGGCCACCGGGCGGCCCGGCGCGTTGGGGGAATCAGATATAGGGAAAAACATCGGCAGCCTGTCGGAGAATATTTCCCAGCAATACTAGCATAGCGGCAAAGCTCAAACCAGTCGCGGCAGGCCTTGCATTTGCCCGGCAGATACCGCTATCTTCGCCAGCAGGAGTCACCTATGAACCTGCTTTTTCTACTCGATTTGATTGGCACTGCGGCCTTTGCGGCTTCGGGGGCTATTGCCGGTATCCGCCGCGGTATGGACCTGTTCGGCGTGCTGGTGCTGGGGATGGTGACCGCGATCGGCGGCGGCACCCTGCGCGACCTGCTGCTCGGTGATCTGCCACCGTTCTGCCTGCAGAATGAAATCTACCTCTGGCTGCCGGTGTCGGTGGCGCTGCTGGTCTTTTTCAGCCACCGGTTGCTGCAGAAGCTGGAGAATCCGCTGCTCTATTTCGATGCCATCGGCCTGGGCACCTTCGTCGTGATCGGCACCAGCAAGGCGCTCAGCTTAGGCACCGGCCCTTTTGGCGCGGTGCTGATGGGGATCATGACCGGCACTGCCGGCGGGGTAATCCGCGACGTGCTCTGCAATGAAATCCCGCTGATCATGCGCCGCGAAATCTATGCCTCGGCCTGCCTGCTTGGGGGCACGCTGCTGGTGCTGCTGCGCTATTTCAATGCCCCACATGAACTGTCGCTGCTGCTGGCGGCCGGCAGCGTTATCCTGCTGAGATTACTGGCAATCCACTACAACTGGTCACTGCCGAAAGCCGAGTAAATTAGTATTCAGACTTTATTCTAACAGGGAGAGAAATATGCATCAGATCAAAATCAAAGGAACCGATCAAAGCCTGCCCGTCGGTAAAATTGTCTGCCTGGGGCGTAACTATCTGGATCACATCCGCGAGCTGGGCAACAAGGTTCCGGACCGCGCGGTGATCTTCTGCAAACCCGCCAGCAGCGTCATCGCCGACGGCGGCACCATTGAGATCCCCAGCTATTCGAACGATTGCCACCACGAACTGGAGCTGGCGCTGCTGATCGGCAAAGCGGGGAAAAACATCTCCGAGCAGAACGCCCTGCAACATGTCAGCGGCTACGGCGTGGCACTGGACCTGACCTTGCGGGATCTGCAGGACGAGTTGAAAGGCAAAGGTCTGCCCTGGGAGATTGCCAAGGGGTTCGACACCTCCTGCCCGCTCTCCGACTTTGTGCCGGCGGCGCAAGTGAACAATCCGAACGACCTGAAACTGACCCTGCGGGTCAACGGCGAAATCCGCCAGCAGGGCACGACCGCGCAGATGATGCGCAGCGTGGAACAGATTGTTGCCGAGATATCGACCTTCTACCGCCTTGAGCCGGGCGACATCATCCTCACCGGCACCCCCGCCGGCGTCAGTCGGATTCAGAGCGGCGACCAGCTGCTTGGTGAAATCGAGCAGGTCGGCAGCCTACAGGCAACGGTGGCATGAAACCGACCATCGCGTTGATCGGTCCGGGCAAGCTCGGCTGCGCTGTCGCGCACCGCTTGCAAGCCGCGGGCTACCCCTTCTCGGCCATTATCAGTCGTGAGCTGTCGCGGGCGCAGGAGGCCTGCGCCTTTATCGGCTGCGCGCCAGAGGTCGCCAGCGACAAACTGCAGGCCGCGGGCAAGGCCGAGATCATCCTGCTGGCGGTGCCGGATGATCAGATTGAAGCGCTGGCCAAAGCACTCCAGAGCGGCTCAACGCTGTCAGCCGCGCAGACACTGATCCACTTCAGCGGACTGCATCCGGCGGCGCTGATGCGGCTGGGAACCTCAAAGGCGCGGCTGCTGTCGATCCATCCGTTGCTCCCCTTTGCCGACCGGCAGTTGGCGGCGGAAAAACTGTCCGGCTGCCCCTGCGCGCTGGAAGGCGAGACAGCCGCGCTGTCGCTCGGCAAACAGTTGATAGCGGCTATCGGCGCGACCCCCTTCGCGATTGCCGGCGACCAAAAAGCCCTCTATCACGCCAGCGCCTGCATCGCTTCCAACTTTCTGGTCACCCTCCTTGGCACGGCCCGCGACCTGCTGAGTCAGTGCGGTATTGCGCCGGAACAGGCGATCCCCCTGCTGTTGCCGCTGGTTCAGGCCAGCCTGGATAACACCGCGAAGCTGGGTCCCGAAGCGGGCCTGACCGGGCCGATCGTTCGTGGTGATCGCGGCACCGTTCAGCAACACCTGTTGGCGCTGGAAAAATCGGCACCGGAGCTGCTGCCACTGTATCGATTGCTGGGAGAAAAGACGCTGGAACTGGCGGTAAAAAGTGGCCGTCTGAGCAGAGAACAAGCAAAAGATCTGCTTGCATAAACGCCAGAAGGGCAGCCGACTGACTGCCCTTCTGGTTCGCTGGAATTGTTGCCTTCAGTGTTTTTTTGCCGCAGCGGTCGACATTTGCGCGTCAGCGGCACCTTTGGCAGCTTTTTTCGTCAGCCCCATCACCGACAAAATCGCCGGCAGTACCTGAACCACCACCAGCAGGGCACAGAATCCGACAAACAGCAGCACCAGCAGCCCGCTGTTGTAAATTTTTGTAGTGTCTGCTGCCATAACTGGGGAACCCGACAGCACCAACGCCAACCCGACGACTGCGCGACGAATGTTCAACATGTTGTCCTCCTGACAGAACCGACCCAGGCCAGAGAAAGACAACCTGGATCGGTGGAATTGAGTGAGTTTTTCACATCAGCCGTGATAGCTGCTTCCCTGTTCATTGGCATGCCCCAGAAGACCTTTGACCATGCCGACGAAAAGCAAAAAAGCCGGAACCACCTGAAAAACAATAATCAGCGAGAAGAAACCGATAAACAGCGAGAGCAGAAAGTTGCCTTCTCCACTGCCGGCGCTGACGGCGGCAAATGCGGATGTTGAGAAAGTAAACAGGGCGATCAGGGCGTTGCGCAGAGTTTTTTTCATGACGACCTCCATTGATGTGAGCAGATGCTGTTGCGTCTGAGTGTCTCTTGCCCAGCATATATAGCAGCGAGCGTGCCAATTTTCACAATCCCCGCACAGTAACCCTAAGCCACTGTTTTTATTGAGACTTCAATCAATCAAGAATGACCGATCGAAAAATCGCTTGTATATTGCCGACATACAGCGATCCGTTCTGCAGTCACTGCAGGAAAACCGCATAATGAACTTAACCTACTGAATCTGCTGAAATTAAATGAATTAAAAGACGTGTATATTTATTGCCGGTGGCATATATTTTATTTATCTTCAAATTTCTGTTACGGACAAAGTCACCATGACTGATGAACAAGAGATCGACCCACAGATCTATAGTGCCGGCCTGAAGAAGGTCCGTCAGCGTCGCTGGTTTCTCTGGCTGGTTATTCTGATTTATATCCCGGCAATGATGCTGGCGCTCGAATCCCCCGACGCTGGCAGTGTTGCGGTTAAGGTATTTATCGCCTGGATTATCGTGCTCTGCGTTGCGGTCGGCCTGGCCTGCGTGGTCCGCTGCCCACGTTGCGGCGGCAGCTTCCACACCCATGGGCCGACCTTCATCCCTTTTCGCCGCTGCGTCCACTGTTGTCTGCATGTCAATGCGGATAAGACCGAAAAAAAACTGTCGAAAAGTGCAGACCACTAGCGCTGGGCAAACATCAACCCTTTCGGACTTAATTAAAAGGCTAAAGACGTCGTCATCCATTACCTGTCTCTAAAAAGAAACTGTTAATATTGTTCCATTTCACCTTAAAATACGCTAGTATGCGTTTTTGTGTCGCATTTGAAGTTGCCTAATTCTTGAGACGGGGGGAAGGATAGACAAGAACAATGCCACAGCTCTATCTGCGCGATAAATGCTACACTTTCGAACGACTCCCCTCGGTCCCTTCCTTGCTGGTCGAGTTGCTGGATCTCTGCTATGACGCGGACAGCAATTTTTCCCAGATCGCTGAATCGATAGAAAAAGACCCCGGCCTGAGCGCCAAGATTATCCAGCTGGCCAACTCAACACTCTTTCGCCAGTGGAATGATGTCACTGAAATCAGACGGATGCTGGTGGTCCTGGGCATGGACAATGTCAGGCAGATTGTTATCTCCAGTGCCGTTCATCAGTTCTTTGCCAAGTTCGGCAAAGAGTTCGGCAAACAGATACAGCAGAGCTGGGTGCGGGCGCTGGTCTGTTCCAACCTGGCAATGCGCCTGGCGCAACTGACCGGCTACCAGAAACCGCAAGAGGCCTACCTGGCCGGATTGCTCTATCAGGTGGGGCAGTTGCTGCTGTTGTTGAATCATCAGCAAACCTATCAAGGTCTGCTGGCGGGATACCAGCCGGACAGCGATTTCTGCGCCCTGGAAAAATCCGAATTCGGCAATGATCACTGTGAACTTGGTGCGGCACTGACCGAGAGCTGGCAGCTTGAGTCCTTTATTGCCGATGCGATCCTCTTTCAGAAAGCACCGACCGAAGAGTTGCGCAGCGCTCCGACGCTGCTGAAAATCATCGCCGTTGCCAGCGCCTTAAGTACTGCCGACGACAGCAAAGCGTCACCGGCCGCCATCGAAAGGGCCGGCATTTTATTCAATCTGACTGAAAGTTCAACCCTTGAGTGCCTCGCGACCGCGAAGGGCAACGCCCGGCAGGTGATTAAAGATCTGGGCATGCCCGGTTATTTCAGCCCGGCCACAAAAGAGCTGGGCAGCGCCGCTCTTCAGTACGAAGAAAACGTGCACCAACAGCTCGCCAATCGGGTCAAAGACCTGGCGCTCGCAAACAGCCTCCGCAGCACACCGCAGGACCAGGACCACGAGCTGGCGAAAAACCTGCGGGCGACCTTCGAGATTCTTTTCAACATCAAAGACCTGTTTCTGATCCGCGCTGCGAGCCCTGACCGACTGATGATCGTCAACGATGCAGGCCTGCAGCAACTGGATGAGATCAACGTCAGCACAACCGATACCGACAGCATTCTGGCAAGCACCTACCGATCGCAGTCACCACAGGACAGTTTCAACGCAGCGCCCGCGCTGTTGGACAAACAGCTGACGCGCCTGCTGAGGACCGAAGGGGTCTACTTTCTGCCACTGCCGCACAAAACTGAAGTTGCCGGGGTTCTCGCGCTGGGGGTTTCTGCCGCACAACAGCCTGAGCTGAGCGCAAGAAAACCACTGCTGAACCTGCTGGGCGGCGACATCGGCAGAGCGCTGAAATCTGCGACCCAACCGGTGGCAAGCCCAGGGATCAGCTACGAACAGCTGGGCAGAATCGCTCACGAGCTGAGCAACCCTTTAACCATCATCAAAAACTATCTGTATGTTCTCGGTAAAAAAATCGGCAAGGAGCACGCGGCCGGCGAAGAGCTGGCCTTTATCGATGAAGAGATCGATCGGGTGGCGAACATCCTGCTGCGGGCCAAAGACCCCGACAACGTCGCCCCTGAGAATGATTGCGCACTGGACATCAACAGACTGATCCGCGACCTGGACCGCTTGCTGGGCGACTCTCTTTACCAGACCGCCGGGATCAGTTCACGACTGCAGCTGGATGAAAAAATCCCGCTGCTTGCATGCCCCCGGGACAAGACCAAGCAGGTCCTGCTTAACATTCTCAAGAATGCGACCGAAGCGATGCCTGGCGGCGGCAAACTTGAAGTCAGCAGCAGGGACAGCATCTACCAGAACTCCAGCGAGTACGTGGAGGTGAGTATCAAGGATAACGGCCCAGGAATCCCGCGGCAGATCCTGGCGCAGCTGTTCAAGCCGGTAGAAAGCACCAAACAAGGGCATTCAGGGGTCGGCCTGTCGATCGTCAGCAACCTGATCAACGAAATGTCAGGTCACATTTCCTGCAGCTCGAGCGCTGAAAAAGGCACCGAATTCAAGATTTACCTGCCACGCACCCTTGCCGCGCGGCATATGGAGTAATCGCATGTTTCGGGATGAAAAATTAAGAAATTACGGCTATTCGGCAACCCAGAATACACCGCGCATTCTGATTGTCGATGATGATCCGCATCTCTGCCGCAGTACCCAGGCGATTCTGAGCTGTGAGGGGTTCCGGACCCAGACGGCAAATGGCGGGGCTGAGGCGATCGAGGAGTTGAACCGGAACATCTATCCGCTGATGCTGCTCGATCTCGACATGCCGCGGATCGACGGTTTCGCGGTGATGGAGCATATCCTGACGAACAATATAAATACTGCCGTTATCGTCTTCAGCGGCGAGTCAGACATCAACAAGGCCCTGCAGGTGGTCAAAGCCGGCGCCCGCGATTTTGTCCGCAAGCCGAGCACCCCGGCGGAAATTATCCTGTCAATCCAGAACCTCCTGGAGAAGATTCATCTGGAGCAGATCAATCGACAGATTGTCGAAGAGTTGAAGAAATCCGAAGAACTGCACCGTTTTGTCGTCAACAATTCTCCTGACCTGATGTTTCTGCTGGATAAAAACGGCAGTCTGGCCTTCGCCAACAACACCCATCAACTGCTTGGCTACTCTGAGCAGGAAGTTGTCGGTAAACACTTCTCTGAATTCGTTGATCCCTCGGACCTCACCCGGGCCAGTCATTATTTCTACGGTAATCGCCGACTGAGCAACGGCAGGATTGAGATCAAACTGCAGGATAAAAATAAAAAACGGCAGCGTTACGTCGAAATCACTGCAACCCGGGTCGCCAGGAACTTCCCCGGCGGCGCGCTGATGAACGACCATGCGCAGACCAACAGCCGTCGCTTCATCGGCTTTTACGGCGTCGCCCGGGATATCACTGAGCAAAAACGCTCTGAGGAGATCATCCGCTATCAACACAATCACGACATCCTGACCGGCCTGCCCAACCGCGGGTTGCTGAACGACCGCCTGAGCATGCTGATCGGTCACGCCATGCGTAGAAAGGAAAAATGCGCAGTACTGACCATCGACATCGATCGATTCAAACTGGTCAACGATTCCTACGGTCAGATGATTGGCGATGAGTTGCTGCAATCGTTCACCGACCGGATGAAAAGATGCGTGCGCGACGAGGACACCCTGGCCCGACTGGGCGGCGACGAATTCGTCCTGCTGCTGCCAGGGATCACCTCTGCCGACAGCGCTTTTCTGGTCGCAGAGAAAATTATTCAGGAGATGATCCCCCCCTTCAATCTGAACGAACACGAAATCCACATCACGCTCAGTATCGGCATTGCCCTGTATCCAGAGCATGGCGTGACCAAAGAGGAGCTGCTGAAAAACTCGGACACCGCCGTCGGCAGTTCAAAATCCACCTCCAAGAGCAATTACTGCCTGTACAGCCAGGATCTGTTCAACCACAGCTGTGACAAGGTATCCATTGAAAACCTACTGCGCGGCGCTTTAAAAAACGACCAGCTGGTCATCCACTATCAGCCGCAGATCGACTTGCCCAGTGGCCGGATACACGCGGCAGAAGCCCTGGTTCGGCTGAAAACACCCGAGGGGGAACTGATTCTGCCGGGCGATTTCATCAGCATCGCCGAAGAATCGAACCTGATCAACGAGCTGGGTGATTACGTTCTGGGCAAGGCCTGTCAGGACATCAGGCAGTGGCAGGCCATGGGGATAAATCTGCCGGTTGCGATCAACATCTCGGCCAACCAGTTGATCCTCAGCGACTTCAGCGATTCGATTCTCGAACGGATCGAGGCTTACGGACTGACCCCGGAGGTGTTTGAGCTTGAACTGACGGAAAATGTCATTATTCAGAATCTTGAAAAGACCATGAATAACCTTCGCAGATTGACCGATGCCGGGGTTAAAATCGCCATTGACGATTTCGGCAAAGGCTACTCTTCGCTCAGCTATCTGGATATGCTGCCGTTGACCACCCTGAAGCTGGATAAATCTTTCATCAGAAACATCCGCACCAACCAGTCAGAGAACACCATCATCCCCGCCATCAGCAATGTTTCTCAGGGGCTGAAGCTGAAATTTATCGTCGAAGGGGTGGAAACCCGCGCGCAGCACCACTACCTGAAAAAGCAGGGGTCCTGCATCGCACAGGGCTACCACTACAGCAGACCAGTCGATTGCAGCAGCTTTGTTACTTTTGTGCAGAACTATCACTTCAGCAACTTTGACTGACTCTCAAGCAGCATAAACAGCAACGCCCGGCCATTATCTGGCCGGGCGTTGCTGTTTCAAGCTAAAAACGGATCAGTCATCCTGCAAGGCTGCGTGAGCGGCAGCCAGTCGGGCAATCGGCACTCGGTAAGGGGAACAGGAGACGTAATCCAGGCCGATCTGATGACAGAACTCGACGCTTGATGGCTCGCCGCCATGCTCGCCGCAGATGCCGACCTTCAACTCCGGGCGGGTCTGACGCCCGCGCTCGGTCCCCAGTTTGACCAGCTGACCGACCCCTTTACGATCAAGCCGGACAAAGGGATCGCTCAGGAACACGCCATTTTCGATATAAGCCGGCAGAAATCGCCCGGCATCGTCACGCGACAGCCCATAGGTGGTCTGAGTCAGGTCGTTGGTGCCGAAGGAGAAAAAGTCCGCTTCCTGGGCAATCATGTCGGCCATCAGCGCCGCGCGCGGCAGCTCGATCATGGTGCCGATCTGGTAATCGACCCTGACGCCATAACTGGCGAGAACCGACTCGGCAATTTTCACCGCATTGGCACGCAGAATCTTCAATTCGTTGACATGCGCGACCAGCGGAATCATGATCTCCGGAACAATCTCGAACCCCTCATCTTTCACCAGTTCGCAGGCGGCCTCCATAATCGCCTGCACCTGCATATCGTAAACCTCTGGATAGGTAATTCCGAGCCGGCAACCGCGATGGCCGAGCATCGGGTTAAACTCGTGCAGCTCCTCGACCGTCTCTTTGAGCAGGCTGAAACTAACCCCCATGCTCGCCGCCAGTTCGGATATTTCATCATCGTTCTGCGGCAGAAATTCGTGGAGCGGCGGATCGAGCAGGCGGATGGTGACCGGCAGCCCCTTCATCTCACGGAAGATGCCGATAAAATCGCCTTTTTGCATCGGCAGAATTTTGGCCAGCGCTTTTTTACGTCCGGCCAGATTTTCGGCCAGAATCATTTCGCGAACCGCCTGAATCCGCGCGCCTTCGAAGAACATATGTTCCGTTCGACACAAGCCGATCCCCTCGGCTCCGAACTCCCTGGCAACCTTGCTGTCGTGCGGCGTATCGGCATTGGTACGTACCTTCAGCCGTCGGAACTTGTCCGCCCAGCCCATCAGTACGGCAAAATCGCCGCTGACCGATGACTGCACTTTCGGCATGTCACCAAGGATCACTTCACCGGCGCTGCCGTCCAGGGTAATAATATCGCCACGCTTGACGGTCTGTCCGGACTTGGTAATAAAGCGCTGCTTTTCATAGTCGATCTTCAGATCGCCACAGCCGGCGACACAGCATTTCCCCATGCCGCGAGCAACCACCGCCGCATGCGAGGTCATCCCGCCGCGAGCAGTGAGAATCCCCTGAGCCGCGTGCATGCCGTGGATATCCTCGGGGCTGGTTTCAATCCGCACCAGAATCACCTTCTGCTTCAGGCGCTTCTGTTCCTCGGCTTCGTCAGCATTGAAGACCACCTTACCGCTGGCCGCGCCCGGCGACGCCGGCAGCCCCTTGGCAATGATATTTTTCTCGGCAGCCGGATCGATGGACGGGTGCAGCAGTTGATCGAGCTGCTCCGGCTTGACCCGCAACACCGCCTCGCGCTCGCTGATCAGGCCTTCCTTGACCATCTCGACCGCGATACGGATGGCGGCGTGCGCGGTGCGTTTACCGGTGCGGGTCTGCAACATATAGAGCTTGCCGGTCTCGATGGTGAACTCGATATCCTGCATCTCGCGATAGTGCTTTTCCAGAATATCGCGGATGTCCACCAGCTGCGCGTAACAGTCCGGCAGCACATCTTCCATGGCCGGCAGATCGCCAGGCTTGTGCTTCGACTTGTTCAGCGGTTGTGGCGTGCGCGTGCCGGCAACCACATCCTCCCCTTGCGCGTTGACTAGGTACTCGCCATAAAAGTAGTTCTCACCGGTGGACGGGTCGCGGGTAAAAGCAACGCCGGTGGCGCAGTCAGAACCCATGTTACCGAACACCATCGCCTGCACATTGACCGCCGTCCCCCAATGGGCGGGGATGTCGTGCAGCCGCCGATAGGTGACGGCACGCTGGTTCATCCAGGAGCCGAACACCGCACCAATCGCCCCCCAGAGCTGCTGGTGAGGATCATCGGGAAAGTCACTGCCGAGTTCCAGCTTATAGCGAGCCTTGAATTCTACCACCAGCTGTTGCAGATCTTCGGCGCTCAGGTCGGTATCCAGCTCAACCCCTTTGATCTGTTTTTTCTGCACCAGCAGATGCTCTAGGATGTCGCCATCCATCCCCATCACGACATTGGCGTACATCTGGATGAAGCGCCGGTAGGAATCGTAAGCAAAGCGCGCATCCTTACTCTGGGTGATGACCCCCTGGATCGTCTCGTCATTCAAACCGAGGTTGAGAACCGTATCCATCATCCCCGGCATCGAAGCGGGGGCGCCGGAGCGGACCGAGACCAGCAGCGGGTTTTCGCGGCTGCCGAAACCTTTGCCCATCAGGGTCTCAAGAGTTTGCAAGGCGCTATTGAGTTGCGACTTAACCTCTTCGGGGTAACTGCAATCACGGGCATAAAATTCACTGCAGACTTCGGTCGTCAGCGTGAACCCCGGTGGCACCGGCAGACCGATCGAGGTCATCTCGGCCAAGTTGGCGCCCTTACCCCCCAGCAGCTCGCGCATTGAACCATCCCCATCCGCCTGTCCATCACCAAATGCATAAACATATTTAGCCATCGGTACGACTCCTGTTGTGTCTCAAGTGATTTAAAAAGGCCGGCAGAAACTGCCAGTTACCGGGAGAACTCTGGACTGAAGAAAAAAAACAGACCGGTAGCACAGCTGGCAGAAAACGAGTTCTGTGGTCTGTGCTCCGGTCTGTTGATTCCTATCACCTGAAGAACCTCCCCGAGGAAATAACAGCATCCTCCGGCCATCAAGAGTGAAATAACGGCTTTACGGGTCGTCACTCCGTTGACACTTGCAACCGATCAGGCAATCCGACTGAAATCAGCAACCCCTTTGAAAAGACCGGAGATACTGGTCAGCAATGCCAGACGGTTATTCTTGATCGCTTCGTCCTTGGCCATAACCATAACACCGTCGAAGAACGCATCAACCGGCCCGCGCAGACTGGCGATGGTCTCCAGTGCTGCCGGATAATCGCGACCGGCGACCAGCTCGGCGACTCGGGTCTGCACCTGCTGCAGCTTCTCAAACAGAATTTTTTCGCAGTCCGCCTCGAACAGTGCCGGATCAACCGGCTGTACCAGCCCGCCCTTGATGATGTTGCCAACCCGCTTGAAGGCAACCGCCAGCGGCTCGAAATCTTCTCGCCCTTTCAGGGCGGCCAGCGCCTTGACCCGTTCGAGGGCGTCGACCGGTTCGGCAAAAGCGGCGCTTAAGACAGCATCAACTACATCCTGCGGATAATCCTGACCGATCAGCATGTTTACCAGTCGCAGCCTGATAAACTCGACCACCTCGGCAACAATCTCAGCAGCCGGTCGCTGCCGCTTTTCTTCCAGCAGGGCGACACTTTTTGCGACCAGCGCCGGGATCGAGACCTGGTAACCGCGCTCCAGAATGATCGCCAGAATACCGATAGCGCAGCGACGCAGAGCATAAGGATCGGCGGTACCGGTCGGGATCAGACCGACACTGAAACAACCGCAGATGGTATCAATTTTATCCGCCAGAGAAACAAAGGCGCCGAGGTCGTCGCTCGGCAAATCGCCACCGGCCTGAATCGGCAGGTAATGCTCGAAGATCGCTGTGGCGACGCGAGCATCCTCCCCCTCGAGCAGCGCATATTCACGCCCCATGACCCCCTGCAATTCAGGGAATTCATAGACCATTCCGGTCTCAAGATCACATTTCGCCAGAGTCGCTGCGCGCCGGGTCAGTTCGACCTCCTGTGGTGCCAGCTGCTCTGCCAGACCGGTCGCCAGTTCGGTGAAGCGCTCGATCTTGGCAAAGCTGGTCCCCAACTTGGCCTGATAAACCACTTTTTTCAGCGGCTCGAGACGATCTTCGAGCTTGTTCTTCTGATCTTCCTGCCAGAAGAACATGGCATCAGAAAGACGCGCCTTCAACACCCGCTCGTTACCAGCAATAACCACGCTGGGATCTTTGACGAGGGTATTGGCGATGGTAATGAAGTTCGGCAGCAGCTTGCCATTGTCATCGATCAGGGTGAAATAACGCTGATGCTCGCGCATGCTGGTAATCAGCAATTCAGGCGGCAGCTGCAGAAAACGTGTTTCAATCGTACCGGCGAGTGCCTGCGGTGTCTCAACCAGAAAGGTCACCTCATCAAGCAGTGCCGGGTCCGGGTTGATCTTCCCCCCCAACTGCTTGGCCAGCACTTCTAACTGCTGTGCAATCAAGGCTTTACGCTTGTCAATCTCGGGGATGACCTGATGCTGCTCGGCCTTGATGAGATAATCAACGGCGCCGGTTACGCTAAAGGCCTCTGGGGCCATGAAACGATGGCCGCGGGACTGGTTGCCACTCTGCAGATCGCCGAAAGTAAATGGTACCACCTCACCGCCGAAGAGCGCGACGATCCAGTGCATCGGCCGGGCAAAACGAACATCCAGATCTTTCCAACGCATCGATTTCTTGAACGGGATCTTATCGACCACCCGGGCCATAATCTCCGGCAGCTGACTTGCGGTATCGCCCCCTTCGATGACCTTGGAAATGAACAGGTAAGCGCCTTTATCCGTCTCGATGGTCTGCAACTCGGTGACACTGACGCCGTTGGTGCGCGCGAACCCTTCGGCCGCTTTGGTCGGCTTGCCTTCGGCATCAAAAGCAATGCGGGCCGGCGGACCAGTCACTTCCAACTGTTGCCGCTGCTGCTGACGGGCAACATCCCGAATCGAAATCGCCAGCCGACGCGGGGTGGCGAAGGTACGGATTTCACCGTAACTGACGCGGGCACTTTCCAGCTCTTTGCAGAGCAGCCGTTCTATATCCTGCAGGGCACGCGGAATGAATCCGGCCGGAATCTCTTCGGTACCCAGTTCAAGAAACAGTTCTGCAGACATGTGACACTCCGATCGAAAAGGCGTCGGCCAGTCATTCGTAACGACCGACAGCCACAAAATTATTTTTTTAACAGCGGAAAACCCAGCTTTTCGCGCTGGGCGACGTAACCTTCGGCACAGAGCTTTGACATGTTGCGGACGCGGCCGATATAGCCAGCCCGTTCGGTAACCGAAATGGCGCTGCGAGCATCGAGCAGGTTGAAACTGTGCGAACATTTGAGCACAAAATCGTAGGCCGGAAAAACCAGCTGCTTACCGACTAACTGCAGACACTCTTTTTCGTACATATCAAACAACTTAAAGAGCATCTCGGTGTCGGCTTCTTCAAAGTTGTAGTGAGAAAATTCCACCTCGGTCTGGTGGTGGATGTCTCCATACTTGATGCCGTTGGTCCACTCCAGGTCGTAGACGTTGTCGACCCCCTGCAGGTACATGGCGATCCGCTCAATACCGTAGGTGATCTCGCCGGGGATCGGCTTCAGATCAATGCCGCCGCACTGCTGAAAATAGGTAAACTGGGTGATCTCCATGCCATCCAGCCAGACTTCCCAGCCAAGGCCCCAGGCGCCAAGCGTCGGCGACTCCCAGTCATCCTCGACAAAACGGATGTCGTGCGCGTTCAGGTCGAGGCCGAAGCTCTTGAGCGAATTCAGATAGAGCTCCTGAATATTCTGCGGCGACGGCTTCAGCAACACCTGAAACTGGTAATAGTGCTGCAGCCGGTTGGGATTTTCACCATAACGGCCATCGGTCGGCCGGCGTGAAGGTTCAACATAGGCGACGTTCCACGGCTCTGGACCGAGCGCGCGCAGAAAGGTCGCGGGATTGAAAGTACCGGCACCTTTTTCGATGTCGTACGGCTGCTGGATAATGCAGCCCTGCTCGGCCCAGTAGTTCTGCAGCGAAAGAATCAAATTCTGAAATGTCACAATACCTCCAAAAAACTGAACGCCTATGGTTCGGGCGGAAAACATCCAGGGGGGACAGAAACCGCGAGTTTAGCTTTGGGCACGAAAGATGTCAAGAAACAGAGCCCACTAGATTTGTTGCAGAAACTTAAGTGATTTTGGGGTTCTTGGCAGAACCTGCGCGAGCACCTGAGTCAGCATCAGACCGGCATCCGTCAGGGTGGTTTCACCGAACTTGAAACCCTCGAAAAGCTTGTGGCTGACGTTGAGCGTTCGGGCCAAAGAGCCGATGGTTTTCAGGTCGACAGCCAGACCACTCGACCCGGCGCAGGCAAGGCAAAGACAACCGCCACGAAGAGCATCGAAGCGGATCGGCTCCGCAGCAAAAATCTTCAGGCATTCGCTGCAATGCAGCAGATGTGGAATGTAGCCAAGCAGGTAAACCAGGCGCAGTTCGAACAACAGGCGGGCGGCTTTGACATCTCCCCCACGTGAAAGATAATCAAGGAAATGACAGAGGAGCTCGTAAATCAGCGGATGCGGCTGTGCCTCTTCAACCAGCAACTCGACCAGTTCGACACCATAGCTAGCCAACGTCAGGCGGTGAAAATCTGTCCGTAACCCGGCTCGGGCCTCGAGAAGTTCGGTCTCCTGCAGTGACCAGAGAGCTCCTTTGCCGGCACGCCAATGGACAATCACCTGGCTGAAGGGCTCAAGACTTGAACCAAAGCGTTTGCGACTTTTACGCGCCGCGCGGGCAAAGCCCTTCTGCAGTCCATGTCCGGCGGTCATCAGGCTGACGATGCGGTCTGATTCACCGTAATCGACATGTCGCAGAATCACCGCCTCTGATCGCTGCAAAGGGCCGGACATCAGATGAGATGTTTGATAAAGAGCGTTGCGGTGCTGAAGTAGATGAGAATTCCGGTGATGTCATTGACCGTCTGAACAAAGGGGCTCGATGCGATCGCCGGATCGATGCCGACCTTCTTGAAAAAAGACGTTGCCAGGACACCCATGCAGGCAGCGACCGAAATAGCGACGGCCATGGCAATGCCGACCACCAGACCGAGGTAGAGATTCTGGTGCCAGACAATGGCGACAGCAGAAATCACCAGGCCGCAGATCGTCCCCATAATCAGACCAACGCGCAGCTCCTTGAAAAAAATCTGACGCAGCATGGAGAAATCGATCCGACCGGTGGCAAAGCCACGGACAATGATGGTCGACGTCTGGCCTCCGACATTCCCCCCCATGCCGGTGATAACCGGGATAAAGGAGATCAGCACAACCACCTGTTCAAGCGTTGCCTTGAAATGCCACATCAGCGAACCGGTGATGACGCCACCGCACAGAGTGGTTAGCAACCAGGGCAACCGCAAGCGGGCGATCTGAAATGACTTGTAACCGAGCAACAGTTCATCTTCGCTGGTACCGGCCATCCGCAGCATATCCTCAGTCGCCTCATCACGTAAGACATCGATAACATCGTCGACAGTGATCAGACCCATCAGCTTGCCGCGTTCATCAACAACCGGGATGGCGAGGATGTTGTATTTTGCGACCAGAACCGCAACCTCTTCCTGATCCATATCTGCGCGCACCCGCAGCACATCTGTCTTCATGATTTTTGCGAGTGGCGTGGAGGCCGGAACGTTCAACAGCTGACGCAGAGAAAGCACGCCGACCAGATGGTTATGCTCATCAGTAACATAGACGTAGAAGACCATTTCGTAGTCCTCTGCATCCTGTAAAGCCTCTATCGCCTGCTGGACAGTAAGGTCCTGATCGAGGGAAAAGACATCGGTGGACATGATGCCACCGGCGGTGTCTTCATCATAACCGAGCAGTTGCGCGACATCATCCGACTGCTCACCGTGCAATTTATCGAGAACTTCTTCGGCCAATGCAGGCGGCAGATTACGGATCAGTTCGACGCTGTCGTCATCCGCCATTTTCTGCACCAGCGAGACAAGGTAGTCCTTGTCCAGCAACTCTGCCAAGGTCGCCCAGGTATCGGACTCCAGTTCGACAAAAACGTCTGCTGCTCTTTCAACGTCAGAGAACAGACTCAACAGCGTCTTTTGTTCTTCGAGATCAAAGTAACGGAACAGATGAGCAATATCGGCAGGATGGATTTTCGCTAAAACATTTTTAAGATTGCTGGTGGCGCCACGACGAAGAAGCTTCTTGATGGTCCCCTGCATTACTTGAATTTTCTGTTCTTGCATAAGACCTCCAGCAACAATCCTAAAACTACAATACGCTAAAACGACCGTAAAACTAGCATTCCCCTGTGGAGAGAGTCAATCCGCAGACCTGTTGTCGTGTTGAAATAAAAAAAGGGGCAAGGAGATAACTCCCTGCCCCACAAGAACGGTAGAAAATGTAAATTAACTGTCAGCTTTTTCTTCTTCGACAACAGCCTCTGCCGCGACTTCTTCAGTCGCCTCTGCAACGACCGGTGCAGCAACTGCTGGAGCAGCTACAGCTTTTTTCGGCTTAGCGGTAAACTCTTCTTCAACCAGTTCAATGATTGCCATCGGAGCGTTGTCGCCCTGACGATTCTCTAAACGGATGATACGAGTGTAACCGCCCGGACGTTCCTGATAGCGGGGTGCGATCAGCTCAAACAGTTTACCAACGACCTTCGGATCGTGAATAACTTGCATGGCCTGACGACGTGCGTGAAGGTCACCGCGCTTACCCAGAGTGACCATCTTGTCGACAACCTTGCGCAGTTCTTTGGCGCGGGTATCGGTCGTGGTGATTTTCTCATGCTCAAAAAACGAGGTCACCATGTTTTGCATCATGTGCTGACGATGATCAGGTTTGCGGCCGAGTCGTCTGCCGGTTTTATTGTGACGCATTGCTTCTGTTCCTTTCTAAGACTTAAAAGGGCGACTATTCGTCATCCTGCCCTTTTTGAATCAATTTCAAATACTCGGGATCGGGGTAGCTATCCAGTTTCATCCCGAGACTAAGACCCATTTCTGAAAGAATATCTTTGATCTCGTTCAGCGATTTACGGCCGAAATTCTGAGTTTTCAGCATTTCTGCTTCTGATCTCTGAACCAGCTCCCCGATCAGGTTGATCTGGGCATTTTTCAAGCAGTTAGCGCTGCGCACCGAGAGCTCAAGCTCCTCAACCGAGCGGTAGAGATTCTCGTTGATTTTTTGCGTTTCGTTGTCTTCGACTTCGTGAACCGGCTCGTCGGTTTCGTCGAAACTGATGAAAATCTGCAGCTGCTCCTTGAGAATTTTAGCCGCATATGCAACTGCATCCTCAGGCTTGACGCTGCCATCAGTTGTCAACTCGAGAGTCAACTTGTCATAGTCGGTAATCTGACCGACACGAGCATTCGAAACGTTGTAGTTGACTTTCGTGATCGGAGAAAATATTGCGTCGATCGGGATTGTCCCAACGGGCGCGGAATCATCACGATTTCTATCTGCCGCAACGTAGCCCTTACCCATGGCAACAACCATGTCGACTTCAAGGTCAGTCTCGCTACCACAGGTTGCAATGTGATGATCCGGATTCAGGATTTCCACATTGTTGTCGGTGATAATGTCGCCCGCCTTGATGACACCAGCACCTTTTTTGACAATCCGCACATTGCGTGGATCATGACCGTGCAGACGAACTTTTACACCTTTGAGATTGAGGATGATATCAGTGACATCCTCAGTTACTCCGGCAACGCTGGAGAATTCATGCTGGACGTTCTTAATCCGAACCGAAGTAATCGCTGCACCCTGCAGAGAAGAGAGCAGCACCCGGCGCATTGAATTACCAAGAGTTGTACCAAAACCACGCTCGAAAGGTTCGGCAACAAACTTGCCATAAGTTTCTGTCAGCTCAGAAGCCTCAAGACGCTTCGGCTTGATCAGATCTCTCCAGTTTTTGTACATATATTCGTTTCTCCCTCTCAAGATTCCCTGATGAGGCGGTTAATTACTTGGAGTAGAGTTCGACAATCAACTGTTCCTGGAACTCAGGTGTCGTCAACTCGCTCCGTACCGGCAGGGTCTTGATGGTTCCCTTGAAGTTTTCACGATCCAGCTCAACCCAGGACGGAACACCGCGGCGCATGACACTGTCCAACGACTCGTTGATACATGTCACCTGACGGCTCTTCTCGCGCAGGCTGATAACTTCATCGGGACGGACCAGATAAGAAGGAATGTTAACCTTCTGATCATTGATCTGGAAATGTCCGTGGCGAACCAGCGTACGAGCTTGAGCCCGCGATGCAGTAAACCCAAGGCGGTAGACAATGCTATCGAGACGACGCTCAAGCAACATCAGCAAATTCTCGCCGGTGACACCCTTCATACGGTCGGCTTTAGCAAAATAGAGACGGAACTGTTTTTCCTGGAGACCGTAAGTCCGTTTCATTTTCTGCTTTTCACGCAACTGGATACCATAGTCGGAAACCTTGGTACGACGTTGGCCGTGCTGACCTGGCGCATAGTTACGGCGCTCAACAGCACATTTATCGGTGTAACATCTGTCCCCTTTAAGGAACAGTTTAGAATTTTCTCTTCTGCACTGACGGCAGACAGGACCTGAATACCTAGACAACTTCTTCCTCCTTGACGCTTAAACGCGACGGCGCTTGGGCGGACGACAACCATTGTGAGGAATCGGCGTCACGTCCTTAATCATAGTGACGGTGAGACCTGCCAGCGACAAAGCGCGCAAAGCCGATTCACGACCGCTACCTGGGCCTTTTACATAAGCTTCTACCGAGCGCATGCCGTGCTCCATCGCCTTGGTCGCTGCATCTTCAGCGGCCATCTGCGCGGCAAACGGCGTACTCTTGCGGGAGCCCTTAAAACCTTTAGCACCTGAGGTCGACCAGGCAACAACATTGCCTACCGGATCGCAGATGGTCACAATAGTATTATTAAAGGTAGATTGAATATGCACCACACCTTTGGCGATATTCTTTTTCTCGACCTTCTTACGGACAACTTTTTTTCCTGACTTAGCCATGATTCCTCCGCTTACTTCTTCTTACCAGCAACGGTCTTCTTCGGACCTTTACGAGTCCTAGAATTGTTTTTGGTATTCTGACCATTGACCGGCAGACCTTTACGATGGCGAAGGCCACGATAACAACCGAGATCCATCAGACGCTTAATGTTCATCGTAATTTCACGACGCAGATCACCTTCAACACGGTAATCATGATCCAAAATCTCACGAATCTTCACCAATTCTGTTTCTGTCAAATCGTCAGTGCGAGCGTTGAAATCAACGCCAGCCTGCGACAGAATTTTCTGTGATGTGGTACGACCAATTCCATAAACATAGGTCATGGCCACTTCAATGCGCTTATTACGCGGTAAATCGACTCCAGCAATACGTGCCAATGGCTTATCCTCCTAGGGCCTTATCCCTGACGTTGCTTGTGTTTCGGATTCTCGCAGATGATCCGGATAACGCCCTTGCGTTTGATAACTTTGCACTTATCACAGATCTTCTTAACCGAAGCTCTAACCTTCATTTTGAGATCCTTTTCTACTATTTCTTGTGTGGCTGCTTAATCAGCCAGAACTTAATGATCCAAACGAGTCAGTATTTCTGGCCCATTCTCCGTAATTGCCACCGTGTGTTCAAAATGTGCTGAACGACGCCCGTCTACAGTGACTGCAGTCCAGCCATCCTCAAGCACCTTTACTGCTGGCGTACCGATATTGACCATCGGCTCTATCGCCAAGGTCATACCAGTCTTCAGCTTAGGACCACGTGCTGGAGGTCCATAATTTGGAATCTGTGGGTCTTCATGCAGCTGGCGGCCGATTCCGTGGCCAACAAACTCGCGCACAACACTGAAATGATCATGTTCGACACGGGTCTGCACGGCATGAGATATGTCAGAGAGTCGCCCGCCTGGCTGAGCAGCCGCTATGCCTAACTCGAGCGCCTCTTTGGTGACTGTCAGTAACCTTAGCGTTACTTCGTCAACCTGCCCTACTGGTATTGTTACTGCTGAATCACCATAAAAGCCGTCAATGATCAAGCCGAAATCAATACTGATGATTTCCCCTTCTTGCAACGGTTGCCGATTGGGAAAACCATGCACCACCTGATCGTTAGGGGATGCACAAATAGTAAAAGGAAAGCCACCATAACCCTTGAAGGCCGGGCGTGCCTTCCACTTATTACATTTTTCTTCTGCCAGACAATCTAGTTCTAGACTTGTAACTCCTGGCCGAACTTTTTCCTTGAGAACTGCCAATACTTCAGCAACCATACGGCCAGCCTTACGCATCTTCTCAAGTTCACTTGCTGACTTGAGTATAATCACGTCAGACTTCCTGCAATGCCGCTACAATCTCTTGCTGAACTAATGCGATATCGGACATGCCATTCACCTCAACCAACAAACCTGCCTGCCGATAGTAATTCTCTAAAGGTGCGGTCTGCTGATGGTAAACTGCCATCCGGTTACGGATTGTCGTTTCCTGATCATCCGCGCGCTGAACCAAAACACCTGAACAGACATCGCACAGATCAGTTACAGCAGGGGGATCAAATTTCACATGATAACCCTTACCGCACTTTTCACAAGTACGACGACCAGTCAAACGTTCAACAAGAGCGTCAGTATCAACACACAACGACACAACAGCATTCAATTCCTTACCTAACTCGCTCAAGGTTTCAGTGAGAGAGTCAGCCTGGGAAACTGTACGCGGGAATCCGTCGAGGATAAAACCTGACTTGCAATCTGCATGCTGGAGTCGCTCCCGGACGATACCGACAACAACCTCGTCAGGCACAAGACCGCCGGCATCCATATGCTCTTTTGCCTTAAGGCCCATAGGGCTTCGCTCACGTACTGCACTGCGAAGCATATCACCAGTCGAAATCTGCGGCACAGCATATCGCTCTACCAGCATCGCCGCCTGGGTTCCTTTTCCGGCACCCGGAGGGCCAAGCAAAACCAGCTTCATCATCAGCTCCTAGCCGTGCCTGCCCTTGAGAGTTACACCCTTCATAAACCCCTCGTAAGAACGAGAGATCAGGTGAGCCTCAATTTGCGAAGCCGTATCCATTCCTACACCGACGACAATCAACAAAGAGGTTCCGCCAAAGAAAAACGGCACGTTAAACTGACCTATCATCAGCGTCGGCAACACACAGACCAGAGATACGTAGATTGCACCTGCAAAGGTCAAGCGACCGAGGACAGTATCTAAATAGTTTGCAGTTTCCTTGCCTGGACGTACCCCTGGCACAAAACCACCTTGGTTTTTAATGTTTTCTGCCACGTTCACCGGGTTAAAGGTGATAGCCGTGTAGAAGTAGCAAAAGAAAATGATAAATGCAACATAAAAAACATTGTAGACCCAGTGAGTGGGGGTCAACACTGCAGAGACCGACTGCACCCATGGCACATCAATGAAACTCGCAATCGTTGCTGGAAACATCATGATCGAGCTAGCAAATATGGGCGGAATAACACCACTCATATTAATTTTCATTGGCAGGTGACTCGCCTGACCACCCATGTTGCGCATACCAACAACGCGCTTGGCATAGTGAATCGGCACCCGACGCTGCGCACGCTCCATGAATACAATCGCACCAACAGTTGCCAACATAAGAGCAAGTATAAAAATAACCACTGTTGGAGTCATTGCGCCGGTTTCCACAAGCCGCATCGAGTTAACAATCGCTGACGGCATCCCAGCAACAATCCCGGCGAAAATTATCAATGAAATACCGTTACCGATACCACGCTCAGTAATCTGTTCACCAAGCCACATGATAAAAGCAGTTCCGGCCGTCAGGGTAACAACCGTCAGCAGAATAAAACCCACGCCAGGGTTGTTGACAACTGGTTCGCCAGCGGGACCAACCATCGACTGCAGTCCAGTCGCGATGCCTGTACCCTGTATGATCGCAAGGAGTATTGTTCCGTAACGGGTGTACTGGGTTATTTTTTTACGCCCCTGCTCACCCTCTTTAGAGAGCTTTTCAATAGGCTCAAAAACAACCGTCAATAATTGCAGAATAATTGAGGCACTGATATAGGGCATGATACCAAGGGCAAAGACCGCCATCTGCTCTAAAGCGCCACCAGTAAAAGCACTGACTAGGCCAAGCAGCGTCCCTTCAGTTCCTTCGAAAAATTTCGCTAACACCTTAGCATCGATTCCCGGAGTCGGAACATGACAACCAATCCGATAAACCGCAAGCATGCCGAGCGTGAAGAGTATTCTGCGCCGCAGCTCAGGGATCGCTAAAATATTCTGCAGCGTCGACATATGCTAGAGCACCTCGACCTTACCGCCAGCTGCCTCAATTTTTTCTGTCGCGGCCTTGCTGAACTTGTGCGCCTGAACAGTCAGAGCTTTTGACAATTCACCTGTCGCCAGAATCTTAACGCCATCCTTGACACTACCAATCAGCCCTGCCGAACCTAAAGCTTCAAGGCCGACAACGGTTCCGGCGTCAAAGACATCAAGATCACTCAGGTTCACCACTGCAAACACCTGCTTGTTCAGTGAAGTAAAACCACGCTTTGGCAAGCGGCGCTGAAGCGGCATCTGACCGCCCTCAAAGCCTGGCTTGATGCTGCCACCGCTACGTGCTTTTTGACCCTTGTGTCCCTTAGCGGCAGTCTTGCCGGTACCGGAACCAGGGCCGCGCCCGATGCGTTTTCTATTCTTAGTCGAACCGGCAGCCGGTTTCAGATTACTTAAATCCATCTCAGTATCCTCTATTTCTCAGTCTTCAACCGCAACCATATGCTCAACCTTGCGAATCATCCCACGAATTTCCGGGGTATCCTGCAGGGTAACAGTCTGTTGCAGACGCTTTAAACCAAGGCCCTTGAGCACTTTTCCAAAATATGCCTGACGGCCAATGGGACTCTTTTTCAGAGTGACCTTTACTTCTGCCATGTCATTATCTCCTTAAAAGACTCTTAGCCGTTGGTCAGGCCGCGACGGGCTTTAATTTCTTCCGGACTCTTGAGCAGACCCAGAGCGTTAATTGTTGCCTTTACGACATTGTGCGGATTGTTCGAGCCAAGGCACTTGGTCAGGATGTTGCCGATACCGACAGCCTCAAGAACAGGACGCACAGCGCCACCAGCAATAACACCAGTACCCTCGGAGGCAGGCTTGATGAGCACTCGTCCAGCTCCAAACTTACCGATGACATCATAAGGGATGGTACGCCCCTCCTGGATCGGCACCTTGATCAGGCTTTTCTTCGCCTGCTCAACACCCTTGCGGATCGCCTCAGGAACTTCCTTCGCCTTACCCATGCCGTAGCCGACATGTCCGTTGCCATCACCCACGACGACAAGTGCAGAGAAGCTGAAACGCCGGCCACCCTTGACAACTTTTGAGTTACGGTTGATATGAATGACGCGATCGGTCAATTCTAATTCGTTAGGATCAATGCGCAGCACGGTCCTTCTCCTTAAAGCTTCAGTCCGGCTTCACGTGCCGCATCAGCAAGCGCCTGAACGCGACCCTGATACAAGAAACCGTTACGGTCGTAAACGACGCGAGTAATATTCTGATCGAGCGCCTTCTTGGCAATAGCAGTTCCGACAGACTTAGCTGCCTCGACGTTGCCGCCATTGACAAGACCCTCGACTTCTTTGCCGACAGTTGATGCAGACACCAACGTCTTACCGGTTACATCTTCAATAATCTGGGCATAAATATGCTTTGCACTACGAAAGATAGAAAGCCGGGGGCAGTCAGCGGTGCCACGTATTTTTTTTCTGACGCGTGCTTGGCGCTTAAGCCTTGCAGTACGTCTTTTTTGAGAAACATCCACAGCATATGCTCCTTGTTGTTAACTAAACTTATTTACCGGCCTTACCAGCCTTACGTACAATCTTTTCGTCCGCGTACTTAATTCCCTTGCCTTTGTACGGCTCAGGTTTGCGGAAAGAGCGAATTTTTGCCGCAGCAGAACCAACCAGCTGCTTGTCAATTCCCTGCACCGTTAACTTGGTTTGCTTCTCTACCTCGACGCTAATACCGTCTGGGAGTGCATACACAACCGGATGGGAATATCCAAGCGCCAGGGTCAAAACCTTACCACTGACTTCAGCACGATAACCGACACCGCTGATCAGCAAGGTCTTCTCAAAACCGGCGGTAACGCCAACGACCATGTTGTTGATCAAGGAACGGGTCAGACCGTGCAGCGCAGCATCGCTCTTCTCGTCCGACGGGCGAGCAACCAGAACTTGACCATCCTCAACAGCAATGACCATACGCTCATGAAGCTCTTGGGACAGACTGCCCTTTGGTCCCTGCACCGTCATTTTATTACCGACGAGAGAGACTTTAACACCCGCGGGGATCGCTACGGGCAATTTACCTATACGTGACATTGTCGAATCTCCTTGATCAATTTACTTACCAAACGGTACAGATGACTTCGCCGCCAACTTGCTCTTTGCGTGCAGCGACATCATCCAGCACCCCTTTGGAGGTCGACAGAATCGATGCACCAAGGCCATTCTTGACCCGCGGAATTTCATCCTTCCCAACATAAACCCGGCGACCAGGTGTTGAGATACGCTTGATCTCGTGTATAACCGACAACTGATTATCATCGTACTTCAAGTAGATGCGCAGGACGCCCTGCTTATTATCAGTAATAGTTTTAAAGTTTTTAATGTAGCCTAGATCCTTAAGGACCGTCGCTACAGCAACCTTGACGTTGCTAGATGGGATGTCAAGCTTTGCGTGTTTTGCGACACCGGCATTACGAATACGGGTCAGCAAATCCGCCATCGGATCAGTCATGGACATTGGTGGAACTCCTTCTCGCTGTTACCAGCTGGACTTGACGACACCAGGGATTTTACCCTCGGAGGCCAGTTTCCGCAGACAAATTCTGCACATATCAAACTTACGGTAATAAGCGCGCGGGCGGCCACAAATTGGGCAGCGGTTATTATCCCTGACCGCGAATTTTTTTGGCCGCTTCGCTTTGGCTATCATCGATTTCTTTGCCACTGTATCCTCCGCCCGCTCTATTTTCTGAACGGCATGCCGAGGCCAGCCAGCAGTGCGCGGCCTTCCTCGTCAGTTTTTGCCGTTGTAACAATTGTGATATTCAATCCAGAAACCTTGGCAATAGTGTCAAGGTCGATTTCCGGGAAGATCAACTGCTCACGGATACCCAGAGTATAATTACCGCGGCCATCAAAAGCCTTGGATGAGACCCCTTTGAAATCGCGGACACGTGGTAGAGCCACGTTAATCAAGCGATCAAGGAACTCCCATGCACGGTTCTGGCGCAGCGTTACACAGGTACCAATCGGCATATCTTCACGCAGCTTAAAGCCTGCAATAGCCTTCTTGGACTTGGTAATCACTGCCTTCTGTCCAGTGATCTGCTCCAACTCTTTAACAGCAGATTCCAGCAGCTTCGGGTTCTGGATGGCCTCACCTAAGCCCATGTTCAGAACCACTTTCTCGATCCGAGGAACTTCCATTACACTTCTGTACTGGAATTCCTTCATCAGGGCAGGAACCTGCTCCTGTAGATATGCCTGTTTCAACCTGGCCATCGAAATCTCCGTTTATTTATCAACTATCTCGTTACATTTCTTACAGTAACGAGCCTTACTACCATCTTCCAGCACCTTAACGCCAGTACGAACCGCAGTGCTACATGATCCGCAGATCAGCATAACGTTCGAAATACTCATAGGTGCCGCCTTCTCAACAATACCCCCCTCTGGATTGAGCTGGGTAGGGCGAGTGTGACGCTTGACAACGTTGAGGTTTTCAACCACAACACGACCTTTGGCCGGGAACACGCGCAAAACTTTTCCAGTTTTACCTTTTTCCTTGCCAGCAATAATCTTTACCATGTCATCTTTTTTGACATGTAATTTTACAGTTGCCATCTCTTTAGGACTCCAACAATCAGTATTTAAAGAACTTCAGGTGCCAGCGAAACAATCTTCATAAAGTGCTTGGCCCGCAGTTCTCTGGCAACCGGTCCAAAGATCCGGGTTCCGACCGGCTCATTACCAGCATTGACAACAACAGCCGAGTTATTGTCAAAACGAATAAAAGAACCGTCTGGACGAGGCACTTCTTTAGCTGTCCGTACAATAACTGCACGTACCACGTCGCCCTTTTTTACCTTTGAGTTCGGCAGCGCTTCTTTAACACTACAAATAATGATGTCACCGATACCGGCATATTTTCGCTTGGAGCCACCTGGAACCTTGATACAACAAAGCTTCTTGGCACCAGAGTTATCCGCTACAGACAGCATAGATTGCATTTGAATCATGACGTATTCTCCTACGCAGTAACGGCCTTCTCCAGAACCTGGCGGACGCGCCAACGCTTGTCCTTAGACAAGGGTCTGGTTTCGACAATAAGGACCTTATCACCAACGCCACAACTGTTTGACTCATCGTGAGCCTTGCAATTGACCTTGCGCTTGATGAACTTTTTGTAAATGCTGTGCTTTATCAGACGATCGACCCTTACTACAACGGTCTTATCCATCTTATCGCTGACCACAACGCCGACCCGGGTTCTCCGGTTCCCTCGTTCTTGACTCATTATTTCCTCACCTAGGCATTCAGCTTACTGGAAAGAACAGTTTTAACGCGTGCAACGTCCTTCCGAACCTGCGATACCCGGCTTGTATTCTCCAGGTGTCCGGTATGGAGCTGAAACCGTAGGTTAAACAGTTCCTGCTGCAGATCGTTAGCTTTTGCCTGCAATTCTTCGACACTGAGGTCTTTGATTTCACTAGCTTTCATCGCCAGCCTCTCTTTTCACAAACTTAGTCCGCATCGGCAGCTTGTGAGCTGCAAGCCGGAATGCCTCGCGGGCAATTTCTTCAGTGACTCCCTGCATCTCATACATGATGTGACCAGGCTTGACAACGGCAACCCATTTCTCCGGCGAACCCTTACCTTTACCCATCCGGGTTTCAGCTGGTTTGCTGGTCAGGGGCTTGTGCGGGAAGGAACGGAT
Source organism: Malonomonas sp. (assembly GCA_036526255.1). GTDB lineage: Bacteria > Desulfobacterota > Desulfuromonadia > Desulfuromonadales > Geopsychrobacteraceae > Malonomonas. Next base: position 4,753 of record DATCYW010000048.1, on the reverse strand, counting down.
CCAGATCTTACCACCCCGCTTGATATAACGGGTCATCGCCCGACGAGCGGCTTCGATCTGGCGCGCGCTCAACCATCCGCAATCAAGAGCCTGCAGACCAAAATCACCAAAGTTGACTTCGGTACCACGGCTCGCTGCGCCGGTCATCCGCCCAGTAAACTGCTTTCTACGCTTTACCTTTTTCGGCATTAACATGACAAGTTACTCCTGATCAGCCAGCTGGCTGTTCCTTATCTCGACCAAGGACTTCGCCCTTGAAAATCAGCACTTTCACACCAATGATCCCATAGGTGGTCTTAGCTTCAGCAAAACCATAATCGATGTCGGCACGAAGAGTGTGCAAAGGCACCCGACCCTCACGATACCACTCAATGCGACTCATCTCGGCTCCGCCAAGACGACCGGAACATTTTATCTTGATTCCCTTGGCGCCGAATTTCAGTGCCATGCTGACACTACGCTTCATAGCCCGACGGAATGCAACCCGACGCTCCATCTGCAGCGCGACATTTTCTGCGACCAACTGGGCATCGACTTCAGGCTTGCGAACTTCCTGAATATTGATAAAACACTCGTCACTGGTAATTTTGGCCAGATCCTTTTTCAGGACCTCTACCTCAGAGCCTTTTTTACCGATGATGATACCGGGACGAGCGGCAAAAATATTAATTTTCACCTTGCTTGCAGCACGCTCGAGTTCGATCTTGGAAATTCCAGCATGATAAAGCCGCTTCTTCAAAAAATTACGCAGCTTCAGATCAGCATGGAGCTTTTCCGCATAATCGGAATCAGCATACCAACGTGATTCCCAAGTCCGGTTGATCCCCAGACGAAATCCTACTGGATGAACTTTCTGGCCCAAAGGGACACCTCCTTGACTTACTTAACGTCCAGAACCACAGTAATGTGGCTGGTTGGCTTACGAATCCGGCTGGCACGCCCTTGAGCACGCGGCATGAAACGCTTCATGACCGGGCCCTGATCGACCATCACTGTTTTAATAAACAGTGCGTCTACGTCAGAGACACCCTTCTGTTCTGCGTTTGCTACAGCTGATTTCAACAATTTCGACAAAATAGGTGCGGTTTTCTGTGGAGAGAACTGCAGGATATTCATCGCATCCTGAATCTTCTTACCACGCACCAAGTCGACAACAAGTCGCGCCTTCCGCGGTGAAAGGCGGACATTTCTTAATTTTGCTTGTGATTCCATTACTCGGAACTCCTGTCAGGCGACGTCGTATTACTTTCTGACTTTGCTCTTCTTGTCAGAGCCATGCCCATAATAGGTACGGGTCGGTGCGAACTCACCGAGTTTGTGACCTACCATGTTTTCACTGACGAAAACGGGGACGAACTTCTTACCATTATGTACGGCAAAAGTCGAGCCTACGAATTCCGGAATAATGGTCGAGCGACGTGACCAGGTCTTGATAACCTTGTTCCGGTTTGCTTCACCTTCGAGATCAACCTTACGAAGAAGGCATTCTTGCACGTAAGGTCCTTTTTTAATTGATCTTGCCACGATCGTCTCCTAGGGCCTGTAACTTAAAGTTACTTCTTATTTCTACGACGTACGATGAACTTGTCAGTACGTTTATTGGAACGGGTCTTGTAACCTTTGGTCGGGACACCCCAAGGGGTAACCGGATGACGACCTCCGGAACTTTTACCTTCACCACCACCATGTGGGTGATCAACCGGGTTCATGGCAACACCACGTGACTGCGGACGTTTACCAAGCCAGCGATTACGACCAGCCTTACCAATCTTGACTTTTTCATGATCAAGGTTTCCTACCTGGCCAACCGTAGCGCGGCACTCCTGCAGAACCAGGCGCACCTCACCGGAAGGAAGACGTAATTGAGCATAACGCCCTTCCTTGGCAGCAATAGCAGCATAGGTCCCGGCACTGCGAGCCATCTGGCCGCCCTTGCCGACCTTCATCTCCACATTGTGCACATAAGTGCCCAGCGGAATCGACTTGATCATCATCGCGTTGCCAGGAGTGATATCTGCTGTTTCACTGGTTACGACAGTGTCACCGACATTCAAACCTTGAGGAGCGAGAATATAGCGCTTTTCCCCGTCGATGTAAAACAACAAAGCGATCCGTGAGCTACGATTCGGGTCATACTCAATTGCAGCAACCTTTGCCGGCACTTCCAGCTTGTCGCGACGGAAATCGATGACCCGATATTTACGCTTATGCCCACCACCAGTGTGACGCTTGGTGATCCGACCGGCATTGTTACGTCCACCGGACTTCTTCAGTGGGGCTAGAAGTGATCTTTCCGGCGTTGACTTGGTGACTTCCTCGAAAGTCAGTGAAGTCATGTGCCGACGACCAGCCGAAGTCGGATTATATCTCTTGATACCCATAGTAACTACTCCATACCTGCAAAGCGCGCGGCCTTACACACCATAAAAATCGATATCGTGACCAGCTTCAAGAGTCACGTAAGCCTTTTTCCAGTTGCTGCGCTGACCAACATTGGCACCAACGCGCTTGACTTTTCCGCGAAACAGCACTGTGTTGACCGATTTGACTTTGACATCAAAGGCCTTCTCAACTGCTTGCTTGATTTCAATCTTGTTGGCAGAGCGCGCAACTTCGAACACGACAACTGGAGATGCTTCTTTGAGAATATTAGCTTTCTCAGTAATCAGCGGCTTGTGAATAATTTGCGTCAAAGGCTTCATTTTTCCAACGCTCCTTCAATTTGACCTACCGCAGCATCGGTCAGCACCAGATTCGGGTATTTGAGAATGTCATAAACATTCACACCCTCAGCGCGCAAAACCTTAACATTGTGCAGGTTTCTCGCCGACAGTTCAACCTTGGCGTCAGCTTGATCAATAACAACCAGGGCGCCATCAAGTTCAAAACGCTGCAGCAACTGAGCAAATCCCTTGGTGCTGATCGACTCAAGCTTGAACTCTTTAAGCACGGTCAGTTTCTCAGCCTGAAAACGCACGGAGAGCGCTGAGCAGAGCGCAGCCTGCTTCACCTTACGATTCAGCTTGAAGGCATATGAGCGTGGTTGTGGTCCGAACACGACGCCACCACCAACGAAATGCGGCGCACGGATAGTACCCTGACGAGCATTGCCTGTCCCTTTTTGCTTGTACGGCTTCTTACCGCCACCAGCAACGGCAGCACGGTTTTTAACCGCAGCCGTCCCCTGACGACGAGCAGCACGCTGATAACGAACCATGTCGTGCAGCAAATATTCTTTTACCTCAGTATTAAAAATCGCGTCGGCAATCTCACGCTCGCCGATTTGATTCCTATCCTGATCATATACTGTTACAGTTGCCATCTTCTATACTCCTGAGTCCGTAGCGCTTAGACCTTGATTCCCTTGCGGATCATGACCAGACCGTTTTTCGGTCCAGGCACTGCACCACGCACAAGGATGAGGTTCTGTTCCGGGCGGACAGCCACAACGATCAGGTTCTGAGTCGTGACCTGCACATTGCCCATCTGACCTGGCATCTTTTTACCTTTGAAGACGCGGGAAGGCCAAGCACTACAGCCGATCGAACCCGGGCCACGCTTAAACATGGAACCGTGACTGGCACGACCGCCGGCAAAGCCCCAACGCTTGATGACGCCCTGAAAACCCTTGCCCTTGCTGGTCCCGGTTACATCAATCCGGTCACCCGGCTTAAAAATAGTGCATGTGACTTCGTCACCAAGCTGACAGCTCTCCTCAGCCTTGAATTCGCGGATGTGTGCGAAAGCACCCTTGCCGGCCTTTTTGAAATGACCCATCTCCGGCTTGTTGATGCGATGCGTCTTCTTCTCACCAAAGCCAAGCTGCACAGCCTCGTAGCCATCAGTCGCTGCGACCTTCTTCTGCAGAACGGTACAAGGACCTGCTTCCAATACGGTCACTGGAATGCGCTGCCCATCGGCGGCGTAGACCTGACTCATCCCGATTTTTTTTCCTAACAGTCCGTTGATCATTGTTGTGCCCTTAACTAGCTATGTGGATGATCGCCTAGAGCTTGATCTCAACATCAACACCGGCCGACAGGTCAAGCTTCATCAGTGCGTCGACGGTCTGCTGAGTCGGTTCCATAATGTCCAATAGGCGTTTGTGAGTCCGGATCTCAAACTGCTCACGGCTTTTCTTATCAACATGCGGACCACGAAGGACGCAGTACTTATTAATGATTGTCGGCAGCGGAATCGGACCGACCAGACGAGAACCGGTACGCTTGGTGGTGTCGACGATTTCTGCAACGGCTTGATCCAGTAGATTGTGATCATAAGCCTTCAGGCGAATTCTGATTTTCTGGGTAGACATGCTGATTCCTTTTACTCGACGACTTCACTAACCACGCCGGCGCCGACAGTGCGGCCACCTTCACGGATTGCGAAACGCAGTTCTTTATCCATAGCGATCGGGGTGATCAGGTCGACTGTCATGGCGATATTGTCGCCAGGCATAACCATCTCAACACCTTCCGGCAGAGTGACAATCCCGGTCACATCAGTGGTCCGGAAGTAGAACTGGGGGCGATAGCCTTTGAAGAACGGGGTATGACGCCCACCCTCTTCTTTGGTCAAAATGTATCCCTCAGCTTTAAACTTGGTGTGCGGGGTGATGCTGCCGGGCTTGGCCAGAACCTGACCACGCTCGATGTCATCACGCTTGAGCCCACGAAGCAGGATGCCGACGTTGTCGCCTGCCTGACCTTGATCGAGCAGCTTACGAAACATCTCAACGCCGGTTACGACAGTC
>DATCYW010000047.1:0-12138 GCA_036526255.1 Malonomonas sp. | reverse complement strand
AAAACCGTCAGCAATGAATTCGCGGCAGCGCTGACCCTGGTGCAGCTGGACCTCAACCAGACGCTGATATTTATCGCCCAGACCGCGTTTCTGGTCATGGCGAAAAGCTGCGGCATCATGATCGTGCTGGCCATCGTCGATTTTGCCTTCAGCAGGTATGAGATGGAACAGCAGATGAAAATGACCAAGCAGGAAGTCAAGGAAGAGTTCAAAGAGACCGAAGGGGATCCCCATGTCAAGTCACGGATTCGCTCGATGCAGATGCAGATGGCGCGCAAGCGGATGATGGCCGAAGTGCCCAAGGCCGACGTTGTCATCACCAACCCGACCCACTTTTCAGTCGCCATCGCCTATGACCGGGCAAGCATGGACGCGCCGCAGATTGTCGCCAAGGGTGCTGACCATCTGGCCTTCCGGATTCGCGAAATCGCCCGCGAACACAAGGTTCCGATCGTCGAAAACAAGCCGGTGGCACGGGCCTTGTACAAGATGGAAGTCGGGGAAGCGATTCCCGAAGACATGTTCAAGGCCGTGGCCGAAGTTCTGGCCTATGTTTACAGTCTGAAAAATAGATAACAGCACGAAAACAATCGAGATAGTTTTGCTGAACAAAATATTTACCCTGCGCCAAAAGATTGACAGCGGCTGTCAGGATTCAGGCTCAAAGGAGCATTTATGGACGTAGTCATGGACGGCATCGCAAATCGCTGGCGCGAACTGCTGGTTCGCAGCGATGTTATAGTTGCATTCGGGCTGGTGTTGATCCTGATGCTGATGATTCTGCCGGTTCCGCCGATGCTGCTCGACATCTTCTTGTCGCTGAACATCACCGTCGGTCTGCTGATTCTGGTGATCTCGCTCTACACCACCCGCGCCCTCGACTTTGCCATCTTCCCCAGCATTCTGCTGGTGACGACGCTGTTTCGCCTGTCGCTGAACGTGGCCTCGACCCGGCTGATCCTGCTGCACGGCGACGAAGGCCCCAGCGCGGCCGGGGGCGTGATCCAGTCCTTCGGCCAGTTCGTTGTCGGCGGCAACTACGTGGTCGGAATCGTCATCTTCGCCATTCTGGTTTTGATCAACTTCATGGTTATCACCAAGGGTGCCGGGCGGGTCGCCGAGGTGGCCGCGCGCTTTACCCTGGATGCCATGCCGGGCAAGCAGATGGCGATCGACGCCGATCTGAACGCCGGACTGGTTGATGAGGACGAGGCCCGCAAGCGGCGGCAGGAAATTTCCTCGGAAGCCGACTTTTACGGCGCGATGGACGGTGCCAGCAAGTTCGTTAAAGGGGACGCCATCGCCGGCATCATCATCACCCTGATCAACATCGGCGCCGGTTTCATCATCGGTGTCATGCAAAAAGGGATGCCGATGGCCGAGGCCGCCGCTAACTACACCATCCTGACCGTCGGCGATGGTCTGGTCGGACAGATCCCGGCGCTGATCATCTCGACCGGAGCCGGCATCATGGTCACCCGGACCACCGGCGACGAGGATTTCGGCACCGAGATGAAGCGCCAGTTCACCGTGCACCCGCGGGCGCTCTGGGTGGTTTCCGGCATCCTGCTGGTGTTCTCGTTGATCCCCGGTCTGCCGCACATCCCGTTCTTTCTGACCGCCGCGATTCTTGGCGGGGTCGCCTGGAAGGTACAGAAATCACAGGAAAAGCAGCAGTTAAGTAAAGAGCTGGCCGAGGCCCCCGCGCCGAAGCAGCTGACCGAAGAGAAATACGAAACCATGCTGGCCGTCGATATGCTCGAGATGGAGGTAGGTTACGGGCTGATTCCGCTGGTCGATTCCAGCCAGCAGGGGGAACTGCTGCCCCGCATCAAGTCGATCCGTCGCCAGTTTGCCCTCGACATGGGTTTCATCGTTCCGCCGGTGCATATCAAGGACAACCTGCAGCTGAAGCCGAACGAGTACGCGATCATCCTCAAGGGGGTCAAAATCGGCGGCGGCGAGCTGCTGCCCGGCCATTTCCTGGCGATGAACCCAGGCACCGCGACCGAAACCCTCAAAGGGATCGACACCATCGAGCCGGCCTTCGGCCTGCCGGCCATCTGGCTCTCCGCCGAGAAGAAAGAGCGGGCGCAGATCTCCGGTTACACAGTGGTCGATAACACCACCGTGGTCTCGACCCACTTGAGCGAGCTGATCAAGCGCCATGGCCACGAGCTGCTCGGCCGCCAGGAGACACAGAACCTGCTCGACAACCTGGCCAACGATTATCCGAAGCTGGTCGAGGAGCTGGTGCCGAACCTGCTCAGCCTCGGCGTGGTGATGCGGGTGCTGCAGAATATGCTGCGTGAAGGGGTCTCGGTGCGCGACCTTAGAACTATTTTAGAAACTTTGGCCGATTGGGCACCGGTTGTGCAAGATCCTGATCAACTGACCGAACATGTCCGGGCGGTTCTGGCCCGGTCGATCAGCAACAGCTACAGCGAGGACGGAAAGGTACTGGAAGTGATGACCTTTGATCGCAATGTCGAAACCCAGATTCAGGCGGCGCTGCACAGCACGGAACAGGGAGCTTACCTGGCTCTCGAGCCCGGCTTTGCCCAGGCGCTGATCAACAGCCTGAACCAGGCGGTGCAGAATCTTGCCGGCTCGGCGCCGGTGCTGCTCTGTACGCCAACAATCCGACTGCATGTCAAAAGGTTGACCGAACGCTACCTGCCGAACCTGGCAATCATCTCCCACAACGAGATCGCACCTCACCTGAAGGTGCGGTCGGTAGGAACGGTGACCGTCAATGTTAGTTAAAAAATTCGAAGCAGATACGATGGCTGGTGCCCTGAAACTGGTCAAGGATGCCCTCGGCGCCGAGGCTTTGATCCTCTCCACCCGCACCCTGTCGAAAAAGGGGCTCGGAGTGCTCGGCAAGCAGACCATTGAAGTGACCGCCGCAATCGAATCCCCGGCGATGCGCACTCCGGCCAGCCGACCTACCGCCGCGCCGGCAGCGCCGATCGCACCGAACCGCATCCCGAACGCCTATCGTCAGCCGGCTGAAAACCGGGTCGAGCGGCCGCAGCGGGTCGAGCTGGCCGAACATGTCCTGGTGGATGATTATCAGCAGCTCAGAACCGCGAACCAGGGGGCGGATGTCGCGCACCTGCAATCAGAGATCAATCAACTTAAAGAGATGCTGCAGCAGCTGGCCAAAGCTCCCGCCGCGCCCGTCGCAGCGGCGCCGGTCGCGCAACCGGTCGCCGAACCGCAAGTGACGGCCGAACCGATCATCAAGCGGCGTCAGGCGGTCACGCCAAGTGTCCAACCGGCGCGACCATCAGCGGTTGAGGATCTGGTCACGACTTTGACCGAACGCGGCATCGAGCTTGAGGCCGCGACGACCATCGCCCGCTTTGCCGCACAGCAGTTAAGCGAGCGGCAGCGCCTCGACCCGGAGGTCTGTTTCGCCGCGCTGCAGCGCACCGTTGCCGATCTGGTACAGACCAGCGGCCCGCTCTGGCAGCCGGAGGACGGGCAGAAGCGGATTGCCCTGGTCGGCCCGACCGGCGTCGGCAAGACCACCACCATCGCCAAGCTGGCCGCCGAAGCCATCGTCAACAGCGGCGCGCGGGTCGCGCTGGTGACCATCGACACCTTCCGGATTGCCGCGGTGGAGCAGCTGAAAGTCTACGGCGAAATCATGGGCCTGCCGGTTGAAGTGGTGCTGTCGCCCGAGCAGCTGCAGCAGGCGCTGCGCCGCCATCGCGACAAGGACCTGATCCTGATCGATACCGCCGGTCGCAGCCCGCGTGACAGCGACCGGATTGACGAACTGAACGCCTTTCTCAGCCATGGCGACAAAATCGAAAACTGCCTGGTGCTGGCCGCGCCGACCGAAGAGCGGCTGCAGAAAAAAGCGCTGGAGAGTTTCGGCCGGCTGGGAATTTCGCGACTGATTTTTACCAAGCTGGATGAAACCGATCGTTGTGGCGCGCTGATCAATCTGTCGACCCGTGCCAACCTGCCGCTGGCTTACCTGACTAACGGCCAGCAGGTGCCGGAAGATCTGCTGCTGGCAGCCCCTGAAGCCGTGGCCGCACTGGTCATGGGGACGGAAACCGATTCACGGAGGATGGTTGTATGATGAGTGCTGCTGCAGATCAGGCAGGAACCCTGCGCAATATGCACGACCGGCTGGATGTCGGCCGCGGCGAAATCCAGATGCCGGCCACCCGGGTCGTCTCGATCACCAGCGGCAAAGGGGGCGTCGGCAAGACCGCGGTGGTCTCCAACATCGCCGTGACCCTGGCCAAACAGGGGAAGAAGGTGCTGATCATCGACGCTGATCTGGGGCTGGCGAACGTCGACGTGGTGCTCGGTCTCTCTCCGCAGTACAACCTCAGCCATTTCTTCAACGCCGAGCGCAGCCTCGCAGATGTGATGATCGAAGGGCCGCACGGCCTGAAAGTGCTGCCGGCCAGTTCCGGGGTGCAGCAGTTCACCCGGCTCGATTCGCAGCTGAAGATGCGGCTGATCGAAGCGCTCGACGCCCTCGAAGAGCAGTTTGACGTGGTGCTGATCGATACCGAAGCCGGCATCTCGGACAACGTCACCTATTTTAACGTCGCGGCGCAGGACATTCTGGTGGTCACCACCCCCGAACCGACCGCGATCACCGATGCCTACGCGCTGATGAAGCTGCTCTCCACCCAGTATCACCAGAAGCGGTTTCTGCTGGCGGTCAACTCGGTCCATGAGCCGGACGAGGGGCTGGATGTGTTCGAGAAGCTGACCATGGTCTCCGGCCGCTACCTGGATATCTCCATCGATTACCTAGGCTGCATCCCTTTCGACAGAACCATGAACGAAGCGGTGCGTGCGCAGCAGGTGGTCGTCGATCTGCACCCGCAGCACCAGCTGACCAGCGCCTTTGCGACCCTGACCGAGAATCTGCTCGACACGCCGGTCAACAATCAGTCTCAGGGGAATCTGCAGTTTTTCTGGAAGCAGTTTCTCGGAGTAAACACGGAGGCACGCTGATGAGCTATTCCAACGGCTATGGGCCTCCGGGGCCGGCAGAGCGTGAGCGGATGGTCGAAACCCATCTGAGCCTGGTCGATTTTCTGGTCGACCGGATGATGACCCAGGTGCCGGCGTTTGTCGGCCGCGAGGATATCCGCAGCGCCGCCCTGATGGGGCTGCTGGATGCCGCCAACCGTTTCGACCCGCGCCGCGGGGTGCTGTTCAAGACCTTCGCCGAGCGGCGCATCCGCGGTGCGGTTTTCGACGAAGTGCGGCGGATGGACTGGTTCTCCCGTTCGATGCGCGAAAAGCAGTCACGGCTCGGCAAGGCGACCGATGCGCTCGGCAAAAAGCTCGGTCGGGCGCCCGAAGCGGCCGAACTGGCGCAGGCCCTCGATCTGGAGCTGGACGATTTTCACGAGTTGCAGCTGCAGGTCAGCCAGCTCGGTTATGTCAGCCTGCATGAACATCTGGATGATGAAAACAGCAACGGCAAGTCGTTCATCGACAATCTCGAAGACACCAGTCAGCCGAGCGTTCAGGAGAAGCTGGAAGCCAATGAATTGACCAAAGAGCTGGCCGGTTATCTTGACCAGCTGGCCGAAAAAGAGCGGCTGGTGATCGCGCTGCTGTACTACGAAGAGCTGTCACAGAAAGAGATCGCCGAAGTGCTCGAACTCTCTGAAGGGCGGATCTCGCAGCTGCACAGCCAGGCTTTGACCAAGCTCAAAGGGAAAATGAGGCGCAGTATCAACGCGTTGCGCACGGGGGATTGATGATGGCGACGGAGCCGCTGTTACTGCTGCTGGTCGGCGGGGTGGCCCTGCTGGCGCTGGCGCTCTGTCTCTGGCTGCTGCTGGTCAGTCGCCGACAGCAGAAAGAGCTGCAGGGGCTGCAGCAAAAGCTGCTGGCGCTTGCCGAACCAGCCGCCAGTGTCGAAAAAGTGACAGTCAATAACTCCGCGGCGGTTACTGCCAGTCCGGGCGCGGCACGTTTTTCTGTCCGGCTCGACGCCGAAGAGCGCGATCAGGCACCGAAGGTCGCGACGGTCCGTAATCCGGCCGAAAAATATGGTTATGTCGCCGCAATGGCGAAGCAGGGGATGGACGCGGTACAGATTGCCGCCGCGCTGCAGATGGCACCGGCCGAAGTTGAACAGTTGCTGCGGCTGGCCAGCTTGAAGCAGGGATCCTAAAGATTTTTCCGCAGCGGTCCGACAAGTAGTCATCAGGTACAAAACGGAGCGAATTTATGGGCAGTGGCAAGTACGGAGCAGTTTCGGGCGCAATCGGGCGGATGCAGATGATGGATAACATCAGCGCGCACCTGGCTGCGGTCAAGTCCACCGCCTACAAGCGCAGCAAAATCAGCTTCGAAGCGGAACTTGGCGAAGCCAACTCCGGGCTGGCCAGCAAAGGCGTCAACTATGCCCGCGTCGGCAAAGAGGTGATCGACTTCAGCCCGGGGCAGCTTGAATTTACCGGCAACCCGCTGCATGTCGCGATCAACGGCGACGGCTTTTTTCAGGTGCAACGCGAGGATGGCAGCACCGGTTACAGTCGCAACGGCAGCTTTCAGCTCAATGCCGAGGGCCAGCTGATCGACAGCAGCAAGCGTCCGGTCTTGACGGTCGACGGCGCGCCGGTTGTTCTGCCGCACTCCGACATCGATATTGCCCCGGACGGCTCGATTTATGCCGACGGCGCCGAAGTGGCCCAGCTCGGACTCTTCCAGTTCGAAGATACCGCGGTTCTGCAACGGGCCGAAGAGGGGCTGTTTCTGCCGAACGACGGCAGCCAGCCGACGCAGCACAGCAACCCGCAGCTGATTCAGAAGAATATTGAAACCTCGAACGTCAACATGATGCGCGAGATGGTCCGGATGACGACCAATATGCGGACCTTTGAAGCGACCCAGAAGGCGTTGAAAATTTACAGCGATATGGGCAGCAAAGGGGTCGAAATCGGCCTGGTCCAGTAACGGATTAATTGCCGCAACTTACGGCGAAGAAGAAGGAGATAAACGATGATCAGAGCACTTTGGACGGCCGCGACCGGCATGCAGTCACAACAGGTGAACATGGACGTGATCGCCAACAACCTGGCCAACGTTAACAGCTCCGGTTTCAAGAAAAGCCGTGCCGACTTTCAGGATATCCTCTACCAGACCAGCAAAGCCGCCGGCACTGGCATTGACGGCGGGCAGATTCCCACCGGCGTTCAGGTCGGCCTGGGTTCACGGGTTGCCGCGGTGCAGAAAGTTTTCACCACCGGCGACTTTATGCAGACCGAAAATGAACTGGACCTGGCGATTGAAGGCAACGGTTTCTTTCAGGTGACCATGCCCGACGGCACTGAAGCTTACACCCGCTCCGGTGCGCTGAAGAAAGACAGCACCGGTCGGCTGGTGACCTCCGACGGCTTCCCGCTGTTCCCCGAAGTGGTGATCCCGGAGAATTCGACCTCGATTTCGATCGGCAGCGGTGGCACCGTCGATGTCATTCTGGATGGTGAAAGCACCCCGACCCAGGTCGGTACCATTGATCTGATCCGCTTTGGAAACGCCTCCGGTTTGAAGAGCCTCGGACGTAATCTTTACGCTGAAACCCCGACCACTGGCGCGCCGATTACTGGTACCCCGGGCGATGAAGGCTTCGGCTCGCTTTCACAGGGCTTTCTCGAAGGCTCGAACGTCAACATCATGGAAGAGATGGTCAATATGATCGCCGGTCAGCGCGCTTACGAGGTCAACTCGAAGTCGATCAAGACCGCCGATGAAATGCTGCAGATGACCGCACAGCTGGTGCGTTAAGGATTGAATCGATGAGAACTCCGCTGATCATAATTCTGTTGCTCCTGGCCAGCGTTCCGGCATGGGTTCAGGCCGCGGACCAGGCTGCCGGGCAACTGATTGATCAGCAGGAGATCCGCCAGGTGCTTGATGATTATCTGGCCGCAGAATCCGATCGCCTGCCGCGGGTTGAGCTGCGGTTCAGTTCCTTGACCTTGCCGGACGCGTTCAAGGTGCCGCAGGGGCATATCGAGCATCAGGTGATTCCAGCCAAGCCCGGCGTAATCGGTAGTCGGCGGGTCACTTTATTGACCCGGGTCGATGATCAGCTGGTCAACAACCAGTCGATCCGCGTCGAGCTGGAAGCTCTGGCCGAAGTGATGGTCGCCACGACCAATCTGCGCCGTGGTGATACCCTGGACGAGAACAACCTGGTGCTGCAACAGCTGGATATCTCCAAACTCAAGCAGCCGATCTTTACCGCGGAAGATGTTTACGGCAAGCAGCTGAAACAGTCGCTGCGCCTCGGCCAACCGCTGGCGTTGAAACAGGTGGATTTTCCACCGATGATCAAACGCGGTGAGCGGGTCGAAATTCGTGTCCAGCGTGGTGCCCTGATGCTGACTGCCGCCGGTGAAGCACGGCAGGATGGTTTCGAGGGGGACAGCATCCGGGTGAAGAACATCGAATCACACCGGGAAATCCTCTGTCAGGTCCTCGCTCCGGGGCTGGTCCATGTGGAGTTTTAAGATGAAAAACAAAGCGTTCTGGCTGATTATCCTTCTGGTTCTGCTGGCTGGCTGTGCCGGCCCCGGCCGAATCGACCTGTCTGAAGTAGAGCCGGTCGTGCCGGTGATGCAGGAACCGCCACCGCCGCAGACGCCGGGTTCGCTCTGGACCGAAAGCCGCGGCGGCATGTTTGTCGATAACAAGGGGCGCACGGTCGGTGACATCGTCACCGTGGTGATCGTCGAAAACGCCAGTGCCAGCAAGGAAGCCACCACCGAAACCGATCGCAGCAGCACCATGTCGGCCGGCATTACCAACGTGCTCGGGCTGGAGAAATATATCGGCGCCATCGGCAACAGCTCCATCAATCCGACCGCGCTGGTCAATGCGTCGACAACCAACGATTTCTCCGGCGGCGGCAAGACCGCCCGTAAGGAAAACCTGGTCGCCACCCTGACGACTCAGATCATCGAAGTGCTGCCGAACGGCAACCTGCGGATCGAGGGGAACAAGACCGTCACCGTGAATAACGAGATGCAGATCGTCAAGCTCAGCGGCATTGTCCGTCCGGCCGATGTCTCGCCTGGCAACCTGGTTGATTCGAAGAACATCCTCAATGCCCGGATCGCCTATGTCGGCGAAGGAGTGATCAGTGATAAGCAGAAGCAGGGCTGGCTGGTCAGGGCGCTGGATCAGGTCTGGCCGTTTTAGCGGCGACCACGCGGGAGCATAACTATGCAAAGCCGAACGAATAAAATTATCATTACCCTGCTGATCCTCTGGGGGGCCGTGCTGCTCACCAGCGCCGAAGCTTCACGCATCAAGGAGCTGGCGCAGCTTGAAGGGGTGCGTTCCAACCAGCTGGTCGGCTACGGTCTGGTGGTTGGCCTGAACGGCACCGGCGACAGCGCCAGCACCCAGTTCACCATTCAATCGCTGGTCAGCATGATGGAACGTCTCGGCGTGACCGTCGACCCGAACAAGGTCAAAGTGTCCAACGTCGCGGCGGTGGTCGTGACCGCCAACCTGCCGCCGTTCGCGCGGGCCGGCAGCACCATCGATGTTTCGGTCTCTTCGGTCGGCGATGCGGAAAACCTGGCGGGTGGCACCCTGTTGATGACCCCCTTGAAGGCCGCCGATGGAAAGATTTATGCGGTTTCGCAAGGGGCGCTGGTGGTCGGTTCGCTGGCCTTTGGCGGCAAGGCCGCGACGGTACAGAAAAATCACCCGACTTCCGGACGAATTCCGGATGGCGCCCTGGTCGAACGCGAAGTTCCCTTTGTTTTCGGCCAGAATAGCGAGCTGAAATACCGCCTGCACGACTCCGATTTTACCACCGTGACGCGGATGACCGATGCGGTCAACCAGCACTTTGGCGCGCAGATTGCGCATTCTTTAGATGGCGGACAGATGCAGGTCAGCATCCCTGAAAGCTATCAGGACCAGGTGGTCGATTTTGTTTCGCAGCTGGAACTGTTGGAGGTCACCCCCGACGTGCTGGCGCGGATCGTCGTCAACGAAAAGACCGGCACCATCGTCATGGGTGAAAGGGTGCGCATCTCGACCGTCGCCGTTTCGCACGGCAACCTGAACCTGGTGATCAGCGAACGGACCAATGTCTCGCAGCCGAACCCGTTGAGCGACGGACAGACGGTCGCTTCGCCGGAGACCGAGCTCGCGGTTTCGGAAGACAAGGGCAACCTGGTGGTGCTGGAACAAGGGGTCAGCATCGGCGATGTCGCCGCGGCACTCAACGCCATCGGCGCGACTCCGCGCGACCTGATCGCCATCTTTCAGGCGATCAAGGCCTCAGGCGCGCTTTACGCCGAACTGGTTGTTCTCTAAGGACGATTATGGCTAACGACATCGATACGAAACAGCTGCTCAGCCAGGCCACCGCCCAGACGGCAAAACTGCGACCGGGCAAGGGGCGCGATCCGCAGCAGCTCAAAGGTGCGACTCAGCAGTTCGAAGCGGTTTTCATCCAGCAGATGTTCAAAGAGATGCGCAATACGGTTTCGGACGAGGGGATAATCCCCCGCGGCAGCGCCGACGAGATGTATACCCAGATGCAGGATGCCGAGGCGGCCAAAATTATGGCCGAGCGCGGTGGCATCGGGTTGGCGGAGATGATGTTGCAGGAGCTGCTCAAAGGCAGCGAATAACTGGTCACTGATCGGCACGGGAGCAGCTCTCGTGCCGATCGCGCATTTATTCCACCAGCTTGTGTGGAAAAGAGCTAAAGAAAAACACCCGTTGGGTCGAAAAGCACTCAACCAAGGAAAAAGAAGGAGTGCATCATGGTCGACAAAATTATCGGTGGCAAAGGATTCGGTCCTCTCGAGGGTGTCAAGCGCAGTGGTAAAGCTGCTGCCGACAAAGCTTCGAATGCTGCAGGGGGGGGCGACAGGGTTGATTTCTCCAGCGCGTTGCAGAACGCCAGCAAAGCGCAGGCGACCAGCCCGACTCAGCAGAGCGCCCGCGCTGAAAAGCTGCAGGCCTTAAAGGCGCAGATCGACAGCGGCACCTATCGTCCCGATCTGGAAAAAGTTGCCGCGAGCCTGCTCCCCTTCATTATGAAGGACAGCTGAGATGAACAGCTCCGATGTCAAAGCTCGGCTTGAGCAACTGCTGGAGCTGCTGCAACAGGAGCGTGACTGCGCCAGGGAACTCGATATGGCCGGTCTGCAACAGGTGGTGGCGGCCAAGAATCTGTTGCTGGAGAGTATGAAGTACCAGCCGGAAGAGGTGGTTGGGCACGAAGATTTGTTACGTAGGATCGATCAGGAAAATCGACGCAACGCCTTTTTGCTCTGGACCGGCTTGAACTGGGTTCGCGAGCTGATGGGTTTTTTCGGCAAGGCTGAAATGCCGCAGACATACGGCCGGGCAGGATATTCCCGCACCTTGACACAGGGCGGTCGCCTGCTGTCGGGGAAGGTATAAGCTCATGGGACTGAATGCGGCACTGAACTCAGGCAGAACTTCTCTGCAGACCAATCAGAAGGCGCTCGAGATCACCGGTCTAAATATTGCCAACGTCAATACGCCCGGCTACTCTCGCCAGACCGCCAATCTCAGCCCTTATCCGGCACTGAACTTTGGCGACTATTTCATCGGCACCGGCGTTCAGGTCGGTTCGATAGAACGTTCCCATGATGTGTTTCTAGCCGGGCAAATTTCTACCAAGTCTGCAGAAGTCGGCCTTGAGAGCGCCATGTCGAATCCGCTGGCCGAACTGGAGCGGGTCGTCGGTATTGGCGAAGGTAGCCTGTCGGACGAATTTGACCAGTTTTTTGACAGCTGGCGGCAGTTGAGCACCAATCCCGGCGGTGAAGTCGAGCGGCAACAGGTGTTGCAGCGCGGCGAGTTGGTCGCGGACGCCTTTGTCAACATATACAACGAAACCCAAGGGGTGCGTAAAAATATCAACGCCACCATCACCTCGATGGTCGATGGCGTGAATATGCGTCTCGAAGAGGTGGCCCAGTTGAACAACCGGATCTCCGCCATTGAAGCGGCCGGTCAGGACGCCAACTCCGATCGTGACCGGCGCGACCTGCTGCTCAAAGAGCTGTCTGGAATCATCGGCGCCAGCACCTTCGAAACCTCGAACGGCACCGCGACGGTTCAGTTGGGTAA
>DATCYW010000046.1:0-2840 GCA_036526255.1 Malonomonas sp. | reverse complement strand
GGTAAAAATATTCTGAAAAGTAAAATATTCCAGCAGAGCTTACTTGTCGAGCTTACGCTCATATCCCGGCATGGCCAGGATGGCCTTTTGCTCGGAACCGAAGGAAAGAACTCCACCTTGCTGGCTGTAGTAAAGTGGCTTTATTCCATATCTGTCGCGAGCAAGAAGCAGTCTTTTTTCTTTTCTATCCCACAGAGCCAGAGCAAACATCCCGTTAAAACGATCTAGGGCCTTGGTCCCCCACTCTGCCAAAGCGTTAAGAACCACTTCGCTGTCGGTTTTTGAATGAAACCAGTAGCCCAAGGCCTCTAGTTCGATACGTAATTCGCGAAAGTTGTAAACTTCACCGTTGTAGCTGAGAATATAGCGGTGTGTCGCCGACACCATGGGCTGGTGTCCGGCAGGGGAAAGGTCAATGATCGCTAGCCGGCGATGGCCAAGTCCGACGTTGTTCTCAATCCAGTGCCCTTCCCCATCCGGTCCCCGATGCGCTATGGCATCGGTCATTTTGCGCAGCAAAACCGGTGAGACAGGCTCGCCGTTCAGATTGAATATCCCTGCAATACCACACATAATCGCTTAACTGAGTCCCTTGATAACCTTCACAACGTATTCGTAATCCTCTTTCACCATACGATTGTGTAGGGGGATGGCCATGGTTTGCCGGTCACAAGCCATGGCATTGGGGAAATCCTCTGGTTTGAGGCCGAAGTTCTCACGATAATAACCGAGCATGTGCACGGCGTGGGTGCCGGGGCGGGTACTGATTCCGTTAGTCTGCAACTGTTCCATGAAATCGTTGCGCGGCATCGGCGCTTTGGTTTCATCGACAAAGCAGACGTAGGATTGCCAGCCGTGACCATAGCCATCGGGCACTTGTGGAGTGGTCAGCCAGTCGATACCGGCCAGCTCTCTGGTATAAAAATCGGCCCAGAAGCGTCTCTCTGCAATGAAAGCATCAAGCTTTTCCAGCTGCACCAAACCGACCGCGCCCTGCAGATCGGTCATTCGGTAATTGAAGCCGAGCAGGTTGAATTCTGCCAGCAGATAGGGGCGCGGTCCATGATGGCGCTGCTCTTCGGAGATACTGGCACCGTGATTGCGCAGCATGTTCATCTGTTCTGCCAGCACCTCGTCGTTGGTCGTCACCATCCCCCCTTCACCAGTCGTGATCGACTTGCGGGGATGAAAGGAGAACGCCGCAACACTGCCAAGGGTGCCGGCCGAACGGCCAAGATAGCTGCTGCCCGCCGCACAAGCGGCATCTTCGAGCAACGGGATACCTGGCGCCGCCTGAGCAATCGCATCCATATCGGCGCAGAGCCCGAACAGGTGCACCGGGATGATCGCTTTGGTTTTAGCGGTAACCTTAGCGGCAACTTGGGCCGGGTCCATGTTGAAGGTTTTGCGATCGACATCGACAAAAACTGGGGTTGCACCGCAGTAAAGCACTACGTTAGCGGTCGCCACCCAGGTAAACGCCGGCACGATAACCTCATCGCCGGGACCGACCCCCAAAGCAACCAGCGCCAGATGCAAAGCCGTAGTGCAGCTGGTGGTGGCCAGCGCACTTTGAGCCTGATGCCGCAGGGCAAAGGCTTTTTCAAAGGCCGCGACTTTGGGCCCCTGGGTCAGCCAGCCGCTGAGGATCGGCTCACGGACCGCTTGACACTCTTCTTCACCCGTCATCGGCAGGGAAATCTGAATGGTTCTTTTTTCCATAATTCGCCCTATTTCGCAGCTGCGCGCTGGCGGCGCAGAACCTGTTCTTTATGGCTGTCACGCCAGTCGATCAACGCCTTGAGCCCTTCGCGCAGACTGATCGATGCGTCGAAGCCAATTTCGCGCTTGGCTTTCTCGGGGCAGCCAATGCGGTTTTTCACGAAGGTTTGCCCGGCCGGCTCGTACTTGATTTTCAGATCCGAGCCAGTGATATCAAGTACCAGCTCAGCAAGTTCCTTGATCGAGGTGCGGATGCCGGTACCGACATTGTAGAACTCATCGGTACTCTCTGCCTTCATTGCACAGACATTAGCGCGGGCGCAATCGATTACATTGACGAAGTCGTAGGCCTGCGAACCGTCGCCATACACAACTGGTGCGACCCCTTTGTCGATGTTATCAAGCATTTTCATGATAACCGCGATATAGGCACCCTGATAATCCTGCCGGGAACCGTAGACGTTCATATAGCGCAGCCCGACGTAATCAAACGCCGAAGAGCTGTCCTTGTGACGGTGGTAAAAAGAGCGGCAGAACTGCTCGCCAGCGACCTTGGTGGCGCCATAGAAGTTGGTATTATTCAGGGGATGATCCTCGGTCATCGGCTCTTCGATAGCATCACCGTAGACCGACGCCGAAGAAGACCAGACCAGCCGCTGCACCTGGGGATTGAGGGTAATCGCCTCAAGGACGTTAAACAATCCACCGAGATTCACGTCAAAGGCGGAACGTGGGTAATCCCAGCAGTGCAGCAACCACATTGCCGCGAAATGGAAGATACCATCGATATCCTGCATGCCAGCACGCACCAGCTCGGGGTGCATAAGTTCACCACCATGTGAAAAAATTGTCACACGTGGATCCTTAAGTGCCAGCTCGAGGTTTTCTTCACTGCCGCGGGTGAAGTTATCGAAGATGCGGATTTCTTTGACGTCTTCCTTCAGCAACTGGTCAACGGTATGCGAGCCGATCAGACCTGCACCACCGATCACCAGAATTCTTTTGCCTGTAAGTTCCATCTCTGCTCCTGTCGCAGCTGATAAGACAGCTGACTATTATTTTTGAAAGATAAAATTTCTGACTAATTCATTGTCGAAAGCGTGCCCTGCTGGATGAAT
>DATCYW010000045.1:0-20959 GCA_036526255.1 Malonomonas sp. | reverse complement strand
GACTGCATATCCTGCAGGGTTTCCTCAATCGCCTGCAGCTGATCGACCGTCTCCTCGTGCGGGAAGGTCGCTTCGAACTCGCGATAGAGCTGATCGGGCGCCGAAAAGGCGAAGCCCTGGCGCAGTTCGCGCTGAGCGTAGAGTTCGAGCAGCTGACGGGCCAGCTCTTCAACCGCGGCGCGCGCCTTCAGGCGAGCCTTCTCCCACCCCTGGCCACCCATCTTGTCCAGCTTCGGTGCCTGCCCCTCGCCCCCCTGATACTTCTGCACCTTCTCGATTCTGTCGATCGGCAGGTAGAGCTTGTCGTTGCCGGCATAGGCCAGGTGTAGAAAATCCCCTTCGACCGAGCCGGTCTGCAGATGGGTCAGCCCCAGATAACGGCCGATGCCGTGATCGGTATGCACGATGTAGTCGCCGTCTTTGAGCTCGGCCAGACTGCTCATCAGTTTGCGCGCGCGCTGTTGACCGCTCTTTTTCTGCCGATGGCTGCGGCGGCCGAAGATCTCCTCTTCGCTGATGATCAGCAGCTTCTCTTCCGGCAGGCAGAAGCCGCTGGAGAGTTCACCGACGCACAGCTGCGGATAGCCGGGGTGCAGATTACTCAGCCGCAATTTCGGATTGATCGTCAGTTCGATGGCATGGGCGGCGAGCAGTTCCTGCAGTCGCTCAGCCTGGCTGCGCTGGTGACAGACCAGCAGCGTCCGCCAGCTCTCGTCTTCCGCCTGTCGCAACCGCTTGACCAGCGGTTCGAGCCCGTCCAGATCACCGCCAGGATGGGCGCGCAGCTCGCTATTGCCGAGGCATTTGAAGTGGAAACGTTCCCGTTCATCATCCAGCTGAAAGACCCGCAACCGCGAGATTTCAACCCGGCCGGCGGCCTGCAGCAGCGGCTGCACTTCGGCGGGATCGAGAAACAGTTCGCGGCGCGCGACATGCGGTTGCGCCTGCTCCAGCATGCGCGCTTCGCCGTCGCGCACTTCGCGATGAAACAGGTCGATCTCCTGCTCCAGCGCCGGCGGATCGAACAGAATCCAGCGCTCCTTGTCCAGATAGCGAAACAGCGGATCGAGGGCCGGGTAGTTACAGGGGAGCAGAAAGTGGCGTCCGGGGGCGAGAATCCCCTCGCGAACCTCCTCCATAATGGCTTCGCGGGCAGTGCGCGGCAGCGACAATTCGTCGCAGCGCAGCTTCAGCCGCTCGGCAAAGGTTTCGAGAAAGGGGCCGTGCAGGATCATCTCTTTGGCCGGAATCAGCTTGAGCCGCTCCAGGGTCTGCTCGCCGGAGCGCTGACTGGCAGGATCGAAGCGGCGCATTTTTTCGATGAAATCGCCATAAAAATCCAACCGCACCGGCTGTTCGGCATCCGGCGGAAACAGGTCGATGATATCGCCGCGCACCGCGAAGCTGCCACGCTCCTCGACCAGCGGCACCGGCTGGTAACCGAGCTGCAGCAGGGTTTCGAGCAGCTGGGGGCGTTCGTACTCCTCCTCCAGCTCCAGCTCCAGCGCGATGCTTGCCAGCACCTGCCGCGGAATCAGCTTCTGCATCAGCGCCCGCACCGGCAGCACCAGCGCCTTCAGGTCGCCGCGCGTCAAGGCCGCCAGAGTGGTCAAGCGGGTCGCTTCCAGTTCCGGATGCGGGGTGAGCGGATCGTAAGGGGAGAGCTCCCAGTTCGGCAGCAGCGCAATCTGCTCGGGGCGATGGTGGTAAAACTGCAGATCGGCGGTCAGCTGCCGGGCCTGCTGCAGGTCAGCGGTCAGCAAGACCAGCAGCCCGGCCTGTTCGGTCAGCAGGCGGGCCAGTAAGTAAGCATCGCTGGAGCCGTGCAGGCCGAGCACCTCGCTGATCTGCAGCCCTGAACCGAAACTGTCGACGAAGCTTTTGACCGTGGCGTGCTTTATGTCCTGAGAAAAATCCTGATCCATGACCGACTCACAGCAAAATGAAAGGGCGTGCAGATCGCACGCCCTCGTAATGATAGTTCAACCTGTTTATAAAGCTCAATCCCGCGGGACCGCCAGCATCCGGTCAAGGGTCAACTTGGCTTTTTCGCGCACCTCTTCCGGCACGGTGATCCGCGGCTGCATGGTTTCGAGGCAGCGCAGTATGTCTTCGAGCGAGGTCAGTTTCATGTTCGGACAGATCAGCGAACGGCTTGGCAGGATGAACTGCTTGTGCGGATTTTCTTTTTTCAGCCGCCAGAGGATGCCGTCTTCGGTCCCGACGATGAACTTCTGCGCCGGGTTCTGACTGGCAAATTCGTACATGCCACTGGTTGAACAGATGTGATCGGCGTGTTCGAGGATCTCCGGAGTGCATTCGGGATGCGCCATGAAGAGCGCGTCGGGATGCTCGGCTTTGGCCTTCAGCACCTCAGAAACTTTGAGACGATCGTGGGTCGGGCAGTAACCCTCCCAGCAGATACAGTCTTTTTCGGGCACGTGCTTGGCAATGTAGCGCCCCAGGTTGCGGTCCGGTACCAGCAGCAGCTGTTTCGCCGGCAGCGAACGGGCGACGTTCACCGCGTTCGAGCTGGTACAGCAGATGTCGCTCTCGGCTTTGACCGCGGCGCTCGAATTGACATAGGTCACCACGGTGGCTTCGGGGTACTGGGCCTTGAGATCTCTTAACCCCTCGGCGGTGACCATGTCGGCCATCGGGCAACCAGCATCTTCACGCGGCAGCAGCACGATCTTCTCCGGCGCCAGAATCGCGGCGCTTTCGGCCATGAAATGCACCCCGCAGAAAACGATCACCGGCTTGTCGGTCCGGGCCGCTTCCATCGACAACGCCAGCGAATCGCCGGTAATTTCAGCGATCTCCTGAACTTCGTCGCGCTGGTAATTGTGCGCCATCAGCAGCGCGTTACGCTCGGCGGCCAGGGCCTTGATTTTCTGTTTCAACTGCTCTTGATCCATCTAACTATCCTAAGTGATTATGTGTATACGGAACGAGTCTCGGATACTAGCCAAAACCCCCTGATATGTCAATCTTTTCACCGCCCGCGAGTGCTTGACAGTGGCCAGTTAAGGGGCTATTCTCGCCGGGTTAATCCACAGTAAAATGCTCAGCGCCGGTCGCATTCAGCGCGCCACTATAAAGTTCTGCAGCAGGAGAAGGGAAGAGAGATGTTCGGAATCGGCATGACCGAAATGTTGTTGATCGCCGGCCTGGCGCTGATTGTGCTCGGGCCGAAAAAACTTCCCGACCTGGCGCGCTCCCTCGGCAAGGGGTTTGCCGAGTTCAAACGGGCGACCAACGAGCTGAAAAATACCATCGAGGTTGAGGCGCGCAGCGCCGAGGTGGAAAAGATCCGCGAACAGCTGATCCGCGAAGGCAAAATGACCCCGCCCAACGCCGCGGCTCCGGAAGGGGCCAGCGAACCCGGGCCGCAACCGCAGGGCAACGCCGAAAAAATCCGCGAAGCCCGGCTGGCCCGCTCGATGAGCGACGAGGACGATCTGGCCACGGTGGAGAACAGCCTCTTCGACACCGCCAACCCCACGGTCGGCGCGACCCCGAAAACTGACCCGGAGCAGAAACCAAATGGCTGAAGCTCAAGGGATGGCGCTCTCCAAACACCTGGAGGAACTGCGCAAAAGTCTGATGATTGCAGCCGGCGCCTGGCTGGTGGCATTTCTCGGTTGCTACAGCATTGCCGAACAGCTGTTTGAACGGATCTCCGAACCGGTTCGTGCGGTTCTGCCGGAAGGAAGCTCACTGGTCTTCATCAGCGCCACTGAACCCTTCTTCACTCTGCTCAAAGTTGCCGCGCTGGCCGGACTGGTGGTCGCCTTTCCGATCATCATCTGGCAGATCTGGGGCTTTATCGCCCCCGGCCTCTATGCCAACGAAAAGCGGATGGTGCTCCCCTTTGTCATCTTCAGCAGCCTCTGTTTCGGCAGCGGCACCTACTTCGGCTTTACCCTGGTCTTTCCGATGGTCTTCTCCTTTCTGGTTGCTTACGGTACCGGAGTCGGCGGGGTCAACGCGATGCTCTCGATGGGCGCCTACCTGACCCTGGCCAGTCGCCTGCTGATCGCTTTCGGCCTGGTCTTCGAGCTGCCGATCGTCATCTTCTTTCTCGCCCGGATGGGGATCGTCGATCATATCTGGCTGGCAAAAAACCGCAAATTCGCCCTGCTGATGGCCTTTGTGCTGGGCGCAGTGCTGACGCCGCCCGATGTCTTTTCACAGGCATCGATCGCTATCCCCTTCGTCATCCTTTATGAAGTCGGGATAATTGTCGCACGGTTGTTCGGCAAAAAGAAGGTGGTCGAGCAGGACGATGAAGAGCTGCCTGAAGAAGCGGAATAATAGCTTCTTAGCGAACCTATCTCGCAGAAAATATCGACTTGGAGCTATTCTTAATCAAATCGGTTAAGTATTCAGTTGCCTGGAGAAAAAAACCATTATAGCTTAGAGCCTTCCATTCAAATACTCCGCCGGAGGTTTGGTGAACCGCTTTCTCTACCTACTTGCCTTCCTGCTCCTTTGCACCAGTCCGCTGCAGGCCGATGGCCCGAACGAACAGCCACAGGTGCGGGTCGGCATCTTTCCTTTCCAACCCATTAATTACATCGATGAAAATGGCGAAGCCCAAGGGTTAAACCCCGACCTGCTGCGTGAGATCGCCAGCCAGGAAGGCTGGACTCTGACCTTTGTGCCGGGGAGCTGGCAGGAAGGTCTCGACCGCCTGCAGAGCGAAGAGATCGACCTGATGATGTCGGTCGCCTACACCGCGCAGCGGGCAGAGATCATGGATTACACCCAGGAGGCGACGGTTGAAGTCTGGGGGCAGGTGTTCATCCACCCGAACGGAAAAATCGAAAACATCACCGACCTTCAGGGGGAGCGGGTCGGGGTGATGAGTCGCGACATCAACGGCCAGAACTTCGCCGCCACTTGTCAGCAGCTGGGCGTCAACTGTGAATTGGTCGAGTTCCCGAATTTTGACGACGTTTTTTCTGCGGTGCAGGCGGGAGAAATTACCGCCGGAGTGGCTCCGCAGCACTTCGGACTGCGCCACGCCGACGACTATGACCTGGTTCCCAGCAGCATTCAGTTTTCCCCCTTCTCCATCTATTTCGCCGCCAAAAACGGTCGCCATCACCAGCTGCTCAGCAAGATAAGTTCGCAACTGGATCGGTGGAAACTGGATCCAAAATCATTCTATTACCAGCGACTCTCCTACTGGCTGGGCGGAAAATCCGCGGCCGAGACAATCCCGGCCTGGGCCTGGTGGGCGCTGGCTCTGATCTGTGCCACGACCCTGCTGTCGTTTGCCACCAGCGTGATTTTCAAAGCACAGGTCCGCAAACGGACCAGCGAGCTGCTGGAAAAAGATGCCGCCCTGCTCAAGAGCCAGAAAGATTACCGTGAAGTCTTCAACGCCAGCAACGATGCCATCTTTATCCACGACGCACTGACCGGCGACATATTGGACGTCAACCAGGCGATGCTGCAGATGTTCGGTTACCGCAAAGAAGATGTGCTGGAACTCAGCGTCGCTGCTCTCAGCCCCGGCACCCCCCCCTATACGCAGGAGGAGGCACAGAAACGGCTGCGGGCGGCCGTCGAGCAGGGGCCGCAGGTGTTTGAGTGGCTGGCCAGACGCAGCGACGGCGAGCCGTTCTGGGTCGAGGTGGCGCTGAAAAGCTATCAAACCGAGGAGAAAAAGCTGGTGATCGCCACCGTACGGGAGATCACCGAGCGTAAGAAAGCAGAAGCGGCACTAAAAGCGTCAGAAGAAAAATTCTCCCGGACCTTCAAACTCAGTCCTGACGCCTTCAATCTCAACCGACTCGCTGACGGTGTTTTCATCGAAACCAATCAGGGGTTCACCAACCTGACCGGCTGGACCGCGGATGAAGTTATCGGTCGCAGCTCGCGCCCAGATGACCTGAATATCTGGTGTCACGATGAAGATCGTGAGCACATGGTGGCCGAACTGAACGCACATGGTGAGGCAAACAGCATCGAAGCAGAGTTCCGCCATAAGGACGGTAGCAAGCGCATCGGCCTGCTGTCGGCACGGCTGATCGCCCTTGAAGGGGAAACCTGCGTCCTGTCGATCACCCGGGATATCACCGAACGGGTGCGTCTCGACGAGGAACGGCGCCGCCTCGAAGAACGGATCCTGCAGACCCAGAAGCTGGAGAGCCTCGGCGTGCTGGCCGGCGGGATCGCCCACGATTTCAACAACATCCTGATGGCGATTCTTGGTCACTGCGAACTGGCGTTGCGACGGATCAATCAGGAATCGCCGGCAAAATCGAGCCTGGAGCAGATCAAAGATTCGGCCAACAAAGCGGCCGATCTGACCAACCAGATGCTGGCCTATTCGGGCCGGGGAAAATTTGTCGTCGAGCCGCACGACCTCTCACAGGTGATTGCCGAGATGGAACAGATGCTGCGGGTTTCGATCAGCAAAAACGTCCTGCTGCGTTACGACTTTGCCCCGCACCTGCCGACGGTTGACGCCGACGCCACCCAGTTGCGGCAAATTATTATGAATCTTGCCATCAATGCCTCCGATGCCATCGGTGAACGCAGCGGCGTGGTGGCGCTCTCTACCGGCGTGCTGGACTGCGATCAGAGCTATTTGAGCGAGACCTGGCTCGACGAAACCCTGCCCGCAGGGCAGTACGTCTTTCTTGAAGTTGCCGACACCGGCTGCGGAATGGAGAAAGAGATCATCACGCGGATTTTCGAACCCTTCTTCAGTACCAAGTTCACCGGCCGCGGTCTCGGCATGGCCGCTGTGCTGGGGATCGTCCGCAGTCACAAAGGGGCGATCAAGGTCTACAGCGAAGTTGGCAAAGGGACCACCTTTAAAGTGCTCTTTCCGGCGACCAGCAAACCGGCGGTGCTGTTCGACAAGGAAAAGAGCCTGCCACAGCTCAAGGACAGTGGCCTGGTTCTGCTGGTCGATGACGATGAAACCGTGCGCAGCATCGGTCGTTCGATGCTCGAAGAACTGGGTTTTGAAGTGCTGACCGCCAATGACGGCCGTGACGCGCTGAACATCTATACGAAGCAGCGCCAACAGATCCGTTTTGTACTGATGGACCTGACCATGCCGCACCTCGATGGTGAACAGGCCTTCCGCGAAATGCGCCGGGTTGACGCTGAAGTCAAAGTCATCATGAGCAGCGGTTACAACGAACAGGACGTTTCGCAGCGCTTTATCGGCAAAGGCCTCTCCGGCTTTCTGAAAAAACCCTATCAGCTGTCCACTCTGCAGGAAGCGATCCGCAAACTCCTCGCCAGCTGAGCTGCGCAGTGGCCGTTTTGACCGCAGCCGGGTCACTATTAACCATTACAGCTCGCCCGACGGCTAAAGAAGCACCCGCCGAACCTGCCTATCCCAAGGTTATTCCTGCCCTTTCAAGGTATACGTTTTCCCTGTAAAAACAGGCATTTTTATTGCTGTACCTGTCGGTCTTAACCACGCGGGGAAGCGACATGAGCATATTTACAGGTCTGACCGAAATCGGTTTTTTACAGGGATTGCCCGCTCCGGCGCTGGAGAAGCTGCAACAACTGGCTCAGGAGCACCAGTTCGCTGCCGGTGAGGTGATCATCCCGCAAGGTGCGGTCGCCTGCTCTCTCTACCTGCTGCTACAGGGACGGGTTGAGGTGGTGCAGACCGACCTGGAGGGGTTTGAACACCTGATCGCGACCTTGCAGCAGGGGGAAATCTTCGGCGAACGGGCCCTGTTGACCGATGAGAAGCGCACGGCAGACGTGGTGGCACGCGAGCCGGTTCGGGTGGCCAAACTGTCCTGGCTAGCGGTCCGCGAACTGATGCAGGAATACCCGCTGCTCTACGACAATCTCTGCCGGCGGCTGGCACAGCAGCTCGGCAACTGGACCATCCGCCATCAGCGTGAAGAGAAAGAGGCGCGCGAGCTGCTCACCAACCTGATCGGCTGGCAGGTGCTGCCCGAATTTGACAGCTTCCCCGGCGTCAGCGACTGGGTGCGCACGCTGAACCAGCAGATCGAACAGCTGGCGCACAGTCAGCAGCATGTGCTGGTGCAGGGGGAGCGGGGCACCTGGAAAGAGCTGGTCGCACGGTTGATCCATTTTCACTGCGGCGAACAGACGCGGCCGATCCTTTATCTCGATTGCGCCGAACCGCCACCGGTGCTCAAGCAGCAGGAGAGCCGCCGGAAAACCCAGCGCGACCCGTTGCTGACGGCGCTGGCCCAGGAGTCTGCGCTGTTCGGCCACGCGCCGGACACGCTGGTCTATACCGACGGCACCCGCCGCGGCTATCTGGAACTGGCCGACAGTGGCGAGCTGATTCTTGAGAATATCGAATTTCTCGATCTGCGCGTCCAGGAGATGCTGGCCGACTTTCTCTGCAGCGGCGTGTTGTTCCGCCGTGGTGAGGAACAGGCCCGACACACCGATGTCCGGGTGATCGCCACCAGCGACGAACAGCTGCAGCAACGGGTCGCCGAGGGGCTGTTTCACGCCGATCTCTACCAGCTGCTCAAAACCAGAACCATCCAGCTGCTGCCGCTGCGCGAGCGGAAGAAGGACATTCCGGTGATCGCCAAGCGCCTGCTGGTACAGTTGAACCAGAAGCACCACAAGCAGGTGCGCGGTTTCAGCCAGGAGGCGCTCAACCGGCTGGTCGACTATCACTGGCCGCTCAACGGTCAGGAGCTGCAACAAGTGGTCGACCGGGCCGTGTCGGTCTGCAGCGGCGAACTGCTGCAGGCCGAGCAGATTTTTCTCAACATCACCGCCGAAGCCGACAATCAGCGTTTGAACCTGCTGCAATTGCCACTGGTGCGCCGGTTGTTCACACAGGGAAAATATCCCGACAGTCTTTATCGCCTGACCGTTCCCGCGCTGCTGCTGGTGATCGGCTTCTGCCTGTTCGGCCCCGCGCAGCAGAATGCTGCCAACTTTCTGGTCTGGGGTGTCTGGTGGCCATTTCTGCTGCTGCTGATCTGGGTCGGCGGCCGCAGCTGGTGCAGCTTTTGCCCGTTGGAGGGGTTGGCCCGGCTGTGGCCCTGGGCGGGGCAACGGCAGGAGCCGCAGTGGCTGCAGAGCTACGGCTCGCTGATCGCACTGTCGGGGCTGTTGCTGTTGCTCTGGGTCGAGCAGCAGGGGCACCTGTTTCAGCGCGCGCCAGGAACCGCGCATCTGCTGCTGGCGCTGATCGGCATGACGCTGCTCAGTCAGCAGCTGTTCGGCAAACGTCGCTGGTGCAAATACCTCTGCCCTTTAGGCTGGCTGGTCGGTCGCGCTGCCCGCTATTCGACGCTGAAACTGCGCAGCAACAACAACGTCTGCCTCAGTCAGTGCCGGGCCGATGACTGTATCCGCGAGCAGGAGTGTCCGATGGGGCTGCACCCCTCGGCAGCTGAAAGCAGCGATGATTGCGTGCTCTGCGGCTCCTGCATCAAGCACTGTCCGCACGATGCCGTCCGGCTTGACCTGCGCTTCCCCTGGCAGGGGGTGCTGGCGGCGCCATCCAGATCGCTGCTTGATGCCTTGCTGCCGCCGCTGCTGCTGGCAGTCGCGCTGGCGGTCCGTGGCGCCGAATTGGTCACGCCGCAGCCGAGCTGGGCCTGGACCTTTCTGCTGCTGGCGATGCTGCTGCTGAGCGGCTTCGCCATGGCGACCTGGCAGCAAAGGAGAGACGACTGGCGCGAACGCTTCGTGCTGTTCGGCGTCGCCAGCCTGCCACTGGCGCTGTCCGGGCTGTTCGGGCTGTTTTTCCGCGAACTGCTGGTGCAGGGGCCGCAGCTGCCGTGCATGCTGTTTTCCGACACTGGTCTTGCGGGCTGGCTGCCGGTGGTTCATCAGCTCAATCTGGGCACCCTGCATATTCTGATGCCGCTGCTGGTGCTGACCGGTCTGGGCTTTTCCTGGTTTCTGCTGCAGCGACTGCTGCAGATCGGTCAACAGTCGGTGGAACAATGGCTGCCCGCCCGGCTGTTTTTACTGACTCTGGGCGTGTTCCTGCTCTGGTTGTTGTAGGAACAGACGGAGCTTTCGTGCTATTTTCCCGGCATGACATTAGCGGACTGGGGCTGGACCCCCTATTTTACTGAGCAATTCAAACCCTGGGCGAAGAGCGGCTACCTGCCGGCGCGGGTGATCCGGGGGGAGAAGAACTACTTTCGGGTCTGGACCGAACGCGGCGAATTGACCGTGCGTTTTGCCGGCAAACTACGCCACCAAGCCGATGGCCGGGCTGACCTGCCGGTGGTCGGCGACTGGGTGGTGGTCGAACCGCAGTCCGAGCAGCGCGGGGTTATTCAGGCGCTGCTGGCACGGAAAAGCTTTTTCGCCCGCAACCTGCCCGGTCGCCGCAAAGGCAAAGGACGCGAACGAATCGAACAACAGGGGATTGCCGCCAATGTCGATCTGGTGCTGATCGTCTGCGGCCTCGACCGTGATTTCAATCTGCGGCGGATCGAACGCTACCTGACCCTGGTCAGCGGCAGTGGTGCCGAGGCGGCGATCCTGCTCAACAAGGCCGATCTCTGCGACGACCCACAGGGGTATAAAAGCCAGGTCGAAACCATCGCTGCTGAAACGCCAGTACACTTCTTCTGTGCCCGCGAACCACACCAACTTGATCTGCTGTTCTCCTATCTGCGACCCGGTCGGACTCTGGCGATGCTCGGCTCTTCAGGGGTCGGCAAATCGACTATCCTCAACGGCCTGCTCGGTGAACAGCGACAGAAGGTCGGTGAAATCAACGAAACCATCGGCCGCGGCCGCCACACGACCACCCACCGCGAACTGTTCCTTATGCCACAGGGGGGAATCCTGATGGATAATCCGGGGATGCGCGAACTGCATCTCTGGGGCGAAGAGGAGGATCTCGCCGAATCCTTCACCGATGTCGAGGCTCTGGCGGCCGACTGTCGTTTCAATGACTGCCGGCATAAATCCGAACCGGGTTGTGCGGTGCAGCAGGCGGTTGAAGCGGGAAAACTAAGCCTTGAACGGCTGGGCAGCTATCAGAAACTGAAGGACGAGCTGGCACAATTACAGCGCCGCCGCTAGCCGCGCGGTACTTTTTACTTGATCTTTTCCGACAAAAAAACTTAAATTTCCCAGTAACTTCCTTTGCGTGCCGACATTTTCGGGGGATTCTGTTGCGCGGTACCAAACCAATCATCCTTGGGCTCCTGCTGCTTCTGCCGTTTCCGGCGCTCGCTGTCGAGCAACACGTCTTTGGCAGCACGGCCTGGCTGATGGTTATCCTCTCTGTTTTGACCCTCCTGACATTGCTGCTGGCCTGCTGGGCGCGCCACCAGGTGACCAACAAAACCCGGCTACTGGAAGAGAAAAACCGGCAACTTGAAGACGAGCTGCTCGAACGGCTGCAGGTCGAGGCCGAGCTGCGCGAACGACAGCAGCAGTACCGGGTGCTGTTTGAAGAGACGCAGACCAGCATCCTGCTGGTCGATCCGGCCTCCGCCACGGTCGTCGATGCCAACCTTGCCGCCTGTAATTTCTATCGGTATCCACGGGAAAAGATTCAGGGGATGTCGGTCTTTCGCCTGAATAATCTCAGCGAAACTGAACTGCGAAGAAAAATGGCGTTGGTCGGAACCCTGGGGGCGAAACAGTTTCAGTTCACCCACCGGATGGCCGACGGCCAGCTGCGCGAGGTCGAGGTCCATTGCAGCCCGATTGTGATCGACGGGCGCACGCTGCTCTGTTCGATTATTCACGATATCAGCCAGCGCAAACAGGTCGAACGACAGCTGGTGGAGCGGACCAATTTTCTCCAGTCGGTCATTGACGGCGTTTCCGATCCGATCATGGTCATCGCCACTGATCACCGGGTGCTGCAGATGAACCGGGTCGCCCGCGAACAGAGTCCTCAAGTGGAAATAGAAAACGACTTCCCCCTCTGCTATCAGATTTCGCACGCATCCCAGGTTCCCTGTAACGGCGAGTCGCACCCCTGCCCACTGAAGCAGGTAAAGGAGACCGGCGAACCGGTTACGGTCATCCATCAACATACGACCAATCGCGGCCGACGGATTGTTGAGCTGAACGCTTCGCCACTGTTCGATGCCGAGGGCAAGCTGCAGGCGGTGATCGAGGTGGCGCGGGACATTACCGACCGCTTGCACACCGAGGAAATGCTGAGTGAAAACGAAAAACGCCTGCACCACCTGGCCCACCACGATTCGCTGACCGACCTGCCGAACCGCCTGCTGTTCGAGGACCGGTTAAAACAGGCGCTCGGTAAAGCGCGCCGCAACGGCAAGCAGGTGGCGCTGTTCTTTCTCGATCTGGATCACTTCAAGGATATCAACGACAATCTCGGCCACGATTTCGGAGATCTGCTGCTGATTGATGTTGCTGACCGCCTGCGCAGTTGCGTCCGCGAAAGCGATACGGTCGCGCGCATGGGGGGGGATGAGTTTCTGGTGCTGCTCGATGAAGTCGAAACGCTGGAGATGGTCGAAACCATGGCCGAACGGATCTGCACCGCACTGACTCATGAACTGTCCAGAGACAACTACTACCAGCGGGTCAGCGCCAGTATCGGCATCAGCCTCTACCCCAACGATGGGACAACCAGCCAGGAGCTGCTGAAAAATGCCGACCTGGCCATGTACCGCGCCAAGAATCAGGGCAAGGCGAGTTATCAGTATTATTCCTCACCCCGCACCGGCTTTCTGTTCAAATAGCGACCGATCTGGTCCGTTCAGGGTTTACGGGCAGAAATCACTCCGCTTTTCAACTGTTCCGGTAACCCGATCCTGACACAATCAACCAGCCCCGCCGCCTGACACATCTGCACAAGTTCTGCTTCGCTGTAGCTCTGCCCCTGCTCGGTACCGAGCAACATATTTAAGGAAAACAGCGCCGGGTAGAGCGGCCCCTCATCCTCATCATTAAGAATGAATTCGTGAATCAGCAGGGTGCCGCCCGCAGCCAGCGCGTCCGCGGCCTGACGGACCAGCGCCGCGGCATTCTCCGGACCTTCACCATGCAGCACGTGCGACAGCCAGGCAACGTCGAACCCTGCGCCGAGCGGCAGCTGCAGAAAATCGCCGCCGACAAACTGCAGCCGCTCGCTCAAGGGGCTGTTAGCGACATTGGCGCGAAAGATCGGCTCACTGGCCGGCAGGTCGAAAACCGTCGCCTGCAGTTGTGGATGCTGGCGGCAGAAGTGCAGCGACCAGGTCCCCGGACCGCCGCCAACATCCAGCAGTCGCTGCGGATTCTGCAGCGGAATCCGGGGCACCAGCTGGGGTGCCAGCAGGCTGGAGAGGTTGTGCATGCCGAGCAGAAAGTCGTTGCGCCATTCATCCTCCGCGTACGAAGAACGTTGGCGCTGCGGCTGGCCGCTGCGGACCGCCTGATCGAGCCGGCTCCAGGATTCGACCAAATGCTGATGGTGACGGATAATATGTCCGAGATACTGGCTGGAATTGGCATCCAGCCAGGACCGGACCGGTTCTGCGCAACGGTAGCCGCTGCGGTCTTTCTCCAGCAGCCCCATCGCCGCCAGCGCGCGCAGCAGCATCTGCAAAGAGCGCCGGTCGCAATCGAGCAATGCGGCCAAGCCCTCCGCCGGCACCGACGCGGCGCTTAAGTGGCTAAAAATATCCAGACGCACGGCCGCCTGTAGCGCCGATCCCTGCCAGTAGCTGCCTGACGTCTCCAACAGTTTTGCCGGATCCCAGTGGTCTGTCATCTCAGCCTCCATCCTGATTGAAGTTTTCCGGCGTGATCAGCCGCGCTTTTCCGCGACGCTGCGCAGCTTGTCTTCCATGCTCTGCTGCCGATCAACCCGGCTGCCCAGCTTGATGGTGGTGCTGATGCGCGGCGCGCCGGCGGCATGAATCTGCTCGTGGCAACGGCGAATCGCGGCGAACACCTGCTCGTAATCGCCCTCGATATTAGTCCCGTAGGCGTGCAGCTTGATTTTCAGCCCGGCGTCTTCAAGAATCTGCTGACAGAGGGCGACATATTTGGAAACCGACACGCCAACCCCAAGGGGGACGACACAAAGATCAACGATGACATGCATAAAAAGTAACTCCTTGCTGGGGGGAAACTGCCGAAAGGACAGTATAACTCGCATTTGCGGTTCAGCCAATCGCCCCTCCCGGCAGCGGCGCGCACCGCCTGCAGCAGAACTCCAAGTAGCGAAAAAATAATGGTTATATGCTATAATTAACTTGTAACAGGAACTCTGGAAGGACAGCTGTTCAAATCAGGGTTCGCTCTTTAACAAAGCTAGCTTGAGTAGCTGTCCGCGCAAAGGAGGACAGTATGAACCGGACCGATTATCAAGGAATGTGTGAGCTGTTTACCGATGGGCACATGATCTGGGTCGAAAATCAGGATACGCACCAGAAAGGGCGCGTGGTTGGCTGCGACGCCGAGCAGATAGAAGTTGAGGTCGGCGACCACTGCGAAAAATGGAGCTACAGCAGCTGTGCCGAGCTGACCCACGGCTACCGGGTAAACTACGAAGAGGTGAAAAAGCACCCGCACGAATTCGACACCCACCACGATTAACCCCTGCAGCGACCGAACGGGCTCCCCGGCCACGGAGAGCCCGAACTTTTGTCTGCCGCCAGAAGCCTGGCCACCGTTGCCCGAAAGTGACGGCAAATCGGAAGGATATGCGTTTCAAATTGCCTTCATCCCTCCCCTGCACTATGCTCTGCCGATGAATGAATTAATCGTTGAAAAAGCTGAAGAGAATCTGAGCGCCGCCGAGTTTCTGCAGCGCCGCCTCCCTGCCGCGCCGCCTGCCTATTTGAAACAGCTGCTGAAAAAGGGCAAAATCCGTGGCCCGCGCGGCGCACTAGCCGCTGATGACCGGCTGAACCTTGCTGATCGTATCCAGCTGCCAGACAGTGGCAGATTGCAGGAACTGCAGCAGATCCCGCTGAGCGCGGCGACCGAAGTCAGCATCCTCTATGAAAGCCGTGAAATCCTGGTGGTTGATAAACCGGCCGGTTTGGCCATCCATGCCAGCGTCGGGCATGAGGACGACAACCTGACCAGCCGGGTCGAAGCGCTGCTGAAGAAGCGCGGCAGCAGCTTTCAGGTCGCCCCGGTGCATCGACTCGATCTGGAGACTTCGGGGCCGGTGCTGTTCGGCAAAGGGAAGCAGGCTTGTGGCCAACTGGGGCAGCTGTTCATCCGTCAGGAGGTGGACAAATGCTACCTGGCGCTGGTCGTCGGCATGACTCCCGGCAGCGGCGAGCTGCAGTCGCAGCTCAGCGCCAAGGGGAAGCTGAAGGATGCCCGCAGCCGCTTCCGCGCCTGCCAGAGAAACGAGCAGGCGTCGTTGCTGGAACTGACTCTGCTCACCGGCCGCCAGCACCAGATCCGCCGCCAGCTGGCCGAGATCGGCCACCCGCTGTTCGGTGACAAACGCTATCAGGGCCCCTGTCCGGCAGAATTGCCGCGCCTGTTTCTGCACTGCAGCCGCCTGGCGTTCGTCGACCCCTTTAATGCCGCGCCGATCGCCATCGATTGCCCACTGCCTGCGGATCTGGCGCAGTTTCTGCCCCGAATCGGGATGGAATAAACCGCAAATCCCCTGATTGATTGACAGCTTGCCTGCTTTTGGTAAAAATGCAGCTCATTAAAACGAAGTTTTCGCAACGCAAAAACAGGAGCTGCCCGCATGCTGGCTGACGAACGAAAAATCCTCGCCGCCCTCAAACAATCCCGCTACCTCGCCACGGTGCCCGACGACTCCCTGCGCAAATTCCTGCCGCTGATCAGGCAGGCTGAGTATCCGGCGGGAAAGACCATCATTGCCCAGGGGGAAACCAACCGCGAGGTGTTCATCATCCTCAAAGGCAGCGTCTCGGTCAAAAGCGATCAGCGCCAGCTCTACAGCCTGGGGCGGACCGGGGATATTTTCGGCGAGATGACGGTCGTCACCGGCCAGCCGTCCTATACGGCGGTCGAGGTCCTGGAAGAGCTCGAAACTCTGGTCGTCTCTTCGGCGTTGCTGCAGGAAGTGAAAGAGGATAATTCACACGAGCTGAGTTTTCTTTTTTACGACTGGGTGGCGCGGATTCTGGCTGACAAACTGCACCTGACCTCGGAAAAAGCCAAACAGTTCGAAGACGCCAGCGCCGAGCTGCGCGAATCACTGGCGGTGCAGCAACGGATCTCTGAGACGCTGCGGATAACCGCCAGCGAGCTGGAAGTCTCCAAGGCGGAACTGATCGAGCTGAACAACCTGAAAACCGAGCTGATCGGCATCGCCTCACACGATCTGCGTTCGCCGATCAGCAGCGTGATTACCGTAATGGAAACGATTCCGACCTGCTACGACCTGGACGCCGAGTTGATCGAGCTGCTCAAGGAGGTCAAGAATACCTGCAACGAGCAGTTGACCCTGGTCAACGATCTGCTCGATCTGGCGAAGATCGAATCGGGGCGGCTGCAACTTGAGGCGACCAGCTTCAGCTATCCACAATTGCTGTCAATCTTCAGCCAGGTCGAAAAGCGCGCCAGACTGCTTTCGCGCAGCAAGCAGTTGACAGTTTCGTTGGAGCTTGCAGCCGCGCTTGAAGCCTTCGCCGCGACTGCGATCGACCCGCTGTTTATCAGTTTCGACGTGCCGAAAGTCCAGCAGGTCCTGAACAACCTGATCGGCAACGCCATCAAATTCACCCCGAACCAGGGCGACCTGAAGCTGAAGCTGGATCTCGACAACTCACAAAACCTGCTGGTCAGTGTCAGCGACAGCGGGCTGGGAATTCCAGCTGAAGAGCAGGCCCAGGTGTTCGACAAGTTTCATCAGGTCAAGCGGCGCAAAACCGGCACCAACGGCGAAAAAGGCACCGGGCTGGGGCTGGCGATCTGCAAGAATATGGTCGAGCTGCATAATGGCCGGATCTGGGTCGAAAGCACCGAAGGCGCCGGCTCGACCTTCACCTTCTCCCTGCCGCTCGGACGCTGAGTCAGGCCAGTAGGAATTTCTTAAACCGTCACGCGAGGTGCCGACATGAGTCTGCTGTTCACCCCCCTGAAAATGCGTTCTCTGACCCTGCGCAACCGGATTTTTGTCGCGCCGATGTGCCAGTATTCCTGCCGCGACGGCCTGCCGGAGGCCTGGCATCTGGTCCACCTCGGTAGCCGAGCGGTCGGCGGTGCCGCCCTGGTCATGGTCGAAGCGACCGCCGTGACCGCCGACGGCCGCATCAGCCCCAGCGACTGCGGTCTCTGGAACGACGCCCAGACCGAGGCCTTTGCGCCGATTGCCCGCTTCATTGCTGCACAGGGCGCGGTTCCCGCCATCCAGCTGGGGCATGCCGGCCGCAAGGCTTCAGTGTCGCCCCCCTGGCAGGGTGGTAAGGCCATTGCCGCGGCGGATGGCGGCTGGCAACCGGTGGCACCCAGCCCGCTACCGTTCGGACCCGGCTCACCTGAGCCGCGGGAATTGAATGCAGCCGAATTGGAACAGATCTGTGTGAGTTTCGAGGAGTCGACCCGCCGGGCGCTGCAGGCCGGCTTTCAGGTAGTCGAGGTGCACATGGCGCACGGCTACCTGCTGCACCAGTTTCTGTCGCCACTGAGCAACCGGCGCAACGACCAATTCGGCGGCAGCCTTGAAAACCGTATGCGCTTTCCGTTGCAGGTTGCGCGTCGCGTCCGTGAAATCTGGCCGCAGCAGCTGCCGGTGCTGGTGCGCATCTCGGCCACCGACTGGGTCGAGGGCGGCTGGGACCTGCCCCAGACACTGGAACTCTGCCGACAGCTCAAAGCACTGGGCATCGATCTGATCGACTGCTCCTCCGCCGGATTGACCGCCGATGCGGTGATCCCCGTCGCCCCCGGCTTCCAGACGCCGCTGGCAGCGCAGATCAAAGCAGAGGTCGGCATCGCCACCGGCGCCGTCGGCCTGATTACCGCCGCGGTTCAGGCCGAGCAGATTCTCGCCACCGGGCTGGCCGACGTGATCTTTCTCGCCCGCGAACTGCTGCGCGATCCCTACTGGCCGATGCATGCCGCGCTACAGCTCAAGGCGGAACACCCCTGGCCCCCGCAGTACCAACGCGCCCACCCCGGCAGCTAAAAGATCAGCGAAATCCGTGGGTATTCACCGCGATTCTCACGCAGCCTGTTCTGGGCAGCAGTGATTAAAGCGTTGATCTCGATCCCCAGGTAAATCCCATCGGCCAGCGACAGCTTGGCAACGCCGCTTTCGGTGAGCAGCTGCGCGCCGCGTGGCGCGCCGATGAAGCGTTTCAACTGTGCGGCGGCAATCTGAATCAAGCCCTGGACGAAATTGCCGGTCAGGGTCTCCTGTCCGGCGGCCAACCAGACGACTTCCAGTGCTTCGTGCGCCTCCCACCAGTAACCCTGATTGAACAGATCGATACCGTACAGATAAGAGTGGCAGTCGCGCCAGTCGTCGGCCGTGAAGCCGGCCAGGTGCTCTTCTTCATAACCGTAGGAATGTCCGGCCGGATCGCGGCGCGGATGCGCAATCCCGGGGACAAACGGCAGATAGCGGTATGCGGGAAAAGCGGCTTCGGTGTAGCGCGGCGGGGTGGGATCAGTGAAAATCGGTTCCATGCAATGGCTCCATGCTAAAGGGACTGACTGACAGAGTAACAGAAACGCGCGGCCGGCGCTTCTCTGCTAAACTGTTGCCTTAGCCCTTGGCCACCTCTCGCTAAAAACAGGATCTGACCTTGAAATATCCACATGTTGCCAGCGACAGCAATCCACCGCCAAAGCGGTATTTAGATGTTTTTCGCTACAGCCGCCGCGCCCTTGAGCTGGTCTGGTCGACCAGTAAAAAACTGGCGCTGACCTTCGCCCTGCTGACGCTGGTGGCCGGGGTGCTGCCGGCGGCAGTCGCCTATATCGGCCAGTTGATTGTTGATGGCGTGGTCGCGGCGATCGGCCAGCACCAGCAGACCGGCAGCGCCGATACGACCTTCGTGCTGCTGTTCGTCGCCTGCGAGGCGCTGATTATCGCGCTGATCGCCGGAGCACAGCGCGGTATCTCGGTCTGTCAATCGCTGCTGCGGGCGCTGATGGGGCAGCGGATCAACCTGATGATTCTGGAGAAGGCGCTGACCCTGCGGCTTGCGCACTTCGAGGATTCGGAGTTCTACGACAAGCTGACCCGCGCCCGCCGCGAGGCTTCGACCCGGCCGTTAAGCCTGGTCACCCGTACCTTCGGTCTGGTGCAGAATGGCATCTCGCTGACCAGCTACGGCCTGCTGCTGGTGCAGTTTTCCCCCTGGGCGGTGCTGATTCTGATCGCCGGCGGCATCCCCGAGTTTCTCGCCGAGGCGAAATTCTCCGGCGATAAATTCCGCCTGTTTCGCTGGCGCTCGCCGGACACGCGGATGCAGCTCTATCTGGAAACTGTACTGGCGCGCGAAGATTCCGCCAAGGAGGTCAAGCTGTTCCGGCTGGGGCCGAAGCTGCTGCAACGCTACCGGGCGATTTTTGAGAAACTCTACGCCGAAGATCGCCAGCTGACCCTGCGCCGCGATTCCTGGGGTTTTCTGCTCGGGCTGATCGGCACCAGCGCCTTTTACGGTGCCTACGCCTGGATCGCGCTGGCGGCCATTGAAGGGGCGATCAGCCTGGGGCAGATGACCATGTACCTGCTACTGTTCAAGCAGGGGCAGTCGGCGGTTTCTGCCAGCCTTTCGGCGATCAGCGGCATGTACGAGGATAACCTCTACCTGTCGAACCTCTACGAATATCTGGAGCAGGAGGTGCCGCAGCCAGACGGGCCGCTGCTCAAACAGGGTCCGCAACCGGGCGACGGGGTGCGCTTCGAGCAGGTCAGCTTCAGCTATCCCGGCAGTGAAGAGCCGGCTCTGCAGCAGATCGATCTGCAGCTGCGGCCGGGGGAGAGTCTGGCGCTGGTCGGCGAGAACGGCTCGGGCAAAACCACCCTGATCAAGCTGCTGACCCGCCTCTATCAGCCCGATTCCGGGCGCATCCTGCTTGACGGGCTGGATCTGCAGCAGTGGGATGCCGAAGCCCTGCGGCGACGGATCGGCGTGATTTTTCAGGATTTCGGCCGCTACCAGTTTCTGGTCGGCGAGAATATCGGCGCCGGCGACGTCAGCCACTTTGAGGATCGACAGCGCTGGCAGCAGGCCGCCGAGATGGGCATGGCAGCCGAATTTATCGACAAACTGCCGGAACAATACGACACCCAGCTGGGCAAGTGGTTCAAGGGTGGGCGCGAGCTTTCCGGCGGCCAGTGGCAGAAGATCGCCCTGGCGCGCGCCTTCATGCGCAGCGAGGCCGACCTGCTGGTGCTTGATGAACCGACCGCGACCATGGACGCCGCCGCCGAAGCAACTATCTTCGAACACTTCCGCGATTTGAGCCGCGGCAAGATGACCATCCTGATTTCGCACCGCTTTTCGACGGTGCGCATGGCCGACCAGATCGTGGTTATCGACAAGGGGCGGATCGTTGAACGCGGCAGCCATGAACAGTTGATGGCATTGGACGGCCAGTACGCCTACCTGTTTTCGCTGCAAGCACAGGGGTATCGATGAGATTGAGCGACGAACTATTCAAAACCCTGCCGCTGCTGCTCGGCAGCCTGCTGCTGCCCGCGCCGGTCAATGCCGCGCTGGAGCATATGTTTCTTTATTTCCCCGACCGGGAAATCATCATGACCCCGGCGACCATGCGGCTGGAGTTCGAGGATGTTTTTTTCACCGCCGCTGACGGTATCAACCTGCACGGCTGGTACCTGCCGGGCGAGCCTGATCAGCCACTGGTGGTCTTCTGCCACGGCAACGCCGGCAACATCTCACACCGGGTTGACAACCTGCGCCTACTGCGCGAATTGGGGCTGGCGGTGTTCATCTTCGATTATCGCGGCTACGGCCAGAGCGAAGGGAAAGCTTCGGAAGCAGGAACCTACGACGACATGCGCGGTGCGCTGGACTGGTTGCTAAAAAAAGGCTGGCCGCCGGAG
>DATCYW010000044.1:0-5202 GCA_036526255.1 Malonomonas sp. | reverse complement strand
TACTGATCGTCACGGTCGCGGCGCTGCTGGCGGTCCTTTCAGTCACCGGCTTGTTAAACGGAGTCAGTTTCGGCAGATCACTCCCGTTGTAGAACTTCACCCAGCTGTGCATGTCGTTCGGGATATAGCTGCGTTCAAGCACGGTCAACGTCGGGGTATCGGTGGAACGGTAGCCGCCATAGAGAATTTTACGCACCGTATCGATCCGGGCCATCGTCGCCCAGTTCAGAAAATTGCCGCTCCAGTTGCCGCTGCAATAACGATCGTTGGTCAACGAAGCAGGTTCAAAGCGGTCATCCAGTGTGTCGTAGTCGTAGCATTTATCCGGGTCAAAATAGCCGAAATATTTGACCGCGTGGATATAGGTTTTATCTGGCACCTGGTCTCCATCGTAATCGTCGTAGTCAGAATAGGCCGCCATGAACAGTTGGTGATCATTCGACATATTCAACATGATTTGCGGTTTGGCCGGATTGACCAGCGTCAGCGGCACCTGCGCGATCAAGCCGCCATCAGAAATGACAACCGTCGAACAGTTTTCATCAACTTGCCCGTCGCAGTTGTCATCTTCGGCGTTGCCGCAGAGTTCTGTCTGACCGGGAAAAATACTCGGGTCAGAATCATTGCAGTCAGCAGTCGGAAGACTCTGCTCAGTGAAACCGTCCCCATCGAAATCGTGATCTGCCACACCGGCAGGGGTCGTACAGACCCCTAAAGGATCGCGTGGATCAATAGACGTGCCGCCGCCGGGGAAGGCTGCTGCCGTGCTCATTGTGAATGCGTCAAACTTGAAACCATCTTCGCGCGCCCAGAAATTAACCGCATAAAGGCCGCTGGCCGGAATATTGATTGCAGGAGGATTCGGGCCTTCACTAAGACGGACATTACTCCAGTTCCAGTTATTGTCGCGCGGGAAGTCGATCCCGCCGACCGGGCTACCGCTGATCCCGTACCAGATGGAGTCGTCGCTATTCGAATCGTTCGAGTTCCCTTTAACGTGCAGATAGTAAGAGCCGGCGGTCGGGAAATAGAGCAGATATTCCAGCGGGGTGCCGCTGGGCGGAAAGTTGGTGTCGTTGGAGGTTGCCGGCAGGTAGCCTGACCCCGAATAACCGCCAGTCGCCGAAGACATTGTACCGAAATTATTGCCAGAGTTGTTGTAATGTTCCGCCTCGATATAGGTTCCTGCATCGACGACGCTGCAGATTCCAGCGTACAGACTGGCGGGAAGAAGACACAGCAGCAGCCCTGCGATCAGTATCTTCGTTATCATGCTTTTTCCCTTATTCATTGCTGCCTCCGATCTTGCTGAATTTCTGCTTTTCACAGGGATAACCTTTATTGCAGGTGAGTAATCTGCAGAATAACTTCGGCAGTACTCACACCGCCAACCCCTCGGGACGTCACCCGGTACATAGTTTCTGTCGTCACGGGAACATCGGCTTCAAGGGGCTCCTCGCCTTCCGGGATTTCCTGTAACAGCTCGACGATATAGCGGGGCTGTTCGGCGACACCGGCGATCCCCGAACCAAGCTGAGAACCGGTCAGCGCGTTGGTTGTCGTCCAGCGATTGGCTGTGGTCCAAAGCGGCGCGGCAGCGGGGGCCGCAGGGGTGAGAATCGGCAGGGTCGGATCAATCCCGCCCAACCCGGCCAGGCGCGCCTCGGCTTCGCGCAGACCAGCCTCTGCCGCCTGAAAAGCGAACTGTCGCTGCCCCATGTTGTTGGCCATTTTCTCTTCGATGGTCGACGTCTGCATGGTTGTCACCCCGAGCAGAGAGAGTACGACCAGAATCATCAGCCCGACAATCAGGACGGCACCATCTTCATTATCAAGTGGATTCTTCATCACAGACCTCATTTACGACACCCGGTTACGTAGAGCAACGGTCGCCTTGAAAACCCGGCGCATCCGGCGATCACCGATCGGGCCATAATCGCCAGCACCGTCACCATCGAGATCATAAACATTGTTGTCAACCGGCAGTCGGGCGTTGATGTCGCTCTGCAGTAGTAGAGCGACCCGCACGGAGACGACCTGAGTCCAATCAGCGGCGGCCGCAGTTGCGGTGACATAAGCATCGACCTGACGGTCATTATTGTTATCGATGCCGTAACGAATCTGCATGCTTTCTACCCCTTCGACCAGTTCGTCAACGCTGTCGGAATCGATACGAAACAACGAAGGAACCCCGGCAGCATTATTGCGAATCAGGTAGGTTTCCGTGGTGAACTTGACGATTTCCGAGCCGGGCTGAAAATTATGGCCGAGATCTTTTGTGGAATTGCCAGGATAGGCAGGGTCACCCAGCGGGGGGGCGCCGCCGGAGTTGTGCACTGTGTTGCCGTTAGTCATTGTGTAGTTGGTCACCTGAAACACTGCCGCATTCACGCAATCACTGATCATCAGGATATCGTTGGTATCGATCTGGCTGGTAGGGGTTCCATCTGTAACTTTCAAATCTGCAGACCAGCTGGTCGAACCCGCCGGGTTCTTATCTTCGAGCAGAACGGCGTTGGCCGTGTCGGCCTTACGGACGGTCAGAATATCGCTGAGCTCCACCAGGTTGGCCAGAGGAATACTG
The DNA here is from genome assembly GCA_036526255.1 of Malonomonas sp. Taxonomy (GTDB): domain Bacteria; phylum Desulfobacterota; class Desulfuromonadia; order Desulfuromonadales; family Geopsychrobacteraceae; genus Malonomonas. The sequence goes on along the minus strand of DATCYW010000044.1, from coordinate 2,618 downwards.
GCATCGAGCACCGGACTGAAATCGGCGGCCACGACGTCACCATCGAGCGGATCGATATAGTCGAACCCTTGCATGCCGATCGAAAAGTTAAACAGGTAATCACCGGCATTGTTCAGCGTATTGACAAACCTCGCCGGATCCGTCGTATCGACCGCGGCGCAGCCGGAATAACCGGCCATGCGCAGGTCGCGACCAATAATTTCCATGGCAAAGCGGGCGTTTTCCTGAAGCCGGGCAAATTGCTCGTTTTCGCGGTTACTGTTGGTGCTGCCGGTGAATATTTGGTAAACACCGCCCAACAGTACCAGGCTGATGACCATCGCCACCATCAGTTCAACCAGCGTCATCCCCTTCTGCCCAAGTGTCCGACATGCGCTCATCTTTAAGCACCTCATAGTTTACTCACCACGGTCACGGAAGGCGCAGCGTCATCGGCCAGACGCCCTTCTGCCCATTGAACGGTAATTGTCACTGTCCAAGTATTGTCACCATTGGCAGCAACGGCAATTGATCCTAGCCCGCCCGGTAGGCCGGAGGCGGGATTTGAAAACCCGGTGACACCAGTAAGCCACTCACGGATATCCTGGTCGGCAAGGGTATCAATTGCGGGAACAGCAGGGACTGCTCCGAATGGAGCAAGGTTATAACCACCGTTTATCGCTGCGGTACGGTTGGCCCGCATCATATCGAGCATTTCGTAGGCATACTGCTGCGCCTGCGAACGCAGGAAAGCGTTATGGTTCCCCTTCATGCCGCTGATCTGCATACCGGCAACCCCCAGCAGGCCGACCGAAAGGATCAGCAGAGCGACCAGAACTTCTATTAGGGTGAAACCGCGCTGATCAGTAGTTTTTCGAATATCCATTGCGATCCTCATACTCATGGCCGGAAACTTCTGACCCGCCCCATGGCGGAGACTTGTACATTCAGCTGGCTCGCACCGGCGCTGATAATAATCAGATCATCGGCAGGAACGGGAGCTGTTTGAGACATAAAACCGGTCGCGAGGTAGATAACGCGATTGGCAAGGTTTGCGTCAGCAGTCATCAACACATTGCCACCGGGCGACTGATAGGCGCGCAGGACCCTGTCAGGGCCATTGAAACTGCCATTGCCGTCATCATCGAGGAATACGATCCACCCCTGTTCCCAGTTGGTACCGCCAACGGTACAGGTGGCCTGATTGGCACTTTTACACACCGTAACAGTTGCACCACGGGTCACGGCTTCGCTGCGTGCCAGATTGAACGCTGAAACCAGGTCATTGGTTGCGGCGGTCACATCGCTGCTGTCGGTAAACCCCCTTAAACTGGGGATAGCGATCGCAGCCATGATGCCGATAACAACCACGACGATAATCACCTCGATCAAGGTAAATCCGGCTTGCTGCCGCAACGTGTGGCGATCTAAATTATCAGTAGTCATAGGCTATATATCCTTTTATCCGGTAAATACAGGCAAATACCGATCCAATCCGACAGTGAGAGTATAGTAGTGTTTTTTCAGCAGCTTAGCATTTCGATAAACAAACTGCGAAGCTGTCCATGCAATCTTTGCACAAGACGATCGTGCAGTAAATGCATGACAGGTTCAAACCAACGCGGGGAACTCGACCCTGAAACTGCTCCCTTTGCCGAAATCGGATTCCGCCAGAATTTTACCGCCGGCCTCATCGACAATCCGGTGACAGATGGAAAGGCCCAGGCCAGTCCCTTCGCCAGGTTCTTTCGTGGTGTAAAACGGATCAAAAATTCTGCCGAGCTGATCGGTAGCGATGCCGCATCCGTTATCAGCAATTGTCAACCAGACGACATTGCCCGTCTGCCCGGCGCTCAGGCGAATCTGCCCTTGTCCGGCACAGGCCTGCGTGGCATTGAGCAGCAAATTGACAAACAACTGCTGTAACTTGTGGCGATTGATCTGCACCCGCGGCAACCCTTCGCCCAAGTGATCGACCGTCTCAACCCCAGCCAATGAGCCTTGATGCTGCAGTAACTGCACAACCGAGCGTAACTCTTGTGCTGGGCTCAGAAGCTCAGTCTGATTTTCGCCCGGCCGGGAAAAATCTAGCAGTTCGCATACCAGAAAATCGATCCGCCCTGCTTCAGTGATCGAACGGGTGACGACATCAAGCTCTGTCGCAGAGGTTATCCGGAGCTTCAGAACCTCCAGATACCCTGTCAGTGCCGCAAGCGGGTTTCCCAGTTCATGCGCCAAACCGGCAGCAAGCTGACCGACAGAGGCGAGCTTTTCACTGCGGATCAGCTCCTCCCGGGCTTGCTGCAGATCCTTGTTGGTCTGCTGCAGAGCCGCAATGTGCGACTGGGTTTCGGACCTGCTGTGCTCTAAAGCGTCGACCATCTGGTTGTAGGCTGTGGCCAGATGGGCAATCTCAACCGGGCCGGCCACCGGCAACCTGGTTCCCAGGTGCCCGCGGCTGACATCTTCGGTGGCCTGCAGCAGGTTGCGCGCCGGCTTTATGATGTTACGTTGCAACAGATAGTAACCGATACCGACCAGAACACTGCCGTACAGCAGGACATACAGCAGAATCATCCGTTGTGAAAGCAGCAGACGATAGCGGATATCCTCCAGCGAGTAGCGGATATCCAGAATGC
>DATCYW010000043.1:0-124212 GCA_036526255.1 Malonomonas sp. | reverse complement strand
GCTCCATTCTGGTGGCCAACGCTGATCCAGAGATCAAACAACAGGCGCAGCAACTGGCGCAGCAGAACGGCTGCGCCGAATCACTCTATCTGGCGCAGCAAAAAAACTTTCCGCTCGGCGGCAATTACACCGCCGGGGTCCTGCAAGGGGTGGCGTTTTTCGCCCCGGAGATCGGAGCCGCGCTGAAATGGACATGAAGAACCAATCAGAAATCTACATTTTTGGCGAAGTGCTGTTCGACTGCTTCCCAACCGGAGAACAAATTCTCGGCGGTGCCCCGTTCAATGTTGCCTGGCACCTGCAGGCTCTGGGCGACCAACCCCGATTCATTTCACGGGTCGGAAAAGATGATCGCGGCGACAAGATTATGCTGGCGATGCGCAACTGGGGGATGAACACCACAGCAGTTCAAATCGATACGGAACACCCGACCGGGCGGGTTGAAGTCACGATCACCGACGGCGAGCCAAGCTACGACATCGTGGCCGATAGCGCCTATGACTTCATCTCAGCTGAACAGCTAGGCGACCCAATCGCGGCCGGGATTCTCTACCATGGAACCCTTTGCCTGCGAAACCAGACAGCCCGTGACGCATTGCACGAAATCGCTCAGCGAGCTGAAATAAGAATTTTTCTCGACGTCAACCTGCGCCCCCCTTGGTGGCAACGGGATGAGGTCTTCGCCTGGCTAAAAAACGCCCATTGGGTGAAAATGAACCAGGAGGAGCTGCGCCTGCTCGGAGCGGGTGCAACCGACATCCGCCAGCAGATGGCAGAGCTGCAGTCGACCTGTGGGCTGGAGCAGTTGATTGTGACCCGCGGCGAACAAAGCACCCTGGTCAGAACCGCGGCCGGCGAATTCCATTCGCTGGTACCGAAAAAAGCTGAACATCTGGTCGATACGGTCGGTGCCGGCGATGCCTTCAGCGCGGTTTATATCCACGGCCTCCGGGCCGGCTGGCCGACCGAGGTAACTCTTCACCACGCCCAACAGTTCGCCAGTAAAATCGTCGGGTTGCGTGGTGCAACAACGGCCGACTCGGTCTTCTATCAGGAGTTTATAGCTTCTCTCGCTGGCTGAAACAGAACCGACGGGACAGACAAAATCCAGACTACCCATTTGATTAAGGCAACTTATGTACGAACAGGTTTCCCATACCCTGCTGAATGATATTCTCAATCGCATCAAACCAGAAATCTCCGAACAGGATCTGCGGCATTTCTACACCCGCCTGGGCGCGAACTTTTACGGAATCCACTCCCTGCTTCAACGGCTCTACGGCGATCGTGACGATTTTGCCGAACAGGCGCAGCGGCTGGTCGAAACCATGGCTCAGCAATATATCAAGCGCCCGGATAAACTGCGCCAGCTCGATCTGGCCCGGGAGAAGGATTACAACTGGTTTCTCAGTCAGCAGTGGGTCGGGATGGCCCTCTACTGCAAGGGGTTTGCCGGCACTCTACGTGGGTTGCAGGAACGTCTGCACTATTTCCAGGAGCTGGGTATCAATCTGGTTCATGTGATGCCAGTTATGCGCTGCCCGGAAGGGAGCAGTGACGGCGGCTATGCGGTCAGCGATTTTCGTGACATCAACCCAGAAGTAGGCACCCTGGAGGATGTCCAGCAGCTGGCTGAAGAGATGAAAAAGCGTGACATTCTGCTGGTGCTCGATGTCGTTGTTAACCACACCTCCAACAAACATTACTGGGCGACACGTGCCAGGGCTGGAGAAAAAAAGTATCAGGACTATTACTACAGTTTCGAAAATCGCAATGTTCCAGATATGTTTGAACAGAGCATGCCGGAAATCTTTCCGGAAAACGCCCCGGGCAATTTCACCTGGGACGAAGAGATGGGTCGCTGGGTAATGACCGTCTTCAACGATTATCAGTGGGATCTCAACTACAGTAATCCGGCAGTTTTTATCGAGATGCTCAACATTATCCTCTTCTGGGCCAACCAGGGAGCCGATATTTTGCGGCTGGACGCAGTGGCGTTTCTGTGGAAAAAAGTTGGCAGTACTTGCCAGAATGAGCGCGAAGCCCATTTGCTGCTGCAACTGATGAAGGACTGTTGTCAGGTCACAGCGCCGGGAGTGGTCTTTATCGCCGAGGCGATTGTCGCGCCAGTGGAAATGATTAAGTATTTCGGCGAGGACGCGGTCATCGCCAAGGAATGTGAGATCGCCTACAATGCTACCTTTATGGCGCTGCTCTGGGACGCGGTTGCGACCAAAAATGCACGTTTGCTGAATCAGGGGATCAAAAACCTGCCGGTCAAACTGGAACGGGCCACTTGGCTCAACTACGTCCGTTGTCACGACGATATCGGGTTGGGGTTTGACGATCGGGACATTCTGCTCTGCGAGTACGCACCTGCCCAGCACCGCAAGTTTCTGATCGATTATTTCACGGGGAAATTTAACGACTCTCACGCCCGCGGGCTGCCGTTCGGGCAAAACGCCAAGACCGGTGACACGCGGATTTCCGGTTCTCTCGCCTCTCTAGTCGGGCTGGAGCATGCGTTGGAAACGGGGGACCACAAAGCGATCAGTGATTCAATCAAGCTCATCCTACTGCTGCACGGCATGATTCTGTCGTTCGGCGGCCTCCCGCTGTTCTACTATGGGGATGAACTCGGTACCCTGAACGACGATTCCTACCGGAATGATCCCCACAAAAAGGGGGACACCCGCTGGGTGCACCGACCATCGGTCGACTGGGATAAAGCAGAGCGCAGGAACATGCCTGGAACTGTCGAATATGAAATTTTCAGCGCGTTAAAGCGGATGATTGCGGTCCGTAAAGAAATCGATGTCTTCGCCGATTTCAACAATCGTGAGCTAATCGAAGTAGAAAATCCGCACCTGTTCGTGTTCGGCCGTTACCACCTGCAAAAATCGAATGAACAGGTCCTGGTGGTTGCCAACTTCAGCAATAAACCGCAGCATCTCAACCTGCAAGACCTAGGAAGCTGGGGATCACAATGCCGACCACTGGTTGACCTGTATCGCGGAGAAAGCCCAGATACTTTCAAAAACAGTCTGGTGATTCCGGGATACGGGTTTTACTGGTTGTGTGAAAAATAATCGGGAAAAGAGCAGGCCAGTGTAACCCAGTAGTAGTGCCACAGAAATGGAAGAATCGGATCAACCGTCAGATTTCACCACTGTTATCGCGGAAGTACATCACATTTCTTTACATGAGTACCGTATTTGGTCTTCTGATGCCCGTCTAACATGAGCAAATATGACTGAACAATATATCTCGCTCACGAATAGCCAACCGTACCATCGCTTGCTCAGTTATCCCGACAATAATCTTGAGCAGCAAATGCATTGCCGGCAGCAACTACAGCAACTGGGGGTCGATTACTTACTGGCTGAAGGGCCTGTACGGCTGGCCGGGTTGCCTCTGCTGGGAGTCGGTTATTGCGGGCTGGTAATCGCCGGAGTTTGGCACGGTCGAGCGGTCGCCATCAAGCTGCGCCGCCGCAACTGCAAGCAGGCCAACCTGAATGAGGAAGCACGAATCCTGCGGCAGGCGAATCTTCAAAACATTGGGCCACGGTTTCACTGTCAGCAAGGGGATCTGCTGGTAATGGAGCGTCTGAGTGGTCAGCCTTTGGGGCTCTGGTTACAGCATTTGAGCCCAGAAAACGCTCCTGAATTATCCAGCGGGCTCCAGCGCCTGCTCTGGCAGGGATTTTATCTTGACGCAGCGGGGATTGACCACGGTGCCCTGCGCTGTGTCTCAGAGCATGTTTTTATCGACGGTAAGCGGTTGACCATGATCGATTTCAGCCACAGCAGCACCAACCGTCGTCCCAATAATGTTACCTCCCTGGTCTCAGGACTGTTTTGGGGAACCCGCTTAGCGCAGGACATTCGCAGAGTTCTGACTCTGCCTGAGCGTGACGACTTGTTGCCATGGCTGCAACATTACAAAAAGCAACCAGAACGTTGCTATTTTCAGGCGTTATTGCACGTCCTCGGTCTGAATGAGCAGGATGTCTAGAGAGGGCTTTTCTTTGGAGATGGTGTTTCTGCGAGAAGATCGTTGCGCACCTCAGAAAACGTAAGTGTAAAATCCTCTTCGCTTATTGCACCAGCGGTTGTTGGTCAAGATCCGGACACTAGATATCTCTTCACACAGACAGCAGGAAGACCCTGGTGATGACCGGGACGTCTTCCTTTCAGCCGATCTAAAGTAGTAAAGTGACTAAGTTGAAATCACGTAGCAATATCCGTAATGGAGAAGTGACGAATGAAACATGTTGTGATTACCGGTGCCAATCGTGGGATTGGCCTTGAACTGGCACGTCATTATCGGGCTGAGGGTTGGCGAGTCACGGGGGTCTGTCGCGAATCATCGCCCGAACTTGAAGAGGCCGCAGCGCAGATCATTAACGGGATTGATGTCACCAGCAAAGAAAGTATCGATCGACTGGTGGGTGCTCTGCGGGGGCAGACGATCGACCTGCTGATTAACAATGCCGGTCTCATGCTGAACGAAACCCTCGGGTCACTCGATTTTGATTCGCTTCGTCTGCAGATGGAAATCAACGCCTTCGCCCCCTTACGAATCTGCGAGGCTTTGCTGCCCAACCTGCCAGCAGGAAGTAAAATTGCCAACCTCACCAGTCGCATGGGATCGATTGCCGATAACGACTCTGGTGGTCGCTATGGTTATCGTGCCTCCAAGGCTGCGTTCAATGCTCTCGGACGCTCACTGGCAATCGATCTAAAAGAGCGGAACATTGCCGTTGCGCAACTTCATCCAGGATTCGTAATAACCAGGATGGTCAATTTTGCTGGGATAATCACCCCGGAAGAATCTGTTATCGGACTGGCCGAAAGGATTGAGGCCCTCAACCTTGAAAATACAGGTTCTTTTTGGCACAGCAATGGTGAGGAACTGCCCTGGTGAGCTACCCGGCCACAGTATCTTGATTGAAGTTGAAACCACGGAGCATTGTCCGCAATGAACAGAGAGGGGGATCTCACAATGCGTTTTGCTAGGTAGATTTTACGAAGGTATAAAATTTAGTGGCGATTCAGCCTCTTTTTTTATTTAAGTACTGTTGGACAGCCCATCCCACACACTGAGGCGATCATGACTTCTTGGACATTAATTGATACGGCGCCGATCCCCGGAACCGAAGATGAGCTTTGTTTTTATCAGAGCGGCGAACATTTCTCCATCAGCATCAAAAGCGGCGGTCAACTGATGAACACGCTTGAGTTTGCATCTGAAGATTCGCTGGCCAAGCTGACCTGCAGCAAAATTGCCAGTCGCCCTGCAGTACGGGTATTGATTGGTGGGCTCGGTATGGGTTTCACGCTGGCTGCTGCGCTGCGCCATCTTGGCGCTGATGCCGAGGTGACCGTTGGCGAGCTGGTTCCTGGAGTGGTGGCCTGGAATCGTGGGCCGCTGGGCGAGCATGCGGGGCATCCGCTACAGGATAAACGGACAGTCGTTCGCGAAGGGGACGTCGCTAAAATTCTACGCGCCGAGCGCCGCGCGTTTGACGCGATCCTGCTGGATGTTGATAACGGACCTGAAGGTTTAACCCGTAAGAAAAATAACTGGCTCTACAGTATGGATGGTTTGACTGAGGCTTATACCGCATTGCGCGCCGACGGTATTCTGGCCGTCTGGTCGGCCGGTCCGGACCGTGAATTCATGGAGCGGCTGCGTAAGGTCGGTTTTAACGTGAAGCAGGTCAGGGTGCGGGCGGATGGACGAAAGGGCGACCTGCACGCAATCTGGCTCGCTGAACGCGGCCCTTGATCCGTCGCCTTTAGCCGCCTGAAACGTAAGAGATCAGGCTGACCTCGCTACCGTCGGGGATGCTGGTCTGATCTTCGCCGGAGAGAATCATTTTGTCGTTAATGACAATGTTGAGGTTCGGGTCGTTCAGCAGCTCGTTCGCTTCCGGGAGCTTCTTGCGAAGCAGTTCCCGCAGTTCCCCTAGATGCGCGACCTGTTCGTCGATGATGATGCATTGCTCCGGTGCGCCGGGCAGCTCGCAGGGCAGGTTGACCCTGATGCTGTAGCCGGTGACCTGCTGCGAGAGCTGACTGTGCCAGTCAAGTGCTGGCAGGCCTTCGCGGTTGAGACCGGTCAGTTGGTAGAAGCGCTGCTTGAGGGCGGCAAACTGTTCCCGATCGATCTTTTCACCGCTGAACGGGCCGACCTTGATCGGTTCGTTAAACCAGCGCTCTGGCAGGCTGTCGTCAACACCGCGTAGTCCAAGGCGGAAGTTAAGCATCCGCTCAAGCCCGGTGATGCTGCGACCGACTTCATTCAGTTGTTCAGCGGCGAAGCCGAGGCCGGTCAATTCACTCAGCTGGGTGGCGAAATCCTCCAGGTCGGGGGTGGTCGGCGAGTTGAACAGCTTGGTGCTGAAGCGGCACATGCCGACCGCGTCACCTACGGCAAAGGTGTTTTCACAGCGCCGTACGGCATATTCTTTTCCTTCGTAGCCGGTCGGCTTGGGGGAGACGACCCCACCATAAAGGGCGGTCTTGAACGCGGCATCGTCATTGATGCGAGCGTTGATTTCCAGGGTGGCCCGGTTTCGCAGATGATCCATGCCGCGGGTCGCCACTGCCAGTCCCAACGCAAAGGCTTTGAGGATGCGCGAGTCGTGCGGGTCGGACTGAAAAAGCCCTTTGGAGGCCATGCAATATTGCAACGCTTCGGCTGGATATTTCCCCTGTTCGACGGCGCGGCTTGAGGTGGCGATGGTGTCGCCGAAGCCTTCGCGTCTGGCGGTCATGAACAGCAGCTTTTCGATGACCGGATAGTTTCCCCACGTCAGCTCCAGGCCACCGGTGGTCTGGAGGTCGATAATGCCGCGCTGGTAGAGTTCCATCGCCCAGGCGATGGCGCCGCCGGTGCTTGAGGCGTCGAGGGCCAGATCATTCAGGATATTGTTCAGACGCAGCACCTGCTCAGGTTCTTTGAGACCGATGTTGGGGCCGAACTTGCCGACGATGATGTACTCCGGACCTTCCCCTTTATCGTATTTATCAAACTTGCCGTCGTTGTTGATGCCGTTGTAGCTGCGTTGCTTGTGATGTTCGACGACGCTTTGTGCTTTGTCGTAGCTGGCGTTGCCATTAAGACCGGTCAGTGCGCTGGAACCCCAGCCGCCCTTGCCACCGGGCAACATGTCGTTGTTGGCCCGGCAACCGACCGGACATTGATAGCAACGGCTCATCCCCGGGCGATAAGGGTCGAAGTTGTCGGCGTCGAGGCTGGCGTGCCAGGTGGTCTCCTGGTTGTTCTTGGTTCCCATGGCAGCGAGCACGCGGCTTGGTTTGTAGAGAAACGGGGTGCCGACTTTTTTCAGCGCGTTCTGGACCACGCTCGCTGTGAGGATTTTTTTACCGATCGCTTGGTTCTGCTGCTTGAAGGCGGCAGAAAATTCAACTTTTGGCAGTTTCCCCTGAATCAAGATCGCTTTCAGGTGCAGCGCGCCCATTTTTGCGCCGCCGCCGCCACGTGCCCAGATCGATTTTTCTCCGGCCATGATGCCGCTGCAGAGCACCTGGTTTTCTCCCGCGCTGCTGATCCGCGCCATCGCCATATCTTTTTGTTCTTCGCAGTTAAAATCACGCTCAATCGCCGCAGAGAAATCAATATTGTCCATGCCGCGATAGGGGCTGGCATCGACAAAATCAACCTGATCGTGCCGAATGTGAAGCAGCGTCCACTGGGGGTTGCGGCCGTAAACGACCAGATGGTCGTAGCCGTGACGTTTGAGATAGGTTGGAAAGTAATCGCCGGCGTTGCTGTCGAGAATAGCTCGACTCTCCGGCGAGCGGCTGGTGACATTGCCGCGGGTCGCGCCGATCATGCTGGCGGTCAGGGTGCCGGCGCCGAAGACCAGCGGAATTTCAGGGTCGAGCGCGTTTTTCTCTTCCTGCAGCAGGTTGTACAGCAGGTACATGTTGCCGCCACGCCCGCCGAGAAAGCTCTCTACCGCAATCTGTGGCAGGTAGCTCCGCAGACTGCTGCGCTGTTCGAGGTCTACGAACAGCACCGCGCCCTGGGTTGGGTACTGAGGTTCGCTGTGCATCCGCGTGAGAAGCTGTTTGACGCGCTGTCTGATGTCCATCATATCCTCTTGTGGATCCCTGTGGTTTATGATGCCGCTGGATTCGCATCTGCGCCGAAATCACCGCCGGCATTATCCCTGAGCAGGTTCGGGTTGTGCAGCTGGTAGGTCGCGGTTATCTGCGCAAAAGGGACATCGGCAAAGGTTCCGTGCTCGTTGACATATTCCAGATGTTTGCGCTGGTCGGCGTCAAAGGGGTGAAAGATCGAATCTTCACGGCCATCAAATTCCAGCGGTTTGACACGGAACCTGGTGCAGAGTTCCAGATTGAAGGCCGGTGTCGATTTCACCCATTTTCCTTCGAGGTGAAATTCGGTGTAAGCGTGCCAGCGCATCAGTTCACTGCCGTTCATCTCAAGCAGGCGCGGAGTAATCAGGTGATTAGTGACATCAGCAAAGCCGATGCGTGATGGAATCCCCAGCGACCGGCCGCAGGCGGCAAGTAATGAGGCTTTGGAGATACAGAAGCCATAGCCGTTGCGAAGGACGCTGCTGGCTCGATACATCTGCGGATCGCCGTAATTGAGGTAAGGGGTGTAGCGAACGCCGTCACGCACCCGGTAGTAGAGGGCGACCGCCATTTCAAGCTGCGTCTGTGTGGAACAGACTGTTTCCTCGGCGTAGTTTTTGATGCTGGCGGCAGCACTGTCGATGTAATCCGCACTTTGCAGGAACGCTTGATCCATCGCATCAACACCTTTGGAGAAGGGTGAATTTTCTTAGAACAGCAGTACCGGACAATCAACCGCGCGAATAATGCGGTTTGCCACGGACCCGAACATCAGATCTCGGAAGCCGCCACCGCCTGGATGCCGACCGACCACCACCAGCTGGATGTCCTGCTCTTTGACAACGCGCAGGATTGTCTCTTCTGGGGTGCCGAGCTCAAGCAGTAAGTGCGGCTCAAAACCAGCATCACGAAAGGGCTGGGCCAACTTCTCGAGAATGCGTTTGCCGGACTTCTTGGCCGAGTCGTGGACCATGCTTTTCTGGATGTCAGGCACCAGCCGGTGGGCCAGATGGACATCGACGACATGCAGCAGGAAAATCTCACGCGGCATCAGGTCTTTGTTTTCAAGAATGGCCTGAATTGTATGCTGCGACGTTTCCGATTCGTCGACCGGTATCAAGATCCGTTGGTTCATGTCTGTCTCCTAGGACGAAACTCAGCCGTACACCAGCCGCGGTAAAAACATGACCAGGTCGGCCCAGTAAGTCAGCAGCAGCAGGATCGCGATCTGGATGATAAGAAACGGCATAACCGCTTTAGAAACGTAAACCAGGTTTCGATCGACTGCGGCGCCTGAGATATAGAGGCTGACCCCTAGCGGCGGCGTGCAGTAGCCGATACCCAGATTGATGGTCATCAGCAGGCCGAAGTGCATGGTGTCGATGCCAAAAGAGGCCAGCAGCGGCAGAAATATCGGCGTCAGGATCAGGGTCGCCGAAATGATATCCATGAACATCCCGACCACCAGCAGCATGATATTGACCGCCAGCAGGAACACCCAAGGGGAGGAAATCTGACTGATGACGGCAGTGGCAATCTTGTTTGGGATCTGTTCAAAGGTCAGATATTCTCCGAAAACCGATGCGCCAGCAACGATGATCAGCAGGGTCGCAGAGGTGACTGACGAGGCGACGATGACTTTTTTTATGTCCTGAAGTTTCATATCCTTGTGGATGAAAACCTCGACAAAAAACGCGTAGAAACAGGCGACAACCGCTGCTTCATTGGCGGTAAACAGGCCGGAATAGATGCCGCCGAAGATCAAAATCGGCAGGCAGAGCGCCCAGAAACTTTCCTTGAAAACCGCGATGATTTCTTTGAAGGTCGGACGGTCCAGGGTCTTGTAGTTTCTCTTTTTACAGTAAAAGTAGGCGTAGATGCTCATGGCAATCATGATCAGAATGCCGGGGATAAAACCGGTCAGAAACAGCGCTTCGATCGGATCGTTACTGACCATGGCGTAGAGAATCATCGCGATCGACGGCGGGATGATGATGCCCAGATTCGGCGCTGTGGTCATGATGCCGACGGAGAATTTTTCGTCGTAGCCGTTTTCGATCAGCGCCGGGATCATGAAACCACCGATGGCGACCACGGTCGCGACCGTCGAACCGGAGATCGCACCGAAGAAGCCACAGGCCAGGACACCGGCCATCGCCAGCCCACCCGGCAGAAATCCGACCAGCACATTGGCGGTTTTGATCAGCTTGTGCACAATTGTGCCGGTGGTCATGATGTTGCCACAGAGGATAAAGAACAGCACCACCACCAGGGCAAATTTGTCCATGCTGCGGTAGAGCACTTCAATAACAATTTGTGCGTCGATACCGATCATGAAGACCAGGCCGACGGTGCCGGTAAAGAACAGCGCCATGAAGACCGGCACGGTGGTTGCGAGCAGGCCAAGCAGTAAGAACAGGATAATCAGGTAACTGGAGTCCATAGTATGTCAGGCAAGTCAGGGGAGGACCGGGGTGAGCGATCCTTCAGCTGTCAGCCCCCTCCTTCCAGTCTTCGACCATGACCAGCAGGGTGCGGAAAAACATCATCGCTCCCATGGTTGGCAGGACGGCGTAAAAGATCCATTCCGGAAGTTGCAGGCTGCTGGTCTTGGCATATTCATCCTTGTACATCATTATTGTCATTGTGCCGCCTAGATAGACCAGCGCTCCGGCAAAAACCAGGGTGGCGGCGTGGGCAAACATGTTCAGAAATTTTTTCAATCCAGGAACCAGTTGTGGCAGGGCATCAATGCGGATCAGAGAGCGCCCGCGCACCGCAACGAGACAGCCGATGTAAGTCGAAAAATAGATGGTTTTGCGGACCACTTCGTCTGACCAGAACAGGTTGACGTCATTGGTCAGTTTGCGCAGCAGCACGTTGGCCATGGCAACAGTCAGGGCGATACACACTGAAAGCAATAGCGACCAGTCTTCGAATACGATGAAGGCGCGATCAATTTTTTGGATGGTTTTTTTCAGCATATATTGTCCCGGTAGAAAACAACCGGGGAGCAGAACTCCCCGGTTTTGATCAAATACAAAAATTTCAGCTGTTACTTGCCGCCAAGCTTGTTCCGGACTGTTGCCAGGTAATCGGCACCAATCTTTTCGCCCCAGGAAGCGTAAACCGGAGCTGCCTGCTGAACCAGGGTTGCCTGGTCGGCTGCCGAGAGCTGGAAGAACTCGACACCAGCCTCTTTGGCTTTGGCGATCTGTGCGTCGTGTTGTGCTCTGGTCAGTGCGCGGGTTTTTGCGCTCTCTTCTGCAACAACTTCAAGGAAGATTGACTGCAGGTCGGCCGGCAGTTTGTCGAACCAGCGCTTGTTTACCAGGTGAACGAACAGGCCCTGTGCGTAGTTCAGCTCGGTAAAGTATTTGGCGATGGTGAACTTTTTGGTGATGTTACAGACGATCGCGGTATGGTCGAGACCGTTGATAACTCCAGTCTGCAGGGCTTGTGGGACGTCCGGCCATGGCATAACGGTAAACTTGGTGTCCCAGGCTTTGTAGACATCGATATTGACCGGAGCTTCGGCGATCCGGAAATTTACGCTTTTGGCATCGGCAAGAGTGCGTACCGGAGTGGTGGTCGCCCAGCCGTACTGGCCGTAGTTGACAATGTCAACAACCATCAAGCCGGCAGACAGTGCGCTGGTGCTGTAGGGGCCCCAGATTTCAGGGTCAGCGCGAAACTGGTCAAGCTTATCGTAGGTGTCAACAACGTAGGGCAGGTTGACGATGCCAAGCTTCTCGGCAATGTTCGCTGAGGCGACAGAGGAAGAGAGCATCCCCTGGACCGCACCGATCTTCAGCTTGGAGATAACGTCCTTCTCGCCGCCGAGCTGTGCCAGTGGGCGATAATCCACATAGATGCGACCGTTGGATTTGGCCCAGAGAGCATCGCGGATGTTGTAGCCGTTGGCGACCCCTTCGATCACCGGATGGGAGATGTTCGACAGGATGTAGGTGTATTCGGCTTTCGAGTAATCGAACTTAGTGCTCCAGTTGGCCAGCGGATCTTTTTTCTCCTCAGCCAGCAGCGGGCTTGCCAGCATGCCGAAACACAGCATGAAAAGCAGGGGAAACAGGACGAATGATCTTTTCATCGGACACCTCCTACGGGGGTTGGGCCTAGGCCAACTGATTTGGCGAAAGGCTTTGTTTGAGCTTCTGCAAACCGTACACGAGTCAATCAAAAACCAGGTCAGAATAGCCTTGCTCAGCAGTTTAGTCAAGATATCCTGAGCGTAGTTGATAACAAGGTTTCAGGTTATTTGATCAGTTAAAACATGATGTTTAGTGTGTTTATTGGGCCTCGTTGGCAGTTTTGTAGAACAATGTTATTTGGCATCGAAAGTTCCTGTCAGGTTTCCAGTGCCTTGACCAGACTGCGCAAGGTTGTGTTGTAAGGGGTCGGTATTCCCGCCCGCTCTCCATACTCGATGATCTTACCGTTGATGTAGTCGATTTCAGTTGGCCGCTTTGCTTCTATATCCTGCAGCATCGACGGTTTATGGTGCCCCGCGTCCTTGATGTAGTCGAGACAGTCGGTAAAGTAATCCGGCCCCAACATCAGCTCATTGGCTCGCGCCACCTTGACCC
Organism: Malonomonas sp.; assembly: GCA_036526255.1. Taxonomy (GTDB): domain Bacteria; phylum Desulfobacterota; class Desulfuromonadia; order Desulfuromonadales; family Geopsychrobacteraceae; genus Malonomonas. The sequence continues at coordinate 111,470 of DATCYW010000043.1, read as the reverse complement.
CTTCTTTCAGTAAGGCGTTGACCAGACCGAAGACGATCGGGTCGTTGATTACCTCGAACATGGTTTTGCCCGTCACCGCGCAGACCGCGTTCATACAGGAATTGTTGACCGTCTTGCTCCAGACCATATTGCGGATCTGGTTGGTGTGATGAGTGTCGAGACCGCATGCGGTCAGCGCGTTGCAGATGCCGATGGCCGCCTCTCTGCTTTTCGGGGTCAGTTCCTGCAGGTAGTGTGGGCGATGGTGGAACGCCAGCCTGACTTGCGCCGGACCTTCCAGGATGCAGCCATAATTGACGACCGCGCGCATCACATGTTCTTTGCCGAGCCGTTCAGCCAGAACCAGTTCGGTATCAATGCCGTTCTGCCAGCTGATCACGTAGCGCCCTTCAGCGATGATTCCTTCCAGTGCCGAGGTGATAATCGGCAGGGCGGTCGCCTTGACGGTGACGATGACAACATCCGGCGGATCAGCAGCCAGCTGGTCGATCCGGGTAGTGGTTTTGCTGACACTGGCCTGAAAGTTATCCGCACCCGTAAGGCTGATCCCGGGGTTCAGGGCCGGTTCAAGCAGGCTGGTCTGGACATCGCAAAGCGTGACATCGAAGCCGCCCTTGGCGAGAAACGCTGCAACGATGCAACCGACCGGGCCGGCGCCGACGACGGCGAACTTTTTTGGCTTGTAGCTGCTTGCTTCCTGCATGACAGACTCCATGAAGCTTTATGCACCAGGATCCGCACCCATGGTTTTGTTTAGCTCACCAGAATGCCGAACGACTCTGCATCAAGCAGTTTAATATTGTTCTCCTGCAGGGATGCTATCGCCTGATCAATGTCGTTAAAACGAAACACCATGACGGCTTTGTCCCGGCTGGAACTTGCCACTGCGTACATATATTCAACGTTGATTCTGGTTCCCAGAAACAGCTGCAGCAGGTCGGCCAGGCTGCCGGGATTATCAGAGATCTCGACTGCGACGACATCTTCGACCCGGGCCGGAATGTATTTCTCCATGATCACGCCACGAGCGCTGGGCAGATCGGAAACCAGAATCCGCAGTACGCCGAAATCGTGGGCTGAATCACAGATGCAGTGCGCCCGCAGGTTGATTCCCGCATCACCAAGCGCCCGGGTCACTTCGTGCAGGCGCCCAGGTGAGTTTTCCAGCGGAACCGATAGCTGTTTCAGCTTCATATCAATACCCCTTGTTTCAGAAAATGAACGGACCTTTCGCTGGTTACTTAGGCTCCAGTGCCTTGACCAGACCCCGGATCATACTGTTGTAGGGGGTGGGGATGCCAGCCTGTAAACCGTATTTGACGATTTTACCGTTGATGAAATCGACCTCGGTGCGGCGTTTCGCTTCGATATCCTGCAACATAGATGGTTTGTGTTTACCGGCATTTTTTATGTAATTGATCGCGTAGGGATAATAGTTTGAACCCAAGGAGAATTCGTTGAATCTGGCGACAGCGATCCCTTCTTTTATCAACGCATCGACCAGATTGAAGGTGATCGGATCGTTGATGATGTCCACCATAGTCATCCCGGTGACGGCACACATCGGGTTCATGCAGGCATTGAGCACCGATTTGCGCCAGACCATATCGACGATCTGCCCGGTGTGATGAGTGTCGAGGCCGCATTCAGTCAAAACGTTGCAGATGCCGATGGCCGCCTCTCTGCTCTCCGGGTCGAGCTCTTGCAGATAGTGCGGCCGATGATGAAACGCCAGTCGGATGTGCGCCGGGCTTATCGGTACGCAGCCAAAGTTGACCACTCCGCGCATCACTGCCTTGTTACCAAGATGCTGCGACAGTTCCAGTTCGGTGTCGATGCCGTTCTGCCAGCTGATCACGTAGCGCCCTTCGGCAACAAAACCTTCCAGCGCCGAGGCGATCATTGGCAGCGCTGTCGCTTTGACGGTAATGAAAATGACGTCGGGCGGATCGTTGAGCAGATCATCGACCTGGGTGGTAATACGCGTCACCTTTGCCTGAAAGTTATCCGTTCCTTCAAGGATAATCCCAGGATTCAGCGCCGGAGCCAGCAGTTCCGGGACGATGTCGCAGAGTGTGACCTCGTAGCCACCTCTGGCGAGAAAAGCTGCAACAATTCCTCCGACCGGACCTGCGCCGATAACGGCAAACTTTTTCGGACGATAGTTTGATTCAGCCATTTTTTCGTCTCCTCAAGTTAGGCAGGGCTGTCGAGAATCCCGAAAGATTCGGCGTCGAGAATTTTCAGCTTGTTCTCCTGCAGCAGGCGGATCGCCAGATCGTTGTCGCTGAAACTGAACACCATGACCGCCTTCCCTGATGAGGTTCCCGCCAGGGCGTACATGTAGTCGACGTTGATGTTGTTTTCCATCAGCACTTTAAGGACTTTTGCCAGGCTGCCCGGGGTGTCGGGTATCTCGGCGGCGACCACCTCATCCACCCGGGCCGGAAACTGTTTTTCCATGACGATCCGGCGTGCCTTGGCAACATCGGATACCAGGATCCGCAGCACTCCGAAGCCTGAAGAATCGCTGATTGAAAGTGATCTCAGGTTGAGGCCGGCGTCACCGAGTGCCTGCGTCGCTGCATACAGGCGGCCTGGGGCATTTTCCAGAAATATCGAAATCTGCTTCAGTTTCATAAGCCTCTCCCTTGTCTGAATCAGGCCGCCGCGCCGCCTGCCAGTGCTCTCGAATTGACCTCGGCCGCTTTGCCTTGTGACAGCTGCTCGACCACCTGGGAAATGATCTTTTCATCCAGCGGCAGGTGCTTCATGACCGTGCCGACCATGACCATGTTCACTGCCTTGCCGTTGCCGGCTTCACGGGCAATGGCGAGGGCGTCAATCCCGTGTGAGTTGGGGCAGATGGCCTTGATCTGTTGCTCAACATCCCCCGGATAAACCGCCATGCCGGCGGCTACGGTGCTGGGATTGATCGATACTTTGTTGTAGACCAATCGTCCGCCCGGCTTGAGAAAGTGGATATAGCGCAGCGCTTCCAGCGGCTCAAAGGAGATCAGCATGTCGGCGCTGCCGGGCATGACAACCGGTGAATGAACCTGCTCGCCGATACGGACAAAGCTGATGACGCTGCCGCCGCGCTGGGCCATGCCATGCACTTCGTTCTGCTTGACGTCCATGTTGCTGGCGAGGGCGCTTTCAGCGAGCACCTTGGAAGCCATCAGAACACCCTGACCACCGACACCGGCAATAACGATATTAAAGATTTGCATTGTTCTCTCCCTCAAGCTCATGCATTGCGTCAAATTTACACATCTGCTTACAGACACCGCAGCCGTTGCAAACGTTCGGGTCGACCCGAACCTTCTGCTTCTTGTCATCGCCGTCCGCATTCAAACCCAGAGCCATACAGGCCACCTTAAGGCAGGCGCGGCAGCCGGTGCACTTCTCCTGATCGACGTTCATCGCCGGCTTGCGTATTTTGTAGCGCAGGATGCAGGGGTTCTTGTCGATCAGTACATAAGGGCCGGGTGTTGCGAGCGCTTTTTTGATCGCTGCTTCAGTCTCTTTCAGGTCGTAAGTGTTGAGTTCGGCGACATTGTCGATCCCGAGCGCCTTGACCAGCGGCACCATGTCGACCTGACGGACCGGCATCCCCTGCAGGGTTTCGCCGGTGCCTGGATTTTCCTGGCCGCCGGTCATGCCGGTGGTGCGGTTGTCCATAATGATGACCAGTGCGTTGCCGCCGTTGTAGGCCATGCTCATCAGGCCGGTCATGCCGGAATGGAAGAAGGTCGAATCGCCGATAACGGCAACCGGTTTTTCATCGCGTCCGGCGATGACGTTGACCTTGGCCATGCCGTGGGCAGCGCTGATGCTGGCGCCCATGTCGATAACCGAATGCATGGCGTTCATCGGCGGCAGGGCCCCCAGGGTGTAACAGCCAATGTCGCCGGAGACAAAGCACTTGAGCTTGCTGAGGATGGTGAACAGGCCGCGGTGCGCACAGCTGGGGCAGAAGACCGGCGGCCGCATCGGCAGCCCGGCGACCGGGCTGACCGGTTTGGCGCTGCTGCCGCTGACGGCTGCCTGCAGAATGTCGGCGTTGATTTCGCCGCACAGTGGCAGCTTGTTTTTGCCGATTTCGACGGCGATCCCCATGGCGCGGATCTGCTCTTCAAAAATGGCGTCCATCTCTTCAGCGATCACCAGGCGCTTGACGCTGCCGGCGAACTCACGGATCTTCTTTTCAGGGAGCGGGTGGCTCATGCCGAGTTTAAGAATCGAGGCATTCGGATAAGCTTCAAGTACGTGCTGGTAAGTAACCCCGGAGGTGATGAAGCCGACCTCAGGGTCGCGCATTTCAATCCGGTTCAGCGGCGTGGTTTCAGCATATTCCTGCAGCTTGAGCAGGCGCGCTTCGACCTCGACATGCTTGAGTTTGGCGAAGTTGGGCAGCATGACGTACTTGGGGACGTTCTTTTCCCATTCGCCGACCTGCGCGGCAATTTTTTCTTGCGGTACGACCACCCCCTTGGCGTGCGAGATCCGCGTGGTGGTGCGCAGCATCACCGGCGTGTCGAATTGCTCGGAAATCTCGAAACCGGCCCGCACCATGTCGTAGGCTTCCTGAGAGTTCGCCGGGTCGAGCATCGGCACTTTGGCAAATTTGGCGTAGTTGCGGCTGTCCTGCTCATTTTGTGACGAATGCATTCCAGGGTCGTCGGACACCATCAGGATCAGTCCGGCGTTGACCCCGGTGTAGGTCAGGGTCAGCAGGGCATCGGCGGCGACATTGACGCCGACATGCTTCATGGTCGAGAGTGAGCGTCCGCCGGCGATGGAACCGCCGATGGCCGACTCGAGCGCGACTTTTTCATTCGGCGCCCATTCGCAGTAAACCTGCCCAAGGCGCGCGACCTCTTCCAGAGTTTCGGTGCTGGGGGTGCCGGGGTAGCCGGAGGCGAAAACCCCGCCGAAATCCCCAAAACCCAGAGCGATGGCTTCATTGCCGGAAATTATTTTTTTCATCAAAACCTTCCCTTGTTGCCTGGCTTCCGTGGCGGAGCCGGAAATAGTGTTCAGTTCAAATACGCAAGGTTTGTATCATTTTCAGGCTATATTTCCAACCATTTACCTCTCCATCAAGGAGAAGGTGTTTTCTTTTTGACGTTACTTTGGCCGACGATCTTCTATCCGTTTGGCTTTGCCTTCGCTGCGCGCGATGCTGTTCGGCGGCACCAGGGCAACCTCAACGCTGATGCCGATGACGTCCTTGATATCCTGTTGCAGATTGCGTTTTTTACTACGCACTGCGGAAACATCTTCGAGGATGTCGAATTCATCCCCTTTGAGGATGTCAGCGGCGGCCTTGATCATAAACTCCTCTGTGACTTCGACCTTGACCCGCAGCGAATCCATCGCACCTTTGCGTTCGACGATGACCATGTAGTGCGGTGAAACCCCTTCACGCTTGAGGATGACCGATTCGATCTGCGAGGGGAAAACGTTGACCCCGCGGATGATCAGCATGTCGTCACTGCGTCCGGTGACGCGTTTCATTTTCACCAGGGTGCGACCACAGATGCAGGTGCCGTAGCTCAGGCTGGTGATATCGCGGGTGCGAAAGCGCAGCAGCGGTTGGCCTTGGTTGGTGATGGTAGTGAAGACCAACTCCCCCTCGGCGCCTTCAGGGAGAACCTCGCAGGTCACCGGATCGATGATCTCCGGGTAGAAGAAATCTTCGTTCAGGTGCAGTCCATTCTGCGCTTCGATACATTCGAAGCCGACGCCGGGGCCGATGATTTCAGACAATCCGTAGATATCACAGGCCTTGATGCCGAACTTGTCCTGAATCTGGTGGCGCATCGACTCGCTCCAGGGCTCGGCGCCCAGTACGCCGACGCGCAGCTTGAGCTTGTGAAAGTCGATCCCCTGTTCTTCGCCGACTTCATGCAGATGCAACAGAAAAGAAGGGGTCGAAGTGAGCACGGTACTGCCAAAATCCTCCATGATCATCAGCTGTTTCTGAGTGTTGCCGCCGGAGATCGGGATGACCCCGGCGCCGACACGGATGCCGCCGTAGTGGGCGCCGATGCCGCCGGTAAACAGGCCGTAACCATAGATGTTCTGGATGACGTCTTTGCTGGTGATGCCGGCTGCGGTAAATGCTCGCGCCATGACCTCTTTCCAGTTTTCCAGGTCCTGACGGGTATAGCCGACCACCACCGGTTTGCCGGTGGTTCCAGAGGTGGCATGGTATTCGACGATCTCTTCACGGCTGGCGGTGAAGAGGTTGAATGGGTAGTTGTCGCGAATATCCTGCTTGGTGGTAAAGGGGAGCAGGCGGACGTCTTCGAGCGATTTGATGTCACTCGGCTTTAACTTCAAATCGTCAAGTTTCTTCCGGTAGTAGGGGTTCTTTTCGTAAATGTAGTTGAGGGTTTGCTGAAGACGGCCAAGTTGGAGGAGCTGCATCTCGCTGCGACTGTTTGTCTCTTCTTTATTCCAGACCATCATTTCACCTTTCCCCTTTTAAATAACCAGTTCCCAAGTTACGAATAAATGAATAATTATATGTAGTTCAGCTCTTTGGCTTTCTCAGTAATTTCTTGCCTGAAGCGCGGATGGGCCACATTGATCAGCGCCTGGGTCCGCTGGCGGACGGTCTTGCCATAGAGCGCCGCCGCGCCGTATTCAGTGACCACGTAGTGGACGTGATTGCGGCTGGTGACCACGCCGGCGCCCGGCTTGAGCATCGGCACAATTTTGCTGACTACGCTGCCGTCGCGCAGGGTCGAGGTGCTCGGCAGGGCGATGATCGGTACGCCACCTTTAGAGCGGGATGCGCCATAGATGAAATCCAGCTGGCCACCGACGGCTGAATGCTGTCTGGGGCCGATGCTGTCGGCACAAACTTGGCCGGTGAAATCAACCTCGATGGCCGAATTGATTGCCACCATCCGGTCGTTCTTCGCGACAATAAAGGGGTCGTTAACGTATTCGGTGCGATAGAGCTCGACCAGCGGGTTGTTGTCGACCCACTCATAGAGCCGCCGGGTGCCGAGCAGGAAGCCGCAGATGATTTTGCCCGGATGCAGGCTCTTGCGTGAGCCGTTAACGACGCCGGCTTCGACCAGGTCGATGACGCCATCCGAAATCAGCTCGGAGTGAACGCCGAGATCTTTTTTACCGAACAGATGTTTCAGGACCGCGTCGGGAATCGCGCCGATGCCGAGCTGCATGGTCGCGCCATCCGGAATCAGCTTTGAGATATGTCCGGCAATCTGCTCGACTTCAGCATCGTCGGCTTCAGCGCCCATGGCGTGTTCACTGATGATGCAATCAACCGGGATGATGTGATCAATCTTGTCGATATGCATCCTGGTGTCGCCGAGGGTCCGCGGCATCTTCTGGTTGACCTGGGCGATCACGGTTTTGGCGACTTCTGCGGCCGAGATGGTCAGACCTGACTCGGCACCCATCGAACAGTAGCCCTGCTCATCGGGAGGGGAAACGTGAATGAAGGCGACGTCGAGGGGCAGATGGCCATTTTTGAACAACAGCGGGAATTCGGAGAGCATCACCGGGGTGAAGTCGGCCAGCCCCTGATTGACCGCTTTGCGGATGTTGGCGCTGACGAACATCGAGTTGACCCGCAGGTGACCGGCCATTTCGGGGGCCACATAATCGTCCGGGCAGATGGTCAGGGGGTGGCAGATCTCGACATCTTTTAGCGACGGCGCTCTTTTGACCAGGGCGTCGAGCAGCAGCAGCGGTACCGAAGCGTTGCCGGTTAAAAAGATCCGGTCGCCGGATTTAACCGACAGCATCGCCTGCTCCGCGCTGGTGATTCTGGACTGATAGGTTTGTTGCCAGCTCATCGTCATTCTCCTGCAGCTCTGATGCGGATGCGGCCGTCGACGGCGAAGGCGCTGTCGGCGAAGGCCATAATTGGATTCAAATCCATCTCCTGAATCATTGGCAGGTCGCCGAGCAGCTGCGAGACGCGCTGAATCAGCTCAATGACAGCTTGTTTGTCAATACCCGCTTCACCGCGTACACCGTCGAGTAGGGCGGTGGTCTTGATCCCCGCCAGCATCTCTTCGGCTTCAACCTTGGTGACCGGGGCAACTTTGAACACCACGTCTTTGAGTACCTCAACGTAAATACCGCCCAGGCCGAACATCACCAGGTGTCCCAGCTCTCGCTCAGCGCTGGCACCGATAATCAGTTCGCGGCCACCGGGCATGAACTTCTGCACCAGAAAGCCGAGCTCGCCATAGTGGCCGAGGCGGGCCTGCATCTCGTCAACCGTGCTCTGAACTGCAGTGGCATCCTTGAGATTGATGGCGACGCCGCCCATATCGCTTTTGTGATCGATGGCGGCGCAGTCGACTTTCACCACCACCGGGTAGCCGATCTCGTTGGCAGCAGCGGCCGCTTGGCCCGCGTTCTGGGCTACTTTCCAGGGGGCGACCTTGATGCCGTAGGCTTCGAAAATACTGTAAACCTCGAAGGCAGAGAGAACTTCGCGGCCAGCTTGTTGCGCTTGTTCGATGATAGCTTTGGCTCTGTCGGCATCGACACCGCTGAAGCTTTGCGGCTGACCGATATCGCGCTGCAGGATCCGTCCATACTTCACCAGCGCACCGAGCGCCCGGGCCGCATCGCCGGGGTTGGCGTAAAAGGGGACGTCACCCGCTTTGAGAATCGCCATGGTCTTCTGAAAGCGCTCCAGCTTCATGTTAGTCATGAAATTACAGACCAGCGGCTTGCGGCGCTGCTTGTTGACGGCAACGATTTCGTGTGCGACGGCGTCGGTGTCGGTGAAGGGTGCGGTGACAAAATTGATGTAGATACAGTCGATCTGTTCGTCGTCCAGCAGCACGTCGAGAGCGGCGCGAAACTGCGGACCGCCGGCGGTGGCGACGACATCGATCGGGTTTTCCAGCGCCGCCTGGGGAAACTGGGTTTCCCGCAGTTTGGCGATTGAGGTCTCGCAGAGTTTTGGTACTTCAATACCAAAATCAACCAGCACATCAGTCGCGATGACCGCCGGACCGCCGGTATTGGTGATAATGCCGACCCGGTTGCCGGTCGGAATCGGCTGGCTTGAAAACGCCATTGCCGCGCGGACCATTTCGCCTTCGTCATGAAAGGGGAGGACGCCGATCTTCTCGAAAATCAGCTCGGTGGCAATATCGACCCCGGCCAGTGAGCCGGTGTGTGAAGAGGCAGCCTTGGCGCCTTCTTCAGTGCGCCCGGCTTTCATCGCCAGAACCGGCTTTTTCGCCGTGACTTTACGGGTCACTTCAAGGAATTCGCGTGGATTATCAAACCCTTCGGTGTAGAGGATGACCGCTTTGGTTCCTTCGTCTTCGCCGTAATATTCAATAATTTCCGGAATCGAGACATCGCAGGCGTTGCCGTTGCTGGCGTAGAGTCGCTGGCCGATATCCAGATCGTCGAGCACCTGCATGATCAGCGCACCGACCCCGCCGGAGAGGGCCACCACCGAGATGCTGCCCGGTTTGGGGAAGGTGAAGGTGAAATTACAGTAGGCGTTCAGTTCGGGATCCGAATTGATGATCCCCTGACAGTTAGGGCCGAAGACGCGGATGCCGTATTTTTTCGCGTTGGCGAGAAACTCCGCCTGCAGACTGGCACCTTCATCGCCCATTTCGCTGAAACCGGCCGAATTGATGATGACCGCCTTGATGCCTTTCTGGCCGCACTCTTCAATCGCCTGCGGAACAAACTTGCTGGGGATGATGATGTGCGCCAGATCGACCGGTCCTGGGATATCCGCCAGGGTCGGGTAGGCTTTAAGGCCACAGACTTCGTCGGCGCTGGCGTTGACCGGATAGATCTGTCCGGTGTAGCCATATTTCTGCAGGTTTCTGATGATGACATTGCCGATCGACAGCTCCTTGGTTGAAGCACCGACCAGGGCCACCGCTTTTGGCTTGAACAGGGCGTCTAACATCTTCTCTCCTCCAGTTGCTCGATAAAGGCTTCAACGTTGGTGCGGGTCTGTTCGTCGGACACGCAGCGCAGATCATTGAGGTCGCCGGAAATCACCAGGCTCGGAATGCCGGTCTCCTGCTCCAGTCGTTGCGGCATGCCGTAGCGGCTGTTGGAATTGCAGGGGCAGGTTTTGGCGTCGTGGTAGATGATGCCGTCGATGTTGAACTTCTTAAGCATCGCTTTGATGTACTGCTCTTTGTAGGCGTCGGAGCGGACGATAAACAGGCTCAGGTAGGCTTTGGCCATGCTGCGGATCGGTTCATCGGCGTTGAAATCGGGGAAAATCCAGCTGCTGCAGTAGGTGGAAACCAGCACGCTGGCCTGCAGCTCGGCGAACAGCTCGGAATGCTGGCGAAGTCGGCCCCAGACCGGCATTCCTTCCCAGTAAATGCGATGCTTTTCATTGTCGACCGCACCGACTCCAGCGCTGATCCGTTGATTGAGCTCGGTCAATAGCTGCCGGTAGTAATTGACCGCCTGCTGAGTGCCACGCAATACCACCGCCGGACCCATATGGATGGTGCCGTCGAAAAAGCTCAAAGGGGCAGGGGCTGCAGCTGCGGTCTCGAGTACCTGTCGCCAGAGCTCGGTACATTCGCGGGACAGCGCGACAGTTTCGCGCAGTTTCTGCATGTCGAGTTGCTGTCCTGAGATTTCTTCGAGCGTTGGAATCAGTGTTTCGATCTGCCGGGTGACGTCATCGATCAGGATATCACTGACATCGGTGAAGTTTTTCGGGGAGGTGATGCCGATGCAGGGAACTTGCAGCTCTTTGGCGTACCAGGAGAACCAGTCCTGCACGTCGCGGCACTGGTTGGTGTTATAGACCAGCACGTCCGGGCGTGGCGGGGCTTCAATGCCCGGATAGGCTTTGGCCAGCGGTGAAACCCCTTTGAGGTAAGCGCCGATGTCGGCGGTCAGATACGAGCAGATATCGGGTGAGTAGCCGATGGTGGTGGCTTCAGGGATCAGTTCGGTCGCCATCCGCGTGGCTCCGAGCATAGCGGCGTGGTTCTCCGGAAAGTGGACCGCGAAGCCCATCGCTCTAAGCAGTTCCGCTGGGCCGACGCTGGTACACCAGACGACCTTGCGTTCGGGTGATTTTGCAGCATCGTTCAAATCGTAGAAATAGTCGGACATGATCTTCATCATCTGGCCGGTTGCTTCGATCTTCTTTCGCTGTGGTTGTTTCTCTTGTGCCATGATCTCTCCCCAAACGTCTTTGTTCAGTCGATCTCAGGTTAGATGGTTGCTTTAATTTACGGCGTTGGCTGTCAGTTTCGCTGCTTCCAGGGCATAGAGTGCTGCGCCCAGTGCGCCGGTCAGTTGCGGGTACTCCGGCAGCAGCACCGGTCGGCCGATCAGTTCTTCGGTCATTTCAACCAGGTAGGGGTTGTGGGCAACCACTCCGCCGCTTAGGACCACTTTTTCGGTCAGCGAATCCATCTCCAGCACTCGCTGGATCATTGAGTAGAAGATCCCCTTGATGATGTCGGCGACCGGTTTGCCGTGGCGGATGTTCTCGAGCACTTCGGTCGCCGAAAAGACTGTGCAGTAGCTGCCGAGCTTGATCATTTCGGTGGCCTGACGAGCCAGGTTGTTCATTTCTTCCAAGGGGATGTCGAGTCGACTGGACATCTCCTCAAGAAAGGCCCCGGTGCCGGCAGCACATTTACGATTCATTTTAAAGCTGTCGCGGCGGCCATCAGCGTTAAGTTTGATGATTTTGTTGTCCTGGCCGCCGATGTCGATGATGGTCAGCGCCCCGGAAAAACTGTGATGACAGCCTTTGGCGTGGCAGCCGATTTCGGTTTTACTTTTATCAGTGACAAAGCCGACGTTGTTGCGGCCGTAGCCGGTGGCTACGGCACCGACAATGTCATTGCGATTGGCGCCTGCGAACTCCAGCGCGACATCCAGGCAATAGGCAGCGGTCGCGGCAAAATCGATCCCCGATTTTTTGACCGCGTGGCCGAGCAAGACACCGTGCCGGTCGATGACCGCCACCTTGGTGCGTGATGCTCCCATGTCGAGTCCGACATAGACCTGTTTTGTCATACCTGTCTCCGGGGGCTGAATGCGCGCCCCTGTCAGTACTTCGCTGGCTGTTAGTAAGTCGCGGCTTCTGCTTCTATGGTTCTGACCAGATTGACCAAGCGCGGACCGATGTCATCTTCAAGCATGTGCTGGCGTAGCACAAACGAGGGTGCGGCGCAGTTGAAGGTCAGTAGCCGGGAACCGGCAATTGGCAGCATCGGTACACCAACGGCGTTAACGTCACCGCGCCACTCACCAATCGACAGACAGAAACCGCGGTCATGGTAATCGCGCAGCGCCTGCTCGATGCCGGCTTTATTCTTCGCCCAGTTCGCAGGATCGCGCTGGCGGATGTCATCCATCAGTTTTTCACGTTCGTTCTGCGGCAGCCCACAGAGCAGGGCTCGTCCCATGGCCGTAGTGGCGATCGGTACGCGAGTGCCGGGCTCGCGGCGCAACGAGACAGTGGCGTCGGTGCTGTGCCGGCCATCCAGATAGATCATGCCGTGGCGGTCGCGGGTGCCGACCGAGACGACAGTGTGCGAATAGTTGGCCAGATCCTGCATCAACGGCCGGGCGATCTTCAGGACATCCATATTGGTCAGCAGCGAAAAACCCAAAGAGAGAACGCCGGTGCCGAGCTGGTATTTGCCGAGCTTTTCGTCGTGATACAGATAACCCATGCGGGTCAGGGTGTAGGTGAGGCGTGAAACAGTTGGTTTTGGCAGTCCGGTGCGCGAAGCGATGTCCTGATTTCCCAGGTGTCGGTCTCTTGGTCTGAAGCAACGCAGTACTTCAAGTCCGCGCGCCAAAGCGGTGACAAACTGACGATCTTTGCCGCTTTCGTCCAGGGGCTCGATGCCGTCCATCGCGATCAGCTCTGATTTGCCAACCTTGTTTTTTACAGCTTCATCCATGGACTTTTCTCCGGGCATTAAGCGTTGCGAGAGAATTGCTTGGGACATAGACCCTGTTAAAGTTCTCTCTGTGCCTTTGATATCTATCTAAAAGGGTAGGCTCTGTCAAGAAATATAACAGCGTTATTTGAAATACTGTTTCGCAATGCAAAATATAAGATTGTGGCAAGGTTGCCTTTAAGTGTGACTTTCGACTGAGATTGTTGGAAGTAGGATTAGCTATAAACCTGTTGTTTTGGTAACTTAAGTCTGGATACTGGATTGTTTCAGTTTTTTATTGAGAAAAATATTTACAAACAGTGTGTTGTCGTTTAATCTTTATTGAAACGAAATTTAGTTTTGCAGTGCGAAATTTGTGGGTCGGAAGATTTATCACAATATTGGTACGCTATTTACATTACAAAGAGGGTAGGCAGATGAAACCTATTACTACAGTTGGCGTCGTCGGCGCCGGAACCATGGGCTCCGCAATTGCTCAACACTTTGTCATGAAAGGTCTGCCGGTTATTCTGGTTGATCAGCAACAGGAATTTCTCGACCGGGGGGTCGGCTATATGCGTGAGTCTCTGGGAGAAGCGCAGAAGCGTGGCTTGATCGATCAGCAGGCTTTTGATCAGATTCTTGGGCGGTTGCACTGCACCACCGATAAGGCCGACCTGGCCCGGGCCGATCTGGTGGTCGAGGCGATTTTTGAAAACCTCGCAGTGAAGAAGGGGTTATTCGCTGAGCTGGAGAAACTGGTCAGCGCCGACTGTATCCTCGCCAGCAACACTTCATCTTTTTTGATCAGTGAAATCGCTGCCGAGCTGCAGACGCCGGAGCGGGTGGTCGGTGTCCACTATTTTTATCACGCAGCCAAGAACAAGCTGGTTGAACTGATCCCAGGTGCTAAGTCTGATCCACAGATCGTTGCCGCGCTGGAAAACTTTTATACCTATTATGACAAGACCCCGATTCTGGTTAAAGACGCTCCCGGTTTTGCCGTCAACCGTTTCTTCGTCCCCTGGCTGAACGAGGCGGCGCGGCTTTATGAAGAGGGCTTCGGCAGCATCGCATTTATCGATAAAGTCGCCTGCGAGGTTTTCGGCGTCGGCATGGGTCCATTTGCGCTGATGAATGCGACCGGCGTACCGATTGCCATGCATGCCGCCGATGGTCTGGCCAGCGAACTGCACGCATTTTACGCTCCGGCAAAGATTCTCTGTCAGCAGGTTGAGTCAAAGCAGAACTGGAACGTCGAAGACACCCGGGTGCTCAATAACGGCTCTGATCAAGCGGCAGTCGTGACCCGTCGACTGGTCGGTGCCAGTCTTGGGGTTGCAGCACAGATGGTCGATGAGGGGGTGGTTGATGCGACCTCTACCGATCTGGGGGCGCGGGCTGGCCTGCGCTGGCCAATCGGTCCTTTTGAGCTGCTGCAGAAGCTGGGTGTCGGTCAGGTCAAGGAAATGGTCGAGAGCGTCTTCTCTGCCTGGAACCTGCCGCTGCCGACCTGTCTGGCGGATGTTGCCAAAGCAAAAAATCTGCAACTTAACTGGGTGACGACAGAGGTTGTCGACAAGACCGGCTTTATTATTTTCGACCTGCCCGACCGGATGAACCCGCTTGGCGAGCAGGTGATGAGTCAGCTCAACGCTTGTGTTGAAGAGCTGGAAGCGCGAACCGACATCAATAGAATTGTTATCCACGGTAAAGGTAAAGCTTTTATCGCCGGTGCTGATATCAAGTTTTTCCTCGATTCGATGGCCGCTGACGATCTGCAGCGGATTCAGTCTTTCACCGAGTTCGGTCAGCAGGTCCTGAATAAAATCAGCGCGTCTAACAAGGTCACTATCGCCTATCTTGACGGACTGGCGTTGGGGGGCGGTCTGGAACTGGCGTTGGCCTGCGATTATCGGATCGGTACCCGCAAATCGGTACTGGCCTTTCCGGAAACCGGCATTGGCATTTACCCCGGTCTTGGCGGTACCCAGCGGGCCAGCCGATTGATCGGTGTTGCCCGCGCCAAGCAGTTGATCGCCAGCGGTCAGTTTATCAATGCGAAGATCGCCTATGCTTTCGGTCTGGTCGATGCGGTCATCGAGCCGGTTTTTGACTGGCGCGAACTGGCTGCAGTCAAGCTGGATAAAGCTCAGGCCGGCCGCACCGTGGAATCTGCAGAAGAACTCGAATTTGCCGCTTTCGACGGTGACCTCAAACATCCTCTACTGGCTCGCGAGGGCGCAGAGAAGCTGGCGAAGACGTTGAGCCGTAAAGCCCCGGTTGCCCTGAAAGCCGCCATGACACTGATCGATCAGGGCTTTGCTCTGGATCTTCAAGCAGGCCTGCAACTGGAACTCGACGGGTTGAAGAGCATCTTCGCCACAGAGGATGCCCAGTCCGGTCTTTCCAGTATTATCAGCGGCCAGAAGCCGAACTTTGTCGGTAAATAAAGGAGCTACATCATGAAGGCAAGCGTAAAGGGTTTTCTGGATCAGCAGGCCGGTAGCGGCGCTCTTTTTGAGGATGTCTATCTGCTCGAGGGCAAGCGGACGCCGTTCGGCAAATACACCGGCAGTCTCTCGACGGTTTCTCCGACCGATCTGGGGATTCTTGCCAGTCGTGCCGCGATTGAGGCTGCGGGCGTGTCGGCCGGTGATATCGATCAGACCATTGTCGCCAATATCGGTCAGGCCAGCGCCGACAGTTTCTTTCTGCCGCGACACATTGCCCTGTACGCCGGAGCGCCGCTGGCGAGCACTGCACTGTTGACGCAGCGCATTTGCGGTTCCGGAGTTGAGCTGCTCGGGCAGGCCGCAGAGCAGATCGCGCTCGGCAAGGCCAATCTGGTGCTCGGTTGCGGCACGGACACTATGAGTCGCTTCCCGCTGGCTTCATATTCTGCGCGGCAGGGTTTTCAGCTGGGTCGCCCGGAATTTGTCGATCTGCTCTGGGAGGCCCTGAACGATACCGCCGCAGTACCGATGGGCTGCACTGCCGACAACCTTGCCAAAGAATATGCGCTGACCCGCGAAGAGGTTGATGCCTTTGCCATGCGCAGTCAGGAACGCTATGCAGCGGCTCAGGCTGCCGGCTTCTTTCAGCAGGAAATCGCTCCGGTTACCGCTTCGGGCGTACTGGAGATGGGGCCTTACAAACCACGTAAGTTCCGCTGCAACGGGCGTGATGGCATTAGCGCGGATGAGCATCCACGGCAGGCAAGTATGGAGCAGTTGGCCAAGCTGCCTTTCGTCTTCAGTAAAGAGGGGCCGACCACCGCAGGCAGTGCCTCCGGCATCGTTGATGGGGCCGCCGCGCTGCTGATCGCCTCCGGTGATTATGTCCGTGCGCACGGCTTGAAGCCACTGGGAAAAATCCGTGGTTTTGCTTCCTGCGGTGTGCAGCCTGACATCATGGGGATCGGCCCGGTGCCGGCAATCCGTCTGCTGTTGACCCAGATGGGGCTGACGCTGAAGGATATCGACCGCTTTGAAATCAACGAGGCCTTCTCTGCCCAATGTCTGGCCGTCGCCAGAGCGTTGGAGTTGGATCAGGATAAGCTCAACATCAATGGTGGCGCCATCGCCATCGGTCATCCGCTGGGCGCCACCGGTGTCCGTCTGGCACTGACCTGTCTGAAAACTCTGCAACGCGACAAAAAACAGCTGGGGATCGCTTCCGCCTGTATTGGTGGCGGACAGGGGATCGCCATGGTTCTGGAGGCCTGCTGATGAGTGCAGTCGATCAGGGGGCCCGCAAACGGGTGGTCGTGATCACCGGTGCCGGGCAGGGGATCGGTGCCGCCATCGCCCGCCGCTTTGCCGAGCAGGGGGCAAGTCTGGCGCTGGTTGATGTCAATGCTGACTATTTACGGGATCTGGCCGAAAGCCTCAGCAGCACTGGCTGTGAGGTCCTGCCGTTGACGGCCAACGTCGCCGATAAAGAGCAGGTCGGACAACTGTTTGCCCAGGTTGTCGCACGTTTTGGCGCCATCGATGTGTTGGTCAACAACGCCGGTATCATCCGTGACAATCTGATCAGTAATATTTCCGAGCAGGACTGGGATCAGGTCCTGGATGTAAACCTGAAAGGGGCTTTTCTTTGCTGTCAGGCGGCCTTTCCAACTCTTAAAGGTCAGCGCTCCGGCAAAATCGTCAATATCGTTTCGCGTGCCTGGCTCGGCAGCATCGGCCAGGCCAACTACACCGCCAGCAAGGGGGGATTGGTCAGTCTGACCCGTTCGCTGGCACTTGAGTTTGCTCGTTTTCAGATCAATGTGAATGCCGTGGCGCCGGGTGCCATTGATTCGCCGATGACGCAGAACCTGCCGACCGAGGCCCGTGAACGGCTGATCCGCATGCAGCCGACCGGCAAGATGGGCAAGGTTGAGGATATCGCCGCCGCCGTGGCATTTCTGGCCTCGGAAGACGCGGTCTTTATCACTGGTCAAGTGTTGCATGTCGATGGTGGCAAGAGCTGCGGCTTATTGTCTCTGTAGAAGTAAAAGGGGCGAAGATGAACGCTTATCTGGTTGAAGCAAAACGCACAGCCATCGGCAAGTCCCATCCGGACAAAGGACTGTTCCGCGACGTCCGTGCCGATGAGATGCTCGCTGCACTGATGCGCGGGTTGCTTGCCGGATTACCTGCCGGTGAATCACTCACGCCGGCCATCGACGATATCTACGTCGGTTGCGTCGGTCAGCACCTGGAGCAGGGGAAGAACATCGCCCGGCTTTCTGCGCTTTTGGCCGGGCTACCGGAAACCGTACCGGGTGTTACCGTAAATCGCCTCTGCGCCTCCAGTCTGCAGGCGTTCAACTTTGCCGCGTCGACCCTCGCCAGCGGCAACGCCGAGCTGCTCCTGGCCGGAGGCGTCGAGCACATGACCCATGTGCCGATGGCGGCTGCACTCGACTACAATCAACAGCTGCTCAAGCACTACGAGTTTCCCTTCACCAATATGGGCTTGACCGCTGAAAAGGTTGCGCAGAGCTACGGGGTCAGTCGCGCGGCCCAGGATGAGTTCGCCGTCGAAAGCCATCGCAAGGCCGTCGCCGCTCAGCAGGCCGGTCATTTCGCCCGTGAGATCATCCCGATCGCGGCTGGGGATTTGCTTGCCGATCAGGATCAGTCGCCGCGACCCGGGACCAACGCAGCCGATCTTGCCGGACTGAAAACCATCTTCATGGAAAATGGCTCGGTGACTGCTGGCAACAGCTCACCTTTAAATGACGGCGCCAGCCTGACCCTGCTCGCTTCTGAGAGCGCCTGCGAGCGGTTCGACCTGAAGCGGCGGGCGCGGGTGGTCGATTTTGCCGTAGTCGGACTTGATCCTTGCCAGATGGGCATGGGGCCAGTGCCGGCGATCCGCAAGCTGCTGAAGAAGAATCGCCTTTCAGTCACAGATATCGATCTGTTCGAACTCAACGAAGCCTTTGCCAGCCAGTCGCTGGCTTGTATCAATGAGCTACAGCTCCCGCTGCAGAAGGTCAACCCTTGGGGGGGTGCAATCTCTCTCGGCCACCCCTTGGGTTGCACTGGCACCCGCTTGATCACCACTCTGCTCAATGGGTTGGAAAACAGTGGCGGTCGTTACGGGATCGCCTCGCTCTGCATCGGGCATGGACAGGGGATGGCGACCCTGATCGAAAGGCTTTAGACGAATCACTGGTTCTTACGAACCCGAATTTAAGGTATTCCGTATCGATTCACAGGAGAAGATGCTATGTCGGTAACTGCTTATCGTTGGATGATGAATGGAGTCAAGGAACCGCTGACCCGTCACGAGTTTGTTGCGGTGCCAGAGGCGGGTGAGGTGGTTGTGGAGGTTGCCGGATGCGGGGTGTGTCACACCGATCTGGGTTTCTTTTACGACGGCGTGCGGACCAATTCGCCGCTGCCGCTGGCGCTGGGGCACGAGATCAGCGGTCGGGTGGTCGCAACAGGGCTGGGTGCCGACCAGTGGCAGGGCAAAGCGGTGATCGTCCCGGCGGTGATGCCTTGCGGTGAGTGTGATCTCTGCAAGCGCGGCAAGGGAACCATCTGCCGCAGCCAGAAGATGCCGGGCAATGATATTCAGGGTGGTTTCGCCAGTCATATCGTCGTGCCGGCGCGTGATCTGTGTCCGGTCGATGAAAAACGTTTAAATGCGGTCGGATTGCAACTCGCCGATGTTTCGGTGGTTGCCGATGCCGTGACGACTCCCTATCAGGCGGTCCATCAGGCCGGCGTCACTCCCGGCAGTCTGGCAATTATTATCGGCGTCGGCGGAGTCGGTGGCTATTGCGTGCAGATGGCCAAAGCTTTTGGCGCTACCGTGGTCGCCATCGACATCGATCAGAGCAAGCTGGATGCCATCGCCGAATATGGCGCGGCTAAAACTTTTAACGCCCGCGAGATCAGCGGCCGTGACCTGAAAAAGGCGATCGGTGCCTTTGCCAAAGAGAACGGTTTGCCGAGCACCGAGTGGTTCATCTTCGAATGTTCCGGCAGTAAGCCGGGACAGGAATCGGCCTATGGCCTGCTGGTGCATGGCGCCACCTTGAGCGTGGTCGGTTTCACCATGGATACGGTCGATATCCGCCTTTCCAACCTGATGGCTTTTCATGCCCGCGCCATCGGCAACTGGGGCTGTCTGCCGGAACATTATCCGGGGGCTCTCGATCTGGTGCTGGATGGCAAGATTGAGCTCAAGGCTTTCGTCGAGCAAAAGCCGCTTTCCGAAATTAACAGTGTTTTTGCCGCCGTCCATGATCAGAAAATGCAGCGTCGGGCGATCCTGGTGCCTTAACGCCACATATCAATTTAGAATCGCAAGGAGAGAAGACAATGGCCAACACAGACCAGATTATCGCCGCAACCGCCCCACATCACCTGATCGACCACAACCTGATCGACAAGGACGTCGAGAGCCTCTGCGACGGCATGGTGATCTATGAAAAACGTCCGGCCAAACGTCGTGACGGCTCGGTTGCCGAGGGGCTCTATAACGCCTGGATCATTTTCAACAATCCCAAGCAGTTCAACTCTTACACCACCGACATGGTCAAAGCGACCATTCTGGCCTTCCGCCGCGCTTCGGCTGACCGCGAAGTCAACGCCGTGGTCTTCACCGCGGTCGGCGACAAAGCGTTCTGTACCGGTGGCAACACCAAGGAATACGCCGAGTATTATGCCGGCAATCCGCAGGAGTATCGCCAGTACATGCGCCTGTTCAACGACATGGTCTCGGCGATCCTCGGCTGCGACAAGCCGGTTGTCTGCCGGGTCAACGGTATGCGCATCGGCGGTGGTCAGGAGATCGGCATGGCCTGCGATTTCACCCTCTCGCATGACCTTGCCAACTTCGGTCAAGCTGGCCCTAAGCACGGATCGGCAGCGATCGGTGGCGCGACAGATTTCCTGCCGGTGATGATCGGCTGCGAGCAGGCGATGGTCTCCGGTACCCTCTGTGAGCCGTTCTCGGCCCACAAGGCGGCGCGCCTCGGCATCATCGCCGATGTAGTGCCGGCGCTGAAAATCAATGGCAAGTTCGTCGCCAATCCGACCGTCATCACCGATCAGTACCTTGATGAGTTTGGCCGCATCATCCACGGGGAATTCCGCACTGGCAGTGCTTTTAAAGAAGGGCGCGACCTGATCAAGGACGGCGAAGTCGATTTGAGCATGCTTGATGAAAAGGTCGAGGCGCTCTGCGCCAAGCTGATTGAGACCTTCCCCGAGTGCATGACCAAGAGCCTCGAAGAGCTGCGCAAGCCGAAGCTTGAATCCTGGAACCGCAACAAAGAGAACTCCCGCGCCTGGCTGGCGCTGAATATGATGAACGAAGCCCGCACCGGCTTCCGCGCCTTCAACGAAGGCAACAAAGAGACCGGCCGCGAGATCGATTTCGTTAAATTGCGTCAGGGCCTCGCCAAAGGGGTGCCTTGGACTGAGGGGTTGATCGAAAGTCTGATGCCGGGCAAGGGGGCTTAAGATGAGCGAGAGTCCACTGAAAGTCTGGCTTGACCGCGATGGGACGCTGTTGCGGTTGCGACTGGCGCGCCCCAAGGCCAACATCGTCGATGCCTCGATGATCGCCGCTTTAGATGCTGCGCTGGCGGAGTATCGCGATGTAAAGGAACTGCGCGCAGTGCTGCTCGACCACGAAGGTCCGCACTTCAGTTTTGGTGCCAGCGTTGATGAGCATCTGCCAGACAGCTGCGCCGAAATGTTGAAGGCATTGCACGCGTTGGTGCGCAGTATGATCAACTGCCCGGTCCCGCTGTTGGTGTCGATCAAGGGGCAATGCCTGGGGGGCGGGTTGGAAGTCGCCGCCGCCGGCAGCATGCTGTTCGCTGCGCCCGACGCCAAACTTGGCCAGCCGGAGATCAAACTGGCGGTCTTCGCCCCGGCGGCCAGCTGTCTGCTCCCCGAGCGGATCGGTCAGGCCAAGGCCGAGGATCTGTTGTTCTCCGGCCGCAGCATGGGGGCCGAGGAAGCCTTGGCGACCAACCTGATCGATTGCCTCGCCGATGACCCGGAAGAAGCGGCGCTGGAATACTTCGACAAGCACCTGGCAGCCAGCAGTGCCAGCACCCTGCGCTTTGCAGTGCTGGCTGCGCGTCAAGAGTACCGGCAACGAGTGATCGCCAAGTTGGAGCGGGTCGAAACGCTCTATCTTGCCGAACTGATGAAAACCCACGACGCTGTCGAGGGGTTGACGGCATTTTTGGAAAAGCGGCCGGCCAAGTGGGAGAATCGCTGAACGGATCTGCCTGATGAAACCAATGCCCATCCGGACTGCCCGGGTGGGCATTGGTCGTTTCTGTTTCAGGGGAGGATAGGTTGATGGAGCAAGCCAGCCGTCAGGAAATTATCGATGTACACTGCCATTTTTTTGCCGGTTTCGGGCAGGCTGAACAGGTCGCTGCCGGTTTGTCCCGCTTGCGCAATGTGGGCGTCTGTCATTTGGCGGTGATGGGTTTGGTCAATCCCAGTCTGAATGCAGAGGATGTCTGGAAGCTGATTCCGCAGGGATTTGAGAATCTCGGCGATCCGCTGTTCAACGAGGCCGATGCGCTGCTTGAATTCACAAGGCAAAGTGGTGGACAACTATTTCCGCTGCTTGATACGCGTATGCTGAATACGGATGTCCCGAGTTTTCTGCAGGAAAAGATCAATCTCGGCTTTCGCGGGATCAAAGGGCTCTATCTAGCCGACAGCGGCAACGATCTGAACCTTACCAGTGTTCCCGACACCTTCGGCATCAGTCTGAAGCAGTATCAGCAACGAGAATGGCAGATCTTTGCTTTTGCCGAGGCTAACGATCTGCCGGTTCTCTATCACATGGATGCCAACCGTTACGGCGATGTGATGCAAGCCATCCTGGACGATTTTCCACGGCTGCGGATCAATTTTCCGCACTTCGGTATTGGCCGTAAAGCCTTCAGCCGAATCCTCGACCGTTACCCCAACGTCTACACCGATATCGCCTACATGTTGCCGCATATTCAAAATAATCCCGGCAGCTATGCAGATTTTATCAGTCATTACCCGGATCGGGTCTGCTTCGGTTCGGATGCGCTGCTTTACCAGCCCGAGATTGTTCTCGACTACATCGAACTGGTGAGATCGTTGAAGTTGCCGAAGGCGATTGAAAACAGCCTGTTCTCAGCAAACCCCCGCCGGTTTCTGGGGAGCCTGCCGGTCGCTTGAAAATTTCACAACTGACTACATATAAAAATGACAACTCTCAGATTTTCTCTGGTTCACAGGCAGTCACTTTCGAAGCAGCCACCTTTATGCTGCGTAGCATTCGGTTGAACAAATAATGATGAAATGGCAGGGCCGCATACCAATAGAGGATTCCGAACAAGCCGCGGGGTAGAAATCGGGCCGTCTGTTGTAATTCAGTTTGTCCGTCTGAACGTTGTTTCAGGCGAAAGGAGAGAACCGCTTCTCCTGGCAATTTCATTTCAGCGGATAGCATCAGATGCTCGTATTTTTCGACTGCAAGCACCCGCCAGAAATCGAGAGTATCTCCCGGGGAAAGCTCCGCTTTGCTTCGTCGTCCCTGACAGAGCCCCGGCCCGCCACAAATACGATCTATCAGGCCGCGAAGCCTCCATAACCAACTTGCGCAGTAGCCAACATCCCCACCGATGGAACTGACAGCTAACCAGATGTCTTCAGGTTTTGCATTTAACACCTCACTTCGTGAATCGCTGTAGAGGCTTCCGCCGGCCCAATCCGGGTCGCCAGGGTGACTCCATTCCGCAGGTTGAATTTTCCCCGAATCGGTCGAAGAGGTTTCCACCACTTGTTGTTTGATCCTGTCCAGTGCCAGTCGGATTGCTTTTCGTGCATCGAAAAGTTCTTGCGGCAAAAGTTCGGTGATTCGGTTTTCCTGACAAATCACCG
The DNA here is from genome assembly GCA_036526255.1 of Malonomonas sp. GTDB lineage: Bacteria > Desulfobacterota > Desulfuromonadia > Desulfuromonadales > Geopsychrobacteraceae > Malonomonas. The sequence goes on along the minus strand of DATCYW010000043.1, from coordinate 88,144 downwards.
GGTTGCTTAGACCTTCAGCCAGCGGCCTGGCAATCGAGGCTGGTACCGGTGTGACCAGATGAATCCAATAGGAACTGAGGCGCGGGGTGAGAACCGGTATCGGAATAATCCAGCGCCGCGGCAATCCGGCCTCCTCGGCATAAACTTCCATCAACTGTCGATAGTCGATCACGTCCGGCTGGCCGATATCGAAGGTTCCGCCGACGACCTCCTTCTTTTCCAGACAGCCGAGCAGATAGTGCAGAACATTGCGCACCCCGATCGGCTGGCAGGGGGTACTCACCCAACGGGGGGTGACCATCACCGGCAACCGGTCGACCAGATAGCGGAGGATTTCAAACGAGGCGCTCCCCGAACCGATGATCATGGCGGCGCGCAGAATTGTGACGGGGACGGCGCCCTGGCGAAGAATGGTGCCGACTTCGGTGCGTGACTGCAGGTGGTGGCTCAGCCCGCTCTGCTCTTCGCCGAGGCCGCCGAGATAAATAATCTGTTCCAAGCTTGCGGCTTCTGCCGCAGTGGCCATGTTTTTAGCCGCGATGCGATCTGTCGCCGAAAAATCTGTGACCCCTGGGTTCATCGAGTGTACCAGATAGTACGCAGCCCGGCAGCCTTCAAGCGCTTGATGTAAAGAATCGGCATCCAGCACATCTCCCTTGATGATGTCTAAATTCGGATGCTGTGCCCAGGGACGATCTCTCAGCTTCTCCGGGGACCGGGCCAAGGCCCGCACCTGGTAGCCGGCAGCCAGCAGCCGCGGCAGAAGGCGACCGCCGATGTATCCGGTTGCGCCGGCAATAAATATCGGTTTTGAGCTGATTTTCATTTATTTCTCCTGTCGGAGGCGTGAGCAGACGGCCCCCTAACTCTACTGCATTTTTCAACTTTCGCTCTGCTGCACCGGATAAAGGGTTCATCGTTGTTGGCGCTTGCAGTGTGCGATCTAAAGATAAAAGTCGGTTTTCCGGTCATCAGGGCGACAGGTCGATCGCCCCTCGACCCGTCAGTTTGGAGCGTAAGTCTTCGATCCGCTTACGGTTCACCCCCAGATCTGAATAGCCGAGTCTGGCTGCCGAGCGGACCGCGATTGTATTTTTGTCTGGCCGCAAATGGAGTTCCAGATCATCCACGAAGCCGAAGACTGCGCTGCGACATTCAGCGTGTAAATAGTCTGGCCCTTGGGTGATTATTGTCGTTCGGGGCAATTCAGCCACCAGCGTCCGGGCCATTTGCCACCCCTCGGCCGCAGGAACGGCCAGATGGAATGGCTCAACCCGATGCTCGGCCGCTGCGGAATCGCTCGATACGCAGTTCGGTCGCGCCGGGCAGGGGCTCAGTTTAGAGTCGTGAACACCAAGGGTTCCGGCAGCCCCGGTGCATGAACTGAGCAATAGGCAGAAGAATGCCGACAGGGAAAAGTTTTTGCATCGTTTGCTGGGCTGCATGCTCAGATCTCCTCGCCGCCGATCAGCTTGAGAGCCTTCTCCACCGCGAAGTAGACGACGAATTTAGGCCCCCTGGCTTTGTCTTCTTCGGTCGTTAACGTGCGCCGTGTCAGTTGCTGGATCAACGCGGGATCATCGTCTTCCCGGACTTTCTTCAGAAATAACCGCACCCCTTGGTGTCCAGGCGAAGCTTCGAGAAACAGGTAAGCTGCATGTGGGTTTTCCTGCAGATTCTTGTGCGTCAAGCGATCCCGCATGATCATTGCCAGCGTGCCGTCTTCCATTACATGCGGGCGGGCATAAATGGCGGCATCGACTCTGCCCTGATTGTCGGCGGTTGACATGATGCCGGTTCCTTGTTGGCTGGCGAAATAGTGTCGCAGGTCCATAATCATCTCCTTCTCGGGGTTGAATTCACTTTCAGTTGAACAGTTTGCGGCAGATTTCAGGAATCTGTTTCAGGGATGTGCAAATTGTCAGGTTCGGCATCTTAACCCCGCGTTCCACCGCCTGACCGCCGGCAAGCAATTTTATCTGCGGGTCGAGTTGATTTCTCAGGCTCGTCAGGTCGTTTTTTGCCTGTCGGCTTGAATAATGACAGCTGAAAGAGAGCGCCACCCCGGCAACCTGCAGCTCGCTGGCCAGCTGAGGCACTTCCGAGAGCGGCAACTCTTCATTGAGGAGAATGCAGTTGAGCCCTTCAGCGTGAAACAGCACCGCTGCCAGCAACAGCCCGAGCTTGTGCCGTTCGCCGCTCAGGGTCAAAAACAGCAGTGATTGGTTGGCTCGCGTCGGCCGTTCAACTCTCAATTGCTCGCGGAGCAATTGTTCCAACCGATCAGATATCAGGTGCTCGCGAGCAATGTTGATATGACCATTGGTCCAGCTGTGGTCGAGAGCTTGCAACAAGGGCACGGCAAACTGATGAATAAAGTTATTCAGCCCAAGCTGTTGCAGTTGGCCACGGAATTCCCAATCGATTTGATTCGGCGACAGAATTAAGATCAGTTGCTGCAGAGCCTCGTTGGGCGGAGGTTGCTGTTCAGTGAAGACCTTCAGCAGTTTCCGCCGCTCAGCCGAACTCAATGCTAATATCTCGCCCGGTCGATGGCCAAGGCTCTGCAGCGTTTTAACAATACGTAATTCGTCCACCGTTTGGCGTGAATAGCACCGGTGTCCGCGCGAATCTCGCTCGGGAACCGGGAATCCATAACGACGCTCCCAGATGCGCAGGGTGTCGACGCCGATGCCGATTTCTTTGCTTAATTGCAGAATAGTCATTTCTTGTCCTAGACAAAACTGTATTTGTATGAATAGTATATAAAAAAAATAACTAATCAAGTCATAATTAGCATTCTTAGCAAAGGAAGAGAAAAATGGATAAAAAACTTGAACAACTTTTTTACGCAGTCCTCGGTGGCGCTCTGGCGGTGAAAGATAAGATTGAAGCCAATAATGAGGAGATTAAAGCCTGGCAGGAAAAGAGCGAAGAAAACGCCCGCAGTTTTTTTGATGAGATGGCCCAGCGGGGTGAAAAGGAAAAAGATCAGTTCAGGGGAATGTTCAAAGACATTCTGAAAGAGGTTGTCGCTGAACTGAATCTGGCGACCAAGGATGATCTGGAAAAACTGAAACAGGAACTGGATAAGTAACTTGATCCGCCGTCTGTTCATCGCCGCATATTACTGCCGACCGCAACGAAGTTACGCGGTCTTCAGGTTCCTGGTCACGGTTTTCCTGCTCTTCCGCCGTCGCCGCCGTTGGTTGCTCTGGAGCCCCTTGCGGCCGGACCAGCTGGTCGAAAATATCCGCTCCCTCGGCGCCAGCTTTCTCAAGCTGGCCCAGGTGCTGGCGACTCGCGCCGACTTTTTTGATCAGGAGTATCTGCAGGCCCTTCGCCAGTTGCACGACAAAATGCCGCCGATGAGCGAAAAGAACCGTTTGCGCGCCTTCCGCCGCTCTTTTGCCGATCCTGATGTCTTTACATTCTTTGACCCGCAACCAATCGCCAGTGCCTCCATCGGCCAGGTCCATAAAGCACAACTGAAAGACAGTAATCAATTCGTCGCCGTCAAGCTGCTGCGCGAAAACATCCAGTTTCAGGTCCGTATCGATATTCTGCTGCTCAACCTGTTTCTGCGAATCTTCCGCCCCCTGTTTACCGATCAAACCCGGCATTCCATCGAGTCGGTGCTGCAGGCGTTCAGTCGGGTGATCGTGCAGGAAGTCAGCATGCTGCAAGAGCTGGCCAATTTGGAACATTTCAGCCAGGTCTATGCAGACTCTGGTGTCCGTTTTCCGGTGCCCTATAAAAGCTACTGTTCCGATACCGCCCTGGTGATGAGCTTTGAAGAGGGGGTGCGCTTTGATGATGTGGCCGCGATGGCCAAGCTGGATGTCAGCTTTGCCGAGCTGATGCAGAAACTGGTGCTGTTTTATACCGAGCAGATGCTGGTCAAAGGCTATTTTCACGCCGACCCGCATCCGGGCAACCTGCTGGTCAGCCCGCAGGGGGAACTGATCCTGCTCGATTTCGGCATGGTCAGCCGGATTCCGCAACAGATGCGGCAGGCAATGATCTACGCCGTCAAGGCCGCCTATGAACGGGACTTCGAGCTGCTGGTCAGTGCCATCCGAAAAATGGGCATCCTCACTGAAGAATCTGATTTCTCCGGCTTAAGCAGCGTCGCGGAAAGCCTGTTCGATGTTTTTGACAGCGATCACCTCGACGCCTCCAGCATGCAGGAACTGGCCTTCGGCATTCTCGACGTGCTGCACGATCAGCCGTTCAAGCTGCCGCAGGATGTGATCTACGTGATGCGGGTCAGCTCACTGATCGAAGGACTGGGCACCCAGTACATCGCGAACTTCAACGGCATTAAAGATATCCTGCCGATCCTCAAACAGAATCTGCCCCGCGCATTGGGCGAAGACCGCCTGCCGCTGGAAAAGTTGAAGCATGAAATATTGCAGCTGCCGCTGACCGCGATTAAGGCACGCAAAGTGATCGAACTGGCAGAGCAGGGCGATCTGGTTGTACGGATGGCCCCTGCCGACCGGCAGTTTCTGCTGACGCAATTGGCGAAATATTTGCGGGCCGTCGGCTGGTTGATTTTTTTTCTGGCACTGGCATTTTATCTACAGCGGTCACCGCAGCAGTGGGCGGCTTATCTGTCTGTCGTCAGCCTGTTGTTGGCGGCGCTGGCACTGAGGAGGGTTCGCTGAGTAACCTGCCGATAAAGGATTTCGTGATGACGAAGCAGCAACAAAGAGCCAGCGCCGCGTTGAAAAATCTATTTGTCGCTGATGCCCTGGCGATGCCGGTGCACTGGTACTACAACCCGCTGGATATCGAAAAGGCGTTTCACGGCGGCATCACTCGAATGGAAGCAGCGCCGGCATTTCATCCTTCATCGATCATGTCGCTGCACTCAACCGCCAAGGGTGGTCGGGGAGCGCAAGGGGCGCAGGGTCAGCAGCGGGAGATCGTTGGCGATCTGATTCTCAAGGGTAAACGCAAATACTGGGGCCAACCGAACCAGCATTATCACCAGCAGATGCAGGCCGGTGAGAATACTCTCAACGCTCATTGTGCAAGAGTGCTGATGAGAAGCCTGCAGGCCAACGGTTGTCGTTACGCCAAGCATAACTTTCTCGATGACTACATCGATTTCATGACCGCCGATCCGCCGCGCCACCCGGATACTTATGCCGAGTCGTACCACCGCGGTTTCTTCGCCAATCTTGAAGCTGGCAAAGCAAAAGAGCGCTGTGCTGCCGTTACCCACGACACTCCCTCGATCGGCGGCCTGGTGACCATTGCACCGATTCTGCTGACGGAGAGATTGCAGGGACTTCCGCTGGTTGAGTCAAAGAGTCACTGCCTCGAGCACCTGTTCCTGACTCACCCCGATAAAGATCTGGGAGATATCTGTGCTGTTTATGTCGAACTGCTTGACGCCCTGTTGTATCGCGAGCAGGGTCAGTCAGCCCACGAACTGCTTGCCCGTGCCGCGAAAGTCAGCATCGGACTCGATCTGCCGGCACTGGTCGAAAAATCGCACGACGACAGAAGCGTGGTCGGGGGGATTTTTTCTTCTGCCTGTTACATCAGCGGTTCCTGGCCGAGCGTTCTTTATCTGGCCTACAAGTATGCGGCTGAGCCGAAACAGGCGCTGCTGGCCAATACCAACCTTGGCGGCGACAATGTCCACCGTGGTGCTGTGCTGGGTGTCATCATGGGGCTGATAAATGCTGCTACAATTGACGAGTTGTTTGTCCAACTGGCCGATCAAGAGCTGATCGACGCCGAGATCAACGGCTTGTTTGCCGAAACCGGTCAAAAGACCTGAGCGGCAGAAGGGGAACGGTTTATGACGAGCTACTATCTGAAACTCTATCTGTTGACCATCCCGGTCTTTTTCGCCATCGACCTGCTCTGGCTCGGTGTGGTGGCGAAGAATTTCTATCAGCACAACCTGTCACATCTGCTCAGCCCGGCAGTCAACTGGCCGGCAGCCTTGCTGTTCTATTTCATCTATATCACCGGTATTATTCTGTTCGCGGTTAAACCGGGCCTTGATTCTGGGTCACTGGGCAAAGCTGCAATATGGGGCGCGCTGTTCGGGTTTTTCACCTACGCAACTTACGATCTAACGAATCTGGCGACCTTAAGGGATTGGCCCATCAAAGTCGTTATTGTCGATGTTCTCTGGGGAACCGTGCTTTGTGCTCTGGTCGCGACCAGCAGCTATCTGCTCGGTCGCTGGTTGGGTTGAAGCGGAGTTTTCGCTATGAAAAGGAGTCTTCGTTTTCTGTCTGTTCTGTTTTTCTGGCTGGTGTTTAACGCCACTGCGGCGGCCCACAGCTACGATCTCAATCGTCAGCAGGTTGTGTCATTGGCTGCGCTGATTGGCGATCTGACCCAGACTCAGACGGTCTTTATCGGTGAAACTCATGACCAGCAGGCTCATCACAACGCGCAGCTGCAGATCATTCAGGAGCTGCATGAGTCGGCAGTCGAGGTCAGCATCGGATTGGAGATGTTTCGCCAGGCCGGTCAGCCGGAGCTTGATCGCTGGGTCGCCGGGGAGATCGAGCCAGCCGAGTTTTCGCGGATCTTCTCGCAACACTGGAGCGACTGGAGAGTTTACCAAAGTCTCTTTGTTTATGCCCGTGACAACAAAATCCCTTTGATCGCCTTGAATATTGAGCGGGACATTGTCAACCAAGTGGCACGCAAAGGGTTTTCCTCGCTATCAGAAAAACAGCGCGCAAAGTTACCGCTGGCAGCCTGCAATGTCAGTCCAGAATATCGCAATTTTATCCGGCGTACTTTAAGCGACCACCCGCACGCTGACAGCGCATTCGAAAATTTCTGTGAAGCGCAGATCCTCTGGGATGCCAGCATGGCAAACAACCTCGCGGACTACCTGCTCCAGGAACCACAAAGAACCGTCGTTGTACTCGCCGGAAATGGTCATTCCTGGAAGCACGGTATTCCCGAGCAGCTGGCCCGACTTGGTGATTATCGCTCGCGCGTCCTGCTGCCGGAAGTGCCAGGCCGGATCGATCTGCAGCACATCAGCGCCGATGAAGCTGACTACCTGCTCCAGGGCGTTGAACAGGGCCCGCTGCACTAGTTCGCGCAATATTGGCACGTGAAAGGACTGTCGAATGACGAAAGTTGTTGTAATTGGTGGTGGCTATGCCGGGCTGGCATGCCTGATCGAGCTGGCGAAAAAAGCCCCGCAGCTTGAACTGCACCTGGTCGATAGCGAAGTCGCGCACTGCAAGATCACCAACCTGCACAAGACCTTCAGCAAGCCGATTGAGGACTTCCGGGTTTCTTACCAGCGACTGGCCGAGCGCTTCAATTTCGACTTTCATCAACAGAAAGTCCCGTTCACCGCAACCGATCTGCAGCACTGGCAGCAACAGAAAACCCTGCCGTTAGGCAACTACGAGCTGCCATTCGACTGGCTGGTGGTCGCCACCGGAGCCACCCCGCTACTAAACCCGCAGGCGGACGACGTGTACGGACAACAGTCCCTGCAAACCGGTGGCGGCCCGGCACTGTTCGAGCGCTGGCTCACCCTGGGCGAGTCGCAGCAGCTAAACATTTCGCTGGTCGGCGCGGGCGCGACCGGACTGCAGGTGCTCTTTGAGCTGCAGGAACAGCTGCGCAGGAAGCGCCTGGATTACCATTTGCGCTTGATCGACCTGGGCGCTCGAACTGCTCCGCAGCTACCGGAAGGCGCTCACCGCTACATTGTCCGCAAGCTGCGTCGCGAAGGGATCGACTATCTGCCGGAGACCGAATACCGCGGCCAACAAGATGGCCAGGTTAAGCTGAAAGAACGCGATCGGCAGTTCAGCCTCCCGTCCGACGCGACGCTTTTGTTTCCTGGCGTCAAGCGCTCACCCTTCACCCTGACGACCAATGGCTATGGACAGGTTGAGTGTGCGGGGCAGCTGCTGCCGGAGGTTTTCTCTGCTGGTGACAACGCCAATTACGCAGGCGACGGGCTTAACCTGCTGACCGCCCAGGCGGCGGTGCGTAAAGGCAAACTGGTGGCACACAACATCAGGAATTTGAGTGCGGGGCGCGGCATGCGCCGTTATCGTTATCAGGAGAAGGGTTACCTGCTCAGCCTCGGTTCGATCGACGCAGTCGGCTGGCTGGGACTGCGCTGCAATCTGACAACGGGGTTTCCCGCTATCGTCCTGAAAGAGGCGATGGAGACCCAGTACGAGCTGTTTCTGGATGGCATTGATACCTATCTCGGTTTCCCCTGAACTAAAAGGAGTGGGATGAAAACGTCAACATTGCTCTGCAGTCTCTTCATGCTGGTTGGTTGTTCCGGTGCTCCGAAAGGGATCGCCCCGGTTGCGCCTTTTGATATCGACCGCTATTTGGGGACCTGGTACGAGATTGCCCGGCTTGATCATCGCTTCGAACGTGGCTTAAATCAGGTGTCGGCCGACTATAGCAGACGCGCGGATGGCGGTATCAATGTGCTGAACCGGGGCTACAACAGTGAGACCGGTGAGTGGAAAGAAGCAACCGGGCGCGCTTATCCGCTCGGCTCTCCGCAACAGGGCAGCTTGAAGGTGACCTTTTTCTGGCCCTTTTATGCTGGTTACCATGTGCTCGAACTCGATCAGCAGGATTACAGCTATGCCCTGGTCAGTGGACCGGATCGGGATTATCTGTGGCTCCTGTCGCGGACCCCGACACTGGACAAGGCCATTACGCAAAAACTGATCGACAAAGCAACCGATCTCGGTTTTGCGACCGGCGATTTGATCTTTGTCGATCAGCTGAAATGAGTTGATTGCCAGAACGGAAAACGTTTCGCTTGAGTCTTTCACTGGAAGGGATATTGCCTCGATGAACCTGTTTCTGCTGACCGGATTGTTGCTGTTCTGTTTTATGACAGCGGTGTTTCTGCTCGCTCTTAAGCTGCAGGACAACAGCATCGTCGATATTGCTTACGGTCTCGGCTTTGTGCTGATTGGCTGGTCTGCATACTTACTTTACGGCAGTGGTCAAGCCCGGCAACAGTTACTGCTGGGGTTGATCACCCTTTGGGGGTTACGCTTGGCGGTGCATATTTTTATCCGCAAACGCAACGAAGAGGGTGAGGACTCGCGTTATCGGCAGTGGCGCGAAAGCTGGGGAAAAAACTTTGTCTGGCGCAGCTTTCTGCAGATCTACCTGCTGCAGGGAACCGTCATTTTTCTCGTCGCCCTGCCGGTTCTGCTGGTGATCGCAGAACCGGGCGGCGCTATCAGTTGGCTTGACCTTTGTGGGGTGCTGGTCTGGTTGTTCGGTTTTGCTTTTGAAGCGATCGGTGATTATCAACTTCTGCGTTTCAAGCTGCGCCCTGAAAACCAAGGCAAAATCATCCAGTCCGGTCTCTGGCGCTACACTCGCCATCCCAACTATTTTGGCGAAGCGACCCTCTGGTGGGGCATTTTTCTGATTGCGCTTAGTGCACCCTACGGAGCCATCGCGATTATCAGTCCACTATTGATCGACTTTCTGCTGCTGAAAGTTTCCGGGATTCCGATGCTTGAAGCCAAGTACGCAGGCAATCCTGAATTTGCAGCCTACCAGCAGCGGACCAATGCATTTTTTCCCTGGTTTCCGAAAACTGCGCAAGGAGGGGTTCGTGATTGAGAAGAGTGGTACACAACAAAAGATTGCCGTGATCGGCGGCGGTGTCGCCGGTATCGTCAGCGCCTACCTGCTGCAACCGCAGCATCAGGTGACCCTGTTCGAGCAGAACGATTATCTCGGTGGCCACACCAACACCATCGAAATCACTCAAGGGCCGGATGCCGGGCTGGCGGTCGATACCGGCTTTATCGTACTCAACGATGCCACCTATCCGTTGTTTCAGAAATTCCTCGCCCGGCTCGGGGTTGAGAGCCGGGTTTCCGAGATGTCTTTCGGTTTCCAGTGTTTGCAGAGTGGTCTGGTGTACGCCGGTAACGACCTGAATGGTCTGTTCGCCCAGCGACGCAACCTGCTCAGCCCGAACTTTTTCCGCTTTTTGCTGGAGATCACCCGGTTTGGAAGAAAAGCCCGCAAGGATCTCGCATCCGGGTCGGTGCCGGCGGTGACCCTGGGTGAGTATCTGCAGCAAGGGAATTTTTCCTCTTTCATGATCGATAACTACCTGCTGCCGATGGCGGCGGCGATCTGGTCAACTCCGACCTTGCGGGCCGCCGATTTCCCCGCCGCGGCTTTCTTGCGCTTCTTCAGCAATCACGGGCTCTTGTCGCTGCGCAACCGGCCGCAATGGAAAACCGTAGTGGGCGGCAGCTTCGCCTACGTCAAAGCCTTTCAGCGTGAGTTTGGCGGCCAGATTCACTTGAACGCCGGGGTGGAAAAGCTCTTTCGCGAAAAAGGCGGAGTCAGACTGCTGTTTGCCGATGGCCAAAATGAGAAGTTCGATCAGGTGGTTATCGCCACCCATGCCGATCAGGCGCTGCGCCTGATCGGCGATCCGAGTGCCGAGGAGCAGCGCTTGCTCGCGCCCTGGCAATATCAGCTCAACCACACGGTGTTGCATACCGACGCGTCCCTGCTGCCACAACAGCGCTCGGCCTGGTCAGCCTGGAATTTTACCCGTGAGGCGACGGTCGATACCGACACCCAACCGGTGTTCGTGACGTACTACATGAACCTGCTGCAGGGATTGGCTGCGCGGCAGCATTACTGCGTCACCCTCAACCGGCGGAAAAGCTTTCGGCCGGAGACGGTGATTGCCGAGTTCGATTACCAGCATCCGCAATATGACTTCGCTTCACTGGCGACTCAGGCAGAACTGCCGGGTTTAAATGGCCAGCGCAACAGCTGGTTCTGCGGCAGCTACTTCGGCTATGGCTTCCACGAGGATGCGGTCCGTGCTGCGGTCGCGGTTGCCGAAGGGTTAGGGGGGCAGCTGTGAGGTCGATGATTTATCAGGGGGAAGTCAGCCATGCCCGGCTGACCCCGCTGCCGCATGATTTCCGTTACCAGGTCTACTTCTACGCCTTTGAGCTGGACGAACTGCCGGATCTGGCTAGGAAAAACCCGCTGTTCGGCTACAACCAGCTGCGACCGGTGGCGATTTACGACAAGGATTATTTGCGCGCCGGCGACCGGCCGATTCGACAGAAACTGCAACAGACGCTCAGCGAACTGGGCATCCGCGCTCCCCTCGGCAGGGTCGTGCTGGTCACCGCCGCACGTTATTTCAACTATATCTTCAACCCGGTCAGCTTCTTCTACTGTTACGCGCCATCGGCAGAGCTGCTCTGCGTGCTGGCACAGGTCAACAATACCTTCGGCGAAATGCATCTCTACCTGCTGTCTCAACCAAGTCGTGAGGCCGATGCTGGGCGGCTGGTGTTCAGCAACGACAAGCAGTTTCACGTCTCGCCGTTTTTCTCCCGTGACGGTCGCTACGAATTCCAACTGACCGAACCGGGTCAACAGCTCGACAACCAGATCCATTTCTATCAGGCCGAGCAGTTGGCCCTGATTGCCCGCTTGCAGGGGCAGGCCGAACCGCTCACCAGCAGCAGTCTGCTGCGCACCATTATCAAGCATCCCATAAGCGCCAGCCTGACCATGCCGCGGATTCTCTGGCAGGCGGCGAAACTCTACTGGCAAAGGAGGCTTCCCGTGTATGACAAGCCGGTTCCCGATCACAGCATGACGATTCGTCCGGTCGCGCCGAGTCTGCTCGACCGACTGGGGATGATTCTCTGTTTCAAGTTTCTTTCCCGATTATCGCAGGGGGCGCTGCAGGTCAGCTTGCCCGATGGCGGTCACTATCAGTTTGGTAACGCTGCTGAGACGCCTTTAGTTCAGCTCTCTATCCGCGAGTATCGTTTCTTCCGCCGGGTGATGTTTTCCGGAGAGATCGGCTTTGGCGAAGCCTTCACCGCTGGTGACTGGACCTGCGACGACCTGCCGGGACTGTTGACCCTACTGGCGAAAAATGAAGCGCTGGTCGATGATCGCGGTCTGGTCTCGGCAGCAATCGGACGCTGGAGCAACTACCTGCGCCACCAGCTGCGCGCCAATACGATCAAGGGCAGTTCGCGCAATATCCGTGAACACTATGATCTGAGCAACGACTTCTTTGCCAGCTTCCTCGACCCGAGCATGACCTATTCTTCGGCCCTGTTCAGCGGGGAAAATGATGATTTGGCGCAGGCGCAGCGCAACAAGATTCAGGCGATCATCGATAAGGCTGAAATCGGCAATGATGATCACGTCCTTGAGATCGGTTGCGGTTGGGGCAGCTTTGCCATTGCGGCGGTCAAGCAGACCGGTTGTCGCGTTACCGGCATCACCCTGTCACGTGAGCAGTTATCTCTAGCGCGGCAGCGGGTGAGCGAGGCCGGGCTGGAAGAACGTATCGACTTGCAGCTGTGCGATTATCGGCATATTGAAGGGACGTACGACAAGATTGTTTCGATCGAAATGCTGGAGGCGGTCGGACACGCTGGCTTGAAAGACTTTTTCGTCGCCTGTGAAAAGGCCCTGCAGCCGGGCGGTAAAGCGGTGATCCAGGTGATCACCATCCCGGACCGGAAATACACGGCCTACCGCTACAGTTCCGACTGGATCCGCAAACATATCTTCCCTGGCGGACACCTGCCATCGGTCGGTGTCCTGGCCAAAGCGATGGCTTCCGGATCGCGTTTGAATATCGAGCGGCTGGAACAGTACGGGCTCGATTATGCCAGAACGCTCGCAATCTGGCGGCAGACGCTGTTGGCCAAACGGCAGCAGATTATAGCGCTGGGCTACGATGAACACTTTCTGCGCACCTGGGATTACTACTTCGCCTACTGCCAGGCCGGCTTTGAGGCCCGGATCATCGATCTGGCGCAGCTGGTGCTGCAAAAGCCGGAAAACGGTTAACGGAGTATTCATGCTGTCGGTCACGCTGAGTAAAGTTATCAATGTTGTGCTCTATCAGCTCGGCTGGTTCAGCTGCGTTCTCGGTGCCGCCTGGGGCTATCCGCTGTTCGGTTCACTTTTCGCCCTGCTGTTGCTCGCGATCCACCTGCTGCTGGCAGCAGAGCGGAAAGCTGAAATGAAACTTATGCTCTGCGCCTGCCTGCTCGGAGTGGTCATCGACAGCAGCCAGCAGGCACTCGGGGTGTTCAGCTTCAAAACCGACCCGGACTGGCCACTCTGGTTGCCGCTGTGGATTTTTATCATCTGGGCCCAGTTTGCCACCTTGTTCCGATTTGCTTTGTTCTGGTTGTCCGGTCGTTATCTGCTGGCGGCTCTGTTCGGCCTGGTCGGCGGTCCGCTCGCCTATTGGGGCGGGGTCCGCTTGGGAGCCGCGCAGTTCGGCGCTAATCCATTATTCAGCATCATCATGCTGGCGCTGGTTTGGGCGCTGGTGACCCCGTTACTGTTCTGGTTGAGCAGTCGGAATATGCCTCGGGAAGGACTCTATCGCACTTTTTCCGCACGACAGGAGATTTTATGAAGAGATTCTCAATGCGACTAAAAACCGGTGGCCTGATCAGCTTGGCGGTGTTTCTTTTCGTCAGCCATGCGCCGGCAATCGAGGTCGGAGGGGTTACTTTTGCTGATCGATATCCGCTTGAGAAGACCAACTTGAGGCTGACCGGTGCCGCCGTGTTGAAATGGGCGCTGTGGTTCGATGTCTATGCCGGGGCTTTTTATCTACCGGAGCGTGTTGCCGGGAAGGATTGGACCGAAGATGTTCCGAAACGCCTGGAATTATCCTATTTTCGAAATTTCAAGGCCGAAGATTTCACCACAACTTCAGACAAGCTGCTACGTAACAATCTTTCTGCCGAAGACTATCGCTCCGTGGAGAAACGGCTGCAAGAGTTCTATCAACTGTTCCGAGACATCAATCCGGGTGATCGTTACAGTTTGACGTATCAGGCTGCCGGCGGGACGGAATTGCGGCTCAATGATGAGCTGCTAGGCGCGGCTCCAGGCGCTGACTTCGCTGTGGCTTACTTCGGCATCTGGCTGGGGCCGCAACCGATCAGCGAGAGTTTCCGCGATCGCTTGTTGAAGGGAGGCTAGGATGTTCAGAACCTCTGTTGGCATCCAGGTTTCATGCTGTCTGACGAAAGCGGAGTTTTGCTTCTCATGAAACTTACAGGGTAAACTAAGGGGGATGGGACTTCTAACCAAAAATCTACCGGGAGGCTGAGTATGGCCAGATATCTTTTGTTCGTAATGTTCATTTTTCTCTCTGCTTGCGCGCCGACTTTACCTGAAATTCCAATCGATAATCGCAGCGTTGAGCCGGGCTCCCAGGTTATGCGTGGGAGTGACAGCTTCAAGCTGCTAGGAACCCCATTGCAGGTTGGTCAGCAACTTCCATCGGTTCAGCTCTTCAATATAAATCTTCAGTCGGTTGAACTTTCTGAATTCCGGGGGGACGTCTTGCTGATCAGCGTTGTTCCTTCCCTTGATACCCAGGTTTGTGAGCGACAGACCCGTACTCTTGCGCAAGACGCCGACAACCTGCCGGAGACAGTCAAGCGGATCACCATCAGTCGAGATCTGCCCTTCGCCCAGAAACGTTTTTCTGATCTGGTACCGGCTGATGGCGAGCTTTACTATCTTTCCGATTATGCTGAGGCAAACTTTGGTCGGTCGACTGGACTGTTGATTGATCAGATTCATTTACTTGCCAGGGCGGTCATCGTTGTTGACCGTCAGGGAATCGTCCGTTATCTGCAGGTGGTGCCAACCATTACCCATCTGCCCAATCTGAACAAGGGGATGGAGATAGCTGCTCAACTAAGTAAGGAGTAGAAAATGTCGTGCACCGCTTCTGTCGCCTTGGTCAGTCTGTTGCTTCGGGCTCGAAAGGCACGTGTAGCCGAGGTCTGATAGTCACGGACCCGCAATGGTTTCGCTGCTAAGCTGTGATCATGACTATTCGATCGTAACCCCAAAGGTGGAGCGATTATGAGCGACCTTATCGACAAGGAAACCTCCTGCAAAAAGAGCCCACAAGCGCAATGTTCGGCTATCCGGCAGCTGCTCGAACCCGCGGAGCGGGATCTGGGCGGCTTCAGCGTGCGCCGTTTTCTGCCGAGCAAAGAGCTGGCGAACGTCGGGCCCTTCATTTTCTTCGACCATCTCGGCCCGGCGGTCTTTGCGCCCGGCAGCGGCATCGACGTGCGGCCGCATCCGCACATCGGGCTGGCGACCGTCACCTACGTATTTTCCGGCGAGATTTTGCACCGAGACAACCTCGGCCATGTGCAGCCGATCCGGCCGAATGAGATCAACTGGATGACCGCAGGCCGCGGGATCGTTCACTCGGAACGGACCGGACCGGAAACGCGCCAGCAGGGGCACACTCTGGAAGCGTTGCAGTTGTGGCTGGCACTGCCGGAAGAAGAACAGCAGGTTGAGCCGTTCTTTACCCATTACCCCGCGAGCACACTGCCGCAGGTTGAGTTGGGAAAAGCAAGGGTCCGGGTGATGATCGGTGAGGCGTTCGGGGTGAAATCGTTGGTCAAAACTCATTCACCGACGCTCTATGTCGAGGTTCAGCTTGAACAGGGTGGTAGGGTCACCCTGCCAGAGCATATTGAGCAGCGGGCGGTTTATGTTGTCTCGGGGCAGATAAAAACCAAGGGGTCAAAACTTGTCCAGCATCGGATGGCAGTTTTTGATCAGACCCCCGGCGTCGAACTGGAAGCGACTGAGGCAACCCGGCTGGTAATCTTTGGCGGTTCTCCGCTAGGCAAACGGACCGTCTGGTGGAACCTGGTCTCCAGCCGCAAGGATCTGATCGAGCAGGCCAAGCAGGATTGGCGGGAAAAGAGATTCCCCAAGGTGCCGGGCGAGACGGAGTTTATTCCGCTGCCGGAATAAACCGTCTCGCTCGATGTTGCCGCCGAGGTCTTCCGGTGGTGGAGATCCCCACGGCGCCTCTTTCGGGGGAAAACCTTTAACCCTTCAGAGCTTTTCCAATTCGGTCAGCAGTTCAAGGTTGTCGGGGACGCCTTGCTGGATAAAGCGAATCATCCCCTGACGGTCGATGATGTAGGTCGTGCGTTTTTTGCTGTAGAGCTTCTTCAGGATGCCGTCATCAGCAAGCAACGGAAAACTTATGTTGTATTTCTGCACAAATTTCTGATGTGTTTCAAGTGAATCGGTGCTGACGCCCAGAACCTGGGCGTTGAGCTTTTCAAAGCTGCTTATATCGCTTTGAAAAGCCTGCAATTCCCCTGTTCAGACCGGGGTGAAATCTGCGTAGTAGAAGGCCAGAACAACCGGCCCCTTTTTCAGCAGATCCGTAAGGCTGATTTCTCCGGCCGTCGAAATAGCAGTGAATTCCGGTGCTTTATCGCCGACCTGTAAAGCGAAAGAGTTGGCCGCGAACAGTAACGAACAGCAGCTGAGAAAAACAGTTTTAAGGATTTTCATTTTGACTCCTTTCCCGGTTATAGCGCTGCAGGTAGTTTTTGACTGAAAATTTGCGCGCCGTGTTTTCAGAGGTCATATAACGAATTTTACCGTAAATCGGTCGCTCCGGGCCCCATGCCCGGTCGTAGCGGCCAAGGCACCAGAAGATTCCGCTCACCGAGTTGGGATCGCGACCATCGAGAGCGTACTTATCGTTGAGCACCAGCATGGTCTGCAAGGCGGTTTCTGCATCGCTACTCCATTCGAGAATTTTTTTCCCCCAGAGCATGCGTAAATAATTCTGCATCCGCCCTTCGCGCAGCAGCTGGCTCTGCGCCGCGTTCCAGAGCGGATCATGGGTTTTGGCCTGTTCGAACTGCTCGAATCGATAGCGATAGGCGCGCGGGTCGGCGCGGTGCCTGGCGAGCGATTCACGCGCCCAATCGGGCAGCGAATGATATTGATCGTAGTCCGGTCTGAACCGGGCCGCGTTGAAGCCGAGCTCCCGCCAGGTAACCAGCTGATCTAAAAAACTCTCCGCCGCTTCGCTCATCCGCCACCAGCCGCTGCGTTTGCCTTTGGTGTCCGGCCCGAGTCTGCTGATCGTCCAGCGCTCCCGTTCGACCAGGTGAGCAAAGATCTGCTGGCTGGATATCTGGCCAAAATGCAGGTAAGGGGAGAGCTCGCTGCTGACCGTTTTTTCCGGTTCGCTACGCTCTGGATAACTCGGCAGCCGATCTTCAAGGAAGCGCTGCAGGTAGCAATCGGCTTGCCGCCAGCCGCCTGATTCAGCGACCGCTGCAACCTGATGATCGATAGGCAGGCGAGCCAGAACCTCGGGAGTAGCGGCCAGCAGTTCGGCAGCAGCTTGCGGCCAGCGTTGCCGAATTGAATCGGGCAGCTGCTTAAGTTGGGGCAGGGTGACTCCGGCGAGCGGATCTCGCTGCGGGAATTCGAATAAATGGCCTGGCAGCTGCTTCTGCAGCATGCGGCGGAATGCGTAGGCGGTGGGGTAATCTTTGTCCGCCGCTGCGAGCGGTAACAGGCCGTTGCTATCAACCGCCTCCAGCATTACGCTGACTTTTGCGGCTGCGCAGTGCAACATTTTCGGCAGAAAAAAACCGGGATAATCATCGGCGATGATCAGGCAGGCGGTCTTTGCCAGTTCGGTCAACAGCCCTTTGCCGCCAGCCTGCTGCGTTTCGACGAATGGATAGTAACAGGCAGCAGTCTTGGCTAAATGTTCACTATTGTCGGCCATGCCATTGAGAATAAAAGCGTGCAGGCGGTCACTGGCGTACGGGTAATCGCAGCGCAGCGCTTCTAAAATCAGCAGCGGTTTCTGCAGCCGCAGCGCCTGTTCGACTGCTCGTTGCAGGGCGAAGTTGTAAAACGGCCGGCGGAAGGCCGTCATCCAGTAGAGTACGAATTGTCCGTCCGCCCGCAGTGGCCTTTCATTCAACTGCCGGATGCGCAGGGTTGGAACGCTGTTGCAGTTGTCACACATGGTTGCGCAGCTTCAGTTCAACCGGGTGCGGGTTAAGGTAAACCTGTTGCTTTAAATAGGGTTGATCATACTTACGCACGAAATGATTGAGCAGGGTCAGTGGTACCACCAGCGGAACTTGCATGGCGTGATAGCTGTCGATCAGCGCAATCACCTCCTGTTTTTCATCGCCGCTGAGTTGCTTTTTGAAATAGCCGAAGATGTGTTGCAGCACGTTGGTATGCTTGGCGACCGTGGTTTTTAGGCGCATTCCTTTCATCAGCAGTTCCAGGTAGCGCTGGTAAAGAATGTCCACATCCAGATCTCCTGCCGTGGCGACCAGTTTGCCCATTTGCCGGTAAACTTCAACGCTATGGGCCATGATCAGGTATTTATGCCGCGTATGGTAGTCGATCAGGTTTTTCGCTGATTTCCCTTGCGCCAGCGATTCGCGCCAGCGCTTGAGGGTAAAGATGATTTCGATAAAGTTTTCCCGCAAGCGCGGGTCGTGCAGACGGCCGTCCTCTTCTACGGGCAGCAGCGGAAAATGTTCCATGAAAATTTTGGCAAACAGCCCAACGCCGGTCTTGTTCGGCACGCCGTTGTGATCGTAAAGGCGAACCCGTTCCATGCCGCTGCTGGGCGATTTTGCTTTAAAGACGAAGCCGCTTAAGTCCTCTTTTTCCAGGCGTGTCACCCGCTGCCTGGCCCAGTCGGTCATCCGTTCGGTGATGTCTTCGCCACTTTTCGTAAACACCAGCCGTTGCTCGTCCGGATTGCCGATCAACCGCAGTGTTTCACGCGGGGTCGGTAACCCGACTTCGACCTCCGGGCAGACCGGAACATACTCGACATAGCGTCCAAGGGTATCGGTTAAAAAACGATCAAGCTTGTGGCCGCCGTCGAAGCGGACTTTTTCGCCGAGCAGGCAGGAACTTATTCCAAGGCGGATGGTTTCTTCTGACATCTGATAACCTCCTTAATATAGACCGTGAACTCTAATGCTAACAGAAAACCGTTCCTCCAGCTTGTCCTGCCAGCTGGAAATGCGGTAATGAGTGTCTAAATGGTTAATTTTGAATAGCTGGGAGAGTCCACATGCATTTTCTGGAACGGGAAATCATCCTGAACGCCGATATAGAAACGGTTTGGACGTTTATGGCAACGCCCGCCAACCTCAACGAATTAACCCCGCCGGAGCTGGATTTTCAGATTGTCAGTGAGCTTCCGGCTAAAATGTACAATGGGCTGACGATTCTCTACGCCATCCGGATTCCGCTGTTCGGCCAGCGGCGCTGGTTGACGGAAATCAAGCATATCCGCGAGGGAGAATACTTTGTTGATGAACAGCGGAGCGGACCTTATCGGCTCTGGTATCATGAGCATTCGATGGAACCGGCAGGGGAGAACCAGACCCGGATGACGGACCGGGTCAGCTATCAACTGCCTTTCGGTATTTTGGGAGATCTGGTGCATCGATTCTGGGTAAAAAACATGCTCGAGAACATCTTCGACTATCGGGCTAAACGGCTAGCGGAGCTTTTTATTTGTGAGGTCGCTGTCGTTGCCGCAGGAGATTGAAACAGCCTGTTATCAGCAAACCCCCGCCGGTTACAGGGGGGGGCTGCCGGTCGCTTGAAGCTTCTCTACGGAAAGCGATAGATAAAATTTGCGGTTGCTGTATTTACATCATAGTCATCGTTACCGACTTCGTGATGGTCGAGCTCAAACCTGTAAACGATGCGATCTTTGTAGCCATGGTCAAATTCCAGACCACCGCCATAGGTGAAATTATTGCCATGGGTTTTCTCGGAAGAAACAAAGGCTCCCTCTGTGTAGGTCTCCTTATTCTCCCACCATGACCACCCAAGTTTTCCAATAAAGGCCCACCTTTCTGAAATTGGCCACCGGCCGATTGCTGTCAAGTCGTAAGCTTGTGCTTCTTGATCTGTTCTGACAGGCCCTGCAGCCCAGGAGGGCCCACCGGTAGATGTTGCTACAAAATCAGTTTCGCCGAAATCCTGGTAGGATGCTTCCACAGCCAGATATTGATTGAATAAATAGCCAAAGAAAAGTTTTCCCATCACATCTGTATCGCTGGTGGCGATACCAGACACTGATCCGTCATCGTTAGAATCAGCAGCGTTGCTGTCACTGCCACCAACACCGAACCCGGCGTAGAAATTCTTGGCCACAGTTCCTTCCGGCACAATGGTAGGTAGCTTGGCACAGCCGCTAAAGAGAAGTAGAAGCATAAGCAGGATCGGTAATTTTGATATGATTTTTGTCCGTTTCATTTCGGCCTCCTTCCCCAATCGGATTGCTGAAACTTTCTTCAAGCCTGTTATTACATACCTATAGCATCCGTGAATTAGTTGGCAACCGAAGGAAAAAGATAGTTATAGATAATGGAAGCCCCTCTTGATTTCGTCCAAAGCTGCAAAGGGTCGGGGGCCACTGTATTTAAGTCGAGTTGAAACGAAAAAAAGAATCCTGACTTAGGTGCCTGTTTCTGCCTTGCCAGCAGATTTCACCTCAGCAATGTAGACTCAAGTGTATGAAGTATGTGATTATTTTGAGGAGGAAGGCAACCCGACCTCGAGACCTCGATGATTTTTGTACCTGGCTTAAGAGAGTGGAGCTACGCATGAAAATACAAAATAAAAACTTAATGATTATCAGTATATTGATGGTCTGCCTGGTTGCCGGTCCGGTTATCGGTGATGACACCAATATCATTTTCAAACATGATAAAACCGGCGTTGCCGATGAAGTAAATAAAAGGAAGGATTTTGATTTTGAACTTCAGCAACGTGAACGGGACCGGATGAAAGGATGGAATATTGAAGATTCTACGGACGCCATAAAAGTCGGCGATGCCTACTTCAGCAAGGGTGAAATTGACGATGCCATTTTCTTTTATCGGGTGGCGATAAAAATCGATCCCGCCAATACTGAAGCCCATGATAAATACATTACAGCCAGAAATAAGGAAAAAGAGACGACCTCTGCTCATTATCATCAAGCCATGGAGTATTATCGTAAAGGAATGAAAGATAAAGCCATTGATGAACTAATTTTGGAAATCAAAGCGAACCCGGAGAATGAACAGGCTCGTATCAAGCTGAACGAAATCGAAAGCCAGTAACTCTTACGAACTTACTATTGCAGTCTGATATATATTGCTGGAGTTTGACGTGACAACTCCACAAATCACCATTTCGCAGAAGCAACTTGTTCACCTCGCTTCAACTCCACCATAATTACGTGTGTTGGCGTCTGGCCGACGTTCTCACCTATATGCGTTTCCTTTAATGTCAAATGGAAAGATGAATCGGGTGACATCTCTTATCTTTCTGATTTTGTTAAATTTAGTGGTGTCAAGATCTTCGGCAAATCTATTGCTGAGGATGATTACGCTCGAAGCGAAACGAAGAGAAAGGCATTTTTCTCTTACAAGGGATATTTATACCCCTTGCACCGGTGCCTTTTAAATGTAGTAGCCTTGCAAAGGATGGATAGGAATTGCTTGTTATAAGGAAAATCATGTTCTTTCGGTTCGTGGTCATAGTGTGGCTGACGGTCGGTCTGGTTTTCAGCAGTCCAGCGCTTGCTGCAGGCAGGGACGGGGTAACTCCGCCATTGCTGGAAAGCATCCGCCTGGAACAGCCACTGACATTTTGCGGTGAGGTGGTACCACTGGAAGATTCCGATGTGCGGGAGCGGATGGAAAAGGAACTGCTGCTGTCGCTCTGGGACCGGGATCAGGCGATTTTGTGGCTGAAGCGGTCCCGCCGCTATTTGCCCATTATCGAAGCGATGCTTTCCAGGGCCGGACTGCCGGATGACCTGAAGTATATCGCTCTGGCTGAAAGCGCCCTGAGGCCGCATGTCGGTTCGTCAAAGGGCGCAATCGGCTTCTGGCAATTCTTGCCGGAAACAGGTCGACGTTACGGCATGACCATCAATGAGTCGATTGATCAGCGCAGAAACCTGACCACTTCGACCAAGGCTGCGATGATTTATTTTGCCGAGCTTTACGAAAGATTTGGTCTCTGGAGTCTGGCCGCAGCGGCCTTCAACATGGGGGAAGAGGGCCTGCAGGCGGAAATTCTGGCCCAAGGCGTCAATAACTTCTACCGGCTCTACTTGCCGCAGGAAACCCAGCGTTACCTGTTTCGAATTCTTTCGGCCAAATTGATTTTAACCCAGCCAGAGCGTTACGGCTTTCACTTACAGGATAAAGACTATTATCCGCCCATCAGCTTTGCCAGCGTTGAATTGACTGTTTATGAGGAGACCAGCCTGAGGGTGGTGGCGCAGGCGGCAGAGACTGATTTCAAGCAGATCAAGGATTTGAACCCGGAGTTGCGCGGTCATTATCTGGCGGCGGGAACCTACACCTTGGCCGTGCCCAAAGGCACGCCCGCCGGGTTTCAAGAGCGTTTCAATCAGGGTCACCGGGAATGGAGCCAGCAGCGGAAAGAGCGAATCTATATTGTTCAACCCGGTGATAACCTCTCGACCATTGCGGAACAATTTCGTGTCCCCTTGGCTGCGATCCTGATATGGAACCGCATCAACCTCAACAGTCCGCTACATCCAGGCGATCGCCTGATTATCAACCCGGCTGGAAGCTCCGCTGACAGCCCCTGAGAGGTGTTCATTTATCTGCCACACACCAGAAACATCAGCAAGGCATGAAATACCAAACGTTAGTCAGTCGAAGGCCATCATCCCGCTCATCCCGCTCTCAGCAGGCCGGATAAATCGTTCGAAATCCGCCTCATCCAGCGTGACCATCTCGCCCAGCGTGACCGTCTCAAAGGTATCGATTTCACTCTCACAGGTGTTGTAGGTGGTGTTGTAAAAGGCGATGCGCTTCTCTTTGTCGAGCCCCATCTCAAGCAGCTGTTGCGCGCCTTTCTGGATCAGCTTCAGTTTGGCATGCAGGTCATCCAGCGTGCTCACCGACCAGACGCCCAGATAGATAGGGCTGTTGACGTTGCGTAGATCGCCGACCAACTCGCCGCGCAGCAGTTCGTCGCGTTCACGCTTGAGGTAGGGCACAAAGTCGAGGTGTTCGGCGAGCTTGCGATCGGTGGTGAAAAACCGGCCGGTTTCGGGGTCGAGGGTAAAGATCATGGTGCGGTCGGTGGCCTGGCCGTAACTTTGGAACAGGACATCCTTGTGCTGATCGAAGGGCACATTGCGCAGGATGCAGGTCTCGAACTTGTTGATGCGTTTGTTGATCCCCAGCAGCCATGCCCTGATCGAGTTGTTGTCGATTCGGCAGTTGCTCAGTTCTTCTTTGAGAAAGTTGAAGGATTTGCCGCCGAAGCGGTACATCAATATGCTCGAGAAGATGTCGCGGATGTTGTTGTAGCGGCTGAAATGGTAGAGCAGGTCGTAACTGAACAGCTCCATCTGGCGCAGCTGCCAGATGAAGATGGTGATGTCATTGTGGCTGGTTTCGGGGGTCAGTTTGGCTTTTTGGGTGGTCTTGATCATCCGCACATAGCGTGTGTATAGCTCGTCGAGCAGGGCGGTGTCGCGCGAGGTGCTTTTCTTCAGACTGATGGTCCAGGTCGTGGAAGTGCCCTCTGCGCTGGTCACTTCGACATGGTCGGCGCCGAAGGTGGCATAGATCTGCTTGGTACCGACCCCTTCGCCCGACTCGGTCTTGCCCTTGGTCGATTTTCCGACAAACAGCGGGATCTGATCCGGCCCTTTTTTTAGCTTCGCGGTCGGGATGCCGGTGCCGTTGTCGGTGATCGCCAGGGTCACGGTATCCCCCTGCTGATCAAGCACAAGTTCAAGCCGACCGCGCCGACCGCTTGATTTGATGGCGTCCAGGGCGTTGGAAACAATATTGATCAGCGCCCGGCTGAAGCTGTTGTAGCTGCCGTTGACCGGTTCGATCTTCGAATTAAGCACCAGTCGCACCTCGCAGGCGCTATCGACCGCCTCGATAAAGGGGATGACTCGCTCGGTGATAAGTTCTTTCAGTGAGACCTTGTGCTCGAGGTGGATCTTGTCTTCATACATGTTGAGGGTATTGAGCATCGAAGTGGTTTCGCGGTTAATATCCTCGGAGACCTGGTTGAAGTTGTCGACTGAGAGGATGTTGGTCATATCTGAGAGGACCCTGAGCGATTTCTTCACATCGTGGCGCACTTTGGACAATTCTTCGACCACCGAAACTTCGGGGCGATCGGCCGAATCCAGCTTGGCAATCAGCGTTTCGGCCGCAACCGACATCAAGTGAAAACGCATCTTGCGAAAAACGGTCAGGTCGGTGATCGAGAAGCCCCGGGCCTTAAAAAAGTCAATCGAGCTCAGCAGCTTTTCCCAGACATAGAGGTAGATGTGGGCATCGCCAGCCATTGTCTGCACCAGAGTGCGCAGGAAAGCCGAGCCGATCCCCTTGCTTCTGCCAAAAGGGTTGGTGACCAGTTTGTAAATATGAAAGGTCTGTTTGTCCGGCGTGGCATAGACCAGCATATAGCCAAGCAACTCGCCCTTTTCGTCCCAGACGAAGCTGTGGTCGTAATCGATGTCGATAGTTTTATGCAGGATATAAGGCGATGGAATCACCAGCGAGTCGATATTGAGCAGCGGCGACTGGCGGATCGCCCGTTCGTATGCGGGGGTGAGCTTCTGGATGTACGGGAACTGTTCGGGATTCCATTCCATCGTATTGTTTCCCCTTTGCCTTTAAACTGGATTGGCCGATTTGCATCAAGAAGGGGCTATCTTAGCAAATCGAAGCAGGGTTCATGCCATAAATATTTAAATCCACCAAGCGCCGGGCAGCGCTTGAACTCTCATTAAGGTCTGATATTTTTAAGTTATCTACTTAGAATCAGGTCGCAGCTGGCGTTTTTGAGGTCTGTTAATTCGTTAAAGCTACGGACTGCAGGCGTCGCGTCTTTGGGAAAAGAAAGCCGAGCTGCCGAAGGAGAAGCATCCTTCCGCCGACTCGGTTTTTTTTAAGACAAGGGGATGAGCTATTGGCAACTGATATCAAGGTTTTTGTTTCTTCGACCTCGAAGGATCTCGAAACCTATCGTGCGGTCGCGCGGCTGACGATCCTTGATCTGGGGTGGAAGCCGGTGATGATGGAGCATGCTTCGGTCGCCATGTCCGGCCAGACTGTCGAGCAATGCCGGAACCTGCTGCAGGGTTGCCAGCTGATGCTGCTGATCGTCGCTTTCCGGCAGGGCTGGGTGCCGACAAAAGAGCAGGGGGGCAACGGTGTCGATTCAATCACCGCGTTCGAGCTTGAGTATGCCCGCCAGAATAACATCGCCGTTCTGCCACTGCTGGCTCAGGACAGCTGGCCCGGTAATCTCTGGGAAAACGATGCCGCCGCCCGCAGTTGGGTCGAAACCTTTCGTGCTAACCTGAACCAGTTTGCCGCTTTTTTCGCTCATGAACCGCCTGCAGTTAAAGAATCCGAAAGCCTTCCGGCGTTTCGCGCCCAGCTGCGCAGCGCCTTGCTGGATCACAAAGAACGGCTGTTAACTATGAGTTCCAATGCAGCCAGCGATCCCTGTTCGGCGGATTTCGACAGTGCCTCAATGGCGCTTCATTCAGGCCGCTGCATCCCTTTTATCGGCCAGTGCGTTTACGGTGATGGCCCGCTTTCGACCACCGCTCTGATTCAGGCGCTGGGTGATGTGTCATCCCATGAACCCTGTCTTGCCACTGCGGCGGAATACTGCGAGCGATTTGTTCGCAGCCGCGAGGGTTTTTTAGAGCGTCTCGAAGAGATTATCGATGAGATGGCGGCGCAGGCGGAGACGCCGGAGATCTTTACCCTGCTGAAAAAGATCAAGCGCCCGCCGCTGGTTGTCAGCACGACCATCGATATCAACCTGGAAAAACAGCTGGATACGCCTCTGATTATCTGCCACGTCATCCGTTCGCTGGGCGGCGAGCATGACGGTAAAATTCTGCTTTTCAAGGGCCCGCAAGACACCAATCCAAAATTCTGCACCGCCGACAACGTCGATCTGACCACAGCTGAAAACGCAATGGTGATTTACAAGCCGTTAGGGTCGCCATTTCTGAATAACCGCCTCGATCCGGAGCTTGAAATCGATACGGTGGTCATGACCGAGAGCGACCACCTGGTTCTTTTAAGCCGGATGCAGAATCAGAGCACCGGAGTACCGACCGCCTTCAGCCGGCACTTTCAACGCAATCCGTTTGTCTTTCTCGGCTATCCGCTGGATGTCTGGCACGTTCGCCTGCTCGGCCTGATCTTCGAGTTTCTTGCTCAGCCCAGCAAGTGCCCGAGCATCTCGGTCCGTCAGCCGTCGTCACGGATGGAGGAGCTATCGTGGCGCCGGCTGAACCTCGACCTGTTGACCATGGACCCGAATGAGTTTGCCCGAAAGGTCTGCGCGACATATGAGTGACAAGACTCCTGACAGCTCACCCGCTTCGCTGCCGGCTTCCCCCTACGTGGGCATGCGACCGTTTGAGAAGGGTGAAAAAGTGATTTTCTACGGTCGTGACCGGGACGCGGCGCTGCTGACCGATAAGGTTTTCTCTTCGCGTTTGACGGTGCTGTTCGGGCCGTCCGGGGTGGGCAAGTCGTCGATTCTGCGCACCCTGCTGGTGCCGAACCTGGTTCAGCAGGACGCGCGGGCGATTTACTTCGATGAGTGGCATGGTGAAAATCCGGCCGATGTCTTAAAGGCGCAGCTGGTTGCCGAGGCCACCGCGCTGCAGATTACCGATCCGGGTGCCGGAGCGCCAAGTCTTGCCGACCTGGTGCGACTGATCATCAACGTCGATGACCGCACCCTGGTGCTGATTCTCGATCAGTTCGAAGAGTTCTTCACCAAGGAGGACCGTCCGTTAGCTCCGCTGCGTCAGGAACTTGCGGCGCTGGTACGCAATCCCGATATGGATGTGCGGATTCTGCTGTCGCTGCGCGAAGAGCACCTGGCTTCGCTGGAACCTTTCAGGACAGAGATCTTCACCCTGTTTCAATCGACGTACCGGCTTGAACCGCTGAAAATTGACAGCACCAGAGAAGCGATAGAGAAGCCCGCAGAGTTGTTCGGTGTGACTTACCAGCCTGAACTGGTGGATAAGCTGGTGACTGATCTGACCCAGGTGCAACAGGCCGGCAAACCCGTGAAATTGTCTGTCGAAAAGGATGGCAGCGCCGACCTGCCGATTCTGCAACTGGTCTGTGAGCAGCTCTGGAAAGAAGCCGCGAAAAGCCAGGAAAAATCGATACCGCTGAGCCTTTATCAGAAGCTTGGCGAACGCAAAGGGATTCTGGCGAAATTTCTGCTCGGGGTTATGCCGCGCCGCTGGTCGAAAAAATATTTCACCGCCAAACTGATGAAACATCTCGCACCTTCGGACGGCTTCAAGGTTTCACTCTCTGGTACTTATCTCAGGGAACGTTTTTTCCGGATTTTCCGTAAATCGGTTCAAGCCGAGCTAGAACGGCTCAGCCGGCCTGAGGTGCGTGTACTGCGAACCCGCAACTTTGCTGAAGGGCAGGTCCGCTACGAACTCTGGCATGACCGTTTCATCGGTATCATCGCGCCCTGGCGTGACCGGCAGCTGCGTCGTTTCAAGATCCAGCAGGGACTGGGTATTTTTATTTCAGCGATCATTCTGATCACCACAGGTGTCGGGTTCAAGGATCGTTATGATTTGAGAAAAAACACCAGCCAGATCATGAAGAAAGATGACATGACAGCGCAGCAGAAATTCGATCATGTCGCATCTTACCTGCTTTGGAGCAGAAAAGGCCCGGAGCGTCTTGAAAGGTTGAAGGGGCTGCTTGTCGAACACGCCGACGAATTGCCCCTCACTTACGGTGTCGAGCGGGGTGGTTATGATTTTTTGACGCTGGTTCCCGAACAGCAATACTGGCCGATAAACGTCAGGTATTCTTCGCGGCGCCTTCTGGACGAACGTTCTTTTGCGTTGACCTGGCAGGGGTTGGCCAAATTTCTCATAGAGGATTGGCGGATTCCCGTGCCTTTGCGGCTCAAGCTGATCCCTGACGGGTCGTTGCCGACCGATCAGATCCATTGGGAAGGGGATCTGATCGAACCTTTAACCTTAAAGGAGGTTCCGCTTCAGGAGCAGAATGCATACTTTGATACCAGCCTGTTGCAGGGGCAAGGACGTGAGTTTTATGAGGCGTTTAAGGAAGAGTGGACGCCAATCCCTAGTATCCAGATCGAAACCTCATCTTATTCAGTTGTTCCGCGCTGGTCTTTACCCGCATGGAAGTCGGCCGGTATAACGGCGGGTGATGGCAGCGGCTTGCCTGCATTTATGCTGGCGATCGAACTGCTGGACAAGCCGGAACATCTGATTACTCCGGATGCGGTGAATATCCTGCTGAATCAGGTGGCAGTGCAATTTCCCGAAACTGTCGCCGAAGCCAGAGCAATCCGGGGGGCACGACTGGTTCAGGATTTTCAGGAGATCGTCAAAAGAAAATATGCCTTGAAAGGGCTTCCGGTGATTCTGGATATTCTGACAACTCATCCGGAGGGGAGTGCTGAAGAGATTGCGGCTGAAGTTGACGAAGATATTGAAGCTTTATATGCCTTTCTCCCTTGGTCATTGCGAGGGCCGCATGGCGAAGACAGTCGAAACCTGGATGATTTCTTTTTTTCCGAACTGGATGAAATTCCCGAAGCTTATCGCGACTCGCTGAAGTGGTTGCCGGAACCTGAGCCTGAGATCCGTGTCTATATCGGTCCGGAACTCTGGTCGACACTCATTACTGCTGAAAATACCTATATCCCTGAATTACGGCAGCAGCTGGACACTGTCTGGAAAGGGTTGGCGCGGAAGTATGGAGTTCTTATGCCGGTGCCGAAGTTCCGACATTCCTACTGGGATGCGACGCCGAACTTTCCGCCTGCCGCCTTCCGGATTGAATTGTTGAGCCAATCAAAAGACCACTGGATCGCCCAGCCGGTCGAAGTTGATGAAAAGACAGGTTTGTCAAAGTTGATTGCCGCTCTGCAGTTTCGGGCTGAATCCTACCGCATCCATTTTCTGAACAGCGATTACGTCGCGAAACTGCTTGATGACATGGACCCTGAACTCAGGGGTTGGCTGACAGAAAAGTATTCTTTGACCGATCTGAAGCTGCTGCTGCGGGGGCTGGTGAACCCGGGCTACAGCGAACAGGAGGAGCGCTTTGCGGCCTTCGATGCCGGCCTTGTGGGTCAGGTTTTTGAAAATCCTGCAGAGAACAGTATCCGTTATCCGCATTGGCTGCTGGCCAGTCTGGTGTTCTGGACGCAGCGGGATGACCGGCTGTCAGTGGATGTGATGGTCGAGGATCTGCGGCAGACGCAGCGGTCAAGATTAGCGCTGGCCGCTTCAGACCCTGAGAATGCATCTATCCTTAACCTCGTACAGCAAGGTTTGACCGAACTTGCCGGGGGGGAACTGCAAGTAGCAGAGAAGCTGTTTGCTAAAGCCATTAAGCAGGATGTGGAACAGGCGACCGAAGTCTTTCTGGCGCTCTATCCGCAGAAACTGGAAGCGTCACTGCGGGCCAGATACGCAGACCGGTGCCGTTTTGGTGACCCCTACTTGAGCCGGTCCGAATGGGTCGACCTGGAGGATCTGGTCGCTGGCCTGAAGTCGCCGCAAGGACAAGGCCCGGACTTTAATCCAGAGACATCCCGTCGTCTGGAACTCTGTCTGCTGGCGGGTTATCCGGATTATTATCCCGAACAACGACATGCACTGGAAATCGAACTGACCGAAAACTATGGACCTCCGGACCAGTGGCGTCCTGATGATGCGGAATGGTTTGGCCGGCAGCTGTTGACCGACTATGACCCGTTATCCGGCGATCGCATGTTGCTGGAGAAGGGGCTGGCCTTTTTAAAGTCCGGGTTGACGCGGCTGGACGATGATGTGGCTGCGCTCCTCAGCTACCGTGACTACATCAATGTTATCTGCAATCGGGTCGGGCCGGTAAACTGGTGCCGAGAGCAGCTGCTGAATGTGGCCAAAGCCAGGCCAACGTTGGATATAAAGGTTGATGCCGCCTGGTTTTTATCAGACCGGGAAAAAATGATTGATTCACAGCAGGCGTTAGAGTTGGTCGCTCAGCTCAAAAATGAACTTCAGTCTCCGCAGGTGCTACCGCAAACCAGGGAAGAACTGGGTGACTGGGTTGATCTGGTGCGGGCCAAGGCGCTGCTGAATTTGAGCCGGTTCCAGCCGGATGAGCAGACAATGAAGGAAGCGGAAGCAATTCTTCTGCGGCTGCAGAGTTCGCCAACAGTGCAGAGTTTCCCTTATCGGGAGCTGGCGGATTTACGCATGCGGCAGAATCGTTTGGATGAGGCAGATAAAATTCTCGATGAGGCAAGTGAAAAATGGCCGGATGTTAATATTGACACGAACTATGGAACGAAACTG
Source organism: Malonomonas sp. (assembly GCA_036526255.1). Taxonomy (GTDB): domain Bacteria; phylum Desulfobacterota; class Desulfuromonadia; order Desulfuromonadales; family Geopsychrobacteraceae; genus Malonomonas. The sequence continues at coordinate 57,837 of DATCYW010000043.1, read as the reverse complement.
CAGATTGCTTTATTGAGAGGCGATCGGCAGGCCGTCGCTGACTCTGCTCTGGCATCTCTTGGGATGGTCATTAAAGGGTGGCAAGAAGAGATCACGACGGAAACGCAGGAGTTTGCGTTTATGGCAGCTCTTGGTCTGCTGGTGACGGGAACGGAGCCCTGGGAACGCACCGCGCGTGATTTCATCAAAACCGATCATTCCTATGTGCCTTACATCGCCATGCTGCTGTCTACGCGGATGACGGGCAAGAGTCGGGACGAGGCGAAGGAGGTGCTCGCGAAGCGTTGGGCCAAGGCGACACCTGAGAACTGGACGCTGCGTTTACAGCATGGGGATGAAACCGCCTGGCGCGAGATGCTGATCGGTCATTACATGGGTGAGGTCGATGATGAGGCGATGCAGCAGATTTTCAGCGAACTTGAGACTGAGGAGAATTACGCCCGCTCCAATTTGCGCTTTTTACCTTTGCCGCGTTTAGGGATGCTCTGTGAAGCCTATTTATACGATGCCCTGCACGCCGAGGCAGAAGGGCAGATCGAAGCCATGCGGGCCAGCCTGGGTAAGGCGGTCGCGACCGGCTGGACGTCCTATTTTGAATATTGCATCGCCACCTATCTGCTGAGTCAGCAGTAAGGATTCATCTGGCCGCGTACCCGGAGGACATCTGATGACAGCCAAAGAACCGAACCTGGTCATTTACCGCCAGCAGGAGGGCACTGCAGCGGTCTTCTTCATTCACGGTTTTACCGGCAATGCGGCCGGCACCTGGGGCGATTTTCCTGCGCTGCTGGCTGCTGATCCAGAACTATCCGAATACGATGTGTTTTCATGGGGGTACCCGACCCAGCTGAATCTGGCTTATACCATCACCAGACATTTCTGGACCGACGACCCGGACATCGAAACCATCGGTATGGGGCTGCGGACGCTGCTGGCCAACTTTGCCCAGAACTACCAGAAACTGGTGTTGGTGGGGCACAGCATGGGTGGCCTGGTGATTCAATCCTTCATCCTTGAAGAGCTGCTGCGCGATGGGCATGAACATCTGGATAAGCTCACCGAGGTGGTTCTGTATGGCACGCCCAGTGGCGGCCTTAAAAAGGCGAGCCTTGGTGCTTTCTTGAAAAACCAGATCGCGGATATGAATTTTTACGGCGACTTCATTCAGAAACTGCGCAGCGAATGGAAGCAGCAGCTGGATGACTGCCGGGCCAGTTCTGCTCTGCAGCGCTCTTTTCGGCTGACGCTGGTTGCCGGTATGAAGGACAATTTTGTGCCGCCGGAAAGCTCACTTGATCCGTTCCCCCTGGATGAAAAAGAGATCGTCCCCGGCGATCATACCAGTATGGTCAAACCCTCCCCGGGCAACGACCTGGCCTTTCGGGTGCTGAAAAAGCGCTTGCTGCGTGGCGCGCTGACCGCGCAGGATAAGGCGCTGATTACCGGCGAAGATCAGCGGGTGATCGACCGGGTCAATCGTATCCGCGCCGCTGAAGAGCTTGGCGATGTGGATGCTCTGAAACTGTTGGCCAATGAAATGCTGCAGCCCGGAACGCAGCATATGCCGCTGGTGGACAGGGCTCTGGGTCTAGCTTTGTCTGACCATGAGCAATTTCAACCGGCCGCACGTCTGCTGCAGCGTTATCTCGATTTTCAGTTGCCGGTCGATGGTCGCAGGCCGTTTCAGGCCGATGTTCAGGTGCTGCAGCAGCTGGCGGTCACTTTGTCAGGAGCAGGGGATATCACCGGAGCGCTGGCGCGGTTAAACGATCTGGATCCGCAGGTGCGCGGTCAGAGTGAATCGATGGGCCTACGAGCCGGACGCATCAAGCGTCAGTGGTTAAAAAAGCCGCAGTTGCTGGCCGTTGGTCAGCGAGCGCTTATGACCTACAAGACCGCTTTTGAGCTGGCTATTGCTGCCGATGACAGGGATCAGCAGATATTCAATGGCATTAATTACGCTTACATGAGTTTTGCTTTGAAAAAAAATAACTGGCGTGAACTGGCCGAGAGGATTCTGGGTCTGTGCCAGAACTGCTCAGAACCCGATTACTGGACCGATGCCACTCAAGCCGAAGCCCAGCTGCTGTTGGGGAGATATACTGAAGCGGCCACTGCATACGAGCAGGCGTTCTGTCATGCCCCGGTACCGCGCTATCTCAGCACCACCGGTTATCAGGCGCTGGACATCATCGCTCGGCAGGGACATCCTGAAGAGTCGCAGTGCGTTGACGCGGTGATTGATCAGTACATCCCCTTTGTCAGGGATCAGGCTGCTGCGCCGGAAAATCCTTTTGCATAAATGTCTGACCGGTTGAAGGAGAAATCCAGATGCTCAAACCACTCTGTTTTGTGCTGATGCCCTTCGGCAAGAAACCTGATGCCTCAGGCCGACAGGTTGATTTTGATGCCGTGTTTCAAGAGCTGATCAAGCCGGCCATCGAAGCGGCCGGGCTTGAGCCACTTCGTGCTGACGAGGAGATGACCGGCGGGCTGATTCACAAGCCGATGTTCGAGCGGTTGATCCTCTGCGAATATGCCGTGGCCGATTTAACCACGGCCAACGCCAACGTCTTTTACGAACTTGGTCTGCGTCACGCGGTGCGTCGTTGGAGTACCGTCCTGCTGTTCGCTGAAGGGGGCAGCCAGTTGCCCTTTGATGTCGCGCCGCTGCGGGCCTTACCCTATCGCCTCTCCAACGACGGAAGACCGACTGCTTTGGATGAAATGCGCCCCGTTATCGCGGCGCGTCTGAAGGATGCCCAGCAGTTAAAGACCGATAGTCCGGTTTTTCAGCTGGTTGAGGATTTTCCCGACATCGATCGTACCAAAACGGACGTCTTTCGCGACCGCGTGCGCTATTCGGCTGAGCTGAAAAAGCGGCTGGCAGCAGCGCGTAAAGAGGGTGTTGAAGCCCTGCGAAACCTGGAGCAGGAGCTGGGCGAGATAAAGAACGCCGAGGCCGGGGTGGTCATCGATTTATTTCTGTCCTATCGGGCCGTCAAGGCCTGGGCGGAGATGATTGAACTGGTCACTAAAATGGCCGAGCCGCTGGCCGCGACGCTGATGGTTCAGGAACAGCTCGGCCTGGCGCTCAATCGCCATGGACAAGGCGAACAGGCCGAACAGGTGTTGCTTGATCTGATCGAAAAACGTGGTGCCAGCAGCGAAACCTACGGCATTCTCGGGCGGGTTTATAAAGACCGCTGGGAGGCTGCGGCCAACGCCGGGGAAAAGTACGCGGCACGCAGCCTCCTGGATAAAGCCATCGATGCTTACCTGAAAGGCTTCGAAGCCGATTGGCGCGATGCCTATCCCGGTGTCAACGTCGTTACGCTGATGGAGTTCAAAGAGCCGCCCGACCCGCGCCGCGAAAAGCTTATCCCGGTGGTCCGTTATGCGGTTGAGAGGCGCGTTGCTACTGGACAACCTGATTACTGGGATCATGCCACCCTGCTCGAACTGGCTGTGCTTGGAAAAGACGAGCAGAGCAGTATTGCGGCACTCGGAGATGCCCTTGCCGCGGTGCGAGAAATCTGGGAACCAGAGACCACCGTCCGTAATCTGCGGCTGATTCGCGAAGTGCGCAAAGAGCGGGGCGAAGCGGTCGCCTGGGCTGAAGAGATTGAGACTGAGTTACTGCGGAAAGCCGGGAAATAGCCCGTCTTTTAGCTGCTTATGGAGTGATTGTTAAAGGAGACTTGAATGAACAGAATCGTCATCGTTGCTATTGCCGCTGTTGCTCTTGTGACCTTCGGCTGTGGCCAGGAGGAAAAAACCGCCACTCAGGTCAAGGAGGCTGCCCCCAAGGCCGCAGAGCAGGCCACTCCGGTTGAGGAGAAGGTCAGTCAGGCCGTTGCGGAGGTCAAGGAGCAGGCTGCAATCGTCGCAGAGCAAGCTGAATCGACCGCTTCAGCTGCCGCAGATGCGGTTGTGACCGCGGGACAGACAGTTAAAAATACCGCCACTGATGTTGCTTCCGAAGCGCTGGAACAAACCGCCTCCATGAAAGAGGCTGCCGGGAAAAAGCTGGTGGCAGCAAAAGAATCGACCGCTGCAATCGGTACCGAGATCGCAACCACAACCGCTGCGGTCGTTGCATCGACAAAGGAGGCCGCCGTGCAGGCAAAGCAGGAGGTCTCTGCCGCTGTCTCCACGCTCACAACCAAAGCTGCAGCCACGGTGGAATCAGCTAAAAAGACCGTCTCAACAGCTGTTTCAGGCGGTGATATCCCTGAAAAGGTGACTCTTGATAACAATTACGCTGATGTGAGTTTTACCCACAAGGTTCATGCTGAAAGCTTCGGTTGCCAGACCTGTCACGCTGATGCAGCGCCCGGCCCCTTCGATCTCGGCAAAGAAAAAGCCCACAGCCTCTGCAAAGGCTGTCATCAGAAGATGGCTGCCGGCCCGACCAAATGTACCGGTTGTCATAAGAAATAAGAGAGAGTCTCTGGATGATCTGAATGTGTGACGTCGTTGGCAAATCTGGATCAGTAAAGCAGCCGGTGTCGTACCTTCTTCGGTGCGTGGGCCCCGACCGAAGCGATGAGGAAGGCCAGCAGCACCGTTGCCGTCGCCGGTAGATAGCCATGGTAGGCGGCACCCAGCAGGATAAGTTTGACCAGGGTGATCATGCCGGCCAGTTCACGAAAAATCTGGCGGTGCCGCAACCATTCAGCCGCCAGCAGCAGAACACCGCTGACAAGGGCAATCAGCAGGTAGATTTTCGGCGGTCCCGGGATGGCGTCGAGCAGAAAGGCCGCCAGAAAAACCGCCGCGCCGACCTGATGTGCGGCTCTTACCAGCAGGGAGAAGTTGAGCGCCCAGTAGGGACGGTCGCCAATCCTGCCCATTTTGGGCTCATTTCCGGTTGCTTCACGCATTGGTCGCCTTTGTTTGCGCGTTAAGTCTGGCGCGCAACCGTGAACTGTTCAGGGCCGTTTCCAGGGTGATGGTGTCCAGTACCGCTTTTGTCAGGTCGTCGATCTCGCGGGTAATGCTCAGCAGTTCTTCAATGACCGCTTCGCCGGTCTGCCCCTTGGGGGCTGGCGTGTCGAGTTCAGATTCGAGGTTTTCGAACAGCTCGATAACATCCAGCAGGGTGGTTCGGTTGACGACTCCAGAAAAGCGGTAGCCGCCGCCGGCACCGCGCACCGCCTGCACCAGGCCGGAGCGCACCAAGGTGCGTAAAACTTTTGCCAGGTGATGGGTCGAGATGCCGTACCTGTCGGCGATATCTGTGGCCGAGAGCTGCCGTTCAGGATCGTTGGCCAGTTCGAGCACAGCGTAAAGAGCAAACAGGCTGGCTTTTTGCATTTTCATACGTCAATCCTGGTTAAATGTCGTCAATCGGTTTTTCGAGCTCAATATAGCGGCCGGTCCGCAAGCCTTGGCTGCGGAAAAACGACAGTGTCAGTTTGTCTTCCCGATCAACCATCGTTCGCAAAGTGGTAATACCGGCCCTTTTCAGTCGTTGACACATTTCTTTCAACATCAGTTGGCCGATGCCCAGCTCACGGGAATTCGGTGACACACTTAAGGCAAAGACCCAGCCGCAGGGTGGCGAACCGAATTCCCAAGCACGCACTTCACCGACGATAAAGCCGATGACCTCGCTACCGGTTTCAGCGACGAGAAAAAATCCACCCGCCTTTTCAGTTGAGACGTAGCGCTCAAAGATTCCATGCCAATAGGCAGGTTTATCTTCAGTGATGCCCTCAAGGTCCATTTCTACTACGGCGTCAAAGTCGGCAAGCAGGGCATTACGGATAGTCACTTGCGGTGTCATGTTTAATCCAATCATTCTTGTAATTACAAAAAAACCCCATAAATCAAGAATCTGGTATTGTGGTACCATAAAAATAATACGAAAGACAAGGCCATTTCCTGCCTTCACTGTTACCGCGGACTTGGATCGATATTCTTTTGTGAGATAACAGTGTTATATTTCCTTGACGATAAAGAGGTATTGAAGTACCTTTTTACACGAATCCATCTTTTACCAACTGAGCCTTTGGAAAATAGCAGCAGGATTGGTCACACGGGACATTAAGAAGGGGTACGAAAATGAGGTATGCAGAGACAGGGATTAATCTGGAAATTGATCTCACCCGGGGAAACATTGAGAAAGTTGCGACTGATCCGAAAGACACCGAACTTTATCTCGGCGGGCTGGGAACCAATACCAAGATCCTCTGGGATCGGGTGCCCCCTGAAACCGAACCTTTTTCACCAGACAATCTGTTGATTTTCGGCACCGGACTGTTGTGCGGTACGCCGGCGACCGGCTGCAACCGGACCATTGTTTCGACTATTTCGCCGCAGACCGAGTTGATGGCGTTTTCGATGATGGGCGGCTTCTGGGCGCCGGAATTGAAATACGCCGGGTACGACAAGGTGGTGCTGCGCGGCAAGTCTCCTGATCTGGTCTATCTGTGGATCAAGGATGACAAAGTCGAAATCCGTGACGCCTCGCATCTGCGCGGCAAGGGCGCGATTGAAACCGCCGAGCTGATCAAGGCTGAATTGAAAGAGCCGAAAGCCCAGGTTGCGGCGATCGGCATGGCCGGTGAAAACCGTGTCTATTACGCCTCCATCGAACAGGGTCGGTCAAGCGCCAGTCGCGGCGGTATCGGCGCGGTGATGGGCGACAAGGGGGTCAAGGCGATCGTGGTGCGCGGCACCAAAGACCTCAATGTTGCCAAGCCGGCCGAATACATCGGTCTTTGCGGCGAGGTGATGGCCTATATCAAGCATCGCGAAGGGAATCCGATTCCGGGGGTCATGCCGATTCTGGCCGGACTGGGCTCTCCGCAGGAGATGAAGGTCCACGATGAAAAGTGGCATACCGAGAACTTCATGTGGGGCAATTCCCGTGAGCGGCGCAAAGATTTCTGGAACGACGAAGTCGAAAAAGAGTGGACCGAGACCCTCGAAAAGGCCCGCACACGGCTGGTCAGTTGTTTCAACTGTCCGATGGAATGCGGCGCAACCATTTCGATGCCGGGTTTGCCGACCTACATGATGAAGTGCTTCACCAAACTCACCTACACCATGGGTGCTTTTTCCGATCTGGATTTCGGTTTACGGATTGCACAAAAGGCCACCGAGTATGGTGTGGACGGATTTTCCTGTCCGCAGGTGATGGCGTTTGCGATTGAGCTGCTCGAAAACGGCATCCTCAAGGCCGAAGATTTTCCCGGCATGCCGGATGATAACGAAGGCCGCTTCTATTACCTGCTCGATATCATCGTCCGCCGTGAAGGGATCGGCGACCTGCTGGCCAACGGGACCTATTGGGCGGCCAAGCAGATCGGCAATGGCGCTGAGGCTTACGCGCATAACAACATCAAGAAGACCGAGCAGCTGCCGCTGAAGCTGTCGATGCTCAATCCAGTCTATTTTCTGATGTATGCCACCGGCGAGAAGATGAACATCACCCAGATTGAAGGGCAGTTCCCGCAAGCGCCCTTTGCGACTAAAGAGGAGCGCGAGGCCTTTGTTTCGGATTGGATTCAGGTGCCGGATGACAAGTTCAAGCAGATTCTGCTCGACTGGGAATTCCGCGGCGAAAACTCGAATCCCTACTATCCGACCGTCGAGATGTCCTGCGATATCGTCGATTGGCAGGAAACCATGCACTACATCGACGACGCCCTCGGTCAGTGTGCCGGGCTGTCGTCCTTTCCGCTGAAACCGCCGTACCATATTCACAATTATCCAAAATTCATCTCGGCTGGTGCCGGCATCGACATGGATTCCGCCAAGCTGACCAAGGCTGCCAAGCGCTACCGGACCTTAGTCCGCGCTTTCAACATCAACCGCGGGATGCGGCGTAAAGATGAGAAGCCGCCGGCGAACCATTGGAAAAAACGCTTTCCTGAGCTGGAAGAACAGCTGCTGGATGCCTATTACAAGCTCAAGGGCTGGAATAATGACGGCATCCCGACCAAAGAGTCGCTGCACGACCTGGGGCTGGATTACGTCAGCGAAGAATTTCTCAAGCGCGGCATTTTGAGCGATGACGAGGGCGCTTCGGCGGCAGACAAGGTGGAGGCGTAAACGTGAAGTCGAATAAAAAAACCAAAACCGTCAAGACCATCAAAATCGATATCGATAAGTGCAATGGCTGCCGGGCCTGCGAGGTGATTTGCTCGGCTTTTCACGCCATGCCAAAGTACAGCAGCAATAACCCGGCGAGATCGCGGATCCGGGTGACGCGTGAGCCGATCAGGGATGTCTATGTCCCAGTCTATGCTGGCGATTACGTGGTCGCCGAATGCGCCGGTCGGGACAAATACACCATTGATGGCAAGGAATATGATGAGTGCACCTTCTGCCGGGCCTCATGTCCGTCTCGCGATCTGTTCAAGGAGCCAGATTCCGGCCTGCCACTGAAATGCGATATGTGTGAAGGCGAAGAGGAGCCCCTGTGCGTGAAGTGGTGCATGGTTGACGCCTTGACTTACGAAGAGCGCGAAGAGGAAGTGATCGAAGAAGAAGTGACACCAGGCGAGGTCGAGACCGGCCTCGAGGCTTTGGTCAATAAGCATGGCATAGATAAGGTCGCTGATATCATCGCGCAGCTTTCCAAAGCAAAGAAGTAAAGCAGAAGTGCAAGCTAGATAATCTGAAAGAATAGGTGGTCTCGTGGAAACTGTAGCCCCCGAAAAAGAAATTATTGAGGTCATAAAAGAGAACGGCGGCGATTCGTTCAAGTACTGCTACCAGTGTGGCAAGTGCGATGTCGTCTGCCCCTGGAACCGGGTGCGGGATTTCAGCATGCGCAAGCTGATCCGCCAGGCGACCTTCGGTTTGACCGAGATCGACCAGGAAGAGATGTGGCGCTGCACCACCTGTAAGACCTGCGTCGACAATTGCCCGCGGGGGGTGGATCAGATTACTGCCGGAGTTGCCCTGCGTAAGCTCGGTGCTGAATATGATGTCTATCCGGGCAACGTCGCCCCGATCCAGACTGTCGTGGCCAGCCTGACATCCGAGGGTAATTCTTTGGGTGGCGATCGTGACAAGCGGGCCGAATGGGCCAAGGGGTTGCCGGTTAAGACCTATGCCGAGGGGATGGAAGTTCTCTATTTTACCGGATGTTATCTGAGCTACGATCCGCGCATGCGACAGGTCGCTGCAGCCACGACCGACATTCTGAATAAGGCCGGGGTCGACTTCGGAATTCTCGGCTCAAAAGAGAGCTGCTGCGGCGAGAGTATCCGCAAGGCCGGCAATGAAGACCTGTTCAAGCGTCTCGCCAAAGAGAACATCAAAGCCTTTATCGATAACGGCGTGAAGAAAGTATTGGTTTCTTCGCCGCACTGTTATCACTCTTTCAAAAATGAATATCCTGAATTCATGGTCAACTTCGAGGTAATTTTCATCTCCGAGTATATCAACGAGCTGGTAAACGCGGGCCGACTTGAGTTCAAAAACGAGTACGCTAAAAAAGTGACCTACCACGATCCTTGTTATCTGGGCCGCCATAACAATATCTATGATGAGCCGCGCGCAGTGCTGCAGAAAGTTTCTGGTCTGCAGTTGAGTGAGATGGCTGATTCACGCGAGAAGAGCCTCTGTTGTGGCGGGGGTGGCGGCAGAATCTGGATGGAGACCCCCAAGGAAGACCGCTTCTCCGATCTTCGCGTGCAACAAGCGGTCGATATTGGCGCCGAGGTTTTGGTGACCTCCTGTCCTTACTGCATCACAAATTTCTCAGATAGCTGCCTGAGCTTGGATGATGGCGTCCTGGAGATCAAGGACATCACCGAAATCATCCAGGCCGTGCTTTAGATAAGGGACGAAATCATGGAGCACAACCCAGTCGTTAAACTAACTATTGATGATTCCGCAGACCGCAAGGGGGATGTCCTGGTTGTCGGTGGAGGGATCAGCGGTATTCAGGGCGCTCTGGATATGGCCAATTCGGGCTTTCGGGTTTTCCTGGTCGATAATTCGCCGGCGCTCGGCGGCAAGATGTCCCAGCTGGATAAAACCTTCCCATCCAATGACTGCTCGATGTGCATCGAGTCGCCAAAGTTTATCGAATGTTCGCGAAATCCAAATATCGAGATCATGACCTACACCGAGGTCGATCAGGTCAAGGGGGTGGCGGGTGATTTCAAAGTTAAGCTGATCAAAAAACCACGCTACATCCTCGAGGATAAATGTACCGGCTGTAACCTCTGTGTCGATTACTGCCCGGTTGAAATTCCTGATCCATTTAACCAGAACCTGTCGAAGAACAAAGCTGTCCATATCTACTTTTCTCAGGCAGAACCTCTGGTCACCTATGTTGATCCAAAAACCTGTCTCTACCTCAAAGAAGAGAAGTGTCAGATCTGTGTCGGGGTTTGTAAGGCGAAGGCTTTCGATTTCAATCAGAAGCCGGAAGAGATCGAGATCTCAGTCGGAGCGATTCTCCTCTCTCCGGGTTACGATACCTTCGATCCGAAGCTGCGCAACGACTTCGGCTATGGCGTCATGGAGAATGTCGTCACCAGTCTCGATTACGAGCGGATTCTCTGTTCGACCGGTCCCTACGCCGGCGAGGTATTGCGCCCCTCGGACAAGACGCACCCGAAAAAAATCGCCTGGATTCAGTGTGTCGGCTCGCGGCAGGTCATCGAAGGGGGCAACAGCTACTGCTCCGCAGTTTGCTGTACTTACACTCAAAAGCAGGTGATCCTGACCAAGGACCACGCCAGCGACGTTGATGCCACGATCTTTCATAATGATATCCGCGCCTATGGTAAGGATTTCGAGCGCTTCTATCAGCGCGCAGAGAAGTTGGACGATGTCCGCTTTATCCGCAGTTACGTAAGCGTTGGTCGGGAGATCGAAGCGAGCAAGAATGTCACCATCCGCTACTCGACTCTGGATGATGGCGTTAAAGAAGAAGAGTTCGACATGGTGGTGTTGTCTGTTGGGTTGAACCCACCCAAGGATGTTGCCGGCATCGCAACGACCTTCGATATCGAACTCAATGAACACGGCTTCTGCAAAACCAATCCGGTCAACCCGATCGAGACCAGCCGTAAAGGGGTTTTTGTCAGCGGTGCCTTTCAAGGGCCGCTCGATATCCCTGAGGCGGTGGTCACCGCCAGCGGCGCCGATGCTCTGATCGGCCAACTGCTCAATTATCGGCGTGACAAGTTGAGCCGGGAGCGGATCTATCCGGAAGAGCGGGATGTCTCTGAAGAGGAGTTGAAGATCGGGGTGGTGGTCTGCCACTGCGGAGCAAATATCGGTCGGGTCGTTGATATCCCGGCCCTGGTCGAATACTCTTCAACCCTGCCGAATGTGTCCTGGGCCGGGGAGAACCTGTTTGCCTGCTCCACCGAAAATGCCAACATGATCTCCCGTCAGATCGTCGAAAAAGGACTCAACCGGGTGGTGCTGGCTGCCTGCACCCCCAGAACACATGAGCCGCTGTTCCGGGATACCTGCCGTGAGGCGGGGCTCAACCAGTACTTCTTCGAATTTGCCAATATCCGTGAGCATTGCTCCTGGGTTCACTCGAAAGAGAAGGAGAATGCCACCCAGAAAGCCAAGGATATCGTCCGGATGTCGGTCGCTCGCGCTGCTCACCTGCAGCCGTTGCAGGAATTTGACCTGCCGGTTGACAAAAGAGCCCTGGTGATCGGCGGCGGGATCGCCGGGATGACCAGCGCCCTGAGTATGGCCGAGCAGGGTTTTGAGGTCTATCTGCTCGAGAAGGATTCCGACCTTGGCGGCATGGCCAGACGCATCCACTCTACCCTCGAAGGGATGGATGTTCAGGACTATTTAAACAAGCTGATCCGCAAAGTCTATCAGCATCCTTTGCTACGGGTTCTGACCGATTGCACCATTACTGATGTGACCGGTTATGTTGGTAATTTTCACACCACCGTCACGGCCGAGAGGCGGGTGCGGGAGATTGTTCACGGCATCGTCATCGTTGCCACCGGCGGCCAGGAACATCGGCCAACTGAATATCTTTATGGCGAGCATGAGCAGGTCGTCACCCAACTGGAACTCGAAGCTGAAATTGTCCAGCAGAGCGACAAGGTCAAGAGCGCCCAGAGCCTAGTGATGATCCAGTGTGTCGGCTGCCGGCAGGAAGATAAGAATTACTGCAGCCGCGTCTGTTGCGGTCAGGCGATCAAGAACGCACTGAAACTCAAAGAGATTAACCCTGAGTTGGAGATCAGTATCCTCTTCCGCGACATGCGAACCTACGGTTTTAAAGAGGACTACTACCGCGAGGCGGCGAACCAGGATATCAAGTTCATCCGCTTCGAGCCGGAGAACAAACCGCTGGTTGAAGCCGCAGGCAACACTCTCAAGGTGACGGTCCCTGATCCGGTGCTGGGACAGAAGATCGAGCTGGAAGCCGATCTGGTCGTCCTGTCGGCGGCGGTCAATCCGTCTGATTCCGGACCGGATATGGCCCGTTTCTACAAGTGTTCGATGAACCCGGACGGCTTCTTTCAGGAAGCCCATGTCAAGTTGCGGCCGGTTGATTTCGGTTCTGACGGCGTGTTTTTGTGCGGGTCTGCCCAATATCCGAAGCATATTTCTGAAACGATCAGTCAGGCTTACGGAGCGGCTGGTCGGGCCGTTTGTATCCTCTCAGGGGAGACTGTCACCGCCTCCGGTTCGGTCTGCGACGTCAACCTGCATGACTGTGTCTCCTGCGGGGCCTGTATTACCTGTTGTAACTATGACGCTATTGAGTTTGTTGACACCCCCTATGGCAAAAAGGCCAAGGTCAACGAAATCCTCTGCAAGGGGGATGGCCTGTGCAACGCCAAGTGTCCGACCGGGGCTATTTATCTGAAACACTATACGGATGATGAAATTTTCGCCCAGATCGATGGGGCGATGCGTGAGGAAGTACACTAATTACCAACAAATTGAATATATGGTCTGTAAAGGAGGTAAACATGTCGGATTTTGAATTCAAGCCCAACGTCATCGGCTTTTTGTGTACGTGGTGAGCCTACGGGGCTGCGGACCTGTCTGGAGTTTCCAGACAACAATATAGTACTGAAACAAAGATTATCCGGGTCATGTGTACCGGCAGGGTCGATATCGCGTTTGTTTTGCGATCCTTCAGCAACGGGTCCGACGGTGTGTTTGTCGGTGGGTGCTGGCCGGGTGAGTGCCATTATGTGACGCAAGGCAATTACGATACCTTGTTCAATATGCTTTTTACCAAAAAACTCCTCGCGCAGGTCGGGATCAACCCAGACCGTCTCAGGCTGGAATGGATTGCCGCCTCTGAAGGGAGTCGCTATGCCGAAGTGATGAACGACTTCGGTAAACAGCTCAAAGGCTTCGGGCCGCTGGGTAAAGGCGAAGGGCTGGATAAGCGGATCATGAAGCTCAAACTCGAAGCCGTCACCAAACTGATCCCTTACGCCAAACTGGTGGAACGGGAGCGGCTGCGAGTGCGATTCAAGACCGAGCAGGAGTATCTCGACTATTTCGAAAGTAGCGATTTCAACCGCTTGTTCAAGGAACTGCTGGTCGATAAACTGGCCATAAGTCAGATCATGCTGCTGCTGGGAGAGAAGGCCTTTTCCGCCCGGGATATTTCAGAGAACCTCGGCCTGGCTGCCTCAGAAGTCTCGCGGCACCTGAGCATGTCTTCGCGGCTTGGTCTGGTGCGCTTCGATGAAGACTTGAAACTCTACGCTCTGGCTGCTGCTTCTTGAATTCAACCCTTCTCCTTATGTGAGATGGGTACAGCCTCGGCATGAAAAAATATAGATTGAGCAAAGGAAGACACCATGGATATCGGCAAAATCGATCAGATTATTGATAAACATCAGAGCGACGCCAGTTTGCTGATCCAGATATTGCTGGACATTCAGCACGACAACAATTGGTTGCCCAAAGAGGCGCTGATCAGAGTCTGCGAAAGATTGGCGGTTCCCATGAGTCGTATTCAGCATATCACCACGTTTTACAAGCACTTCAGCCTCAGCCCCAAGGGGAAACATGAGATTCAGGTCTGTGTCGGGACTGCCTGCCATGTGCGTGGCGCGGAGCGGATCCTCGATACGGTTTTTGAAGTGACGGGGGTGGGACCCGGCGAAACCGATCCTGATTTGAACTTCAGTGTCGAGACCGTCAGTTGCCTGGGGTGCTGCGCTTTGGGGCCGGTGATCGTAGTTGATGGTGAACTCCACGGCAATGTTGAACAGGCTGAAACAGCTGAAGTTTTGCAAGAATTGAAGCAGGCGGAGATGGTAGCAGCCCTGAAAGACCTGAAACAGGCGGAGAATTCTGAGGTCTTGAAACTATGTGCCTGTCAGTAAAGGAAAGACTATGTCTAAGATAAAAACAACCGCCGAGCTGGAAGCGTTCCGTAAGGAGATCCTCGACCAGAGAGATCCGGATAAGCCCTGTATCACGCTCTGTTCCGGGAGTGCCTGCAATGCCACCGGCAGTGGCAAGGTTGCGGCCGCCCTTGAGCTGGAAATCGAAAAGCAGGGGGTCACAACGGAGGTTGTCTCCAGGCGGACCGGGTGTCACGGCTTTTGCGAGCAGGGTCCGATTGTGGTCATTTATCCGCAGGGGATCTGTTATCTCAAGGTTCAGCCGGATGATATCGCCGAGATCATCTCCGAGACGATCATCGGCAAGAAGATTGTCGAGCGGCTGCTCTATGTCGATCCGAATACTGGCGAAAAAACGACCCTCGAAGAAGATATCCCTTTCTACAAGAATCAGCAGCGGCTGGTGCTGGGTTCCAATCGCAAGATAGATCCCAGAAGTCTGGAAGATTATCTTGCCGTTGATGGCTATCAGGCTTTATCCAAGGTTCTTTTCGAGATGACCCCGGAACAGGTCGTCGGCGAAGTGAAGGACGCAAAACTCCGCGGGCGCGGTGGCGCAGGCTTTCCATCTGGACTGAAGTGGGATTTCGCACGGAAAGCACCCGGCGATCAGAAGTATGTCGTCGTCAACTGTGACGAGGGTGATCCGGGTGCCTACATGGACCGTTCGGTGATGGAAGGCAACCCCTTTGCAGTGCTTGAAGGTCTGATGATCGGCGCCTACGCGATCGGGGCGAATGAAGGCTATATCTACGTGCGCCAGGAGTATCCGCTGGCGGTCGCGAACCTGAGTGTCGCGATTGAAAAAGCCGAAGAATACGGCCTGCTTGGTAAAGATATCCTCGGTTCCGGGTTTGATTTCACGATCAAGGTCCATCGCGGCGCCGGCGCCTTTATCTGCGGTGAGGAGACCTCGCTGCTCAACTCGCTGGAAGGCAAAGCGGGTGAACCGAACGCAAGGCCGCCATTTCCGGCCATCAGAGGGCTCTGGGGAAAACCGACCAATATCAATAATGTCGAGACCTGGGCCAACATCCCGATGATTATCAACAAGGGTGCGGCCTTCTTCAGCGCCATCGGTACCGAAGGCAGTAAAGGAACCAAGATTTTCTCCCTGGTCGGCAAGGTCAATAACACCGGCCTGGTCGAGGTGCCGATGGGGGCCTCGATGCGCGACATCATCTTTAAAATCGGCGGTGGGGTACCCGGCGGCAAGACATTCAAGGCGGTGCAGACCGGTGGCCCTTCAGGCGGCTGTCTGCCGGAAAGTCTGCTGGATATCAAGGTCGACTTTGACGAATTGACCCAGGCCGGTGCCATGATGGGCTCCGGCGGGATGATCGTTATGGATGAAGACACCTGCCTGGTCGATATCGCCAGATACTTCCTCGCCTTTCTGAGTGATGAGTCCTGCGGCAAATGTACCCCTTGTCGTGAAGGGATCAGGCAGATGCTCAAGATCCTGACCAATATGACCAAAGGGTTAGCGAAAGAAGGGGATATCGAGCTGTTGTTCGAACTGGCTGAGGCGACCAAAGGGTCTTCGATGTGCGCGCTTGGTAAAACCGCTCCTAACCCGGTGTTAAGCACCTTGAATCATTTCCGGGAGGAGTACGAAGCGCACATCAATGAGAAGCGGTGTCCGTCGCTCTCCTGTAAGGCGTTGATCGACTTTTATATCGATCCGGAGAAGTGCAAGGGGTGCGGGGCCTGTTTCAGAAAGTGTCCTGCGGAAGCGATCGAGGGGGGCAAGAAACGGATTCACGTTGTAGATCAGGATAAGTGCACCCGCTGTGGCGGCTGCCTTGAGGCTTGCCCTGCCGCCTTTGGTGCTGTGAGCAAGGTTTCCGGTGTGCCCATTCCTGATGCCATTCCTGAAGAAGCAAGAGCGATAGGATAAGAAAACTATGAGTGAAATCAGCTTGCAGATCGATGGAAAACAAGTTGTGGCCACAGAAGGAACGACTATTCTTCAGGCCGCACGCAGTCTTGGAATTGAGATTCCCACCGTTTGTGATCATGCGCAATTGTCTCCTTACGGAGCCTGCCGGATCTGCACCGTTGAGGCAGATGCTAACGGTCGGACTAATCTCGTCGCTTCATGTCAGTATCCGGTCGAAAAAGACATGGTGGTCAGGACGAAAACCGAGAAGGTTGATAACATCCGCAAGGTGCTGTTGGAGCAGATGCTCTCACACGCCCCCGATTCAGAACAACTGGTGGCATTGGCCAAAACATATGGCGCAGACCGGAATCGTTTTGAAAAAGAGTCTTCTTTCTGTATTCTCTGTGGTCTCTGCGTCAGGTATTGCGCCGAGGTCAAACAGAAGCACGCGATCAGCTTTTTCGATCGGGGTGCCAAACGTGAAATCGCCTTTTTACCCGAGATCGCCATGCAGGAATGCTGGGATTGCAAAGAATGTTTCCCGCTCTGCCCGACCTCAGCACTGCAGGCCGCCTACGTCTTAACCGAGGCACTGATGACACCGCCAGAAGCACCCCAGAGCTGCGGGGGAGGGTGCTCGAGTAAGGCTTAACTGCACACCAGAGAATTTCGCATGATTAAACTACAGGCCAGCAGAAAAATTGTTCGTATCGTGCAGGGGCAGGCAGAACCGGCCGAGCGTAACGTCGTCGATGAATATCCGTTGCGGCTGCGGGTTAACAATCGTGAACTGGCGACCCTGGTCTGTTCGCCGCACCAACTGAATTTTCTGCTTGCCGGTTTTTTCCGCCTGCAAGGTTTTATTGATGGACTTGACGACATCCTCTCGATGGGGGTCTGTCGCGAATATGGCCTGGCTGAGCTGCGCGTGCGTAAGGAATTGCCGGAACGGTTGCAGCCGACTCTGACGTCAGGGTGCGGTACCGGCATCACTTACAACCTGCCACAAAACATCCTCAATCCTCCGCAACTTTCTTCGCGCAGCTACCAGAGTGCCGACCTGTTCCGCATCATGAAAGAATTGCACGAACAGGCCGAGCAGTACCGCAACCATGGCGGCATCCATTCGGCGGCCATCGGTGACGCCACCGGTCTGCTGCTTTACGCCGAGGATATCGGCCGCCACAACACCCTCGACCGGTTGGCCGGCGAAGCTCTGTTCAAGCAGCTCGATCTGCAGGACAAGCTGCTGGTGACATCGGGACGCATCTCCACCGAAATGGTCGCCAAGGCCGCCCGCCTCGGCATCGGTCTGATGGCCTCACGCACCTCGCCGACCGGCGAAGCGATCGACCTCTGCGAACAGGCCGGAATCACCCTGGTCGGTTACCTGCGTGGTAGCAGCATGGAAATCTACAGCCATCCACAACAACTGAACCTGTCATCTGGCACCTAAATCGGCGCGGTTCTTTTTCAGCGCCGCCGACCACCAGCCCTGAACTCCGTTTCAACGTTGCCCTTGCTGGCGCCCTCCTCATCGAACTCGGTGTAGGTCACCTTGATCTCTTCAAAGTTGTTCTCGATGACAACCACCGGCGGACCCGCTTCGTCATTACCGGACGCACTCGTCTGGTACGAGGTGATCATCACGTTGGTTAGTTCGTATTTCAGGTAAGTGGCGCGCGAACCGCCGTAAGTCGCCGTCACCTCGAACTCAAGCCTGGGGATGACCTCCCCCCTAACACATTTTTCCAGCAACTTCGGCGCTGCTTTTTCGTACTCGATCGTGATGCTCATATCTTCAACGACAACCGCACCACGGCGTCGGCTGGCGCCTGTCGCGCCTCTGCCGGGGTGATGCACACCCCAGTCGATGGCGAGAACATCTATCCACTTGTCATGGTTCGCATCTGTCGATTCGCCATCAATCCCTGCGTATTTTGCAAAAACCGCCATGATAAAAACCCCCTTTCATAAAAGGACCGGAAGATTCAGCGCTGTGTCGCTACCGGGCCATTGTTATCAAGGTTCCTGCTTTTTTTTCCTGCGACAAGAAATGGTTAGCGCGACTAGCCCGCTGGCCAGCAGTATGATGGCTCCGGCACCGATTCGGTAATGACATTGCGGACACCGGCGGCAAAGCCGTCCGCACCAATGACATAGCCCTTGAACTGCAGAAAATCTCCACCCCCCGGGTCATCCAGCCAGGCAAAACCGTAGCCGCCATCAAACAGGCCTGTGCCTTTCATGTTGTTGCCCTGGACGGCATCGTGCACAAATGTCACCCAGGGCCGACCCAAAATGAAATCGCCCCCGGTGATCATGATTTCGTGACCCCCGTCGAACTTGCCGCCAAAGGTGAGGTCCATTTCGACATCTTCGCCGTGATGGATTTCATTCATCAGAAAGTCTATGGTGACGAGTCCGCCCTTGAACTTCGAGGTAGTGCTCCCCTGGGTTCGGTCGGCATTGATCGTCACTGCGCCTTCCTTGTCGAATACCCCCTGGTGCTTGATGATCAGACCTTTGGGGCCATGCTTGTCCAGATACTTCAATTTTCCGTCCAGCAGGTCTGAGCGCCAGACGCCTTCCCCCTGCGCACGAGGCACCAGCAGGTCGATCTGTCCGACCAGCGAATCCGGCGGGTTGCCGGCGATTCCAGGAATGTGTTTATGCTTCAGGGTGACATCAAAGCGCTGGTTCAGGTAGGCCAGGCTGTTCGCCACGGCCGCTGGCCCGCACTGATTGTGATCCTGCTCGACACTCGGGCTGATCGTGTTGATGACCGGCAGGGTCGTTTTTCCATTAGGATCAAAGGTCACCGACATCTTGCCGGTCGGACTGGCTGGTGGCCCAAATGCTCCGGAGTCATTACTGGCATTGTGTTCTACATGGCGGAGCACGCCGAAGGATTGTTGCGGACCGGTCAGTGTTGCATCGTTGGTTATCGGATCAGGTGAATAATCAACCGCGGCAAAAAAAGGGGCCTGCTGAGGTCCGGAGAACCCCAGGTCGAACATCATGCTGAGACCCGGCAACCCGGAACCGCCGAATACCGGCATGTTCTGCACAACCCAGCCGGCAGAGGTTTTGACATTGACATAACCGCTGTCAGGAATCTTGCTGTAATCAAGGAAAATCTGACCATAAGGTGAATACATCTGGGTGGCCGAAGGGTAGGTGAAGTTGACCTGCGCAAAGTCTACGCCGGTGGCAAGTGGTAGCGCCTGTGCATTGCCGTAGATAGCGATCGCAAGCGCTGCGCTGAAGAGGACATGTTTAAAGTTAACCTGCCATCTGTTTTTCGTGCTGTTTTTCTGCATTTTCCGCCTCCTCTCCGTTACCGGTCCTGC
This sequence comes from Malonomonas sp., assembly GCA_036526255.1. Lineage (GTDB taxonomy): Bacteria > Desulfobacterota > Desulfuromonadia > Desulfuromonadales > Geopsychrobacteraceae > Malonomonas. The sequence continues at coordinate 38,260 of DATCYW010000043.1, read as the reverse complement.
GGCCCTCCAGAGCTCAAACAATCCAGTTTTTTTTACATGTCGTTTAATTAAGCAATAAAAACGCCAAAATTGTAACCAACTGAAACTACATAAGTCTAGATTGGGTGGTCTTCTAGTGAATCTGAATTTTAGACTATTCCGTTACCGGATTTTGCTGCAGTGGTGATCGCTGTAAGCAATATCCAGTAATCTCAGGGTGTTGTTTTGTCGTCATGTGCATTTTGGTTGCCATAGACATGTCGAAAAACTTTACAGGATTTTCGAAGAATGGGGCAGTGAGTGTCGAATCAGTGCCCGGATCGATCCGGGCGTAGTGATTGCAGCAGCAGGTGGTAGCAATAATCTGTTCTGCCGGATGGTTTATGTCGAGCGGACGCTATTAGTGCCTTGAAGGCAGACGACTGCAGACATATGGATAAAGTAAATCCTCTGTGATTGTGCGTAACCTGCTTATTTAGTGTCATTAAATGATTGTTTGGTTGTAAACCTCAGTCGAGGATATAAAGCACAGGAGTCTGATTTTAATAAAACTTGACACTAAATAGGTATTGAAGTACCTTTATACCGGAACTCGAAGTGATGCCTATAAATTGAAAACAATCGCCGTATCAGGTGCATGCTTCGCGGTGACTGCTAGACTAGTTAATTGGACTGATTTTCCTCAAGCAGGAGAACTTTTATGGCTACAAAAAACGTCAAAGAGATTGTCGATTTCTGTCAGGACATTTTCGAGGACATTAGCTTCGCTAAGGCACGGCAGTGGAAAGAGGCCCAGCCGGGGCGCAAGGTGATCGGCTATATGCCGGTCTACGTGCCGCGCGAGATCATTCATGCCGCCGGGATGCTGCCGCTGGGTATTCTTGGCGGTGGAGCGGACATGGAAGTTATCCACGGTGACGCTTACTACCAGAGCTACATCTGCCGGATTCCCCGTTCGACCATCGAGTTGGCGATTACCGGCAAGCTCGACTTCGTCGACGGCATGATGTTTCCGTCGATTTGCGATGTCATCCGCAACCTGTCCGGTATCTGGCAGATGTTGTTTCAGGACAAATATGTGCGCTACTTCGATGCGCCGCAGAACTTCAAGGATGAGGTCGGCGGGGTGTTCTATTCAAACGAGCTGCGTGAGCTGAAAGAAGGGCTGGAAAAGTTGGCTGGCCGTGAAATCACCGACGCACAGATCAACAAATCAATCGCCGTCTACAATGACAATCGCGCCTGGGTCAACAAGGTCTACGATTATCGCGCGGCCACCCCGTGGAACGCACCGGCCGCTGAAGTTTACCTGCTGATGCGCGCCGGAATGGTGCTGCCGGTTGAAGAGCACACCCAGTTGATGAAGGATTACCTGCTGGCCGCATCCGCCGAGCAACGGCCGATGCGCGATAATTGTCGGGTCACGCTGATCGGCACTTTCTGTGAGCAGCCGCCGCTGAACCTGATCAAGTCGCTGGAGATGGCCGGCTGCTACATCGTCGATGACGACAGCATGCTGGTGACCCGCTGGCTGCTCGAAGATGTTCCGAGCGACGGTGATCCGATCGAAAATCTGTCGCAGGCCTTTTTGCATCACAGTGCAGAAACCGCCGCCAAGTACGAAGTCGATCTCGCTGAGAAGGGTAGTTACATGCTCGATTCGATCCGCAAGCGTCAGGCTGACGGGGTAATTTTCGCCGCCCCGAGCTTCTGTGATCCGGCCCTGCTCGATCAGCCGATGATGGTTGCCCGCCTGGAAGCGCTGGGGATCCCCTACATCACCATGCAGTACGCCGAGAATTCCGGGCAGATGCAGCCGATCCGCGAACAGGCAGGAACCTTTGCTGATTCGATCAAATTATGGAGTTCCTCATGAGCAATCAAGATGTCATCAAGTCACAGTCGCAATTGCTGCAGAAAGAGATGATCAGCCGCAATTACGATCGCATTACCAGCGGTGAGTCGAAGGTCTCTTCGACCTTTGTGCCGGGCAACCTGAACGAACTGCTGATGTGCTTCGATATCGCCAATAACCTGCCGGAGATCAACGCCATCCAGAACGCCATGCGCAAGAAATCGGGCGAGATGATCACCGAAGCGGAGCGCTCCGGCCATTCGGAGGATGTCTGCACTTATGTCAAAGCGGATATCGGCATGATGGCCAAGGGCAACATCGCTCCCAACGGCAAGCCGTTTCCCGATCCGGATATGCTGCTGCTTTCGTACACCGGCTGTTTCACTTTTCTTAAGTGGTTCGAGCTGCTGCGCGAGCAGTACAAGTGCCCGACGGTGATGCTGCACGTGCCTTACGCTGCCGACGGCAAACCGACCAAGAACATGCGCGACTACATCGTCAAACAGCTCAAAGAGGAAGTCATCCCGACCATGGAAAAGGTCTCCGGGATCAAGTTCGACATCGACCGGCTGCGTGAGTATCTGCGCAAGTCGGCCAAAGCCGAAGACGATCTGGTCTGGATGCTCGAGCAGTCAAAGCGCAAGCCGTCACCGATCGACTGCTATTTCGGTGGCGTCTACTACATGGGGCCGATCTTCACCGCCTTCCGCGGTACCGACGAGGCGATCGACTATTACAAAATGCTGCGCGCAGAAATCCAGCAACGGATTGATTTAGGTCTCGGCGCTCAGACACCGGAAGGGGATATGCCGGAAGAGAAGTACCGGCTGGTGGTCGAAGGGCCGCCCAACTGGACTTCGTTCCGTGATTTCTGGCAGATGTTCTACGAGATGGGCGCGGTGGTGGTGGCCAGCTCTTATACCAAGGTTGGCGGCGTTTACGACTACGATAACTTCCGCCACGATCCGGATCATCCGCTCGAGACGCTGGCTGATTATTGCCTGGGGGTCTACACCAACCGCAACCTGCCGACCCGGGTCGATATGCTGGCCCGCAACATTATCGAGTATGAGGCCGATGGCCTGCTGATCAACTCGATCAAGAGCTGCAACAGCTTCTCCGCCGGCCAGCTGGTGATGATGCGTGAAATCGAGAAGCGGACCGGCAAGCCGGGAGCCTTCATCGAGACCGACCTGGTCGATCCGCGCTACTTCTCGGCGGCGAACGTCAAAAACCGGATGGAAAGTTACTTCCAGATGATTGATCAGAAGCGTCGGGCGGCTTAAGGAGGTCAGCATATGCGTACATTTATCGGCATTGATTTAGGCTCGACCACCACCAAGGCGGTGTTGATGGATGAAAATCGTCAGGTTCTCGGTCGCGGTATCACCAACTCGCGCTCCAACTACGACGTTGCCGCCAAGGTCTCCAAACAGGAATCGAAGATCGCCGCCCGCTTCACGTTGTTTAAAAACGCTCTCGGCAGCGGCGGCGGTGCCGAACTGCTGCTGGCCGATCTGGAGCGCAACTTCCGGCTTGAGCAGTTTCTTTCCGAGCTGAATCAGCTTGAGGAGACCTGCGACAGCTATCTGGATCACGACCGTTTCAAGGATCTGAAAAAGCCGCTGCGCGAGGCGTTGGACAAGGTGTTCAAAACAATTACCACCGAGGCGCCGACCATCTATGCCCCCGGCGCCGAACGCAAGTCCGATTTCTTCCGCGACATTGCCGGCTCACGCTTTATGAACCTCGCCGAAAGCATCGGTAAGCAGGCGGGCTTAAGTTTCGACGTGCTGCTCAATGTTTATGACAAGTCAATTATCGACATCGAAAGTCTGGTGTCGAGTGATGAGACCGTTTCCGGGCAGCTGCTGAACGGCCTGTCGCGGGCTCTGCGCGAGGTCGAAGGGGTGGATATCACTGAAGCGGCCGCCCAGCAGGCGCTTGAAGCGGTGCTGGCTCAGGAGTTGGAAGAGACTTACGTGGTCGGAACCGGTTACGGTCGGGTGCGGCTGCCGTTTCCGAAAGAGCATATTCGTTCGGAAATCCTCTGTCATGGGTTGGGCGCGCACATGATGTTCCCCAACACCCGCACCGTGCTCGATATCGGTGGGCAGGACACCAAGGGGATCCAGGTGGATGAGAACGGCATCGTCGTCAATTTCCAGATGAACGACCGTTGCGCCGCCGGCTGTGGCCGTTACCTCGGCTACATTGCTGATGAGATGAACATCGGCCTGCACGAGCTGGGGCCGATCGCCATGAAGGCGACCAAGGCGACGCGGATCAATTCGACCTGTACCGTGTTTGCCGGCGCCGAACTGCGCGACCGGATGGCGATGGGCGAGAACCGCGCCGATATTCTGGCCGGTCTGCACCGGGCGATCATGCTGCGCGCGATGTCAATTCTTGCCCGCTCCGGCGGGGTCGAAGAAGAGTTCACCTTTACCGGCGGGGTGGCCAAGAACGAGGCCGCGGTCAAGGAGTTGCGTCAGCTGATTTTTGAAAACTACGGCGAGCGGACCATCAACATCAGCGCCGAATCGATTTACACCGGTGCCCTGGGTGGGGCCAGCTTCGCCCACAGCGCAGGACACTGAAAAGGAGACCACCATGACGACTGCCATTGGCATAGACGTTGGTTCCGGCGTGATTAAGACCGCTCTGTTTCGGGTGGCTAAAGATAAAACCGAATGGCTGGGCCGCTGGGACGGGCGGATTCGGCAACGTGACGCCCACACGCTGGTCGAGGAATCGATCGAATCGGTCCTGCAGCAGGCCGGCTTGAAGCGCGAACAGATCAGTTACATCGCCAGTACCGGCGAAGGGGAAACCTTAAAAGGCACCACCGGCCATTTCTATTCGATGACCACCCACGCCCGCGGCGCTATTTACCTGAATCCGGAAGCGCGTGCGGTGCTCGATATCGGCGCCCTGAACGGCCGCGCCATCAGCATCGATGCGCAGAGCAAGGTGCTGACCTATCGAATGACCAGCCAGTGCGCCTCTGGTTCCGGGCAGTTTCTGGAGAATATCGCCCGTTACCTGGGGATCGGTCAGGACGAGATCGGCAGTTTGTCGCTGCAGTCGACCACCCCGGAAAAAGTCAGCGGTATCTGCGCGGTGCTGGCCGAGACCGATGTGATCAACATGGTCTCCCGCTCGATTGCACCCTGCGACATCCTGCGTGGCATCCATGAATCGATGGCTGATCGTTTACTCAAATTGCTCAAGTCGATCGGCGTCAATCAGGGAGTGGTGATGATGACCGGCGGCCTGGCGCTTGACGTCGGTCTGGTCAAGGCGATTCAGGACGGCATGGACCGGCAGCACATGAGCACCAGAGTCGATGCGCACGCCGATTCGATGTACGCCGGCGCTATTGGTGCAGCCCTTTGGGGCGCTTTTCGCTATGAAAAACTCAAAGAGCGCGGCCAATTACCTAAAGCATCCTGATCTGCAAAACGGTCATTTGATGACAGGGGAGTCACAGCAATGAGTAACCTTACCTTCAGATCGCTCAGTCCCGATGATTTAGCCCAGGTTTCGGCTATTGACAGTCAGGTTGTCGGGCAACCGCGGCGCGGATTTTTTGAAAAGCGCTTAGCTGTTGCCATGTCTGCGCCTGATGCTTTTATCACCTGCGCCGCCTGCGAGGGTGACCGACTCAAAGGCTATGCCTTTGCACGGGTGCAGGATGGCGACTTCGGTTCAACTCAACGGGTGGCAGTTCTCGATGTGCTCGGGGTTCATCCCGAATCACGCCAGCAGGGGGTTGGCAAGGCACTGCTGGCCGGAATCGAACAGCGTATGGCCAAAAAGTCGATCTGTACCCTGCGCACCGAGATCGACTGGTCGGATCACGATATGACCCGGTTTTTCTCCGCCACCAATTTCACGCTGGCACCAATCCAGATCGTCGATCGCGACACCTCGTTGCTGCCGCAATATGTCGAGGAGATGTCGCAGAAAAAGATGGATGGTATCTGGCAGGTGCATGGCCCTGGAGGTAATGATTTTGATACTCTGGCGCGGGATCGGGTGAAAATCCGTTCCCTTCAGGAGCGCGATCTGGATGACGTGGTCCGTCTCGACCGCAAGCTCTCCGGTCAGGACCGCGGCGCTTACTACCGAGGCAAATTTCAGGAAATGCTGGTGGAGACCGGAATCCGTGTCTCGCTGGTCGCCGAAAAGAAAGATCTGCTGGCCGGATTTATTATGGCGCGGGTTGATTATGGTGAGTTCGGCAAGCCGATTCAGACCGCGACGATCGATACTCTTGGCGTTCATCCGGCGGAAAAGGGGACCGGGGTCGGTCATGCGCTGCTCTCACAGCTGCTGATAAATCTTTCTATTCTGCGGGTCGAGTCGCTGAGCACCCAGATACTGTGGCAGCAGAACGACCTTCACAGCTTTATGCAGCGCTGTGGCTTTGCCCCTTCGCAGCGTTTGGTGCTGAGCAAGACGATCTGAGTTTACAGGTGGTGAAGTTTCATTTTGGATTGAGTTGTCTGAACCCTTAACCGGCAGGAATTATCCATGCGAAATCGAAAAATTCTGGTTCCCCTCGACGGTTCACCTTCCTCGGCGCAAACGGTCATTAATTTAATCGCCTTGAAGGACAAGATTTCTTTCCCAATGACCCTGTTGCACGTGTTGGATCTGAACATGCTGTCTTATCGAGGTTTTGGCGAGCTGACCTTTGCTGAAATTGAAAAAAGAGCCAGAGAGAAGGCAAGACAGTTCATAGAGGAGCAGAAACAATTTTTTGCCGCATCAGGGCTGGCGGTTGAGGCTCTCGTCAAGGAAGGGCACATCTGCGAGACGATCTGTCGTGTCGCTGACAGTGGTGAATACGGCCTGCTGGTTATCGGCCGGATGCCGGTCGAAGAGAAAAAAAGAAATCCTTTCGGGATGGTCGCCAATGAGATTATCCATCGGGTCAAATGCCCCGTACTGGTTGTTTAGAACGCCTGTGACCGTTGTTTGTTCGTGCGGCTGTGATTTAGGGTAAATTCGTTGTTCTCAGAAGGGGTGCGTCAGACCTCTTTTTTTTCTCTTTGTTATTGGGTAGAACGTTGTTATGTTTGCCTTGACAGCTAAGAGGTATAACGGTACTTCTATGCATGTATTTAATTTAGGATCTGATCGTTTTGAGTAGCAGCCATCTGTGGCGTGTTGTTCGTAAGCAGCCGTCCAATGTTGTAAATAAAGGATTTTACCGTTATGACTACCAGGGGGTTGGCTAAAGGCGGAGAGTTTCTTTTGCGCAAGGCGATAGGCACAAACGTATTCACTCCTGAAGATTTTACCTCTGAGCAACGGCAGATCGCAGCGACCACCGAAGCCTTTGTCAATAACGAGATATTGCCCGTTCTGGATCGTCTGGAGGAGCAGGATTTCGCGTTGATGGTCGAGAAGCTGCGCGGCTGCGCTGAGTTGGGGCTGTTTCTGGTCGATATCCCCGAGGAATACGGTGGTCTGGAACTGGACAAGGCGACCAGTATGCTGATCGCCGAGAAGATCGGACCGACCGGTTCCTTTGCCATCACCAGCAGCGGTCAGACCGGCATCGGTTCATTGCCGCTGGTCTATTACGGCACCCCGCAGCAGAAAAAAAAATACCTCGACAAGCTGACCAGCGGTGAATGGATCGGTGCCTACTGTCTGACCGAACCCGATTGCGGCAGCGATCCCTTAAGCGCCCGGACTACAGCTGTCCTCTCGGCGGACGGCTCACATTACCTGCTCAACGGCGTCAAGCAGTTCATCACCAACGCGGCTTTCGCCGATCTGTTCACCGTTTTTGCCAAAATCGATGGCCAGCACTTTTCGGCGTTTCTGGTCGAACGAGGAATGGCCGGGCTTTCTATCGGCAACGAAGAGAAGAAGATGGGTCTCAAGGGCACTTCGACCGCCCAGGTGGTGCTGGAAAATGTCCGCGTGCCGGTAGAGAACCTGCTTGGCGAGGCGGGCAAAGGGCATAAGATTGCCTTCAATGTTTTGAATGTCGGCCGTTTGAAGCTCTCCGCCACGGTGGTTGGTGCTGCCAAGGGCGCTTTCGCAGAAGCGGCTGCTTACGCCAACGAGCGCAAGCAGTTCGGACAACAGCTGGCCATTTTCGGCGCGATCCGCGAAAAACTTGCCGATATGAGCGGCGCAATATTCGCTGCCGAATCGCTGCTCTACCGGGTTGCCGGTTTGCTGGATGAGCGGATCGCGACACTTGGCCGGAGCGGGGATGATTATTACGAGCGCTACCAGAAGGCCATTGAGGAGTACGCCGGTGAGTGCGCCATCGCCAAGGTGTTCTGCAGTTATGTTCTGGCCCGGGTGGCGGATGAGGCGCTGCAGGTTCACGGCGGTTACGGTTACATCAGGGATTACCCGATTGAGCGTTTTTACCGGGATGAGCGGGTTAATCGGATTTTTGAAGGCACGAACGAAATCAATCGGTTGTTGATTGCGACGCTCCTGTTTCGCCGTGCCGACAGTGGTGACATCGATCTCTGGACGCAGGTAGCGGCAGCTCAACCTGAGCAACTGCCGAACCTGGCGGGAGAGGGGGGTGACTCTTTTGCCTTAGGGGCCGAATATGCCGTTCTCGGCAGGGTGAAGAAACTCTTTCTCTTAATTCTCGGTGCGGTAGGGCAGCAACGGCAGCAGCAGGAGATTCAGTTGGCGTTGGCAGATATGGTCATCGGCCTCTTTGCGCTGGAGAGCACGTTGCTGCGAGCCGATAAGGTTCAGGGCGCTGCAAGCGAGCGGAAAAAGCAGCTGCTGCAAGCCGTGGCACGGATTGCCACCTTTGAGCAGGTTGCGCAGCTTCAGGCGGCCGCCGCCCGTTGCGCTGCCTACGGTGTACCGGGGGATGACCTTGTTGCCTTGCAGCGTACCATCGCGCAGCTGACCGAATATCCCGTCACCGGATTGTTGGCCGCCAAGCAGCTGCTGGCCGCCGGAGCAAGCGAGTCGGGAGTCTATCCGTTCTGAATTCTTTGTCATTACGCGCTCTGTCGCGAGCAGGAGGACCATTGTGACCCCAGCCGAATTTGCCGCTTTAGACTTAGCGCCGCCGCTTGTTTCAATCGAGGGCTCTCCTGAAAGCGGCTTTCTGTTTACCTCTGCAGTGCCCCTGCAGCCTTACCGGGAAAACCTTGCGCTGATGTTACGGCACTGGGCCCGACAGGCTCCCGATGTCACATTTCTCGGCGAACGTACAACCGATGGAAACTGGCGGCGGTTAAGTTATGCTGAGGCCAACAGCCAGGCGGACGCCATTGCCCAGTCGTTGCTCGACAGAAAGCTTGGCCCCTATCGTCCGGTCATGATCCTCTCCGGTAACTCCATCGACCACGCTTTGTTGATGCTCGGCTGCTTCATCGCCGGTGTGCCGGTGGTTCCGGTCTCGGTCCCTTATTCGCTGCTGAGCAAGGATTTTCTCAAGCTGCGCTTTATCTTTGAAGAGGTCTGCCCGGGGCTGATTTATGTCGCCGATGCTGACCTGTTTGCCACAGCGCTGAACAGCCTGCCGCTGGCCGGTGTCGAAGTGGTCGTCGGGCAGGGAAGCGTGCCGGGTTTGGCGAGCACTGCCTTTGCTGAACTGCAGGCAACGCCAGTGACCGCAGCCGTCGATCGCGCACTGGCGCGGGTTGAGGCGGAGACCGTCGCGAAAATCCTCTATACCTCCGGCTCGACCGGTCAGCCCAAAGGGGTCCTCAACACCCACGGCATGCTCTGCGCAAATCAGCAGATGTTGGCCCAGATCTGGCCGTTCACGGCAGGGACGCCGCCAGTGCTGGTCGACTGGCTGCCCTGGAACCACACCTTCGGCGGCAACCATAATTTCAACCTGGTGCTCAATCAGGGAGGCACCCTTTATATCGATGGTGGCAAGCCGGCCCCAGGGCTGGTCGAGCAGACGGTAAAGAACCTGGCTGAGGTTTCACCGACGATCTATTTCAACGTCCCGGTCGGTTACGCCATGCTGCTGCCGCACCTTGAACAGGACGAAGCGCTGCGCAACAACTTCTTCAAGAATCTGCAGCTGATCTTCTACGCCGGAGCGGCTTTGCCGCAGGATTTATGGCTGCGCCTTGAAAAGGTAGCCATCCAGGCGACCGGCAAGCGGGTGCTGATGACCTCATCCTGGGGTTCTACGGAAACCTCGCCGTTGGCCACTGCCGCGCATTTCCCCTTGGAGAAAGCCGGGGTGATCGGTATCCCCTGTCCGGGCGTAACGCTGAAAATGGTGCCGAATGGCGGCAGTTACGAGCTGCGCGTAAAGGGTCCGAACGTCACGCCAGGCTATTTCCGCCGACCTGATCTGACTGCCGCCGCCTTTGACGCCGATGGTTATTACCTGATTGGCGATGCCGGTCGTTTCGTCGACAGCAATGATCCGAGCAAGGGGATTTCCTTTGATGGCCGGGTTGCAGAAGATTTCAAGCTGACCAGCGGCACCTGGGTTCGGGTCGGCTTGCTGCGGGTTGCCGTATTAGCTGCCGCGGCGCCGCTGCTGCAGTTTGCCCTGATCACCGGGCATGACCGGGAATATGTCGGCATCCTCGCCTGGCCGAACCTTGCCGCCTGCAAGAAACTCTGTCCCGACTTATCGGATGATATTGCACCCGAAAGTCTGCTCAGTCGCCCCGAGATAGAAACTTATCTGCGCAAGACAATGTTGGCGTTCAACGCAGAGCAGCAGGGCTCATCGACCAGAATCGCCCGAATCATGTTGATGAGCGAACCGCCGAGCAGCGACGCCAACGAAATTACCGATAAGGGTTATATCAACCAGCGGGCCGCGTTGCAGCGGCGGCACGAACTGGTTGAGCAGCTTTATGCCGATCCGCCGGCAGCGGGAGTTCTGGTGCTCTGATAAAGAGGATGTTTGTCTGTGAAAGTTACCCAGGGTTTTTTCAACATTGACGGAGTTGCTCTGGAATACCAGCAGTACCGTCCCGCCGAACCGCTTGACCTGACCCTGGTCCTGCTGCACGAGGGGCTGGGTTGCGTGGCCATGTGGAAGGACTTTCCGTACCAGCTGGCCAGTTTGACCGGCTGCCGGGTCCTGGTTTACAGCAGAGCAGGGTATGGCGGTTCGGATCCCTGTCTTCTGCCGCGACCGCTTTCGTTCATGCATGACGAAGCGCTGCGCGTGTTGCCGAAAATTCTGCTGGCCGCCGATATCACCAGTGCCGTTCTGATCGGACACAGTGATGGCGCTTCAATCGCCTTGATCAATGCCGGTGGTGTTGCTGATCCGCGTGTGCATGGACTGGTTCTGCTGGCTCCCCATGTCTTCGTCGAAGAACTCACCCTGGCCAGTATCCGCGACGCCAAATCTGCTTATGAATCAACCGACCTGCGCGAACGACTGAATCGTTATCATGGCGACAATGTGGACTGTGCTTTTCTGGGTTGGAATCAGGCCTGGTTGGACCCTGGTTTTCGAAACTGGAATCTGGAAACCTACCTGCCGAAACTATCGGTCCCGGTACTGCTGATTCAGGGCGAACAGGATAACTACGGCACAATTCGGCAGCTGGAGACAATCACCGCGCAGTTGCCGCAATCAGCAGAAATGGTTCTGTTGCCCGATTGCGGTCACTCGCCTTTTCGTGATCAACCACAAGCGACCCTTCGGTTACTCGGCGACTTCATCGCTAAGCTATTGCCATAATTCTGAACCATTATGTCTGAGTACAACTCCTTAAAACAGAACATCGTTTGCTTATCTGTTGGGTGCTAAAAGTATTGACAGTCTATTTGTGTGAAAATCACAAATAGCTAATTACTGATTGAAATATTTATTACCACTGAAAGTCGAGCATGCTTGTAAAAATATTTAACATGGTTTTCGGTCAATTCTGCAATGCAGAACAGAGTTTTGAGAAACGCTGTTTTAAATGTTGACATCACCCCGCTTTCCTATAGATATTAGTGACAGATAAAAGCCAATTGAATATATCAAGAACGCAGGTTCCGGTTGGCAGGCTATCCACCGGGCGGATGTTTTGTTTGCATTCACGCGGCTACCGAGCAAAGAGGAGAACGCACGATGAAGAACCATACCGTTCTGGTGGATGTGTCTAGTGACGCTGGTGCACTGAAGTTTTCTCCGGTATTCAATGTTGCCGTGCCTTTTATCGACCGTCATTTGTTGGAAGGGCGTGCTGATAAAGTTGTTATCAGAACCAATCGGGGTGTCGACGTTACCTATGCCGGATTGGCAGAAAACGTGAATCGCTGCGGCAATGCATTAGTCGATCTGGGTATCGGGCGCGGGGATCGCGTCATCATGATCGTCAAGGACTGTGCTGAATTCTTTTACGTTTTCTGGGGTGCCATCAAGGCCGGCCTTATCCCTGTACCAGTGAACACCCTGCTGCGCGCCAAGGATTACGCCTATATCATCGAAGATTCCGCTTGTGCTGCAGTCATTTATTCTCCCGAGTATGCTGACGAAGTTGAGGCCGCGCTGGGTCAGTTGGAGAAACGCCCGAACCTCTGCTTGCTGGTCGAAGGGGAGGGGGACAGTCTGCAGCAGCGGATCGTCGTTGCCGCGGCAGAACTTGAGCCGGCACCGGCGACGTCCGAGGATGACTGCTTCTGGCTGTATTCCTCCGGCTCGACCGGCAGCCCCAAGGGGGCCGTGCATCGCCAGCGGGATATGGTCGTATCCAGCCAGTTTTATGGGGTTCAGGTGCTTGGTATTCGGGAAGACGATGTCTGTTTTTCAGCCGCCAAGCTGTTCTTTGCTTATGGTCTGGGCAACGGCATGACCTTTCCGCTGTGGGTCGGCGCCAGTACCGTTTTGTATGATGGTCGCCCGACGCCGGAATCCACATTCGAGACCATCGAACAGTTCAAGCCGAGCTTGTATTTCGGTGTGCCGACCCTTTATGCGGCCCAGTTGCGGGCGCTCGAAAGTGAAACCTGTGACATGACCTCGGTCAGGCTCTGTGTCTCGGCCGGTGAGGCGTTGCCGTCGAACATTTTTAATCGCTGGCGTGAGAAGACCGGCCTGGTGATTCTCGACGGTATTGGTTCGACCGAGCTGCTGCATATCTTTATCTCCAATCGCATCGATGACATCAACCCTGGCTCCAGCGGTCGGATGGTACCTGGTTATCAGGCCAGAATTGTTGATGAGAACGGTGCGCCATCACCCCGAGGTGAAAGCGGTCGACTCTGGATCAAGGGCGACTCGACAGCGCGCTGTTATTGGAATAATCGTGAAAAGACCGCCCAGACCATGGTCGATGGCTGGCTCGACACCGGCGATACCTACCTTCAGGACAAGCAGGGGTATTACCACTATTGCGGTCGCAACGACGACATGCTGAAGGTCGGCGGCATCTGGTGCTCTCCCTTTGAGATTGAGGCCAAGCTGATTGAGCATCCAAAAGTCCTTGAGGTCGCCGTGGTCGGCCGTACTGACGCCGCCGGACTGGTCAAGCCTGAGGCGCATATCGTTCTGCAGGAAGCGGGCGAGGCCGGCGAAGCCCTGGCTGCCGAGCTGCTGGACCACTGCAAGCAGGGTCTGGCACCCTACAAGTACCCGCGCTGGTTTCAGTTTGTCGCCGAACTGCCAAAAACCGCGACCGGCAAGATTCAACGCTTCAAGCTTCGCGCCTGATAATCACCAGTGACAGGTTGAACAGCCCGGCAATCGGCCGGTCTGTTTAGCCGTCTTGACTCTCTGTGGAGGAAATACGATGAGCGATGAAAAGATGACGGGAATCACAAGACGCGATTTTATCATCAAGGGTGCGGTCGCGACCGCCGGCCTGGCGACAGCGTCCATCCTGGTACCGCAGAGCTTTGCCATCGGCGCTCAAGCGAAAGTCAAAGTCGGCATTCTGCTCCCTTATACCGGGACCTATGCCAAGTTGGGCACCAATATTCGTGATGCAATGCTGATGCGTTTTGCTGAAGCTGGCAATATGCTCGGAGGTCGGCCGATCGAATTTGTCGATATCGACAGTGAAGCCAAGCCCGCCATGGCCCAGCAACTGACCGACAAGCTGATCAAGAAGGAGAACGTCGATTTTCTTGTCGGACCGGTGCACTCCGTGGTCGGCATGGCCATGGTCAAAACGGCCAGGGGCGATGGCCCGATTACTGTTATTCCCAACGCCGGCGCCAACATGTTGACCGGCTCGCTCTGTGCTCCCAATATCTTCCGCACCTCTTTTTCCAGCTACCAGATGGGTTACCCCGGTGGCCCGGCCATGCTTGAGGACGGTCATAAGCGGGTGGTGCTGATGTACTGGAACTACGGTTTCGGTAAAGAGGTTGCAGCGGGTTTCAAAGAGTCCTTCGAGGCAGGCGGCGGCACTATTGTCAAAGAGATCGCCACGCCATTCCCTGAAGTCGATTTTCAGGCTTACCTGACCGAACTGGCGGCACTTAAGCCGGATGCGGTTTACACCTTCTATGCAGGCGGCGGAGCAGTCAAGTACGTCAAAGACTATGCAGCGGCAGGATTGAAGGATTCGATCAAACTGTACGGTGCCGGCTTTTTAACCGAAGGTCTGGGGGCGGCGCAGGGTGATGCTGCCGAAGGCGTTCGTACCATCCTGCACTATGCCGATACGCTCGATAATCCGGAAAATCATCTTTTTCGCGCGGCCTTTAAAAAGTCCACCGGAAACGATGCCGACGTCTATGCGGTTCAGGGGTACGATGCCGGCGAGTTGATTCTGCGCGGTATGAACGCGGTTAAGGGGGATGTCGGCGCGCGTGCCGAAATGATCCGCGCCATGGAAACCGCTGAAATCGCGAGTCCGCGCGGCAAGCTGCGGTTTTCCAAATCACACAACCCGATCCATGATGTTTATCTGCGCGAAGTGATCAAGGGGGAAAACCGCGTTGTTCGGGTCGCTGCTAGGGATCAGGACGATCCGGCCGAAGGTTGTTCAATGTAGGTTCCTTCCCGCCCCGTCCGGCGCATGACGTCGGTCGGGGCTCCTCTTTTTCCAGACGAGTCGCGAATGGAATTATCCTTTTACCTGGTCCAGCTTCTCAACGCCGTTCAGTATGGTTTTCTCCTGTTCCTGGTCGCCAGTGGTCTGACGCTGCTGTTCGGAATTATGGGGATTATCAATCTCGCTCATGGTTCTTTCTATATGCTCGGCTCCTATCTGGCCTACTGGTTGACGGGTGTGACCGGTAACCTCTGGCTCGGAATCCTGCTCGGACTGCCGATCGCCATGCTGGTGGGGTATCTGGTCGAGCGGTTAGCCATCTCCTCTCTTTATAAGCGCGATCACCTCTATCAGGTGCTGTTGACCTTTGCCCTGATTCTTATCTTCAATGAACTGCAGCAGATTCTCTGGGGAACCGACGTGCACAGCGTGCCGATCCCTGAATTTCTGGCCGGATCGATTCAGCTGACCGAAAACCAGGTTTATCCGGTCTATCGCCTGTTTATCTCGGCGGCCTGTATCGTCGTCGCCGCTGGCATGTACTGGGTGATTCAGAAGACCCGGTTAGGGATGATGGTCCGCGCCGGAGCCACTAACCGAGAAATGGTCCAGTCGCTCGGTATCAACGTGAATCGGCTGTTCGCGCTGGTCTTCAGTTTTGGGGTAGCGCTGGCGGCCTTCGCTGGAATGCTGGCTTCGCCGGTTGATTCGGTCTATCCGGGCATGGGGGAGAACGTGTTGATCATCTCCTTCGTTGTGGTGGTGATCGGTGGCACCGGCTCGATCAAGGGCGCTTTTGTCGGCGCCATGCTGATCGGACTGGTGAGTACCTTCGGCAAGGTGCTGCTGCCGGAAATGGCCAGTATCATGGTTTACGCGCTGATGGCGGTGATCCTGCTCTGGCGGCCGCAGGGGCTGTTCGGGAGGGCTGGCTGAAATGTCAGTGTCTTCCCGTTATCTACAACTGGCAGCGCTGCTGGCACTGCTGCTGTTTCCGGTGCTCGGTTCCGAATTCTATGTCGGCTTGCTGAGCCGTATCATCATTCTGGCGATTTTCGCCATGAGCCTGGATCTGTTGATCGGTTACACCGGTCTGGTCAGCTTCGGTCACGCCGCTTTCTTCGGCATCGGTGGTTACGCGCTGGCGATCGCGTTTCAGGATGCAGCGGTGATCCATCTCTGGCAGGCGCTGCCCCTTTCGCTGGCCGCAGCGGCTTTGGCGGCGCTGGTGATTGGCTGGATCAGCATCCGCACCAGCGGCATCTACTTCATCATGATCACCCTGGCCTTTTCGCAGATGTTCTTCTACTACTTCTTCGAGTCTCCAAGTTATGGCGGCGACGACGGTATCTTCCTGTTTTTCAAGCCCGTACTGATGCTCGGCTCAACCGATCTCCTCAAGCTTGATAACGAAATAAACTTCTACTATTTCGTCCTCACCTGTCTGGTGGGCAGTTATCTGTTTCTGCTGATGGTATTGCGCGCGCCCTTCGGCAAGGTCATCACCGCGATCAAGGCCAACGAGCACCGGGTTTGCGCGCTGGGCTATTCGGTGAACCGTTACAAGCTGGTCAGCTTTGTGTTCGCCGGAACGCTTGCGGGTTTGGCCGGTTTTCTTGAAGGGGCGCATACCGGCTACGTCAACCCGTCCTACATGAGCTGGCACGAATCTGGTGTCGCCATTGCCATCGTCGTTCTTGGCGGAATGGGAACCCTCTATGGTCCGGTGCTCGGTGCCTTCATTGTCGTGTTGCTGCAGGATTTTCTGCCATCACTGACCGAGCACTGGCAACTGCTGTTCGGTGGCATCATCATTTCGGTCGCCCTGTTTCTGCCCCATGGGGCCATCAGTCTGCTGCCGCGAATTCTCGCTCTGTTTCGCTCGAAGCAGGATGACGCGCAGGAGTCCGACGATGGCTGATACTATTTTGCGTACCGATCGCCTCAGTAAGAGCTTTGGTGGACTGATTGCGACTAACAACGTCTCGCTCGATTTTGAACGCGGCGAAGTCCATGCCATCATCGGTCCCAACGGTGCGGGAAAAACCACCCTGATCAACCTGTTGTCGGGTGACCTGCTGCCGAATGATGGCTCCATCCTTTTCAACGGCAAGGATATCACCCGTCTGCCACCGAACAAGATTTCGCAGCGAGGCATCGGCCGTAGTTATCAGAAAACCAATATTTTCGCTAATTTCAGCTGTTATGAAAACTGCTGGGTTGCAGCCCAGTCACGGCTGAAGACGTCGATGCGTTTTTTTCGACCGGCCAGCCGGTTGAAGGCTGTCCATGAGCGGGCTGAGCGGGCGCTGGAACTCTGTGGCCTCGGACAGCGTCACGCCAGCCTAGCCTCGGCGATGAGTTATGGTGAACAGCGGCAACTGGAGATCGGCATGATGCTGGCCACTGAGCCGGAACTGCTGTTACTCGATGAACCGCTGGCCGGGATGGGCAGTGAAGAATCGCTGCAGGTCATCGCGCTGTTGCGTCGACTGGCCAAGGACCATACCCTGATTCTGATCGAGCACGATATGGACGCCGTTTTCTCCATCGCCGAACAACTCACCGTGATGGTCAATGGCCGGGTGCTGGCGACCGGAACCGTCGAGCAGATCCGTAACAGTCAGGCGGTGCAGGAGGTTTATCTGGGTGTCGATGAGGAGGAGATGTGATGGTGCGCCAAGCAACGGGTCCGATTATCGAGGCCGAGGGGCTGCACACCTATTACGGTGCCAGCCACATCCTGCACGGTATCAGCCTCAGCATTGCCCCCGGCGAGACCCTCAGCCTGATGGGGCGCAACGGCATGGGCAAGACCACGCTGTTGCGTTCACTGCTCGGCTTGACACCGCCGCGGCGGGGGACAGTGAAGATCTACGGCCGCGATATGACGCAGGCACCGACGCAGAAAATTATCCGCCAGGGAATTGCCTTCGTGCCTGAGGATCGTGGTATTTTTCCTACTCTGACCGTCAGGGAGAATCTGGTGATGGCCTCCCGACCGGGGCCGGATGGTCGCAAGGATTGGGATCTGACGCGGGTGCTCGACACCTTTCCTCGGCTGGCGCAGCGCATGACCCATATGGGCAATCACCTTTCCGGCGGCGAACAGCAGATGCTTACCGTCGGGCGGGCGCTGATGACCAATCCAGACCTGCTGATCCTCGATGAGGCCACCGAAGGGCTGGCGCCGCTGATCCGCAAAGAGATCTGGTCGGTGGTCCGGCAGATCAAGCAGAGCGGCATCGCGGCGGTCATCGTCGATAAGGATATCAAAGCGCTGCTCGAGCTGACCGACCGGAACATCATCCTCAGCAAGGGGCGGATTGTCTATGAGGGCAGTTCGCTGGAACTGGCCGCTAATCCGGAAATTCATACCCGGCACCTTGGCGTCTAAACAGTTCGCTGGAGGGAAATCCTATGCCGATAAAAGAGATACTGATCCATCTGGATAATATCGACAGCTGTCAGACCCGGCTGGATGTGGCGATCAGCTTATCCCTGAATCATCAGGCCCATTTGACCGGGGTTTACGCGACATCTCACCCTTTTTCTGCCGCGCCGCGGGCTGATGCTCCATCGCAGGTCGCCGAAGTCGAAGCCTGCTTCCGGCAGAAGACAGCTGCCGCCCAAATGACCGCTGGCTGGTTCTGCGCTGACGCCGCTGGTCTGCATGCTGGTGTCAGCGAACGGCTGCTGCTGCAGGCTTACTACGCCGACCTGATTATCGTCGGGCAGGGCGGCCAGTCGGCAAAAAGTCTCAATTCTCCTGCTGATCTGCCGGAAAGGCTGGTCCTGGGCGCCGGACGTCCGGTGCTGGTCATCCCCAACTCTGGCGAATTCAAAACGGTCGGTGAAAAAATTCTGCTGGCCTGGCGGGGCGGGCAGGCGTCGTCCAGCGCGCTGAATAACGCGATCCCCTTTTTGGAGTTGGCACAACAGGTTAATGTCTTGATGGTGAATCCTGGCGAGCATTTTGAAAAACAGGCAGCGAATCTTTCGACCTACCTGGGCTATCATGGTGTCGCAGCGACGATCGACAGATTGTCGGCGGATGACGTTCGCGCCGGCGACATTCTGCTCAATCAGGCTTGTGACCTTGAGATCGACCTGGTGGTGCTGGGGGTCCATGCTGGGCGGAGGATGGGAAAGACGGTTCTTGGGCCGGTCGGCAAACATTTTCTTGAGCATATGACCATCCCGGTGTTGATGTCCCGCTGAGCCGAAAAAAAATCTGTTAAAGAAAAACAGGGAAGTTGAGGTGAATATGACAACGATCGCAGTGGGAAGTGCCGACTGGGTGGCGCGGCTGGTTCAGGATTACTGGGCAACCAGCCCTAATAACACCCTGGATAACGGTTCAGATGAAAAAGCCTGGGACGAGCCACTGGTCGGCTATGCCAGCGCCAGCCATCCACTTTTTAAGCAATATGCCAGCGATTTGGCCCCCTTTTACTGGACGCCGCAGCAGGCTTTTCAGTTGGCCTTTCCAGAGTTATCGGTTCCCGCCGCTGAACTCAGTGTCATCAGCTGGGTGCTGCCGCAGTCCGCCGCGACACGCACCGACCAGCGGCAGGAAACGGAAGTTCCTGCGGAACGCTGGGCCCGGTCGCGGGATTTCGGTGAACGTTTCAACTGTGCTCTGCGACTGCATATCGCCGAGGCTCTGACCAAGGCAGGCTATCCGGCCGTTGCACCTGAGCGGTTGCCCGAATTTTCTTACCAGCGTTCCGAAAGTTTCGGTATTGCCTCGAACTGGTCCGAACGACACACCGCCCACGCTGCCGGACTCGGCACCTTCGGTTTAAGTGATGGCCTGATTACTCCGCGTGGCAAGGCGGTGCGGTTCGGCTCGGTGGTCGCCCTCATCGACCTGCCAGCAACGTCACACGCCTACGATAATCATCATGCCTGGTGCCTCTGGTACGCCAAAAGGACCTGCGGGGTCTGCGCGCGCCGCTGCCCAGTTGACGCTATCGATGAATCAGGGCATGACAAGGACAAATGTTTCGATTATATCCGCCAGGTAACCGCACCCTACGCACAAAAGACCTACGGCACCGAAGCCACTCCCTGCGGTCTCTGTCAGGTCCGCATCCCCTGTGAGGACCGTATTCCGGTCTGAGTCCGCAGCTGGCGACACTATGTTTCTCATCCCTTGCGCCAGTTCAAAACCTGTCGACTGATCGTGTCGGTATTTATTACGTTCTCGATCTTTTCTGTCTGATTGCCTGCAAGTTGCTGTAAATCATCAGTTGATTACTCTGGCGTGCAATTTGCTTTGCCGCTGCGCATCTATTTGTATTCAGTTGCCGTACACATTTATTTGTTTGTGCCCTGAGGGATTTACTGATGAAAGCTTTACGCGCCGCCGTTTTTTTCGGTGTAACTCTGTTCTTCGGGGCAATGACCGCCGCCGATGCGACGCAATTCAGTATGACGTCAAACGATATTTCGACCAGCACGGGGTATGCCGCTGAGTACTTGGGAGCAGGGGGGAATCCTGGCTACTTCAATAACTCGCTCGGAGTCGTTAACGATGGCGGCGATGATGCCTATGACGGTATGGGTTATCTCTCGAACCTGGGATCGTTAGCGGCGGTGCGGCATACCGAAGCAATCGCGTCGCTGAACCTTTACCGGTGGCTGGATAAGATTACCAACCCCACGGCGACCAGTATTCAGCAACGGGTTTACTGGTGGGGAAATCTGGGTTCTGACGGCGATCAGACGATTCATGGTGAAAGCCAATTTTCTGCGGTTACGCATGATATCTGGGGGCATGACCCTGATATCTCATTTGTCTGGGGCAATAACGGTTTTGCTGCGGATAATATGACTTTTTCATATTTCAATCTGTTTTCCGTTCCCTCTGGCGTTGATTTTATCCAGGTGGCTGTCGATCTGGTTCTGGACCCCGGAGAATCTGTCAGCCTGCTGTTCTTTTCATCCCTCACCAAAGACCTGACCGATCGATCCGGCGATCTTGATCTGGCACTTTCCAAGATGTTGTCGCTGGTTGATAATCCTTATCTTGACGGATTAAGTCAGGCCGAACGCAACGGAATCGCCAACTATGGTTTCGTCGTTGTTCCCGAACCGGTGACTCTACTCCTTTTCGGCTGCGGATTTGTCGGACTGGCGTGGTATTGCCGGCACCGCAACATGCGTTAGCTGTCAATCTGACAGTATTCTCACTCTTCCGGTTCAATCTGCAACGCGACCAGGTAGCGCGAAACCATGTTGTAACAGGCGATCACGCCGATCAGTTCGTTGATCTGCTGGTCGCTGTCCAGCGCTGCTCTTGCCGCCGCGAAGGTGGCGTCGCTGATGCGGATGGAGAGGGTCATCTCGCGGGCCAGCATAAGGATCGCCCGATCGCTTTGTGCAAATAGCGTCAGTTCCTCGCAATCCTCCTTCAAAAGCTGCAGCTCGCTAAGCTCTTCTTCTGTGCCGCCGGCTCTGAGATATTCCGGGGCGTGATGGTGGTATTCGTACTCGGCATCGGTGAGAACCGCGACCGCGCAGATCGCCAGTTCGTGCTGCCTTGCGGGGAGACTGAGTTTGCCGCGCACCTCACCGAGCAGGGCGTTCCAGCCGCTGGCGAAAGCCGGGCTGTGCAGCAGCATCCGGTCCAGGTTAAGCAGCTGTCCGCTACGCCGGGCGCGGATGCTATCGACGATATCGCGTGGTTCGTTAATATCGGCAGGCAGATAGGGGATGCGGGGCATGGACAGCTCCTTTTTGCGTTCAAATAAGTAAGGCGGGCACTGCCCGCCTTTTAAGCTATTCTTCTGCCGTGGCCGCAAGTTCCGCAGCCAATGTCTCGACAATCTTGATGTCCTCTTCGTTGAACTCTTCAACCCAGAGCGCCGCAGTCAGGTACAGCCTGATATATGGCGAATCCTTGAACCTGTTTGCCAGCTGTGCGTAGATCTTCAGTTTGGTTTCCGGCTCTTCATTTCCGGCAGCATCCTGCAGTGCCAGGTATTGATCGTTTATTTCCGGCGATAACTCGGTGAAGTAGGAGACCAGGACGTCTGACGCCAGATGTCCGTCTTCGGCCTTGAACAGCGCTGCGTCGAAGCGGGGGCCCGAGCCGACTTTGCGGTTGACCAGCGATTCGTGGCGAAATTTTTTCAAGCCGGCTGCTTCGACCCAACGTGAAAATACCATCGGTTGTCTTTTGGCGCATAAGCGGCAAACGGCGGCTTTTTTACTCTCCGGAAGCTCTGCCCAGGCTTTGCTGACTGATGTCGGAACCATCACTGTGTACCTTTCGTGTGAAATGAAAAATCCTCAAAATCTTAACGCGGCTACTATGCCATTTTCGAATCTGGAGAACAAGTTGAGATTGGTGTTGATAAGCGTGTTTTTTTACCCTTGTTAATTCCGTACAGTGGAAATGAATTCCAAAAAAAGTGTTGACCGGTGATTTTTCCTAATGTAGATTTATGCACAGTGAAAAAGAGGAATCCGCTGGTGGGTTCAGTTCAGGGAATGGCAAGCATGAGTGACGAAATCAAAATTGACAACGAAGAGGCGAAACCTCAGGTCATTACCGCGTTGGCGCGAGGATTGAGTGTATTGCGCTGCTTT
Organism: Malonomonas sp.; assembly: GCA_036526255.1. Taxonomy (GTDB): domain Bacteria; phylum Desulfobacterota; class Desulfuromonadia; order Desulfuromonadales; family Geopsychrobacteraceae; genus Malonomonas. The sequence goes on along the minus strand of DATCYW010000043.1, from coordinate 15,892 downwards.
CGCCAGGGGGATCGATTTCTCGGCAATCAGGAGATCGCTGAGCGTACCAATCTGCCCAAGGCGACTGTGTCACGTCTGACGCAGACCCTGACGGTGCTGGGATATCTGAACCACTCCAAACGTTTTAACCAGTACAGCCTGGGCGCCGCTGTGCTTTCGCTGGGCCATTCAATGCTCGGCAATATGGATATTCTTAAGTCGGCTCGGCCGCTGATGCAGGAACTGGCCGACAGCGCTGAAGCCTCAGTTTCGCTTGCGTCACGCGACGGCCTGCATATGGTCTATCTGGAGAATTGCGTCTCACGTGCGAATATGATCGCTCTGCGGATTGATGTCGGCGCGCGCACCCGTATTGCCAATACTGCGATGGGGCGGGCGCTGCTCTGCGGTTTGCCGGAGGACGAACGGAACACGCTGATTGCCCAGATCCGCCAGGCGACGCCGAGGGGGGAGTGGTCGCAGATCAAAGCCGGGATTGAGCAGGGGGCTGTCGACTATGCACAAAAGGGTTTCTGTTTCTCCCTCGGCGACTGGCGTGAAAACGTCAACTCCATCGCTGTCCCCTTGATACAGGCTGATCGCTCGGTTCTGGCCATCAACTGCGGTGGGCCAGCCTGGCAGCTCAGCGCCGAAAAGCTCGAACTGGATATCGGTCCAAAGCTGGTGGAAATCAGCCGTCGACTGGAAAATTTATAAAAACTGAAGCTAAACAGTTGTTGCCAGCAAACACAAAATTTTACAGGAGGTCGAAATGCATTTTGGACTGACAGATGAACAGCGGATGATGCAGGACATGGCCAAGGAATTTGCCCAGAAGGAAATCCTGCCGAACCTGAAAGATGATGAGGCGAATCACCGCTATCGTCCCGAACTGGTCAAAAAAATGGCCTCGCTCGGCTTTTTCGGCTGCGCTTTGCCTGAGGAGTATGACGGCAACGGCTTCGGTTTTCTTGAGTCGGTGCTGCTGGCCGAACAGATCGCTAAGGTCAGCGGTTCCTGGCGGCTGCCGTTCAACATGCAGAATATCGGCCCGGCGGTCACTGTAAACAAGTTTGGCACCGAGGAACAGAAGCGTCGCTTTATCCCTGACTGGGTGAGCGCCGAATCCTGTGGTTTCTTTGCCATCACCGAGCCGAATTCAGGGTCTGACGTTGCCAGCATGGGGACCACCGCGACGGACCGCGGCGACCACTGGGAGCTGAACGGTCAGAAGATGTGGATTTCCAATGCTCACGTCGGTGATTACGGTCTGGTTTACGCCTTCACCGATAAGAGCCAGAAATACAAGGGGATGACCTGTTTCATCGTCAACCTCAAGGACAATGAGGGGATCGTCACTGCGCCGATCGAGACCAAGCTGGGCCTGCATTGCGCTCCGACCGGTGAGATTGCCTTCGATAAGGCGAAGATTCCCAAGGATTCAGTGCTGGGCGAGGTTGGACAGGGCTTTCAGATCTGCATGTGGCAACTCAACAACACCCGGATTAGTTGCTGCGCCGGAGCGCTCGGTATCGCTGGCGGTGCCATCGAAGCGGCCATCGGCTATGCCAATGAGCGCACCCAGTTCGGCAAGAAAATCGGCTCCTACCAGATGATTCAGGCTCAGATCGCCGACATGGTTGCCGAGCACGAGGCTGCCAAGCTGCTGGTTTATCGGGCCGCATGGCTCAAAGATCAGGGGCTTCCCAACCAGCACCAGACCTCTATCGCCAAACTCTTCGCTTCTGAAGCCGCCGTCCATGCGGCCAGCGATACCATGAAAATTTTTGGCAGTTACGGCTTCTCAACTGAATACCCGGCCGAGCGTTTTTTACGTGATGCCCAGTCACTGCGCGTGGTCGAAGGAACCAGTAATATTCAGAAGACCATTATCGCCGGCATCTCTTTAGGAGATGCGACCAATCGTTAAACTGATTTCTAGCTATAGTTCGTTAACCAACTTAAGTTTAACGAGAATAGGATATGCGGTATGACTGACTGGTCCAAGGTTTTTGAAGTTTTCAGTAGCGGTATTATCGGTGTTTTTCTGGTCATGTTTCTGCTGCAGATCCTGACCCAGCTCAGCACCAGGGTCATCGATTTTGTCGAAAATGGGAAGAACGGAGGGGCGCCGGAAGCTGTACCCGTTCCGAAATCATCAGCTGATCCAGCGAAAGATTAAGGGGGGCAAGTCATGCTCGATATCCTCAAAGAGCTGCTATTTTCAAGCGGCGTTGTCAGTCTGACTGGTGGCAATCTGGTGATGTGGCTGGTCTCTTTCGTGCTGCTCTATTTGGCCATTAAAAAACAGTATGAGCCGTTGTTGCTGTTGCCGATCGCCTTCGGCATTCTGATCGTCAATCTGCCGCTGACCTACCTGATGGAGCCTGAGCACGGTCTGGTCTGGTTCTTTTATCACTACGGGATCGAGATGGACATCATCCCGCCGCTGATCTTTTTGGGGCTTGGGGCGATGATCGACTTCGGGCCGTTGATCGCCAATCCCAAGACGATGCTGCTGGGGGCGGGCGCTCAGGCCGGGCTTTATGTGACCTTCTTTGCTGCCGTCCTGTTCGGTTTTGATCTGCAGGAAGCCGGTGCCATTGCCATTATTGGCGGCGCTGATGGACCCACAACTATCTACCTGACCTCCAAGCTTGCGCCGCATCTGCTTGGTGCCACCGCGGTATCGGCTTACGCCTACATGGCGCTGGTGCCGATTATCCAGCCGCCGATGATGAAACTGCTGACAACCGAGAAAGAACGCAAGATCGTCATGACCAAGCTGCGCCCGGTCAGCAAGCTGCAGAAGGTCTGCTTTCCGATCATCACCGCCATGACAATCATGCTGGTGGTGCCGCCTGCTGCGCCGCTGATCTCGATGCTGATGCTTGGCAACCTATTCAAAGAGTCGGGTGTCGTCGAGCGCTTGAGTAAATCGGCCTCGAACGAGCTGATGAACATCGTCACTATCTTCCTTGGGCTTTCGGTCGGCGCCACCATGACCGCCGGCACATTTTTAAGCCCCAAGGTGCTGTTCATCTTCTTTCTCGGCCTGTTCGCCTTCATCGTCAGTACTGGCGCGGGATTGATCATGGCCAAAATCATGAATCTGTTCCTGAAGGACAAGATCAATCCGCTGATCGGTGCCGCCGGCGTTTCTGCCGTGCCGATGGCGGCGCGCTGTGTTCATAAGGTCGGCTCGGAAGCCAATCGTCGTAACTATCTGCTGATGTATGCCATGGGCCCGAATGTGGCCGGGGTGATCGGCACCGTGGTGGCTGCGGCCATCCTGCTGCAGAATCTCGGCTGATCCGTTTTATTGATGCCATATAACACCTGATAAAGGAGAGTAGCGATGCCTGATTTGTTAGCGCCTATTGCCGGAAATGTCTGGAAAATTCTTGTTGCGGTTGGTGATAAAGTCGAGCTGGACGACGAGCTGGTGATCCTCGAGGCACTGAAGATGGAAACCCCGATCTACTGCGACGACAGCGGTACCGTCACCGCAATCAAGGTCAAAGAGGGTGATGCGGTCAATGACGGTGATGTGCTGCTGGTTATCGGCTGATAGCGTTTCTCCAAATCTTAGAACCACGGGGAGCTGCGTTCTTTCAAAAGATCGCGTCCCGTTATCCGTGTGAAAGGACTTTCCATGTCACGCAAACAGACACCGCTGCGTCCGTATTTTGAAAAAATGGCTGAGATTGGCAAAGAGCTGAGAGAAGGCGAGGTGCGCCGCTCGCAGGCCAATGCTGATCTGATCAAGGAGCAGGAAGATATTCTGGCGGTAGAAATTCAACGGGTCAAGAATGCCGGGATTCCTGCCGAAAAAATTCATCAACGCGGCGGGATGACCATCTACGACCGCCTTGATTATCTGGTTGACGCCGGCAGCTGGTCGCCGCTGCACAGCCTCTACAATCCGACCGACAATGAAGAGGGCTGTACCGGAGTGGTCAACGGTATCGGCAAGATCGAAGGCAAGTGGGCGGTCATTATCGGTTTTGATAACAAGGTCATGGCCGGGGCTTGGATCGCCGGGCAGTCGGAAAACATTCTGATGGTCACCGACATGGCCAAGCGCCTCAACGTGCCGCTGGTCTGGTTGACCAACTGCAGCGGTGTCAAGCTGATGGAGCAGGAGACCGTCTATGCAGGCCGTCGTTCGAGCGGCGCGCCTTTCTACCGTCACGCCGACCTCAATCATCTGGGGATTCCGATTCTCAACGGCATTTACGGCACCAATCCGGCCGGTGGTGGTTATCAGGGGATCAGTCCGACCATCCTGCTGGCTCACGAGGGCGCGAACATCGCCGTCGGCGGCGCCGGGATTGTCGGTGGCATGAACCCCAAGGGCTATATCGACGCCGAAGCAGCGCAGGCGCTGATCGAAGGGACCAAGGGTTTCAAGGGCAAGGCGCCGGGGCGGGTCGAGACTCACTTCGACCAGACTGCCTATTTCCGTGAGGTTCACGAGACCGAGCAGGGCGTGCTCGACGGCATCAAGGATTACATGCGGATGATGCCGGCCTACGATCCGATTATGTTCCGGGTTGCCGAACCGGCTGAGCCACGGTTACCGGTCAGCGATCTCAATCTGCTGCTGCCAGCCAACCAGAAGCGCCCCTACGACGCCATCCAGATTCTGGCGCGGCTGACCGACAACAGCGAGTTTATGGAATACCGCCCCGACTATGGCCGCGAGGTTTTTACCGGCATCGCCAAAATTGATGGTTTCCCGGTCGCCTTTATCGGCAACCAACAGGGCGTCTTCCCCGGCTATCCGGCTTACGCTAACGGTGAATATCCCGGTGTTGGCGGCAAGCACTACCGCGAGGGATTGATCAAGCAAAGTGAGTTCGTCACCCTCTGTGGTCGCGACAACCTGCCGATCGTCTGGTTGCAGGACACCACCGGTATCGATGTCGGCGATCTCGCCGAAGAAGCCGAACTGCTGGCGCTCGGGCAGTCGCTGGTCTATTCCATTGAGCAGACTGATCTGTCGATGATGTGCGTCGTGCTGCGCAAGGGAACCGCCGCTGCTCATTACATCATGTGTGGCCCGCAGGCGAACAATAATAACGCCTTCACTCTGGGTACGCCGGTCACCGAGATCTATGTCATGCACGGTGAAACCGCCGCGGCGGCTTCTTATGCGCGGCGACTGGTTAAAGAGGACGATGCCGGCAACGATCTCACGCCGACCCTGGATAAGATGAACCAGATGATTCAGGACTATCAGGACAAGTCGCGGCCGGCTTACTGCGCCAAAACCGGTTTTGTCGATGAGATCGTTTCGCTAACTGACCTGCGCAAATACATTCAGGCCTTTACTGGCGCCAACTACCAGAATCCCAAATCGATCACACCGGTGCATCAGATGCTGCTACCGCGCATCATCAGGGGGTAGGGACGGCACATGGCTGGTTCCCCGGGCGCTCGTGTCACGGGGAACCGGCCATTCTTAGTCATATCGTGAAGAAGATTTCTCCGTATAACAGCTTATAGGGGTTGGTCATGAGTCAGGCGAAAAAACCATTGGGGATTACCGAACTTGTGCTGCGTGACGCGCACCAGTCACTATTTGCAACGCGGATGCGACTGGATGACATGCTGCCGATTGCGGAGAAACTGGATTCTGTCGGCTACTGGTCACTGGAAACCTGGGGCGGCGCGACCTTTGACTCCTGTATCCGTTATCTCGGCGAAGATCCCTGGGAGCGGCTGCGGGCACTGAAAAAGGCCATGCCCAAGACTCCACTGCAGATGCTGTTTCGCGGGCAGAATATCCTCGGTTACCGTCATTATGCCGATGATGTGGTCGAGAAGTTCGTCGAGCGGGCAGCGGTGAACGGCATCGACGTGTTCCGGGTGTTTGACGCCATGAACGATCCGCGCAACCTCGAAACCGCCATCCGTGCAGTCATCAAGCAGGACAAACATGCCCAGGGCTGTATCTCCTATACAGTCAGTCCGGTGCACACCCTCGCCAAGTGGGTGGATCTGGCGAAGACCATCGAAGATATGGGTGCGCACTCACTCTGCATCAAGGACATGGCCGGGCTCATCACCCCCTACGCCGCCTACGAGCTGGTCAAAAAACTGAAGAAGAGCTTGGCGATTCCGATTCAGATGCATTGCCACGCCACCACCGGCATGTCGACCGCCGCCTATCTGAAGGCGATCGAGGCGGGCATCGACAACGTCGATACTTCGATCTCTTCCATGAGCATGACTTACGCGCATTCGCCCACCGAGACGCTGGTGGCGATCAACGCCGAGACCGACCGGGCCACCGGCCTGGATATGGCGCTGCTGCAGGAGATCGCCGCCTATTTTCACGAAGTGCGGAAAAAATACGCCAAGTTCGAGGGATCTCTTAAAGGGATTGATGCGCGGATTATTCTGGCCCAGGTGCCCGGCGGCATGCTGACCAATATGGAAAGCCAGTTGCGCGAGCAGGGTGCTGGCGACAAGATCGATCAGGTTCTGGCAGAGATTCCCTTTGTTCGCGAGGATCTCGGCTTTCTGCCGCTGGTCACTCCGACCTCGCAGATCGTTGGCAGTCAGGCGGTCCTGAATGTGCTGGCCGGAGAGCGCTACAAGGCGGTCACCAAAGAGACGACCGCCGTGCTCAAGGGTGAGTACGGCACCACCCCGGCGCCTGTGAACAAGGAGTTACAGACGAAAATCCTCAAAGGGGCAACACCGATCACCTGCCGTCCGGCTGATCTGCTACAACCCGAGGTGGAGAAGCTGACCAGCGAGCTGCGCGGCATCGCTGCTGAAAAGCAGCTTAAACTCGCCGAAAATGAGATTGAGGATGTCCTGACCTATGCTCTGTTTCAACAGGTCGGGCTCAAATTTATCGAAAATCGTGACAACCCAGCTGCCTTTGAACCTCTGCCGACCGGTGCGGAGCCGGTCACTACTGCCAAGGCAGCTGCGGTAGCAGGCGGCGAGCTGTTTACCGTCACCGGCGGTGGCAAAAGTTTTGTTGTACAGGTGTCGGGCGCCGAAGGTGCTGCAGCCGCAGCCGCTGCGGTGGGCGCAGGTGCTCCGGCTGGTCCGGCAGCAGTTCCGTCTGCTGCTGATACAGTGAACGCCCATCTGGCCGGAAATATCTGGAAAGTTGAAGTAACCGCTGGGCAACAGGTTGAAGAGGGCGATCTGCTGTTCATCCTCGAAGCGATGAAAATGGAGCATGAAGTCATCGCCGAGAAATCGGGCGTTGTCGGCGAGATTCTGGTTAAAGAAGGGGATGCGGTCGATATCGGCGCAGCCCTGCTGGCATTTGTTGGCGTAGAAGGCAGCGCTGCACCGGCAGCAACTGCAGCTTCGACGTGTACCCCCGCAGCCGCCATCGACGCCAATGCTGTCGTCGCGCCATTGGGCGGAAATATCTGGAAGCTTGAAGTGACCGAAGGTCAACAGGTGCTTGAAGGCGACCTACTGCTGATTTTGGAAGCGATGAAGATGGAGAATGAAATCATCGCCGAGCGCGACGGAACCATCAGCAAGCTATTGATCAACGAAGGCGATGCGGTTGACATCGGGCAGACCCTGTTGATTCTGGACTGAGTCGATGGACCAAGCAATGGAACCTGTCGCGGCGCACTACGCTCATCAAGGCCTTGAACAGAGGCTACTGAGCGCGCTCGTTGCTGCCGGACTGGATATTGATCGGTTGGAAATCGCAGACCTGGCACCGATTGATGAATTTCATATCGGCGGACGAAGGGCCACGCTCGAATTCGCGCAACAGCTCCGTCTTTCTGACGGGTTGCAGGTACTGGATGTTGGTTGCGGTCTTGGCGGCGCATCCCGTTGTCTTGCCAGCGAGTTCGGTTGCCAGGTCACCGGCATCGACCTTTCCGAAGAGTATTGTCAGGTCGCGAGCATGTTCGCACAGCGCCTCGGTCTGGCTTCGCGGGTTTCCTATCGCCAAAGCAACGCCCTGGATTTGCCTTTTGCTGACAGCAGTTTCGACCTGCTCTGGACTCAGCATGCGTCGATGAACATCGCCGACAAAACCGGACTCTATACCGAGATGTGGCGGGTTCTAAAACCGGGCGGTCGGCTGGCCATCTATGATGTGCTGGCCGGGGAGGGCGGACCGGTCCATTTTCCCGTACCCTGGGCCCGTACATCCGATATCAGCCATCTGATAACTCAGCAGCAGCTGCATGCTACACTGCAGGATGTTGGTTTCGAAATCTTAACTTGGCAGGATAGCACTGAAAAGGGGCGCGTCTGGTTCCGCCGCATGGGCGCGAAGATCAAACAGGATGGTCTGCCGCGCCTCGGTATCCATCTGTTGCTGGGCACCGATTTCCGGCTGATGGCGCAGAATCAGGTACGTAATCTTGAAGAAGACCGCATCGCTCTGATTGAGACGATACTCAAGCGACCGGAATAACTGGCCGTTGCTTATAGTTGATAACTGCAGGGAATAATAATGATGAAATTTACCGGAACCGAATCTTATGTGGCGACCGATGATCTGAACCTGGCGGTCAACGCCGCGATCACTTTGGGGCGGCCGCTGTTGATCAAGGGGGAGCCGGGCACCGGCAAGACGATGCTGGCCGAAGAGGTGGCCAAAAGCCTCGGCATGCCGCTGTTTCAGTGGCATGTCAAATCGACCACCAAGGCCAGTCAGGGACTTTACGAATATGATGCCGTTTCACGGCTGCGTGATTCACAGCTTGGCGATGAGCGGGTGCACCAGATCGGCAACTACATCATCAAAGGGAAGATGTGGCAGGCTTTTGAGTCGGAACAGCGCGCAGTACTGTTGATCGATGAAATCGACAAGGCGGATATTGAATTTCCCAACGATCTGCTGCAGGAACTCGACCGGATGGAGTTCTACGTCTACGAGACCCGGCAACTGATTACCGCAAAACATCGGCCGGTGATCATCATCACCAGCAACAATGAAAAGGAGCTGCCCGACGCCTTTTTGCGCCGCTGCTTCTTCCATTACATCCGCTTTCCCGAAGCCGAAACCATGGCGCAGATTGTCGATGTTCATTATCCGGGGATCAAGCAGTCGTTGCTCAAAGTGGCGCTGGAAACCTTTTTCGGTATGCGTGAAGTCCCCGGTTTGAAGAAAAAACCCTCCACTTCGGAACTGCTCGATTGGCTCAAACTGCTGGTGGCTGAGGATATCCCTGCCGAAGCCCTGCAGAGTAAAGAGCCCGGTCGGTCGATACCGCCGTTGCATGGGGCGTTGTTGAAGAATGAGCAGGATGTTGGGTTGTTTGAGCGGTTGGTTGGGGGGATGGGGCGACGGCGAGGTTGATGTGTTGCTCTCGGTTTTTTTGAGTGCTTAGGACCGTCGGGTTCCGGCCCGACAGCCGGGTTACTTTTCTTTGATCGCAAAGAAAAGTAACCAAAAGAAACTCTTTTTATTTCTGTCTCGGCAATTTGCGCCCTGTTGGGATGTCGGTGGTCGGATAAATCTAAACAGCTGACAGCGTTGTCGCGCTTGAGTGCAAAAGGCCCCATTGAGCAAAAAGCCGCTCAAATGGGTTAAACGGAAGCGGCCGTGGCAGCAATGGAACATGCTGCTGGGATCTAATATTTTTAAACTGCTTCCTCCTTTTGCCGTTGGATCAATGGTGGTAGCGCCACACCCGTTTAACCCGTGTGAGCATAGCGAGCCGGGGCCTTTCGGTTTCAGGCCGATCGAAGCAAGGTTGTTGTTCTCTTTTTGCAGAGCCGTTTGAAGGAGCACCAACTCCTAGTGGCAGAAATAATAAAGCCATTTTTTGCTTCCTTTTTGTTGGCTTGGACAAAAAGGAAGGCGTCTGGCGGGACGCGACCCGCCGGTCTGCTTTTTCCCCAAAACGAAAGAAACAATCCATGCTGGTCGATTTTTTCCTACAACTAAAACAAGCCAAAGTCCCGGTCACCATCCGCGAGTATCTGACCCTGCTCGAAGCGTTGGATAAACAGGTGATCTGGGGCAGCGTTGAGGATTTTTATTATCTAGCAAGAATATGCCTGGTCAAGGATGAGACCCATTTCGACAAGTTCGACCGGGTGTTCGCCCAGTATTTTGACGGGATAAACAATCTCGGCGAAGATCTGGAGACGCAGATTCCCGAGGAGTGGCTGCGCAAGTTGTCCGAATTGATGCTCTCTGAAGAAGAAAAATCCCAGATCGAAGCGCTCGGTGGTTTTGAAAAGTTGATGGAGACGCTGAAACAACGTCTGGCCGAACAGAAAGAGCGTCATCAGGGCGGCAGCAAATGGATCGGTACCGGCGGCCGTTCGCCGTTTGGTGCCTATGGTTACAACCCCGAAGGGGTGCGCATCGGCCAGCAGGAATCCCGCCACCGCCGCGCGGTCAAGGTCTGGGACAAGCGCGAGTTTAAAAATCTCGACGGCTCGGTTGAGTTGGGTACCCGTAACATCAAAGTCGCGCTGCGGCGTTTGCGGCATTTCGCCCGCGAAGGCGCGCCGGAAGTTCTCGATATGCCCGGCACCATCCGCGCCACCGCCCACAACGCCGGCTATCTTGATCTGAAGTTGGTGCCCAAACTGCACAACAAGATCAAGGTGCTGCTGTTCTTCGATGTTGGTGGCTCGATGGATGAGCACATTAAAATCTGCGAAGAGCTGTTCTCCGCTGCCCGCACTGAATTCAAGCAGCTGGAATACTTCTATTTTCACAACTTTGTCTACGAAAGCGTCTGGCGCGACAACCAGCGCTACCGGGCCGAGCGGATCGCGCTCTGGGATGTGATTCACACCTACGGGCCCGACTACAAGCTGATCTTTGTCGGTGACGCCGCCATGAGTCCCTACGAAATTTCCATGGTCGGCGGCAGCGTCGAACATATGAACGACGAGGCGGGTTATGTCTGGGGGCAGCGCCTGCTTGATGCCTACAAGGATGCCATCTGGCTGAACCCCACGCCGCAGGGCTGGTGGAACTTTACCCAGTCGGTCGGCATGGTGCGGCAGATCATGGGTGGGCGGATGTTCCCCCTGACCCTTGAAGGGTTGGAGGAGGGGATTAGGCTGCTGAGTAAAGGTTCAGGGCGCACGCTCGGGGCGGCGTGACGCTACCCATCATTTTACCGCTGTTTAATCATCTGCTCTGCAAGTTCACCAAGTTTGACGGATGGATCCCTACTGCGAATATCCAGAAAAACCGGCTCTCCCAACTCGTCCTCGTATAATTTCTTCAAGTGCGGCGGGAACTTCAATTTGCCTTCAGAGACTTTGATCGGCAGCACCTTTATGCCGTTATCGGATGCCGCTTCCAGTTCACGAATACACCAGGGGGAGGCGAAGTATTCCGGCGACAGCAGGGCGACGAAATAATCGGCAGCTTTAATCGCTTTGAGAACGCTGCTGGTGAGCTTATCTCCGGTGTGAACTTCGCCCGTATCGATCCAGACGTTCAGTCCATGTGCCTGGAAAACTTGTGAGATATAGGCAGCGTCATCAGACCATTCGTGCGCATAGGAGACAAAGATGCTGAGGTCGGTTTTCGGCCGGATAGGCTTTTCTGCTGAGGCTTTTTCCCAGGAGACGAGGTCTTTTCCCGCGTAAACCAGATGGCCAGTATCCCCCTCGCAATTCTTGGTGACAAAGCTCTTTGCCTGACGCTTGGATAGTTTGACTTCGATCGGCTGGCCGCGCGCTTCGAACAGGACATATGTCCAGTAGTACCAGGGTGCGCCGGGGGGAGGGCTGTGCCAGATGCGCCGGATGGTTGCGGTCGTGTCATGCTTTCTGCTGAAAATGCCCATAGCGATTCTCCTGTGATCCTTTGAGGTGTTCAGAGGATATTGATGCTGTTGGCTGCATTCTCTGCAGGTACTATAACTGACTTTTTAATGAATTCTAGCAATTGACGAAAAAAGCCACCTTGCCGTAAAAACGGCAGGTGGCTTCCTTTTTGGCAGGGTTGTTTAAAGTCGCTAGTCTCTCAGGCGGTCGCTACTGCCGCCGCATCTTCCAGACCGAATTCGGCAATCGCCATCTCGCGTAACTTGAACACCTGAACCTTGCCGCTGGCGGTCATCGGGTAACTGTCGACGAAATTAACGTAGTGGGGAATTTTGTAGTTGGCGATTTTGTTGTGACAGTACTCGCGGATCTCCTCAACCGTACACTTGACCCCCTCGCGCAGCTTGATCGACGCCATCACCCGCTCGCCGAACTTCTTATCCGGCACGCCGAAAACCTGCACATCCGAAACTTTCGGGTGGGTGAACAGGAACTCTTCAATCTCGCGCGGGTAGATGTTCTCACCGCCGCGGATGATCATGTTCTTGATCCGCCCGGTGATGTGGCAGTAGCCGCTGTCATCCATTACCGCCAGGTCGCCGGTGTGCAGCCAGCCTTTCTCATCAATCGCCAGGGCGGTTTCATCCGGTAGCTTGTAATAACCCTTCATCACCAGGTAGCCGCGGGTGCAGAGCTCCCCCTGTTCTCCGGGCGGCAGTTCGATGCCTGTGTTGATGTCGACAATTTTCACTTCAACATCCGGCAGCGCCCGGCCGACGCTGGCGACGCGCCGTTCGATCGGGTCCTGGGTGCGGGTCTGGGTGATCACCGGCGAGGCTTCGGTCTGACCGTAGGCGATGGTGATTTCGGAGCAGTTCATATCGCGGATGACCTGCTTCATCACCTCGATCGGGCAGGGGGAGCCGGCCATGATGCCGGTGCGCAGGCTGGAGAGGTTGTATTGTTTGAAGTTGGGGTGCTCCAGTTCGGCGATAAACATCGTCGGTACGCCGTGCAGGGCGGTGCATTTCTCTGCTTCGACGGTGCGCAGCACGGTTTCAGGATCGAAGGTCTCAACCGGCACCATGGTCGCGCCGTGGGTGACGCAGGCCAGCACGCCGAGCACGCAGCCGAAACAGTGAAAAAACGGCACCGGGATGCAGAGTCGGTCGATTTCGCTGAACTTCATGCACTGGCCGATGTTGTAGGCGTTGTTGACGATATTGTAATGGGTCAGCATCACCCCTTTGGGAAAACCGGTGGTGCCCGAGGTGTACTGCATGTTGATCACTTCATGCGGATCCAGCCCCTTCTTCAGATCTTTCAATACTTCGTCGCAGACATCAGCACCGAGCTTTTCCAGCTCACGATAATTGAGCATCCCTTCGTGCTGATCATCGCCAAGAAAGACGATGTTCTTCAAAAACGGCAGCTTTTCGCAGTGGAAATCCCCCGGTTTGGCCTTTTTCAGCGCCGGCAGCACACTGTAGAGCGTGTCGACGTAATCGGTGTCTTTGAATCCTTGTACCAGAAACAGGGTGGTTGAGTCAGATTGACGGAGTACGAAATCGAGTTCCGCCGATTTGTAGTTGGTGTTGATGGTCACCAGTACCGCGCCGATTTTGGCGGTGGCAAACTGCAGGATCACCCATTCAGGGACGTTCGTCGCCCAGATCGAAACGTGATCGCCCTTGCGTACGCCGAGGCGGAACAGCCCCTTGGCGATCCGGTCGGTCAGCTGGTCGAATTGCCGGTAACTGAGACGCAGGTTGCGATCAGGGTAGACCAGTGCGTCGTTGTGCGGAAAGCGGCGGGCAGTCTCTTCGAGCAGGCCGCCGACGGTAAATTGCAGTGCATCTGACATGGATTTACTCCCTCTTCAGACTTTGATAGCAAAGGCCCTGACTCAAGATTGGTCAGAAGGCCGGGTCGATTGAGTCATTTTTCAGCTCTGTTTCTGTTCCATCTGCCACAGGCTGTCCGCCCCGAATCTTTTCGCCAGGGCCTTGGAAACCTCACGCTTCTCCAGTCGTTTTTTCGCCCGCTCCGGCGCACCGTCAAACAGGAACTTTTCCAGCTCGCTCTCAGGGATGACGGCCGGTACCATCTGCTTTTCTCCGTTCACATCAACCGCCACAAAGGTCAGAAAAGAGGTGGCGCAGACGGTTCGTTCGCCGCTGAGCATGTCTTCAGCGACCACTTTGACGAACACTTCGACCGAAGTGCGGTTGGTCCAGGTGACAAAGGCCTCAAGGCAGACCGACTGGCCGTTGCGGATCGGATGAAGAAAGTCGACCGAATCGGTCGAGGCGGTAACAACCGAGGTGCGCGCGTGTCGGGTCGCCGCAATGGCGGCGATGTCATCAATATTCGACATCACTTTTCCGCCGAACATGGTGCCGTAATGATTCGTGTCCGGTGGTTGCACCATCGAGGCCTTGATGGCACGTGATTCTTTGCAGTATTTGGCTGGTTTCTCGGTCATCGCCAGACTCCAGTTAAAGGTTAGCGGTCGTTTTTCAACAGCGTTGGCAGCAGCGCTCTGAGTGATGCTTTCAGGTCGGCTGCGCCAGTATAGCGCAGATAGCTGGTATTGGATGTTTCTCCGAGCGGCGCGTCCTCCCGCTGCTGCAGAAGAACCAGTGGTTTACCGGTGGCGTAAGCCAGTCCAAGGGTGAACATGACGTTGGCGGCCTGTCCGCTCAGGTTGATAATCGCCAGTCGGCAGGAATAGAGCTGCTGGCAGATTTCGCAGAGAGCTGCATCGTCAAGCTGCTCCCGGTCAGCACGGAAAAAGGAGAGCCCCTGGGTTTCAAGCGCCGGCTGAATACCTTGCCAGAAAAGCTGCAGTTCAGTGTCGCCAGCAGGGATCGCGATAAATATGCGCTTGTCCGCAAGCGGCGGTACGACCGGAAGATCATCTGCATCGCGGTGAAAAAATTGCTGCAGAGCTTGAAATGCCGCATGTTTAATTTCGGTTGCTTTGTTTAACGATTCGATTTTCTCTTCCAGGCGGCTTATCTGATGGTTGATCATTTTGACGAATTTTTCAACGGACGCCAGTTTGATCGATTTGCCACTCGGTGAATAATCGACTGCGCTGGTTTTGAAGCGGGGGACGCTGAGGGTTCTGTCGGCATTGAGTCGCTCTGCCAAGCTGTTGTAGCTGTCATTCCAACTGTCGAAGGCCCGCAGGTAGACGTATTGATTGTTCTTCAGATATTTACTGACTCTCCCCAGCAGATAGTTGAATTCATCCAGAAGTTCAGTGAGTTGCGCAGTATCCATTCAGTCGGTACCTGTGGTTGTTTGCTCGTTTTTTTATGGCAATAAAATTTTAAAATTAACACAACATTTTGTGTTTCGGTAAGAGTTAAAAATGCCCTGTCTTGTCTGCTGGTTTATGCAAATTGGGGGTTGCTTGCATATCCTTGTTGGATTTGCCTGTGACAATTATAGAATAATAATTCTGATGGGTTGCGTTCATGTCAGGTAAATTAATGAATAGCTTGACTGACCATAGTGGTCAGGTATTATTGCCATGACGGCATTGGTCTGTCGTTTTTATTTTGCTAAATTTTTTGTTAGGACAGGTGAACGCCTCCCCTGTCCGAAATTTGTAGTTTCACACTAAAGGAGTTCGTTTATGGAAGCACAAACTAACCAGAATGCTGTCGTTATAGGTTGTTTACGTCTGTCGCTATCCGTTCTCCCGTTACTTTTTTTTCTTTCTCAGCCAGCCTTTGCCGCCGGTCTGATGGAGGTCTATCAGCAGGCGCAGCAGAACGACCCGGTTCTGCAGTCAGCGGAATTTCAAAAATTTGCCATCTACGAGGGGCGTAAACAGGCGATCGCCAGATTACTACCGACAATCGCCGGTTCTGCTGAATATACCCAAACGACTCAGGACATCAAAAGTAGTGACAATACGGTATTCGGGGTTGGCCAGACCGATTTTACCACCACCTCATACAGTCTCACCCTGACTCAGCCGGTTTTTCACTGGGATCTGATCGCCGGCTACCAGCAATCCAAATCTGCCAACCTGCGCGCCGAGGCTGAATACGCCATGGCCGTGCAGGATTTAATTGTGCGGACGGCCGAACTCTACCTGCAGGCATTGGCGGCGCAGGACCAGTTAACTTTTGCGCAGGCTGAA
>DATCYW010000042.1:0-3461 GCA_036526255.1 Malonomonas sp. | reverse complement strand
CGACCAATGCCGATCCCGTAACAGCCCATCACCAGCGTCCGGGTTTTGCCCTGGTCGTCGAGGACGGTGGCGTCCATGGCTTCGGAATACTTGGTGCCGAGCTTGAAGATATGCCCGACCTCGATGCCGCGCCAGCTTTCCAACTTGCCACAATCGCAACGTGGGCAGGGATCGCCGGCCACCGCCTGACGCAGATCGGCAAACTGACTGACAGCAAAGTCACGCCCCAGGTTGGCGCCGGTGTAATGCAGATCAACAGCGTTGCCGCCGACAACAAAATCGGCCATCCCCTTCACCTCGGTGTCGGCGATAATCCGCACCTTCAGTCCGATCGGACCGGCAAAACCGGTCGGCGCGCCGGTGGTCTGCTTGACCAGCTCATCTTCAGCCAGCAGCGCCCAGTCGACCCCGAGCAGATTGGTCAGTTTGATCGTGTTCAGTTCGCGATCACCGCGCAGCAGCACCGCCAGTACTTCGTTCTCCGAGGTCTGGAAAATCAGCGTCTTCACCAGTCGGCTCGGCTCCAGTTTCAGGAACCCGGCCACAGCTTCAATTGTCTTCTGATTCGGCGTTGATACCTGCTGCAGCTCGGCGGTTGCTGCCGGAGTTTTGATTTCACGGTAGATCAGTTCGGCCTTTTCTACGTTGGCCGCGTACTCGCAGGCATCACAGGAGACGATGGCATCTTCACCCGACTCGGCTAGCACCATGAACTCGTGGGAAAAGGAACCGCCGATCGCACCGCTGTCCGCCTCGACCGACCGGAACCTCAGACCGCAGCGTTGGAAGATATTGCGATAGGCCTGATACATCTTGCTGTAAGCGGCATCCGCACCAGCGTCATCCAGATCAAAAGAGTAGGCATCTTTCATAATAAATTCGCGGCCGCGCATCAGGCCGAAGCGCGGGCGAATCTCGTCGCGGAACTTGGTCTGGATCTGGTAGAGATTCAACGGCAGCTGTTTGTACGACTTGACCGTGTTACGGATGATGTCGGTGATCACCTCTTCGTGGGTCGGCCCCATGCAGAACTCGGTCTCCTTGCGATCCTTGAAGCGCAGCAGCTCCTTGCCGTACTTCTCCCAGCGCCCGGACTCCTGCCACAACTCAGCCGGATTGGCCATCGGCATCAGACACTCAATCGCGCCAAAACGGTCCAGCTCTTCACGCACGATCTGCTCCATCTTGCGGATCGACCGCAGCCCGAACGGCAGATAGCTGTAAATACCGGCAGCAACCTTGCGAATCATCCCCGCGCGCATCATCAATTGATGGCTGACAACATCGGCATCGGCCGGATTTTCTTTGAGGGTCGGTAACAGATACTGGCTATAACGCATGGATCGATCCTGTTCGGTAAGGTTGTTCTGCTAACAGAAGAGTTCGCTCGTGATAAAAATTAAGCAGGGAAATTAACCCGTTTCAGCGTTAAAAGCAAGCGACACAAAGAGATCGTCGTAAACCCTGCCCTGCTGTTCCCAGTCATAGCGGGCGACCATTTGCGACCGCTGCTGCCCGCGCAAATGACGCACATCCAGACATAACTGCCGCAGCCGTTCGACCAGATCGTTAAAATCGCGGTACAAATAATCGCCCCGCGAGGCTTCCGGCAGATGCTCGGGATAAGCCAGTCGGTCCGGCAGCAGCGGCTGACAGTTGCAGTAGATCGCCTGAACCACGCTGGCACCAAAGAAGTCATGGTTCGAAGTGACCGGCAGGATATCCGCCCGCCACAACCAGCGGGCATAGTCGGCAAAATTCTCCACATAGCCCCAATGAACAATCTTATCGCTCAGCCGGGTGCGTGCCGTAGTAAAGATCTCCGGCTGTTTCCGGTAGGATTCCCCCAGCACCGCCAGATTGAAATCAACCCCCTGATCCTGAAGCACAAATAGCGCCCGGAAGAACTCCTCCGGATTCTTGTCGTACTCCCAGCGGTGGTTCCAGAGCAGCAGCGGTGGCCGCGAAGCCGCTTGGACTTCCGCCGGGCAGTACTGATCCAACTGGCGCAGATCGAGGCCGAGGTGCAGGGTTCTGCTCTTGTCGGCAATCAACGCAGCCGTTGCGGCATTATTGTGATCGGGGAAGCTGTTGAGAAAGCCGGGCAGTTCGGCGAAAAAGTCGCGGCGGTGATAATCGGAGTTGAACAGCACCGCATCAGCCGCCAGCGCCGCGCTGTAATTGATAAAACAGTAGTGAGCGTCGCGCTGCTGAGCAGGATCGGTATCGGTCGGTGACCAGGGGTAGCTGAGCTGGTTCTCGTGAAAATAGATGGCCGTTGGAATTGCTGCAGTCCACTTGCGGGTCAGCGCCAGAAAAGTGGTCAGATCGAGCATGTCGGTCGCCAGCAGCAGATCGGGACAAAAATCCCCGGCCAGAAACTGCCGCGCCAGCGTCACCGCACCGCCATGCATCCGCCATTTCCAGTATTTTCCGGGCAGGCTGAGAATTTTGACATCATGCTGACTGTGCGCTGCATACTCATTCGCCCAAGCGGCGTGCGAACCAGCCAGAGAAGGTTCGAGCAGCAGGATCTTCATCAGTGACTAATCCTGATCCACCTTCTCATCCACCATTTTCCAGGCTTCCTCGACCAGCGCATCGGCTAATTCTGCCTGCGGAACCTTACGGACAATTTCTCCATGCCGGAACAAAAGCCCCTGCCCTTTTCCGCCGGCAATCCCCAGGTCCGCTTCGCGCGCTTCGCCGGGACCGTTGACGACACAGCCCATCACGGCAATCGTCAATGCTTTCGGCAAGTCGTGCAGGCGCCGCTCAACCTCTTCGGCAATTTCGATCAGGTCGATCTGGCAGCGGCCGCAGGTCGGGCAGCTGACAAACACTGGCCCGCGCTCACGCAGCTCAAGGCTTTTGAGGATTTCGTAACCGACCCGCACTTCTTCGACCGGGTCACCGGTCAGCGAAACCCGCAGGGTGTCGCCGATGCCGTCATGCAGCAGCGTCCCTAACCCGACTGCACTCTTGATGGTGCCGGCCCAGGTGGTGCCGGCCTCGGTGATACCGATATGCAGGGGATAATCGACCTGCTCGGCAAGTAGCCGATAAGCCTGCACGGTGCGACGGATATTGGAAGCCTTGAGGCTGACCTTGATCTGCTGATAATTGAGCTCTTCGAGCAGCCGGATATGCCCCAGAGCGCTCTCGGCCATCGCTTCGGCGGTCGCGTGGCCATACTTCTGCAACAGCTCTTTTTCCAGCGAACCACCGTTGACGCCGATGCGGATCGGCACCTGACGTTCGGCACAGACCTTGACCACTTCGGCGACCTTCCACCGCTCGCCGATATTGCCGGGGTTCAGTCGCAGACCCGCTACCCCCGCTTTCAGGGCAGTCAAGGCCAGCTTGTAGTCGAAGTGAATGTCAGCAATCAAGGGGATCCGGCAACCCTGCACAATCGCCTCGAGCGCGACGGCGGCCTGCTGATCCGGCACCGCACAGCG
>DATCYW010000041.1:0-2946 GCA_036526255.1 Malonomonas sp. | reverse complement strand
TTCGGCAAAAATCACACTGACCCGCGCGGGATTGCGGATATCACCGATGATCGGCACAATCTGCTGTTCAGGGTAAATGTTTATCAGCTCCTGCTCGATCATGAACAGCGGCGTTTCAGCATTCTCAAATAAAATCAGCTTTTCCGGACTGAACCGCGCAACCTGCCGGCAGATCTCGCTGCCGATACTCCCCCCCGCGCCAGTCACCAAAACCCGCTTCCCCTGTAAGTAGTTACGGATCTGGAGTTGATCGAGCAGGATCGGCTTACGACCGAGCAGATCCTTTAAATCAATATCACGAATCTGCTGGATCGACACCCGACCATCGATCAGATCACCGACCCCGGGCAGAATCTTGAATTTCACATCCAGCGAATGACAGCGCTCTACGATCGAACGGATCTGACTGCCGGTCGCCGAGGGGATCGCGATGATAACTTCCTGAATTTTGAACTTCCGACAGATGCGATTCAGATCTTCCTGCCGACCAAGGACCGAAATCCCCTGAAAACGCTGACCCTGCTTATCCGGATCGTCGTCAATCAGGCCAAGCACCTGAATACAAAGTTTTGCGTTCTGCCTTATCTCCCGGATCATCATCTGCCCGGCATCACCGGCACCGACAATCAGCACCCTGACCCGATCATCAACCTGCCGCAGCGGCATGGGAAAATAGTTTTCTCGAAACGCCCTGGTCAGAAACCGAACCCCGCCCATCATCAAAAAGCAGAAGATTCCGTCCAGCGCCAACACCGAGCGAGGCACAAGCTCTAAGCGATGCACAATCACGGCGTAAAGAACAACCCCCAGCGAGGCCAGAAGGTTGGCCTTGAAGATCGTAATAAGGTCCGACATCGACGCGTAACGCCACCAGCCGCGGAAAAGGCCGAGTTTCCAGAAGATCACCAGCTTGATGGTAAGAACGGCGGGCAACAGTGCATAGGCGCGCTGCAGAAAGAGTGGCGGGATGCCGAAATCGAATCTGAGGGACAAAGCGAAGAACAGCGAACTTACGATGATAAGAACCTGTAAAACAGCGATAAAAAAGCTTCTTAACGATTTATTTCTTTTCAACGCAATCCTCGTCCACCGGGCCTTCAAGTCTGGCGTACGTTAGCACAATTTTTCGAAACAACCAATCTTCTGATCCTTCTGGAAAACAGGATAAACAGTGCCCCACCCGCCAGCCACAAACCAAGCTGCCAGAGCAGTCCGTACTGCCACGCCAGGATCATCAGCCCGCCACAGAGAAGCTGACAGACCCCGTAGCCAAGCGTGACCTGCCAGTGCGGGAATCCCAGTTCGTTGGAAAGGACCTGATAGAGGTGTCGTCGATGCGCCTGGGAAAGTCTCTCGCCATCCCGCCAGCGAATAAACAGGGTGTAAAGGGCATCAGCATAAAAAGGAAACATGAAAAAGTTCAGGCACAGAATATCGGCAAAAGAGCCCGCGAGCGATACGACGAACGCGGCAAAACAGAAGCCGAGCAGAATACTGCCGACATCCCCCATAAAGACTTTCGCCTTCGGCAAATTAAGGGGCAGAAACCCCAGGCAGGCCATGGCGATCCCCAGTGCGCTGCCGGACAGGTAAGTGGGCGCCGTCACCGCCGCGCTGAACCAGGCGACAAATGAAAAAGCGACCAGGCCGGTAACGCCGGCGATACCGTTGATGCCATCCATGAAATTGAAAAAGTTAGTTGTTCCGACAATATAGACGGCAATAAACGGAGCCAGCAGGACGAGAGGCAGAAAAGCCAGAGCGTTATGCCGTAATGCGAAAAACACTAGAAATGCGGCGAAAAACTGAAAGAGCAGACGAACTTTAGGGGACAAATCGAGTCGGTCATCAAAGAAGCTGACCAACGCAATTGCGGTCGCCGGCAACCAGAGGCCCCAGGGGATACCTAAAGTCCAAGCGGCAAAAATGAACGCCGCCAGAATACCGATGCCACCACCACGAGGGGTCGGGGCCACATGCGAGCTGCGGGCACCGGGGACATCAACCAGCCCGAGGCGGCCGGCAAAACGTGCCATAAACCATGCGCCTGCGGCGCCGAGGAGAAAACAGATCAAGGTTAAGGATGTCATCGGGAAGGCCTTTGCAGATAGGCATTCAGGGTCTTTTGCAACCCCTCGGCAACAGTGAAAGGCGGTTGCCAGCCGAGCTGACGACGAACATGGCTGCTGTCGATGCGCAAAGACCCAAGCAGTCGATCGAGTTCGGCCGTTTTTCCTAAGAGACTGCCACCCAGCTTCAGAACAGACAGTGGCAGTGGAATCAGCCGGATCTGCTTGCCCATCACCACAGCAATCTGCCTCAGCAGTTCGGGCGTCGACAGGTCTTCACCATCTGTGGCCAGAAAGGTTTCATTCGCGGCGGCCGGGTGCTGGCTGCAGACGAACAGCAGATCCGCGAGATTCTCCACTCCAAGCAGACTGCGCTGGTTTTTCACCATAGCCAGAGGCAACGGGATGCCTGCCGCAACCAGCTTTAATAACCGCTTGAAATTGCCTTGAACGCCGGGGCCGTAAATAAGCGGCGGCCGTATCATGACAACCTCGAGACCGGTCTCTTCGGCGACCCGCCACAACGCCTGCTCCGCTTCCCACTTGGAAACAGCGTAGGCATCCTGCGGGTTCGGTTCATCCGTTTCACGGAACGGCGTGGCGCTGGTCTCTTCGCCATTGACCTTTATGCTGCTGACAAAAATAAACCGCCGCACAGACTGCGCGGCAGCCATTCGCGCCAGCTGTTCCGTCGCCTGCACATTCTGCTGGCGAAAGGCGGCGAGCGGGTCGGCCGCCTGCTCGTCCATGACGTGAACACGCGCGGCCAGATGGACCACCGTATCGACTCCGCTAAGCGCTTCGCGCCAGTCGGTCTGTGCGTCGATGTTTCCGACCAGCAGATCCGTCATCCCGTCTGAGATTGGATCGGGGTCAA
>DATCYW010000040.1:0-17898 GCA_036526255.1 Malonomonas sp. | reverse complement strand
AGAGTTGATATAATGATAAATAGCGCATCCATTATAAGCAAATTCTATCATCTTTTATTTGCAATTTATAGCTCTCGTCGTGTTCTGACAAAAACACTGTCAATATTGACTGTAGCCTAGATGATAGGGTTTCTTTCCACTGCCTGCCCTGTCCTAATGGTAAATTATTAAACCTAAAAATGAACGTTATGGCAGGAACAACAATTTCTGTAGGTTTGATAGTTTAGCGATCCTTAGTTATCTTTCGCAGATCGAACTTTTTGGTCAACTTTTGCTCACTAGTTTTTCTATGCCTTTACAATTTAGAGATTTACTACTTACTACTGTATGCAGGGTCTTGAACCTTACTTCTTTTCGTATGCATGGTCAGCACTTTTACTTTTCTACCTAAAGAAGATAAAAGTGCTGACTTAAAATGTAAAAAAGAGATCTTACAGATATTTAGAGGTCTGGAGTTTCACTTCTCTCGACGGGGATCAATATAATCTTACCCTTGGCACCAGCTTCCATAACCTTGATGTGGGCATTTACTGCTTCGACCATAGGCAGTTCGACACTTACGACCGGTTTGTAGATCCCCGATTCAAGTCCGGCAAAAAGTGCCGCGTGAATCTGCTGTAACTGCTTCGTGCTGACGTTGAAAAGTGACATCCCGAGAATTGCAGCTTCTCGCCCCATAGTGTCACGCGGGTCGATGGTTATTGTGCCGCGATTGCCGATCACGACGATGCGTCCCCCCTTACCAAGTTGCTTAAGGTCATTGTCGAGATTGACGTGCGCCAGCATTTCCAGAATGACATCAAGCCCCTCACCACAGGTCAATTTATCGATTTCACTAAGATAACCAGCCTTTGTATGGTCAAGTGCGGCAATGGCGCCATTTTCCTGCAGCAACTTCAATCCCTGTTCGCTTCCTGCGGTTCCAATGACGCGCATTCCTGCTGCTTTGGCTATCTGAAGCGCAGCGAGTCCAACTGAACCGCTGGCACCATGAACCAATACCGTTTCGCCTGGCTTTGCTTGCGCACGATAGTGCAGCGCGTAATAGGCCGTAGCATAGGCAACGCCAACAGTTGCACCTGCTGAGAAGCTGACATTATCCGGCAAACAATAGGTTTGTGATTCAAGACAAAGAACCTGTTCAGCGTAACTGCCCGTCATGCTGCCGAAAATATAGACCCGGTCACCGACCTTACGATGCTTCACTGCAGGCCCTGTGGCTTCGACGACTCCAGCTGCATCCAAGCCCGGCGTATAGGGTACTTGCGGCAAAAGCGGATAGATCCCTGCCCTTATGTAGGTATCAACCGGATTGACACCGATCGCTTTAACTCGGATCAGAACCTGGTCCGCAGTTGGATGAAGCTCTGCGACATTTTCGAGCTGCATGACCTCAGGCGTACCGAATTCATGTACACGTATAGCTTTCATAGTAATCTCCCAAGCTGATGATTTATGGTGATTTTTTAGCCAATAATTGCTAATTCCAAGCGACCTCCCCAACGGCGCAACAATTCTTTTTTTACCGGTAGAGACTCTTCTGTTGTGAGACGGCAGGTCTTTTCAACATAAGTAAATGCTTCCTGACGGGCAATTTCAAGCGTCTGTATGTCTTTAAGCAGGTTGGCAACTCTGAAATCCGGCAAACCGGCCTGTCGAGTACCGAGAAAATCACCAGGACCGCGGATTTCCAGGTCGGCTTCTGCGATGCGAAAGCCGTCTTCCGTTTCGACCATCACCTGCAAACGCCGATCTGCATCTTCACTGTAATAATCTGACGGCACCAGCAGGCAGTAGCTTTTATCGGCGCCGCGCCCAACCCGACCACGTAACTGATGCAGTTGCGACAGGCCAAACCGGTCGGCATGTTCAATCATCATCACCGTAGCGTTGGGAACATCAACACCAACTTCAATCACGGTTGTCGAAACAAGGAGCTGCAGGTCACCACGACGAAAGGCAGACATGACTGATTCTTTCTCAGCGGGCTTCATTCGGCCATGTAGCAGGCCAATGTTGATGTCGCTAAATACCTCATCTGCGAGTCGGGTGGCGGCATCTGTTGCTGCAAGTAAATCGCTTTTTTCTGATTCTTCAACCAGGGGGTAAACGATGTAGGCCTGCCTCCCCTTTGCCAGTTCGTTTCTAATGAGTTGATAGGCGCTATTTACCTGTGATTTTCTGATGAGTTGCGTAGTGACCGGCTGGCGTCCTGGGGGTAACTGATCGATAACCGACACCGACAAATCGCCATAAAGAGTCATCGATAACGTCCTGGGGATCGGCGTTGCGGTCATCACCAACATGTCCGGATTCACCCCTTTATGCTTGAGGAGACTGCGCTGGCGGACGCCAAAGCGATGTTGTTCATCAACAATCCCCAACCCGAGTTGCTTGAAATCGACGCCTTCCTGAAGGACCGCGTGGGTTCCAACCACCAGATCGACATCTCCGGCGGCTATCGCTGCCAGTGCCGCTCGCTTCGTTGCTGCAGGCATACCGCCCTGCAGCATGACAACGGACAGACCGAGCTGCGGCAACCAATAGTCGAAGGTCTGATAATGCTGTTCAGCCAGAATTTCTGTCGGAGCGACAACCGCAACCTGGGTGTTATTTTCGATGGCGATCAGGGCTGCCATCAGCGCAACCAGGGTTTTGCCGCTACCGACATCCCCCTGTAAAAGTCGATGCATCGGCTGCGGCGCCATCATGTCCTGCTTTATCTCACCGAGAACACGTCGTTGCGCCTCAGTCAGTTTGAACGGCAGCATTTTAGTCAGCGGCAAAGTGTAACGATGTTCAACCTGAAAGCTTATCCCCTTTTCCAGTTGCACCCCTGCCCGCTTCAGCGCCAATCCTAATTCCAGGTAAAAAAACTCGTCAAATACCAGAGACTTACGCGCAAGTTCAGCCCCCTGCCCCAAGATTGAGAAATCGGAATTCTCTTCTGGCCAGTGCACCTGCAGTAGGGCATCGGCCAACGGGATTAGCTTCAGTCTCTCAAGAATAGTGGTTGGAATCAGGCTTTCTACCAGGCAGGCGTTTTCACGCACCAGTGAGTACCAGATTTTACGTGCCTGTTTCTGGCTGAGTCCATCGGTCAGCGGATAAACCGGCAGGATCCGGCCGAAGTTAAGCGGATCATTCTTCAGTAATTGCTCTGGTTCGATCCCTGCGGGGAGTGGTTCAGTATCAGGGTGATGGATTTCGCGGGTGGCTCCGAAACGCTTGATTTCACCTATGACCACAACCTGCTGGTCAACTGTGAAACGCTTCTGCAGCCATGGCTTACGGTAGTGAAACCATTTCAAAGAAACAGTGCCGCTGGCATCACCGACGATGATTTCGTAGATTTTTCGACGGGTTCGCGAGGTCTGCGTTTCGCCAGCCGCCAGAACGCGACCGACAAAAACCTCTTGCTGACCATCTACGAGCCGAGAAATTGGCTTCAGCGTGCGACGATCTTCGTAACGTAACGGGAGGTGATAAAGGGCATCTTCGACCGTTTTCAGGCCGAGCTTTTCGAGTTTCGGCAACATCCGTGGTCCGACGCCACGGATGTTGCCGAGAGACAGGCTGAGCATTGACTGGGGTTCTGGTGCCTGGCTGGGCATCAAACCTGCTCAGTCGATGGCGTTCAGTGCTTTGATAATGTCTTCGACGTTCAGACCATGAGCCCTTGCGCCCTGCTCAATAGTTTCGTTCATAGCGCCCATGCAGCCGACACAGCCCAGATTGAACTGGCCGAGTACTTTGGCAACTTTAGGACTTGCCTGCAATGCTTGATGAAAGGTCATGTCTTTGTTGAATTTTTCACTCATCAGTGCCTCCAATTTTCATGTTACTGTCAGATTTAGGACTTTACGGATTCTACCGAAGAACCCATAAAAAGCAAGAAAAACGGGGCAATATCGAACGACAATGCCCCGCAATCAAGTTCGTTTATTACTATAATTGATCAACTGTATTCGATGTCGGTTATCTCGTAAACCCTGATACCGGACGGCACCATAATGCTGACCTCTTCGTCAACCGAATGACCGATCAACGCCTTGCCGACGGGTGAGGTAATGGAAATCTTACCGCATTTCAGGTCAGCCTCATCTTCCCCCACGATCTGGTACCTCACTTCTTTTTCGCTATCAACGTCAAAGAGACTGACTTTGGCACCAAAAACAATCTTATCGCTGACGATTGAAGCTGGGTCGATCACCTGTGCACGCGCAATCTTATCACCGAGCTCCTGAATGCGCCCCTCGACGAACCCCTGCCGGTCTTTGGCGGCGTCATATTCGGCATTTTCCGAAAGATCGCCGTGACTACGGGCTTCTGCGATATCCTGAACGACTTTCGGGCGCTCAAACCGGATCAACTGTTTTAATTCTTCCTGCAGCCGTTGATGGCTTTCAAGAGTCATTGGGACAGTCCCACTCATTCTGCTGCTCCTCAAAAAAAACAGCGGGCGGGAAAACCCGCCCACTTAAGTATTTATTTGTTTTAGTGGTCTCTGCTACTGGGCGGAATAATACTCTTGCAGCGAGCAGACGTCAAGATTTTCTCGCAACATTGCCAGGATGCCATCGGTCACAGCCTTGATTCCGGCGGCAGTGGTGAAATATGCGATTTCCTGCATCAGGGCGGAACGACGGATCGAGTAAGAATCTGCCACCGACTGCGCACCGAGGGTGGTATTGAAAACCATACAGATCTCACGGCTTTTAATCGCATCGACGCAGTGCGGCCGACCATCTTTGACCTTGTTGATATGCTCCACAGGTATTTCATGTTCCGCAAGATACTTGGCGGTCCCTTCGGTCGCGACAACACTGAAGCCGGCATAAACCAGCTTTCTGACCGATTCCAGGATCGGCTCTTTGTCCGAATCCTTCACACTGACAAAGATCTTGCCTGATGTCGGCAGCTTGACGCCAGCGCCCTGCTGGGCTTTGGCAAACGCCTTGCCGAAATCATAATCAATACCCATAACTTCGCCAGTCGACTTCATCTCCGGGCTGAGCAGAGTATCGACGCCAGGGAATTTCACAAAGGGGAAAACCGCCTCTTTGACGGAAATATATTTCGGGATGATATCCCCGGAAACTCCCAGCTCCGACAGCGATTGGCCCGCCATGACTTTGGCAGCGACCTGTGCCAGCTGACGGCCGGTCGCTTTGGAGACAAAGGGGACGGTTCGGCTGGCGCGCGGGTTAACTTCAAGCAGATAAATCGTCTCGCCCTTGACCGCAAACTGGATATTCATCAAACCGATAACGTTTAATTCAAGTGCCAGTTCTATAGTTTGACGGCGGATCTCGGCAATGATTTCCTGAGAAAGCGAATAAGGCGGCAGAGCGCAGGCTGAATCGCCGGAATGAACTCCGGCCTCTTCGATGTGCTGCATGATGCCGCCGATCACCACCTCTTTGCCGTCCGCAAGGGCATCAACATCGACCTCGATAGCGTCCTGTAGAAATTTATCGACCAGAATCGGATGTTCTGGCGAAATCTGTACGGCAAATTTCATGTATTCGCGCAGTCGCTCGACTTCGTAGACAATCTCCATTGCCCGGCCACCAAGTACGTACGACGGGCGTACGACAACGGGGTAGCCGATACGGCCGGCAACTTTTTCCGCCTCTTCGAACGAACGCGCGATACCATTTTCCGGTTGCAGCAGGTTCAGCTTATGCAATAACGCCTGAAAGCGTTCACGGTCTTCAGCACGATCAATGGCATCCGGCGACGTTCCGATGATTGGTACACCCGCCTGCTCAAGCTCAACGGCAAGCTTCAGGGGTGTCTGCCCGCCGAACTGGACGATGACACCAACCGGCTTTTCAATTGCGACGATCTCCAGCACATCCTCCAGCGTCAGCGGCTCAAAGTAGAGACGGTCTGACGTGTCATAGTCGGTAGAGACAGTCTCCGGATTACAGTTAACCATAATGGTTTCGTATCCGGCATCAGCAAGGGCAAATACGCCATGGACGCAACAGTAGTCAAATTCGATCCCCTGCCCGATCCGGTTCGGACCCCCGCCGAGAATGATGATTTTTTGCTTGTCGGTCGGCTCCGCTTCGCACTCAGACTCGTAGGTTGAGTAGAGATACGGGGTGAAGGCCTCAAACTCGGCGCCGCAGGTGTCCACCCGCTTATAGACCGGGCGGACATTAAACTTGTGTCGCAACCCACGAACATCCTTTTCTGTGATTTCCCAAAGAAACGCCAGTCGCTTGTCGGAAAATCCGTACTGTTTGGCTTCGCGCAGCAGGTCAATAAAGTCCTGTTCACCGCTGGCAATCAAATGCTTTTTGGTCACGAGCAGCGATTCCATGTCGATGATCTGCTCGATATTGCGCAAGAACCATGGATCGATGCCGGTCAATTGATAGATTTCATCAATACTGAATCCCGCCCGGATGGCGTCGGCGAGGTGCCACATACGATCACAGTTAGGAATGCGCAGCTTGGCCCGCAATTGATCCAGCTCCCCTTGTGTCAGGGTGCGGCGGTAATCGCCCGGATTTTCAAACAGCTTGCTTTCAAAACCGTGTGAACCGATCTCCAGTGAGCGCAGGGCTTTCTGCAGACTCTCTTTAAAGGTTCTACCGATCGACATCGCTTCGCCGACCGATTTCATCTGAGTGGTCAGGGTGGCGTCAGCCTGCGGGAATTTTTCGAAGGTGAAACGGGGCATCTTGGTGACAACATAATCGATGGTCGGTTCGAAAGAAGCCAATGTTTCCCGGGTAATATCATTAGTCAGTTCATCAAGCCGATAGCCGACCGCCAGTTTTGCGGCGATTTTAGCAATTGGAAAACCGGTTGCCTTGGAGGCCAGCGCCGAAGAACGTGAAACCCGTGGGTTCATCTCGATAACCACCAGTCGTCCATCCTTAGGATTGACGCCGAACTGTATATTTGATCCGCCGGTTTCGACGCCGATCTCACGGATGATCTTCAGTGAAGCATCGCGCAGGATCTGATACTCCTTGTCGGTCAGGGTCTGCGCCGGGGCCACGGTAATCGAATCGCCGGTGTGGACGCCCATGGCGTCAAAGTTTTCGATGGAGCAGATGATCACCACGTTGTCGGCGGTGTCGCGCATCACCTCAAGCTCGTATTCTTTCCAGCCGATGATCGATTCTTCAATCAAAATTTCATTGGTCGGCGAAGCCTCAATGCCGCCCATCGCCATCGCCTCGTACTCTTCACGATTATAGGCGATGCCGCCGCCGGTACCGCCCATGGTGAAGGATGGACGGATGATCGCCGGAAAGCCGATGTCATCAATAATTTCCATCGCCTCTTTGTAGCTGTGCGCCAGGCCGGAGCGCGGCACCTCGACACCAATTTTTTCCATCGCCCGCTTGAACAGGGTGCGGTCTTCAGCCTTCTTGATTGGGCCTAGTTTCGCGCCGATCATCTCGACATTGTACTTATCCAGAATACCGGCTTCGGCAACGGCTACAGCTGTGTTCAGCGCCGTCTGCCCGCCCAGCGTCGGTAACAAGGCGTCGGGGCGTTCTTTTTCGATGATCTTAGCCAGCACCACTGGCGTCACCGGCTCAATATAGGTCCGGTCGGCGAAATCAGGGTCGGTCATGATGGTCGCCGGGTTGGAATTCAGCAGGACGACCTCATAGCCCTCCTCTTTCAAGGCTTTGCAGGCCTGAGTGCCCGAATAGTCGAATTCGCAGGCCTGGCCGATAACAATCGGCCCGGCACCGATGATCAGGATTTTTTTAATGTCGGTACGTTTTGGCATGAACTTTCCTTATATGTAGACGCAGGCGCTTAAGCTTTGTGCTTTGCCATCATTTCGATAAAACGGGCAAACAGGTACTGAGCATCGTGTGGACCAGGTGAAGCTTCGGGGTGATACTGGACGGAAAATGCCGGCAGCGACAGATGCTGAATCCCTTCGACCGTGTTGTCATTCAAGTTGATGTGAGTCACCTTGACCTGTCCGTCAAGGGAGTCAGCATCAACGGCAAATCCGTGGTTTTGAGAGGTGATTTCAACCTGCTGACGCTGATGGTCGAGCACCGGCTGATTGCCTCCGCGATGACCGAATTTGAGCTTGTAGGTGCGGCCGCCCAGAGCAATCGACAACAACTGATGACCAAGGCAGATGCCGAAGATCGGCACTTTGCCGAGCAGTTGACGGATATTCTCCTGTGCGTAGCTGATCGGTTCCGGATCACCCGGACCATTGCTCAGGAAAACCCCGTCGGGTTTCATTTTCAGCACTTCGGCCGCCGGAGTGGTCGCCGGAACCACCGTCACCTCACAGCCGCTGGAAACCAGATTGCGTAGAATGTTGCGCTTGATGCCGAAATCGTAAGCAACAACCTTGTACGGCAGCTGTTCGCCACTGCGGTCGGCATAACCCTGGCCCAGGGTCCAGACCCCTTCGCTGCAAGAGTAGGTTTCTGCGCAGGTGACCTCTTTGACCAGGTCCCGACCGATTATCGACGGAGCTTTGCGGGCTTTTTCAATCAGGCTCTGCGGATCAGTGTCGTTCGAAGAGACAATCCCGGTCTGTGCGCCATTGGTGCGGATATGCCGAACCAGCGCGCGGGTGTCGATCCCTTCAATACCGACGATCCCCTTTTCTTTCAGGTAATCACCGAGGCTCATCTCTGAGCGGAAATTGCTTGGAAAGGTGCAGGCCTCTTTCACCACAAAGGCCGACAGAAACGGCTGACGAGATTCAATATCTTCTGAGTTGATCCCGTAATTGCCAATCTGCGGATAAGTCATGGTGACAATTTCACCGCAGTAAGACGGATCGGTAAGGATCTCCTGGTAGCCGGTCATGCTGGTGTTGAACACCACTTCACCGGAGACTTCACCAATGGCACCGAACGCTTTTCCCTCAAAGACCTTGCCGTCGGCAAGTGCCAGTATTGCTTTCATCTAAACCTCTTTTTGCTTGAATTTACTTTAAGTATCTATGGTCAACTTCTTGTATAGACTTCTTTACCTGCCAGAAGGGTTTTCATCGCACAACCCTTCATTTGCTGCCCGGCGAAGGCAGTGTTCTTACTTTTGGAATGTAATTTAGCCGGTTCCACGGTCCATTCTTTATTCGGATTGACCAGTGCTATATCAGCGACCGCACCGACCGACAATGTCCCGCGGTCAATGCCGAGAATTGCGGCCGGCTGACAGGTCATCAGCGCGATGGCCTGTGACAGACTCAAGACCTTTTCGCCGACCAGCTTCAGGGTCAGTGGCAGCATGGTCTCCAGGCCGACAACGCCGTTCATGGCAATGGCGAACTCGACATTTTTCTCATCATGATGGTGCGGCGCGTGATCGGTGGCGATCGCATCGATGGTTCCATCGGCCAAACCGGCGCGTACGGCATCCACATCAGCCTGGCTCCGCAGCGGCGGATTCATTTTGGCGTTGGTGTTGTAGCCACGCACGGCATCGTCGGTCAGGATGAAATGGTGCGGGGCTGCTTCACAGGTGACACGAACACCGCGGGCCTTGGCCTGACGAACCAGTTCAACGCTTCCCTTTGTGGAGACATGGGCAACATGCAGATGCGCACCGGTCAGTTCCGCCAGCATAATGTCGCGCGCGGTTGTGGCATCTTCGGCCACCCAGGGGATCCCTTTGAGACCCAGTTCGGTAGAAACCGGCCCCTCGTTCATGCAGCCACCGGCCACCAGCGAGATGTCCTCGGCATGGGAGATGATCGGCGCGCCAAAGGTATTGGCGTACTCCAGCGCGCGACGCATCATTTCACCATCCTTGACCGGCAATCCGTCATCTGAGAAACCGACACAACCGCCAGTCTGCAGAGTGCCCATCTCGGCGAGAATCTCGCCCTTGAGCCCCTTGGTGATGCAGCCGATCGGGTAAACGTTGGCCGTTCCCTGTTCTTGTGCCTTGCTGATGATGTATTTGGTAACCGCCAGGTTGTCGTTCACCGGGCTGGTGTTCGGCATGCAGGCCACCGAGGTCACGCCGCCGGCAGCGGCCGCACGGGTGCCGGAGATGATATCTTCTTTGTACTCTAGCCCTGGATCGCGCAGATGCACGTGCATGTCGATCAAGCCAGGCGTCACCAGCAGGCCGGCCGCGTTGATCACTTCGGCGTCTCCGGCGTCGATATTTGGCGCCAGTTCAGCAATTTTTCCGTCAACAATCAGAATGTCGAGCTTTTCGTCGATCTTATTTGCGGGGTCTATAACCCGACCGGATTTCACCAGAACTTTCATAGTTGTCACCTTTGTCGCTAAAATCAAACTGCCTGAAGTTTTTCGCCGCCCGCCACCAGGTAGAGCAGCGCCATCCGCACCGAAACACCATTTTCGACCTGATCAAGGATGACATTCTGCTGGCCGTCGGCGACCGCCGAAGCCAACTCAACACCGCGATTGATCGGGCCGGGATGCATGACGATGGCGTCAGGCTTGGCCAGTTTCAGCTTCGTCTCGTTCAAGCCGAAGAAGCGGGCGTATTCGCTCACCGACGGGATCAATGAGGCCCCCTGCCGTTCGCGCTGAATCCGCAACATCATCACGCAATCGGCATCACGGATGGCATCTTCAAGGTTGTTGTAAACTTCACAGCCGAGACGCTCAAGGCCAGGCGGCAGCATGGTGCCGGGTCCGGCAATCCGAACTTTGGCGCCGAGCTTGGTCAGGCAGTAGATGTTGGAACGTACCACCCGGCTGTGGGTGATATCACCGACGATCGCCACCGTAAGTCCTTCGATCCGGCCTTTGTGCTGACGAATGGTAAAGGCATCCAGCAGCGCCTGACTGGGGTGTTCGTGCATGCCGTCACCGGCGTTGATCACCGAACAGTTCAGCCGCTCGGCGAGATACTGACAGGCTCCGGAGGCGTTGTGGCGCATGACGATGATGTCAGGCAGCATCGCTTCGATGTTCCTGGCGGTGTCTTCGAGAGTTTCCCCCTTAACCACCGATGAAGAGGATGCCGCGATATTGACGGTATCAGCCGACAAGCGCTTGCCGGCGATTTCAAAAGAGGTGCGGGTGCGGGTGCTGGCCTCGAAAAACAGGTTGATGATTGTTTTGCCGCGCAGGGTCGGAACCTTTTTGATCTCGCGGCTGTTGATCTCTTTGAAGCTTTCAGCCGTATCCAGAATGAAGGTCAGCTGTTCTGCCGTCATGTCTTTAATGCCGAGAATATGCCTGGGGTTAAAGCTCATCGAACGCCTCCGTTATCAGGTTCTGATCAGATGAACAGCCTGGGCCTGATGCTGCGGGTTAAAGTCAACTTCGATCTGTTCGTTGCGTGCCGTCGGCAGGTTGCGGCCGATAAAATCCGGGCGGATCGGCAGTTCGCGATGACCGCGATCGATCAGAATCGCCAGCTGGATATTGCGCGGGCGGCCCAGATCGATCAGTGCGTCCAGTGCCGAGCGGATGGTCCGGCCAGTAAACAGGACATCGTCGACCAGTACGACGCTGCGGTCGGTAACAGAAAAGTTGATGCTGGTCTGGCCAACGGCAAGGTTGTTGCGAGAGCCGAGGTCATCGCGGTACATGGTGACATCGATAGTACCCAGCGGCACCAACTGCCCTTCGATCTCAGAAATCTTCTGCTGCAGATGTGCGGCAAGGTAGGCGCCGCCGGTTCTGATGCCGACCAGAACCAGATTTTCGACCCCTTTGTTTTTTTCCAGAATCTCATGGGCGATCCGTGTCAGTGCACGACTGATCCCGTCCGAGTCAAGAATTTCAATTTTTTCTGTCGCCATGTTCAGCCTCCCGGTTGCGATTCAGGCACAAAAAAAAGCACCTGGTGCAATAAACTGCACAGGCACTTTCTGGATAGCTGTCGAATGAATCGGTTGCACTACCGTCTCCCTTGTTGACCTCTCGGATCAAATTAAAGGCTGAGCGTTTGTTACGATAAACCGTGCAGAGCCTAGCAATCGAAGCCAGTTGAGTCAACTGCATAATTGTTAAAATAACTAATCTATCATCCGCCCAATTCGGCCCCAGCGAATCTTCTCGGTCAGATCAGCCTCTGCATCCCAGGACCAGTACTTGATGAATGCCAGTCCCTTGATTTTTGATTCGTGAACGAAGCCCCAGAAGCGGCTGTCGAAAGAATAATCACGGTTGTCACCCATGACAAAATAGCTGCCTGCCGGTACCTTGATCGGACCGGCAAAGTCGCGTGGACCGGCAACCGAGGGGATAATCTGCGAGTCCTTGTGGACCTCTTGTGGGAGGCTGTAAGGTTCGCCGTTGACATAAACCTGCTTGGCCTTGATTTCGATCAGATCGCCGGGGACACCGATGACCCGCTTTATAAAATCGCGCCGATCAAAATACGACTTGTCTTCATCATCCGGAAACTCAAAGACGATCACTTCGCCGCGCTGTGGTTCGCGCAGCGCCAAGTAGCGTTGATCAGAAAAGGGCAGCTGGGTGCCGTAGATAAACTTGTTGACCAGCAGATGATCGCCGATAAGCAGGGTGTCGAGCATCGAACCCGAGGGGATCTTGAAGGCCTGAAAAAGAAAGGTGCGGATAATCAGCGCCAGAACTACAGCAACGATCAGCGCCTCTGACCACTCGCGATACCAGGGCTTCTTCTGCATAAAAGTACTTTTTTTCTTGGTAAAAATAGCCATTATCTACTCTTTTACTTTCAGGATTGCCAGGAAGGCTTCTTGGGGGAGCTCCACGCTACCGACCTGCTTCATGCGCTTCTTGCCCGCCTTCTGTTTTTCCAGCAGTTTACGCTTACGGGTAATGTCGCCGCCGTAACATTTGGCAGTAACATCCTTGCGCAGCGCCTTGACCGTAGAACGGGCAATCACCTTATTGCCGATTGCCGCCTGAATGGCAACTTCGTACTGCTGGCGCGGAATAAATTCTTTCATCTTCGCCACCAGGTTGTGGCCACGAAACTGAGCTTTATCGTGATGGACGATCAGTGAAAGGGCATCGACCACCTCGCCGTTGATCAGCACGTTCAGCCGCACCAGTTTACTGGGGCGGAAATCAAGATGTTCGTAATCAAGAGACGCATAGCCACGACTGATCGACTTGAGGCGATCGAAGAAATCGAGCACGATCTCGTTCAGTGGCATCTCGTAAACCACCATGACCCGGTTGGCAGTCAGGTATTTAAGCTCACGTTGCACTCCACGTTTTTCAATGCAGAGATTCAGGACTGCACCGACAAATTCATTCGGCACATGGATTGACGCCAGCACAAAGGGTTCTTCGATTTTTTCAATCAGCTGAATCTCTGGCAACATATTGGCGCTTTCTACATGCAGCAGCGCCCCTTTGGTGGTCGTGACTTTATAAACAACTGTCGGTGCCGTAGTGATCAGCTCGACGCCAAATTCACGTTCAAGGCGTTCTTGGATGATCTCCATGTGCAGCAGACCAAGAAAACCGCAGCGAAAGCCAAAACCAAGCGCAAGCGAGTTCTCAGGTTCAAAGGAAAATGCCGCGTCGTTCAAGCGCAGTTTTTCCAGCGCATCACGCAGGGCATCATATTCTGCTGAATCAATCGGATAGAGTCCGGAGAAGACCATTGGCTTGACGACCTGATAGCCGGGCAGCGCCTTTTCAGCTGGCTTGTGCAAATGGGTGACGGTGTCGCCAACCTTGGCGTCGGAGACGATCTTGATTCCAGCAATGATAAAACCGACCTCCCCGGCCGAGAGTTGCGGCAACTCGATCGGATGGGGTGTGAAGGCGCCGACTCGTTGGACTTCGTAGACGCCTTTGGTGGCCATCAGTTTGATTTTTTCGCCCTTTTTTACCGTACCCTCGAAAATCCGTACCAGTACAATGACCCCCTGGTAGGGATCGTACCAGGAATCAAACATCAGCGCCTTTAATGGCGCCGACGCATCGCCGGTCGGGGCCGGAACCCGCTTGACGATGGCTTCAAGGATCTCATCGATCCCCTTCCCCTCTTTGGCGCTCGCTTCAACAGCGTCGGTGGTATCGATGCCGATAATCTCTTCGATTTCTTCTTTTACCCGCTCAGGATCGGCGCTTGGCAGGTCGATTTTATTCAGCACCGGGAAGATTTCGAGATCCTGATCGAGCGCCATATAAACGTTCGCCAAGGTCTGAGCTTCAACCCCTTGCGCGGCATCGACGACCAGCATCGCACCTTCACAAGCCGACAGTGAACGGCTGACTTCGTAAGAAAAATCGACGTGTCCGGGAGTGTCAATCAGATTGAGCAGATAGGTCTGTCCATCTTTCGCTTTATAGTTCAAACGAACAGCCTGAGCCTTGATGGTGATGCCGCGCTCTTTTTCCAATTCCATCTTGTCGAGAAACTGATCGGAGCGCTCGCGGTCGGAGAGTGCGCCGGTTTTTTCAAGCAGACGATCGGCCAGTGTCGATTTGCCGTGGTCGATATGGGCAATGATTGAGAAGTTACGAATATTCTTTTGATTCATGCAGTCACAGTATGCTTTTGTCGAAAGATTTTAAGGGATTTAAAGAACCGCTGATATTAAACTTGCCGCTGCTTTTTTGTAAAGCACAAAGGTGCCGCAATCGGCCTGCCTCAACTGGCGACTTTTAGACGGTTCGACTGTATCCTGGACTGCATGATCGGCCAGGTTTCAGCGACGATCATACCAAACACGATCATCCCGCCACCACACCAACCGAGGGTTGTTAAACGGTCACCAGCCAGCCAGATGGAAAAGATGGCGGCGAACACCGGCTCTAGGGTATAGATCAGCGCGGCGCGGGTCGGCGTGGTGCGATTTTGGAAATTGGTCATCGCCCAGAACGCATAGGCGGTCGCAAAGACCGAGGTAATAAGAAATGCAAAGATCAACGAACTCGTCCATTGTTGCGGTAAGGACACCGGCTCAAACAGTAAACTGCCGACACAACCCAGCACCGCCATGGTGGCGATCTGGACAAAGGTCAGCGCCCTACTGTCGTAGCCCTTCGTGAAAGTATCAAGGCCCAGGATATGCAGAGCCACGAACAGCGAACAGATGACGACCAGCAGGTCGCCGACATTGAGTGTCCAGGGAGTGTGCCAGGTGAGCATGAAGAGCCCGGTTAGTGCCAGCACGACACCGATTTTCGAACCCAGTGCGGCCGGCTTTTTCAAAAATGGACCAGCCATCAACGGAACCCAGACAACCCCCAGGCCAGTCAGAAATCCGGCATTCGCTGAAGAGGTTCTTTCCAGTCCGAAGGTCTGGAACAGGTAGGAAAAAAACAGCAGGGTTCCTAGCAGGATGCCTATCCGCCAGCCGCGCCGGTCGAGTGACGCAAATCCCCCTCTGCCCGCCAGCAGCGCCAGCAGGATTGCCGCCATTGCGAAACGCACCCACAAAAATGCCATCACCGGCATTTCGTTGATCGCATCTTTGACAATCGGGAAGGTCGCACCCCAGAACAGAGTGACGGTAGCCAGCATAAATTCGGCGAAAAACTGCCGCTTTTGTTTTTGTTCCATCGGTCGCCAGTGCAGTAAAGGTTGACTCTTGTTTCGAACGAAGGCGCTATGGTATAAGCAGTCTTCCGTTATTTCAAATTTTATTTTGAAGCAGTCAAGCATGGAGCAAAGTTCGATGGAGCGTGGCAGAAAAGAACCGGTTGAAGTTATCTGTCCTAAATGCCGCTATACAGAGATCATCTATCTGCCTGTCGACGACCTGCCGCGCTGCCCCGAATGTAATGTACGGATGTTGATATCAGAACTGCTGGATGAAGGGAAATCATACTGACCAACCTGCCGTTAATCGCGGCATCCTGTCCCTTATTTTATTGCCAAGGAGAAAACTGATGAAAAAACTGAAGTTGCTGATTGTCTGCCTGCTGGCTCTCTGCATCGCCCTGCCGGGTCTTGTCGCCGCTGAAACCCTGGACGATATCATTGAAAGAGGCGTGTTGCGGGTCGGTATGGAGCCCGGCTATATGCCGTTTGAAATGACCAACCAAAAAGGTGAAATCATCGGTTTCGATGTCGATATGGCCAAAGGTATCGCTAAAGCGATGGGCGTCAAGCTTGAGCTCGTCAGCACCGCTTGGGATGGTATCATCCCCGGTTTGATCACCAACAAATATGACATGATCATGAGCGGCATGACCCTGACCCAGCAAAGAAACCTGAGCGTCAACTTTGCGACCCCCTACATCGTCGTCGGGCAGAGCATCCTGATCAAAAAAGAACATGCTGCTGCGGTTAAATCGTACAAAGACCTGAACAATAAGAAATACAAGGTTGCCTCCAAGCTTGGCACCACCGGCGAGCAGGCTACCAAGCGGATGATCCCGAACGCGACCTACATCTCCTTCGAGACCGAGCAGGAAGGTGTCATGGATCTGGTTAACGGCAAGATCGATGCTTTCGTATACGACCTTCCCTACATGGCGATTGCCAATGCTCAGAAGAATGAAGGCAAACTGGTTTTTCTTGACCAACCCTTCACTTACGAGCCTCTGGCCTGGGCTATCCGTCGTGGTAACCATGACTTCCTGAACTGGCTGAATAACTACATGAACCAGGTCAAGAGTGATGGCACCTACGACGAGATTTACTCCAAGTGGTTCCTCAGCGACAAGTGGTTGCAGCAAGTACAGAACTGATCAATAAATTAATACGGCGGGGAATATTCTAGTTTCCCCGCCGCATTTTTTTCTTTTAAATTTTATTATCTCTGCAGGAAGACCTACAACAGTGAATACAGCTCTAAGAAATTGGCTCTGGCGCCTACTGACAGTTGTCATTCTGTTCTCAATGGCGGCTGGGCTCTGGGTTGCAACCAAGAAAATAGACTATACCTGGCGCTGGAATCGGGTTCCGCAATATTTCTTTTATCATCAGGAAACGACCAAAACCATCCCCTTTGATGGTCGCGTTATCCAGATTGATAACCTTGGGGACACCACCAAAATCAAGGTTGTCAGTGATCAGGGTGAAGAGAAATTCTTTAAAGTCGATACGAAAACCCTTCGAGTCGATCGCGATGAAGAGCTTTACTCCGGGGACGCTCTGGGTGCAACCATGAGCTGGCATGTCGGACCGCTAATGGTCGGTCTCTGGACGACCCTCTGGCTGTCAGCCGCCGCCAGCGTTATCGGTATGATTATCGGTCTGGTTACCGGTCTCTGTCGCGTTTCCAACAACATCACTCTGCGGCAGCTGTCAGTCTTCTATATCGAAGTCATTCGTGGTACGCCTCTGCTGGTTCAGATCTTCATATTCTACTTTTTCCTCGGTACCGTACTCGATATCAGTCGGATTGTCGCCGGCATCAGCGCTCTGGCTATTTTCGCTGGTGCTTATGTTGCCGAAATTATCCGCGCCGGAATTCAGTCGATCCCAAAAGGACAGATGGAAGCCGCACGTTCGCTGGGCTTGAACGTCCCTCAGGCAATGATTCACATTATCCTGCCGCAGGCCTTCAAACGCACCCTGCCCCCGCTGGCCGGACAGTTCATCAGTTTGATCAAGGATTCGTCGCTGGTTTCAGTCATTGCCATTACTGATCTCACCAAAAGTGGTCGTGAAGTTATTACGTCCACCTTTGCCACCTTTGAAATCTGGTTTGTAGTTGCCCTGCTTTACCTGTTACTGACATCAGTGCTGTCTCAGGTGATCGCCTGGGTTGAACGGAGGCTTGCAGTCAGTGATTAAGACCATCGATCTGAAAAAAACCTTTACCGGCCGCGGCCAGACGATCCGTGCTGTCGATGGCGTTACGGCACACATCAAAAAAGGCGAGGTGGTGGTCATCATCGGCCCTTCCGGTTCAGGCAAGTCTACATATTTGCGCTGCCTGAACGGTCTGGAAACCTTCACCTCCGGCCATATCATGGTTGACGGTGTCGATCTGGCGGACAAAAAAACCGACCTAAACAAGGTGCGTAAAGAGGTCGGTATGGTTTT
>DATCYW010000039.1:0-2562 GCA_036526255.1 Malonomonas sp. | reverse complement strand
AACGAATGGCGGTTCACCGCGCAGATGCAGACTGTCCAACGGATATGCGCCGACCTGAATCCCGGCCACCGGCGTTTTTTGCGCGCCGACCGTGACCTTGCCGGCGACCGTCACCAGTTCGTCAGCCAGAACCGGCTGCGCCATAAATGCCGCCAGCATAAAACTCCCGAGAAAAAGAACCGAAAAGCGACGACCCATTAAAGTACTCCCTGACGATTGGTTAGTGCGACCTGCCTTAGTGTAGAATGAATCTTCCTGCAGCACCATAAAAAATTCTCATCTTTGCTCTGGAGTTTTGCCGGTAGCTTGCCTAAAATGAACAGATTGTCCGCCGAGCGGACTTCGCGGACAGGACCATCAATAATATTCACGGAGGCAGACATGACCAGCGCACGACACCTCTTATCTCTGTTACTGGCATCAGCACTCCTTACGGTGCTGCTTAGCGGCTGCGCTGGCGGACCGCAGCGGCAACAGACCGCAGCTGGGGCTTCAGACCAAACCACGATAATGTCCAAACCGACACGTGATGCGCTCAGTGCGGTCGAAGAGAAGGATTATCAGCAGGCGGCCAAACGCTTCGATGAGATTCTTGAAAAAGAAGAAGAAATCCAGGATGAGTACCTCTACGACTACGCGCTGGCGCTCAGCGAAACCAGCCGCCACGAAGAAGCCATCAAGCAGCTGAATGCTTACATTGAAAACCTCGGTCGCAACGGCGACAACTACCTGGCGGCCCTCGGCTTGCTCAGCAGCAGCGTACAGAAACTGCTGCTGCAGCGGCAGGAGACCAATAAACAGCAGCTGAAACAGAGCAACCTCGCGCAGATTACAGCGCAGCTCAACAGCGGCTGGCAGAACGTCCTGCAGCAGGTCGCCAGCGGCGCCGCAACCCTGACCGAACCACTCACCGGCATGGAACTGATCCTGGTTCCGGGCGGCTGTTACCAGATGGGCGACAATTTCGGCGATGGGGAGGAAGACGAGCGGCCGGTTCACCAGGTCTGCGTCGATGCCTTCTACCTCGGCCGCTACGAAGTGACGCAGCGCCAATGGACCGCCGTCATGGGCTACAACCCGTCGCAGGCGGCACAGGGGGATGATTACCCGGTCGACTCGATCAGCTGGACAGAAGCAAATGAATTCGCCAGCACCCTTTCCGGCGGGAGCAAGGGTTACCGATTGCCGACCGAGGCCGAGTGGGAATACGCGGCCCGCAGCGGCGGCAAGCTGGAAAAGTTCAGCGGCAGCGACAATGTCGACGACGTCAGCTGGCACGAAGAGAATGCCGCAGAGGCGTCACACCCGGTCGGGCAGAAGCAGCCGAACGGGCTCGGTTTTTACGATATGTCGGGCAATCTGTACGAATGGTGCCTCGATCGCTACGCCGCCGATTACTACCAGCGCAGCCCGCAGCAGAATCCGAGCGGCGCCGAACAGGGGACGGACCGGACCCGGCGCGGAGGCAGCTGGGACAGCCGCACCAGCTACAGCCGCACCAGCTACCGGACCGAACGGCCTGAGCAGGAGTTCAGCTCCAGCATCACCGGCTTTCGCCTGGCCTTACCGGCGGCTCAATGATCTTCAGGCGCGACTGCGCCACTCAATGACTATAAAGGGAACCAACCATGCGCCGACTGGCCCTGCTCTGCCTTGCTGTCCTG
The DNA here is from genome assembly GCA_036526255.1 of Malonomonas sp. Lineage (GTDB taxonomy): Bacteria > Desulfobacterota > Desulfuromonadia > Desulfuromonadales > Geopsychrobacteraceae > Malonomonas. Next base: position 898 of record DATCYW010000039.1, on the reverse strand, counting down.
CTGATAATTTGTGGCTGCGAGCAAACACCGCCCCAACCGAAAGTCACAATTCCCGAAACCGCCCCGGTCAGTAAACCGGCCGCTCCGGCAACAATCAGTGCGGCAACAGGGCTGTTCAACCAGCCACAACAACCACAGCTGGTCGAGCTGTCGAACCATGCCATCCCCGGCTGGCGCACAGACGTACAACCGCCACCGGCGCTGGTGCTCTTTTCCTACGACCCGTTCCTGAAACCGATTGACAGCAGCCTGAACGCAGCGGCGCTGCATCTGGCTCGCAGTGGCAGCACAGCAGAATTAATCCAGCATGGCAGCATCAACACCGCCGAACCGCTGATTCTGCCCAACCAGACCCTGACCGCCGCCATTGATGCCGGCCTGATCGGCAAGTTTTACTGGATTTTCCCCTCCAAAGTGCCGCCGCAACAGCTCGACCTCGAACACTTCCGCAGCCAGATGCGCGAACAGCTATTCATGACCGATGCCGAGGTCGACAGTCTCAGCCTGACCGATGGCGTCTTCACCGGCAGCCTGCGCGGGATCCCCTTCAGCGCCGTCCACTATCAGCGGCTGCAAAAAATCGCTGAACCACTGCTGTTGCATATCGACATGAGCTTTTTCCGCGGCCTCTACGACAACGAAATCAAATCGCCGCTCTACCAGCTGATCCGGCAGACCGCGCTCAGCATCGGCCAACTGAACCTTGAACCACTGGTCACCAGTCTTTCCTATTCGACCCTCGAAGGCGCCAACTCGCTGGATGTCCGCTTCATGATCAGCAACCTGGCCGACCTGATCAAGAACCCGGCGCTGCTCGATGCCGAGATGCCGGCGGACTGGCAGATCCGCAATGATGCGCTCTATGCCGGTGATATGTACAGTGAACCGAAGAAGATGC
>DATCYW010000038.1:0-32827 GCA_036526255.1 Malonomonas sp. | reverse complement strand
TAACAGTTGAATAAATTCAGTTGGTTATCATCCTGAGGGTCCGATATTTGTTTGAGAGCGTCCGCAACCAACGATGTAATGGGCTTTTTCTCGAACAAATTGACCTCCAGTATTTGTAAAAAAGTGTAGAGCTGACACGGGAGGCTGAACTTCTTCTTGGCAATCACAACCAACAGATAGATGCTCAGGGCAACCCATATCTGACTCTTCACCGCGTTGATCGATGTTCCGTAAAATGACTTGATCCGCAAGTGCTGTTTGATCCATTTGAAAAACAGTTCTACTTGCCAGCGCTGCTTGTAGATTTCAGCGACGGTGATCGCTGGGATCATGAAATTGTTGGTTAAAAAGACCAGCCGTTTATCGCGTTCTTTGTCAACATAACTGACCCGACGTAATTTTTCGGGGTAGTCATTTTTCGATTTGTAGGTCACCAGGGCAATGGTTTGATCGGCCTTGACGCCTGCGTTCTTGTCTTTCGGCGCAGAATACAAACGCTTAAAGCGCAAGTTGTCTTTTGCTCTGACGACAAAGAATGCGCCTTGCTGGTGAAGCGTATGTAAACGGGCAAAATCGATGTATGCCCGGTCCATGGTGTAAATGGCATCTTCGGTTACGGGTAAATTGTCGAGCATCCTGACATCATGGACCTTGCCTGTCGTGATCGTCACGTAAGTGGGAATAGCGCCCCGAAGATCGATCAGCGTATGCATTTTCACTGCAGCCTTTGTTCTCCGAAACTCGGCCCATGGGAAGAGGCTCAAGCACAGGTCGATCGTTGTTGAATCGAAGGCATATAGCGGTTGATCAAGTTCCAGCGCGAAAGACTCATCATGGTGAAGCTGTTGAGCCATCCGAATAAGAACTTGGCCGAAATCCTGAAAGATGCGCCAGTCTCTACGTTCGTTGGCATCCGCCAGAGTAGAGCGTGAGACGGAACCTCGAAAGCCAACGTGGTAAAGCTTCTCCCGATGAGAGTTCAAGCAGGTTTCGATATCACGCAGGCTCTCGCGACCAGACATCTGAGCATAGGCAAGACACAGAAACTGATCGAATGTGGAAAAGCTCTTGGCTCTGTAATCGCCGTCATATCGGCGAACGCACTGATTGAAATCATGTCGCGGCAAAAACTGCAGCAGTTGCCGAAAAACAGTCTGACCGGAATTCATTGATGCCCTCCTACGAAAGCAGGAAGGTATCAACCCACGTTGCCGGGGTGAATTCAAATCGAAAACGGAACAGTTATGTCAAAGAACTATTATTCTCAACGACTTACATCGTTGCGTTATTTTTTAACCGGACAGTAGTGAATTTGTAATTGAAATACCAATTCATCCATCAAGGAGATTCCCCATGAACAAAGTCTTTGCCCCCGGCTGCGCCCTGCTGATCTACAAGCCGGAGCTGGCCGACAAGATGCTGGATTGGCTGGACAAGCAGTTTCCAGGAATCAAGCAGCACAGCACCTGCTGCCGACACGAACCGAACCTGCCGACCGACTGTCAGGTCGTCAACACCTGCGCCGGCTGCGACAAGCGCTACCGGGAACTTTACGCCGGCATCTCCACCGTCTCGTTCTGGGAGCTGCTGGCAGAAAGCGACAGCTTTGCCTTCCCCGATTATCAGCAGCGTAAAATGGCGATCCTCGATGCCTGCCCGACCCGCGATCAGGATCGGGTGCACAAGGCGATTCGAACCCTGCTGCAGCGGATGAACATTCAGCTGATCGAGCCGGAGAAAACCGGCAGCAGCGCGACCTGCTGCGGCGACAGCTTCTACGGTGTCCTGCCCGTGGCGCAGGTCAAACAGCAGATGCAACAGCGTGCGGCCGAAATGCCCGCCGATGATGTGGTCGTCTACTGCGTCTCCTGCATCAAAGCGATGCACATCGGCGGCAAACAGCCCCGCTACCTAGCCGACCTGCTGTTCGGCGAAACGACCAGCGCCGGCACCTTCGAGCCCGACCAGTGGCATGCCGAGCTGGATATTTTTATCGACGCGCATTAACCGGCAGCAAAGCCCCTGGTCACTCCTCGCGGATCGCCACCACCGGCTGCATTCGCGCGGCGCGGTTGGCGGGCAGAAATCCGGCCAGCAGACAGACCAGCAGCAGGGTGACCGCGGGGATAAAAATATTGGCCGGTTCCAGCACCGCGTGCAGGCGCGGCAGAATGGTGCCGCCGGCGTAGGTGATCGGCGTCAAACTGCCGGACAGGTCAATGCCGACATAGGCCATATAAAGACTCAGCGCAACGCCAAGGGCTACGCCGCAGATCAGTGCCAGCACCCCCATGCTCAGGGTTTCCAGCAACACCAGCAGGCGGATCTGACCGGGGCGCATGCCGATCGCCATCAGCACGCCGAACTCGCGGGTCCGCTCGAGTACTGACATGAAAAAGGTGTTGAGGATGCCGAGGCCGGTGGCGATGTAGAGGATGACGACGATAATCATCCGCGAGACATCGTAACTGGCAACCACCTCGCGCATCTCCGGCAGCATCTCCCCCCAATCGAGAATTTCCAACCCGGCCGGCAGCTGTACACGCAACTGACCGGCCAGCTCAGCCGCCTGCAACGGATTGTCGATCCGCAGCGAAATTTCATGCAATGTATCAGGCAGAACCAGTAACTGCTGCAACCAGCGCAGCGGCACCAGCGCCAGCCCGTTGTCATGCTGCAGGTCACCGGTGGAAAAAATCCCGCGGACCTTCAAAAGATCATTGCCGATGGAACCATCGGCCGCCTGGGTGACAAACACCAGCGTGTCGCCGATGCTGACCGCCAACCGCCGCGCCAAACCGGATCCGAGCAGCGCGCCGTCGAGATCATCTGTCTGCGGGTAGCTGCCGGCGATCAGATGCTCCTGCAGGCTGGTAACGTTCTGTTCCTGCTGCGGCTGTACACCGAGCAGCTCGACCGGGGCGCTGTGCTGCTGGTGAGAAAGCAGTCCGAAGCTGCGCAGCCGCGGCGAGAAACCCTGCACCTGCGGTTGCCGCAACAGCGCCTGCAGGCCGTCATCGGCCTTGAAATTGGCGAACATGTCGCGGTCATCCTGATACCCCTGGGCGCCGATCACCAGATGGCCGAAATACTGCTCGGTGGCCGAGGCGAGCATATCCTTAAGCATGCCGGAGAAAATCCCCAGACAGAGGATCAACAGCGCCGACGAGACCACCATCGCCGACAGGGTCAGCAATGTGCGGCGACGGTTGCGCCAGTTGTTGCGCAGCGCCAGTTGCCAGAGCATCAGTTGCGCCCTTTGAGTTGCCGCAGCGAGAAATAATCTTCTGACAGCTCGATATCGAACTGCACCTGGCGATACTGCATCACCGTCAGCTCCTGCGGTTTTTCCACCGGCAGCACCGTCATCCGCAACGGAATGGTACGGCCGCTGACGGTCTGCACATCATCGAAGCGGATCAGCCGCACCAGCACGCCGGCTTCATCGAAATATTCAATCCGCACCGGCACCAGCGGTTGCTTGCGCAGCTGATAGACGATTTTCCCCCAAATCACCGGCGCCTCCGGCTTGGGAATCCCCTCAATCGTCCAGCTCTGCTGATCTTCGGCCAGCAGTCTGAAGTCATATTCCTCATCAATATGATTGGCTTTGACCAGATCGTCGTTGGTGATGTGACTGCCCATCCAGGCGCCACCCATCATCGACGGCGGGATGCGGATGACCCGGTCGACCTTCGGCAGGTAGTTCCAGACTTCGCGCTCCACCTTGAGGGTTGCGACCCCCTTCTCTTTGGCCGGTTCAAGGATACGGACCAGAAAGCGTTCTCGCCCCAGCGACCAGGACTGCATCCGCAGTTGTCGCTCCCAATGGCCGGTTCTGACCGTCATTTCAACCTCGACTTCGGAAGAGTCACCAGAATATTGCTGCTCGACAGTGCGGATCAGTTCGCGCAGATCAAATTCGGCAGCCAGCGCCAACGGGCTGCCGAACAGCAGGAAAATCAGCAACAGAGCTTGAGTCAGATATTTCACCAGTAACCTCTCTGCCTGAGGGATCGGCAACCGGAGATTAACCTCCATCACCAGGAAACTTATCTTCTGCGTGAGCGAAGACGTAACGATTTTTTCCGGCCTCTTTCGCCGCGTACATCGCCATATCGGCAAGCCGCATCAACTCACTGCCGGTTATGTCCTGGCCGGTATAAAGCACTGCGCCGATGCTGCCGCCGATCCGACAGGAGTTGCCATTTAGAACGAATTCGCGATTGAGCGCCTTAAGGATATTCCGACAGGCCACGGTTATGGTCTCGGTCTCGACCACATTGGTCAGCAGAATGGCGAATTCGTCGCCGCCGACCCGGGCGACCGTATCCGATTCACGCACCGTGGTCTCCAGCCGCTCGGCAACCTGCTGCAGCAGCAGGTCGCCAACATCGTGGCCATGACAATCATTGACCGGCTTGAACTCATCCAGATCAAGAAACAGTAGGGCAAACTGCCCGCCCTGCCGGCGCACCTGGGCCATCGCGACCTGCAGACGGTCCATCAGCAGGCTACGGTTCGGCAGGCGGGTCAGGTTGTCGTGGCTGGCGAGCCGACGGATATGTTCCTCCATCGCTTTTCGATCGGTGACATCGCGGACAATCAGGGTATAAAAAGGTTTGCCTCCGGAAGTACCGGCTGACACCGAAAGCTCAGTCGGAAAAATCCAGCGGTTGCAGCGGATCCCCTGCACCTCAAAGGTGCCGCCGGACTGCTGCAACGCACCCAGCGCAGCCAGCTGGCCAAGGGTCTGCTGCAGGCTAAGATCACCACTAAAATGCAGGAACTTCGACAGCAACTGCCCCTGTGCCGCAGAACTCGGAACATCGAAAGTCCGTTCTGCACCCTGGCTCCAGAACTGCACGCGCTGCTCAGTATCGACCGAAATAACCGCGTCAACGGTTGAATCTGCGACGCTGCGAAAATGTTTTTCCCTTTCGTGCAGCCGGTCTTCTGCCAATTCGATTTTTGACAGGGCCCGGACCAGCATAAAGGTCACCGACAGAATGGCCAGGCTGACCACCAGCAGAATGATCAGAAAATCCCGCAGGCGAAGGTTCCAGCCTTTAAAGAGACTTTCGTTTGAAGCGCTGACAGCCACGGTCAGCGGCAACGTGGCCATTTTCCGATAGGCAACCAGCCGCTTGTCACCATCAACCGTAACCGGTAACTGTGCCAGGCCAACACTGTGCGTTCTGATATCACTGCCGAAGGCCGGCGCGGCATACGGCTGTCCGACAACCTTGCTGCTGAGCGGTTCGTGCGCAAGAATCCCGCCCGAATCGTGCAGAATAGCAATACTGGCCTGCTCGTCCAATTCGAGCAAGCGGTAGAAATCACGCAATCCGTTGGTACGCAGCAATGCGATCACCTGCAAGTGGCGGCCGTCAATTTTCACTTCCCTCCAGATAACCACCAGTTTTTCTCCAGCCTGATCATTAGAACGTTCTGCGGCGACCTGCAGAGGTAAAGTGGCGTCACCGGGTGATTCAGCTGACAAAGGGATGATCTTGTTTAAGCGGAGGGATGGGTCAGTGCCAACCTCAAGCAGAACCTCGCCGCTCTCGACCGCGACCAGTCGTACACCGCGCAGTTGCGGCAGATGACTCATCCAGTCGTCGAGCCTGAGCTGTATCAGGGACAAGGGTTCAGCCAGAAGAAGGTGATCGATGGTGTCGGTCAGAACCATGTCATGGATGTGAAACAGGTGCCGCACGTACTCTTCCAGACCCAGCGCGACCGACTGGAGATGCTGCCCGGAATGCGCTGTTATCGACTGATGGTCACGCCTGAAACTGATGCCGAAATAACCCCAGGCGAGAACCAGCAGCAACAAAGATAAAGCACAGACACTGCAGCGAATGCGGGAAAATGGCTTCATTGACATTAAAACTCCGTCGCCCACTGCACCACCTCATCTGTAGAAGAATAGCACAGCCAGACAGAATTACCTTTTATCGGCAGACGCTTAGCGACTGAGCTCTGGACTTGAACCTGATTTACGCTCTGTGCTATTCATAGCTGACCTTTTGAGTTGCACTTATTACGGGGGCCGTGATGAACATTGCACAGATGAAGATCGTCCTGAAAGAGCTGCTGACGAAAACCGACCTGACGCCTTGCGTTGTCGGTCACCGCGGAGTGGGAAAAACCGCTGGTATCATTCAGGTCTGTCGCGAGATTGAGCGGGATTACATCCCGCTGCGGCTGGGGCAGATGGAAGTCGGCGACCTGGTCGGCATCCCCTACCGCGAAGCTGATGTCATGCACTGGTCGCGCCCCAGCTGGTGGCCGGCGGCCGACGCGCCAGATGCGATTGTTCACTGCGATGAGCTCAACCGCGCCCAGCAGGAAGATACCCTGCAGGCGATCTTCCAGTTCGTCGAGCCACCGACCGAGGGGCAGCAGCGTGCCCTGCACACCCACAAACTGGCACCGCAGCACCGCGTGGTGGTGGCGATCAATCCGCCGGACGGCAGCTATCAGGTAGTGCCGCTCGACCGGGCACTGCTCGACCGGATGGTGGTGCTGCAAGTGGAGAGCGACGTCGACTGCTGGACGCAACACGCCCGGCAGGAAAACTACGATGAGCAGGTGCAGCAGTTCATCCTTGGCAACCGGCAGCTGCTCGCCAGCAACAATCAGAGTTTCGACATGCAGATTGAACCCTCGGAGCGCGCCTGGGAGATGGTCAGCAAGCTGCGCCAAAGCTGCCGTTTTCCACAGGAACTGGAGATGGAGGTCTACGCCGGAGTGATTGGCCGCGAAGCCGCGGTCTGTTTTCTGCAGTGGTGCGCTGAACAGCGCCTGCGCCCGCTGTCAGCGGAGGACATCCTGCTGCGCTGGCCTGAAGTCGCCGGACAGGCGGCCGCTCAGCGGGACGATATCCAGGCGGCGACCTGCAGCGATCTGGTCGCCCGGCTGGGACTGGACGCAGCGCTTGATGAAGTTCAGCAGGACAGCCTGGTCGCCTACATCGACATTTTACCGCGCGACATGCGCTTCGGGCTGGTCAAGTCGCTGCTGCGCAATCCGCTGGTGGCCGAAATCCTCTGTCAGGACCGCTACGATGCAACCATTTTGACGACCATGCAGAGAATCAGCCTGGATGTCGCCTGAACGGCCCCTGCAGGACGCCATTGTACGACTGCTGAAACGCCGGCCGTTTTACGGCCAGTTTCTGCTGCAGTTCCGCCGCCGGCTGCAACCTAGCGACAAGGCGGCCGCGGTAACGATTGCCGATGCCGTTCCGACGCTGATTGTCGATCCGCAGCGCTTCGCCCTCTTCACCCCGCCGGAACAGGAAGCGCTGCTCGAACATCTGCTCAAACATGTCCTGCACCTGCACCCCTGCCGTCGCAGCGCACGCAATGGCCGCCACTGGGACCTGGCCTGCGATCTGGCGATCAATACGGGCATCGACAACCTGCCGCCTGAAGCGATCCAGCCCGCGCGCTTCAAGCTTGCGGACGGCCTGGCCGCCGAAGAGTATTACGAACGCCTGCAACAGGTACCGCTGCTGGGCGAGACACAGGCCGACGGAGCAGGACAGCACCAACGCCCACACGCCGAACAGCAGGCAAACAGCAGTGCTGCGGCTGCCCAGCGACAGCAAATCACCACGCTTGACGATCACCACCCCTGGCAGGAATCCGAGCGGACGCCGGTTTCGCTGGTCGAACAGGTGGTCCGACAGATGGTTCGCAGCGCACTGAAAAAGTGTCATGGCGAAGCCCCGCCTGAGCTGCAGGAGCTGCTGAGCGGATTTCTGGCGCCACCGGCCATCCCCTGGCAACAGATACTGCGCCAGTTTGTCGGTAGCGCCGGGCGGGTTGGCCGCCGCGGCACCTGGAAACGCAGCCACCGCCGCTTCGGCCACACGACCCCCGGCATCCGCAAACAGCAGCTGCTGAACCTGGTGATCGGGGTCGATGTCAGCGACTCGACCGACACCCAGCCACTACGAGAAGCCTTCGCCGGCGAACTGCTGCAGATCGCCCGTGGCCGGCAGAGTCGGGTTTCTGTACTTTACGCCGGCAGCCGCATCCAGAAGATCGCCCGTTTTACCGGTGACCCACAAATTTCCGAAATCTACCGTGGCGGCGGTTTCACCGACCTGCGCCCGGTGTTTGAGCACGCAAAGCAGCTGCAACCGCGCCCGGCGGCGATCATCTACCTGACCGACGGTTACGGTCCGGCACCGGAGCAATCAGATATCCCCACCCTCTGGGTTCTCTCCCCCGACGGTAAAAAACCGGTCGCGTGGGGGCTGGAGCTGAGACTTGACACGATTGAGGTAGCAACATGAGTGACGGCAAACAGGCGATGACCGAAGAGAGTCTGAAACAGCTGTTGGAAGAGACCGGTGCACGGGTGATGAGTCGCTCGGGGCGCAATGAACATTACGGCGCGCCGCGGGAGTTTTCTTACGAAGTCAAAGCGATCTTCGACAACGGGCTGGGATTGCACATCATGGCCCGCCAGTTCAACTATCACGACCCCTGGGAGACCGGCGGCCGCATTAACGAGCTGGTCGATGTTTCGCTGCTTCGCCAGGGGCAATACAGTGAAATGCCGAAAGGACGGGCTTTTTTTCAGGGTCGCGATTGCGAAGAGGGGGTTGACCTGGAAACCCTGCAGGACATCATCGCCGACGTCCGTCAGCTCAACCCGAAGCTCTTTATCCTGCAGGAGCTCACCGGCGACCTTTAACCTGGCTCCTGGCCGTTAGTCATTAAATCGGGAAACACTCCGCCCAGTAAAACTCATTCAATTTACTAAAAAACATGTTAGAATGCTCCGCTAACTTTCGATAATTGCTGAAGCGGAGCCCGTTATGAATCGTCCCTCGACAACCCTAGTCCTGCTACTTTCACTGATTCTTTCGCAGCTGCCGATGGCAGCCACGGCGCTGGCTGAAACCCGTTACATCTCGGACCAGCTGGTGGTCAGCGTCCGCTCGGAAGCAAGTAACAACTACAAGACTCTGGACAGCCTGCGCACCGATACTCCGGTGGAAGTGCTGAAAGATGCCGGCGCTTTTGTTCAGGTGAAAACCGAAAAAGGGATCGTCGGCTACATCCCCGATCAATATGTCACGAAGAACATCCCGAAATCGATCCAGATCAGCGAACTGACACGTCAGCTGTCAGAGCTGCAGTCACAGCTGGAAACCCTGCGTCAGGAACAGCAGAAAACCCCTGCGGCGGAGGATGCGGATCAGACCGACATTGCTGCGGTCCGCAATGAACTGAAACAGACCAAACTGGAGCTGGAGAAGATTTCGAGCGATTACAAAACCCTGCGTGAAAGTTCACAGGATGTTATGACTCTGATGGCCAGCTACGAAGCGCAGACCGAGGAAAATTTACGCCTCAGCAATGAAGTGGCGGTGCTGCAGAAAGAAAATAACAGCTTCCATCGCTCCAATATGGTGCAGTGGTTTCTGGCCGGTGGCGCGGTGTTTTTCTTCGGCTGGCTGATTGGCAAGATATCGCGCCGCAAACGCGGCTACACCCGCTTTTAAACCAGAAAGGCCTTCCGCTTGCGGAGGGCCTTTTTAGTAAAGTCACTCCGCCTTTTCCGGCAACTGCAGCTGATCATAGCGGCTAAAGTAACTGCGATAGCCCTGCTGCAGGATCAACACCGAAGTCACCGCGACACTGCCGGTAATCACGCACATGATAGCGATCTGATATTTTACGGCAATCATCGGCTCGGTTCCGGAAAGGATCTGACCGGTCATCATCCCCGGCAGAAAAACAATCCCCATCGCCGCCATGGCATTGACAGACGGAATCAGCGCGGCATTCAGCGCGCTGCGAACCGCCGGCAGGCTGGCCTGACGCGCCGTGGCGCCAAGGCAGAGAGCTGTTTCGACTTCATCGCGCCGGGCGCGGATCTCCTGCGCTAGGCGCTCCGCCGCCAGACTGGCGCCGGTCATGGCGTTGCCGATGATCATCCCGGAAAGCGGGATCAGGTAGCGCGGGTCGTACCAGGGATCAGGACCGATCACCAACACACAGAAATAGATAGTACCACCGCCGCACCCGACCAACATGGCGCTGCCGACCACCTTGTAGAAATGCGGCATCTTCTCTTTGATCCGCCCGGCCACCGTGTGCACCGCCATCCCGCCCATCAGCAGCAACACCAGCAGGACCGGTGCGGCACTTTCGAGCGCAAATATCAAGTGCAGCAGGTAGCCGACCGCGAACAGTTGCAGCCCCATCCGCAGCGCCGCAATCAGCAAACCGCGAATTTCACCGCCACGTAGTCGCACCAACGCCGCAGCAAGCAGAACCAATCCGTAGACCAACGCCAGATCAAGCAGGGTCAGATCAATCATGGCTGCGCCTCCTGTGACCGGTGCAGCTGTGGATCGGCAAGAAACTGCCGCAGCTGCTCGCTGACCGGCTGCCGTAAAATTTCAGCCCCACCCCGTTCGACGATCTCGCCGGCGCAGAGAAACAGCAGCTGGTCGGCGATCCGTTCAGCCAAGCGCAGATCGTGCGAGACCATCATCACCGTCAGGCCAAGCTCGTGACAAAGCCGTTTCAGTAAATCCCCCAGCCGGTCAGCCGAGGGGCGATCAAGGGCACTGGTCGGCTCGTCCAGCAACAGAATCTGCGGCGCGGTTAACAGGGCTCGCGCCAAACTGACCCGCTGCTGCTGTCCGATCGACAGGCGGTCTGCGGCACGCGGCAGCAGTTCATTATCAATCCCGCAGAGTGTCAGGATTCGCTGAATTTCTGCTGAATCAGCCGTTGGCAACGGCTCACGCCGCAACCGGTATGAACTCTGCAGATTTTCCAGAACCGACCCGGCAAACATGGTCGGCCGCTGCAGCATCATGGCAACGCGGCAGCGCAACTGCATCGGCGGCAGGCTGCGCGTATCGACCTCCTCCAACAACACCCGTCCGGCGCTCGGCTCGTCCAACCGGTTGAGCAGACGCAGCAGAGTGCTCTTGCCGCCGCCAGAAGGGCCAGTAATAACCGTCAGCTGACCCCGCTGAGCGAGCAGGCTGACTTGCCTGAGAACCGTCACGCCCTGATGTTGCTGTGACAGGTTCTCTACCTGCAGTAATGGAATCGCTTCTTTTTCAGAATCTGTTTGCAACATTTAACGTCCCATGTTCGAAATGTATTTTCTGCCACGCAACCGCTATTCTAGCAAGCTCCGCAGAGAGTACAAGAAGCGCCTACCAGCCCGCAACAAGCCATTCACAATTCAACTCACCAACAGCTGAAAATAATATTATAATGCTTGATTTCAAATAGTTGCCAGATATCCTTATATGCACAAATCTATTCAAGGATTCTTCATGCGCACACAGCAGCAACAGCAACTCCGCAGCCTCCTCAGCACCAGAGCGGTGAATCCGCGTGAATTGATGCAGGCGCTGGAGATCAGCCAGCCGACCCTGTCACGACTGATCAGCAGTATGGCAGCTGAAATTGTCGTCATGGGTAAAGGGCGGGCCACCAGCTACGGGTTGCCGCGCAAAATCCACGGTCATGATGGCCGCTTTCCCGTTTACTCTATCGACCCCCGCGGTGACGCCCATCTGTATGGCACCCTGACCGCCCTGCAAGGGGGACAGTACTGGTGGGAGGGGACTGAAGAATCCGGTGAACTCTATAACAGCCTGCCCTGGTTTCTGCAGGATCTGCAGCTGCGTGGTTTCGGCGGCCGCTCTTTCGCCTATCGTGAAAGTGAGGCCTTGGGCCTGCCACGTAAGATTGCCGACTGGAGTGAAGATGACCTTCTCTACGCGACCAGCTGCCGCGGTGAAGACCGGCACGGCAATCTGCTGATCGGTGAAGAATCGCTGGCGCGCTACTTTGCCATGGCGCGCGAAACCATCCCGGTACTCGACTATGCGTCACGGGCCTGGAAATATCCGCAACTGGCGCAGAAAACCCTCGCCGGTGAGATGACCGCCGCGCAACTGGGCGGCGATCAGCCCAAATTCACCGTCTGTATCTACGAACAGGACGCCCCCTGCCACCTGCTGGTTAAATTCTCTCCAGCCGTTGACAGCAAAGAAGCGGAGCGTTACGCCGACCTGCTGATCTGCGAACATCTGGCGCTGGACGCGATCCGCATCGCCGGATTTACTGCCGCCCGCTCACGCCTGGTGGTTGCCGGAAAGCAGGTCTTTCTTGGCCTTAAGCGCTTCGATCGGCGTGGTGCGCTCGGCCGTCTGCCGCTGATTTCGCTGCGCGCCCTGCACGCCTACCTGAAAGCCCCTTGCGACAACTGGATCGATGCCGCAAACCGACTGCAAAAAAATGAACTGATCAGCGCCAGCGATGCCAGAAAGCTGCGCTGGCTGGCACTGTTCAGCGACCTGATCGCCAACACCAACCAGCACTTCAGCAACATTTCGCTGATCCCCCACCAGCAACCGAACTATCTGTTGGCCCCGGCCTACGGCATCCGCCCGACCCTTTACGAACCGGTCGCCGGAGAAATCCCGCTGCGGCTCTACACCCCGCCGCCGGTGCGCAATGAGGCGGCAGCCGAGCTGACCTCGGCACTTGAAGCTGCGCTGCTGTTCTGGAAAAGTGCCGCCGTCGACCAACGGATTTCGGCCGAGTTCAGGCAGATCTGCTATGAGAACTGCGAGCTGCTGAAGCTGCGCAGCACCGGTCCGAAGCTGGTTATCTGAGACCATTTGCAGCCGAACTCTATTCGTGACTGACCGCATAAAAAAACATCACGCCTGTTACAATCGAACAATAACGGCTAGAATGTTAACTGGTCTGAACCTGTCAAACGACTTACACCCCAGTGAGGTCAATACTGCATGAATGAACCCCTACCGACAGTTCTGTTTGTCGATGATGAAATGTCTATCCTGAAATCGCTGCAGCGGCTACTGCAGGACGAGAACTGGAACTGTCATTATGTAACCAGCGCCGCTGAAGCGCTGGAGGTTCTCGCCAACAGCCCGGCAGACCTGATCGTCTCAGACGTCATGATGCCGGAGATGGATGGGCTGACTCTGCTCGCCAAAGTAAAACAGCTCTACCCCGCAACTGTCCGCTTGCTTCTGACCGCTTTCAGCAAACAGGAAGATGTCAGTAAAACGCTGGTCAATGGCGACGTCCAGCAGATCATTCCCAAACCCTGGATCGAGCAGGAGTTGAAAGAGATCATCCGTAGCGCATTGCGTCAAAGCGCCCAGCAGAAGCGCCACAGTCCCCAGATGCAGCTGCTGATCAATTCAATCCCCCTGTTGCCAACATTGCCTGAAAATTATACCCAGGTTCGCAACTGCATCAGCGACGATGATGTTGATATTGAAAAGATGGCGCAGATTATCGGTCAGGATGTCGGTATCACGACCGCCCTGCTCCATTGGGCCAACTCAGCCCTGTTCGGCCAGCGATTTCAGGTCGACACCGCTCGCAAAGCGATTATCGTGCTGGGGACCGATATTGTCGAAAGCCTGATCCTGTCAGAATCGATCAACCGTGTCATCGCCCAGCAACTGCCGGCAACTGCCGGATTCATCCTGCGGGATTTCAAGCGGCACTCCTTTTCGAGCGCGGTCCTTGCACGCCTGCTGATAAAATCGCTCTACGGCAGCGATACGGATCGGCAGGATCGCGCCTTTACCAGTGGCTTGCTGCATGACATGGGCAAACTGTTTGCGGCCACCTATTTTAGCCAGCAGTACAGCACGGCCATTGCCCTGGCAAAGGAGCGTCAATGCCCGCTGGCTGAGGCTGAACGAGAGACGATCGGCGCAACTCACAGCGAGCTGGGCAGTTACCTGGCGGAATGGTGGACACTTCCCCCCTTTATCGTCAATACCATCCACTGGCACCACAATCCCAAAGCGACCCCGATTGAACCGATCATCGTCGATGCCGTGCATGTCGCCAATCAGCTCAGCCACCAGTTCGGCTACGCTGGCGAACAACAATCCGTTCCGCAACTTATTCAGAATTTGAGTTGGGACAAATTCTTCCTTACTGAAGAAGGCATTGAAATTCTACGGGTCGAAACAGAAAAAATCATTGAAGTGCTCTGCCCTTAACTGTGAAACAGTACAAACTGAAATGATGGATTTTATTTATGTACCCTGAAAAAAACACCCACCTGAAACGTATCGGTTACATCCTCTGGATTTTCGGCTTTACCGGCTCACATCGTTTTTACTTCGGCAAACCGATCACCGGTACCATCTACTTCTGCACCCTGGGCCTGCTTGGCGTCGGCTGGCTGATCGATCTGTTTCTGATCCCGGGGATGGAGCAGCAGGCAGAACATCGATTCAGTGATGGTTATCTCGACTACACGGTCGCCTGGCTGCTGTTGACCTTTCTCGGGGTGTTCGGCATTCACCGCATGTACATGGGCAAGTGGCTCACCGGCATTCTTTATCTGGCCACCCTCGGGCTGTTCGGCCTGGGACTTCTCTACGATTTCTGGACGTTGAATTCGCAGGTTTCCGAAGTCAACCAAGCCTGGAAACAATCTCTTTAAAACTGCAATGATTTGATTTCCAGAAACTCCTCCAAACCGTAGCGACCCAGTTCGCGACCGTTGCCGGACTGCCGGTAGCCGCCGAATGGCGCCAGCAGGTTAAAGCGACCGCCATTGATATCAACCTGCCCGGTGCGCAGTCTGCGGGCAATCCGTTCCGCGCGCTCGACGTCGGCCGACCAGACCGCCCCGGACAACCCATAGCCACTGTCGTTGGCAATCCTGATGCCGTCATCTTCATCCTGATAAGCGATGATACTGAGCACCGGCCCGAAAATCTCTTCGCGCGCGATCTGCATTTTAGGCGTCACCCGGCCAAAAACCGTCGGCTGCACATAGTACCCGTGCGGCAGGCTGTCAGGTGCCTCGGCGCCACCGTACAACAGATCAGCCCCCTCCTTGATTCCGGCGCGGATATAGCTGCAGACCCGCTCACGTTGTTGTGCTGAGATCAGCGGCCCCAGTTTGGACTTAATATCCAAAGGACTGCCCGGCTGATAACCGCTGGCTGCTTCGACCGCCAGCGCCGCTGCCTCCTGATAACGACTCGCCGGGACCAGCATCCGGGTCAGAGCGCTGCAAACCTGACCCGAATTGAGAAAACAGCTGCTGACCGTTGCCTTGACCGCGAGCTGCAGATCAGCATCCGGCAGAATCAGACAGGCTGACTTACCGCCCAGTTCGAGCGCGACCCGCTTCACCGTTTCTGCGCCCAGAATCGACACCCGCTTCCCCGCACGGGTCGAGCCGGTGAAAGAGACCATATCGACCTGCGGATGACTGGCCAGAGCCTCGCCGACTTCAGAACCATAGCCGCTGACCAGATTGAAAACGCCGGGCGGCAGCCCGCAGGATTCGATGATTTCGGCCAATACAAAAGCATTCAGCGGTGCCAGCTCGCTCGGTTTGGCGACGATGGTGCAACCGGCGGCCAGCGCTGCGGCAACCTTGATCATCAATTGGTGCAGCGGAAAGTTCCAGGGGGTGATCGCGGCCACCACCCCGATCGGTTCCTTGATGACCAGCGAATTGCCGATCCGCTCGCTGAACTGGTAACTTTCGAGCAACTGAATATAGCTGTCGAGAACCGCGACCGGCAGGCCGGCCTGAATCCGTTGACTCAGCTTGATCGGCATCCCCAACTCGGCGGTGATCAGGTCGGCAATTTCCGGCGAACGTCCGACCAGCTCCTGATGAATCTGCCGCAGATAACTGATCCGCACCTGTGCGCTGGTCGCCGACCAGCTGGAAAAAGCTTCTCGCGCCGCAGCCACCGCCTGATCGATGTCTGCAGCAGTACCACGCGGAACCTCGCCGATAACACTTTCGGTCGCCGGGTTTATAACCTCGATCAATCCAGCGTCAGCAGGCTGACGCCACTCTCCATCGATAAAAATCTTTCCGTAACGCCGCATAGATATCCCCTTTACAAGCAATGATTCCAATGAGTTAACAGCAAGCTATGAATTTATCACGAATATATATGTGTCGATGACTGGTATCGAAGTTAATTTTTATTAGAATTATACCTGAAGTGGCGAACCATAGTGGTCAAAAACCTCTTTGTAAAAACCTGACGAGAGGAAATATGAGCCAAGAAATAGACAAAACAGCGGCATCCATCAGTCGTGCAAAACTTCCTGAGATGTCAAAATCCACCAGAAATCAGGCGCAAACCGCCGATAATAAATCAGCGGCGAAACCAACGGCAGAGCCGCAACAGAGCAGCTCTCTGCGAACGATTTTGAGCGAGCTTACCGCCGGACGTGAATACAGCGACGATAACAGCTTCAAAAACTTTACCCACCTGGTCCGCTCGCTCGATAAGTACTTTTCCGCGGCCGAAACGGTCGATCGTCAGACCGGCACGAAAGAGCTCCAGCTGGGTGGCCTGCGGCGCATCGATACCGACCTGCGCAAACTGTTCAAAGGGCTTGGTATCCCACCACAGCAGGCCAAACAACTCTCGCGTGACATCGCCGCTGCGATCGGCAACAACGGCGTTGAGCAGATCGATATCTCGCTCTCCACCTCCAATCAGACACAACTGGAGTCGCAGCAGACCAGAGGAACCTATCAGGCCAGTGGTGCCGGACGCAGCGGCGTAACGGTGGAGAAAAACAGCTTTCAGTTGGCGGTGATCAACACCAAGAGGGTGGATATTTCGCTTAATTTACGTAGCGGCGCCTTCACTCTAAGCCCGTCAACCAAGGAGTCGACAACAGTGACTCGCGAAAACACCTCTGCACTGGCCAGCTTTTTTCCGCTCGAAGAAGATTCGACCATTGCGGCGGCGAAACCGATAGCCGAGCTTGATGAGATGACCGCTCTGGTGAACAGCGACAGCAGCCTGCAGGAGATCAGTCGGGTGGTAAAACAATCGGCAATCACCCAATTACCGGTCAGTGACAGCAACGCAAGACGGGACATGGCGACTGAAGCGCTATTTAATGACAACTTGGGAAGACTGCAGCAACTGGTGTCAGATCTGGGGGAATTCTCCGGACAACGCGGGACGATCTTTGAGTCACTGCTGCAGGTTACTGACCTGCGCACCGAGCGTAAAGAGGAAACGAACTCACTGCTTTTCACCCTTGAAGCACAGGCGCCGATCGGATTAACCGCCATCGACGCGACCGGTCATGGTACAACGCTCTATCCACGTCCGGATGGCAGCTTCGGCAAGCGGGTTGAGACCGCCGTCAAAGTGACTACCTGATGAAAGCGCTGCCGTGAAAACCACCCTGAGTCTGACCTATATCGCCCTGCTTATCACGCTGCTCTTTTGCGTAAACGGCGTGTCTGCACAAGAAAAACTGCTGGTGGATGACTTTGAAAACGGCCTGAGTTCATCTTGGTCAACCAAGTCATTCGAGGGGAAGACGATCTACACTATCGTCAACGACGCTGGCGGAAGAGTACTTCAGGCAGTCAGCAACAGCTCTGCATCGGGTCTGATCTTTGCGCGTAAAATCGACCTAACCAAACACCCGATACTCTCCTGGCGCTGGAAAATCGAGAATATTATCGAGCAGGGTGACGCGCGAAATAAGTCGACAGACGACTACGCGGCGCGGATATATATAACTTTCCCCCACTGGTACTATCCGAAAACCACCAGTCTCAACTACATCTGGGCAAATCAGTTGCCAAAGGGCGAAAACATCCCCAGCCCTTTTACAGAGAATTCGAGGATGTTCGCCGTCGAGAGCGGTGCAGACATGGTCGGACACTGGATGCATATCCAGCGCAATATGGTTGAGGATTATCGGCAGGCGTTCGGAAAAGAACCGCCACGCACGGCAATTCTGTCGATCATGAGCGACACGGAAAACACTCGAAGCAAGGCGCGGGCGTGGTACGATGACATTTTTCTGCTGAGTGAATAAAACCTGCCCGAAAAAGGTCGCGACACGCTGACCGCGGGAGTCATTTCGACAAAGAAAAGGCAGGCTCAGCGCCTGCCCACTTTTCTTTATCCGCATTAGAAATTATCGCAAACAGACATGTCAGGCGATTTTCACCTCAATCGACTTGGGTTTTTCCGCCTGCGTCTTAGGCACCTGCAGGGTCAGCAGACCATCTTTGAAGTTGGCCTCAATATGGTTCTCATCGATGTTTTGCGGCAGGGCGAAACTACGGCTGAAAGCCCCATAATAACGTTCGACACGGTGATACTTGCGCCCTTTTTCTTCCTTCTCCTCCTTGCTCTCGCCGCGCAATGTCAGAACGCCGTCTTCGATACTGACCTTGACGTCTTCCCGCTTGATGCCCGGCACTTCAGCCTTGATGCAGAAGTGACTGTCCGTCTCGCTGATATCGACCCGCGGTGACCAGTCATCACCAGAACTGAGCAGATCCTGACCATGACGCATGCGCATCGGCAACCGCATCGACCTGGTATAGCGATCGAACATGTCCTCTACATCCCTGAAGGGGTCCCATCTGGTGAGTTTCATGGCCCGTCTCCTTTGTCAATCGCGGGGAGAATGCGCCTGGCGAACTGCCCGCATACAATCCGTCAGGACTGTTGTGGCAGAGACCCAAACATTCCATAAAACTCTTCTTTCTACTTCCAGATTAGCGCTAATACGGTAGTTTTCAAGCAGCGTTGAAAAATAATTTACCACCCCATAACAGACAGTTAGACGTCATATCACGTTTGACTTCTGCCCCCGAGCCAGCGACCTCAGCGCCCCTCTTTCGAAACGACGCCCAAGGCTTCCTTGACCTTCATCTTCGGCCGACCGGTTATCAGACGTGCGTTTTTGCTGATGGAGAAATAGCTCCAGAACCAGGAGAAGATCACCGTCAGTTTACTGCGAAAATCGATCAAAGGGATGATGTGCACCAGGCTCCAGATCATCCAGGCAAAGAATCCGGTGAAGTGACGCCCGGCAACAACCGCGACGGCGCGGTTACGACCGATGGTCGCCATTCCCCCCTTATCGCGATAGACAAAGGGGCCATTGGTGGCATCTCCGGCAACTTTTTTAGCGATCACCGCTGCGACATATTCCCCCATCTGAATCGCAGCAGGGGCCACTCCTGGGACTGGCTTGCCGGTTTTATGATCAGTCACCTGAGCGAGGTCGCCCGCGACGAACACCTCAGGAGCGCCAGGCACCGACAGATCGTCAGTCACCAGCACCCGCCCCTGACGGTCAAGTTCGACGCCGAGCGTTTCGGCCAATTCCGAGCCGCGCACGCCGGCCGCCCAGATGACATTCTCAGCCGGTAAAATTTCTTCGCCGATGCTGACCTCACCGTCACGGACGTCGGTGACTAGTGAATTCAGCCGCACCTGTACGCCCATCTGCTGAAGATCCTGCAAGGCACGCTCACCGAGTTTCTGCGGCAGGGCACCGAGCAGCCGATCGGCCGCTTCAATTAAAATCACCTTGGCGGTGGCCGTATCGATATTGCGGAAATCTTTGGGAATGGTCTGCGCTGCGATCTCTTTCAGCGCGCCGGCCAGCTCGACCCCGGTCGGGCCGCCACCAACGACGACAAAAGTTAATTTGGCCTGACGGGCCGCGGCGTTGGCTTCCCATTCAGCGGCCTCATAAGCCAGCAGAACCCGCCGACGGATCTCCAGAGCGTCATCGACAGTCTTCAGGCCGGGCGCCAAAGGGGCCCAGTCATCGCGTCCGAAATAGGAATGGGTCGCGCCGGTAGCGAGCACCAGATAGTCGTAAGACACTTCACCGCCCGGAAACCTCGCCAGTTTACGCTGCAGATCGACCCCGGCCAGATGCGATAAAACCACGCGCACATTGCGCTGATTACGCAGAATCCGGCGAATCGGCGCAGCAATATCGGCCGGCGACAGTACTGCCGTTGCAACCTGATAAAGCAGCGGCTGAAAAAGATGGTAATTATGCCGATCGGCCAGGGTGATGTTGACAGGCGCTTTCGCCAAACCGATGGCGCAACGCAGACCGGCAAAACCACCACCGACGATCAAAACATGTGGTTTATCAGACGAAGTGGAAAAAGCCTCAGACATAACAGTTACAACCTCCGCAGCAATGGATTTCGGCAGAGCATACAATAATTCGGAGAGATTTGGTTATATTTTGAAAAACAGAGAGAAAGATAAGATCAGGCCAGCGCCAGAGAAAAGATCAGCATCAAGACCATCAGCATCAGGACGACTGTTGCCCAGTAACCGTAGAATGCGGTGCCGACATGACCATCTTGGACGCGGGTCAACTGGCAGTACTTGCGTAGGTTCTTATGGACCTGCCAGCGGATTTCAAAAAAACTGAGGTTGCTTTCAGTCGCGGCGATTTTGCGCAGAATTTGCACAGAAAAAAAGAAATTAGCTCCCCCGACGAGCAGCAGGCTCAGCAAAGCGATCAACAGCACGAATCGACTCCATAAAATTTGCTACTTAGGGCGCTGCTCCAACTCGATCAGCAGTGTTTTCAGCTGTTCAATCATTCCGTTCAGCTGTTGATTGTCTGACTGCAGTTGCTGCAGCTCGATCCGCTTTTCTTCCAATTGCTGCTTGCGTTGGTGCAATTCCTCGACATAAAGGATGATCGTTGTAGCGCGCTCAGCCCACGGACTCTGCGGATGAAGCTGTTGAAACTCGCGCAGGCCACTGAGGTTCTGCGTCGTCGACAACAGGTCGAGTGCCGCGCCGAAAAGGACCGGATCAAGCACGGGCAGTGGTTCGTGCACCGCAACCGGAACCTTAGCTGGCTGCAGTTGCGTACACCCCGACAAGACGACCAGGAGGAAGAAGAAAAATATTTTCACGATTTTTGCCTGCCAACCATGTAGTTACTCCCCTGCTGCCCCTTTAAATACTCTTTCAATCTAGCGCAAGCCTGACTGATCAGCAAGCGAGAGGGATACTCATAATGATCGGAAAAAATCACCGCCACCGAAATGGTCATCAGCGGAAAGGTCCGCTCAACTCCGTAACGATCCTGCCCCGCAACTTCGCCGGCTTCGCGGTCTTCCAGACTGTAGAATGACGGCACCTGTTCGCTGAAAATATCGATAATCTTCTGGGCGATCGGTTCGGCCGCAGCCGGTTCAGTGATGACCACATAATCATCACCGCCGATGTGTCCGACCAGGTCCTGGTCGGTACCATGTTCACCAACCACTTGCTGAATCAGCTGCCCGACCCGCGCCAAGACATCACTGCCGGCATTGTAGCCATAGCGATCACTGTAAACTTTGAAATTATCGAGATCAATATAGAGATGAGCAAAGGGATTATGGCGCTCGATGCGCAGATCGATTTCACGATCGATCGCCAGATTTCCGGGCAGACCGGTCAACGGGTTCGCATCAAGCCGCAACTGTTCAAGTTCGCGCAACTTTCTCCCCATCTGCGAAAAACCCTGCGCCAGCTGGGCGAATTCATCGTTACCGGATAATTTGGGCTGATGCTCGAAGCTACCGTCAGAAATTTCCTGTGTGGCTTTCTTCAGCGTATTGACCGAACGGTGAATACTGAGTACCACCGTCAAGGCGACCGGAGCCGACAGGGCAATCCCGATCAGAGAAAAAAGCAGCGTCAATTGATAGGCTTCGTTTGACTGCGCCGACAGAACCGAGAGATCGTTATTTATCCCCAGCTGCTGCTGCTGCCGCAGGTCAGCCAGAACTTCGAGCAGCCGCAGCCGGATCGGCACCATCTTTCCGGCAGAGACATTCTCCGCAAGCTGCCAGTCGTTGCGAGCCAGGGCTTCCGAGAGGCTCAGGTCAGCTTGCCGATAATCACTGATCTCGGCCATCAGGATCTGTGACAGTTCATTCTGGGGGATCTTGCTCAACTGGTGCTGAAACCGGACCAGCTCTGCATTACGGTTCGCGCGTAACTCTTTCAGGGCGGGATCGCGAATGATCAGCAGTTGCTTTTCGATATTTTCCTGAGCCAGCAGATTCTGCTGCAGATCACGCCCCAGTTCAAAGGCGCGGAAATCAACATTGACCAGCTGCTCGGTCCGCGCGGTTTGTTGATGAAGACGTGAGAGGGCAAAACCGACGGCTAGCAGGAGAAAAAAAACCACCACCAGATAACCGACGACAACCTTTTTGGTGACGGTCGCGAAGAGATAGTGCAGCAAAACGACGACTCCGGATTCTTAAAAAAGTGAGCCTGTAATACTAGCACAGCTTGTTATCAGCAACCAGCAACTCTCAAACAGCGAAACACGCAGGCAGGCAAAACCAAAAAAGCGCCCGAAACCGGACGCTTTTTTAATTTTCAGCCGTGTAGGTCATATCCCCAGATAGGCCTTGCGTACATCATCATTGGCCAGCAGACTGGAAGCGGAATCAACCAGCGTAATCTTGCCGTTTTCCATGACGTAACCGCGATCAGCCAGCTTGAGCGCCTGATTGGCATTCTGCTCAACCAGAAAAATCGTGGTATTGCTCTCTTTGTTAATCTGCTTGATGATCTCAAAAATCTGCTTGATGATCAACGGTGCCAACCCCAGGGATGGCTCATCAAGCAACAGTATCCGCGGCCGCGCCATCAGAGCTCTCGAGATGGCCAGCATCTGCTGCTCCCCACCGGAGAGGGTCCCGCCGAGTTGATTACGGCGTTTGTCGAGAATCGGAAACAGGGTCATAACATAGTTAAGATCCTGCTGGACCTGCTGCTTGTTGTTGCGCAGAAAGGCGCCCATCTCTAGATTCTCGACAACGGTCATATCGGGGAAGATCCGCCGCCCTTCGGGAACCTGAATAATCCCCTTCTGAACGATCTTATCGGGGCTGAGATGATTGATCGGATCACCATCAAGCAGGATTTCTCCCGAACGCGGCGGGGTAATGCCGCTGATCGACATCAAGGTGGTACTTTTGCCGGCCCCGTTGGCGCCGATCAGGGTAACAATCTCCCCTTCGTTGATATCGATGGAGACATCTTTCAGCGCCTGAATATTGCCGTAGTAGGTCTGGATATTTTTGATCTTAAGCATCAGTCTCTTCTCCCAGATAGGCCTCAATCACCTTCGGGTTGTCCTTGATCTCCTCCGGGCTGCCTTCGGCAATTTTCTTGCCGTACTCCATCACGTAGATCGGATTGGAGATATTCATGACCAGCTTCATGTCGTGCTCGATCAGAAGAATGGCAATCCGGTCTTCCGCGCTGATCTTGCAGATCAACTTATCCAGCTCAGCAGTCTCCTGCGGGTTCATGCCGGCCGCAGGTTCGTCGAGCAACAGCAGAAAGGGATCGGTCGCCATCGCCCGCGCTATTTCGAGCCGGCGCTGCGCACCGTAAGGAAGATTCTTTGAGAACTCATTGGCAAAGTTACCCAGGCCGACTTTCTGCAGCAGTTGATAGCTGGTTTCAGCAATCTGCTGTTCCTCTTCACGCACCCCTTTGTCACGGAGAATCGAGCGGAAGATGCCTGATTTCGTCCGGCAATGTCGACCGATCATGACATTTTCCAGAACCGTCATATCGGGGAACAGGCGGATATTCTGGAAGGTCCGCGCCAGGCCCATCTCGGTCACTTTGTTCGGCTTCAGGCCGTTAAGACGCCTGGTCGGCAACCCTTTCGGGTGCAGCAGAATATCGCCCTGTGTCGGGGTATAGATGCCTGTCACGCAGTTGAAAAAAGTGGTTTTACCAGCGCCATTCGGTCCGATCAGGGCGGCAATCTCCCCTTCGCAGACTTCCAGAGAAACACTGTCGACGGCCCGCAGGCCGCCAAAATCCATGGTCAGCCCTTTGACTTCGAGTAACTTATGTTTTTCAGCCATTGTCGGTCTCTTTCTGCAATCCCTTGAATTCGTACTTCTGGCGGATATTGCTGATAATCCCCTGCGGGCGGAAAATCATCATCAACACCATCGCGGCACCAAACGCCAGCATCCGGTATTCAGAGAAAGCACGCAGATACTCAGGCAGCAGAATCAGGATGAAGGCACCAAGAATAACGCCCAGAATCGAGCCCATGCCGCCGAGAACGACGATCGAAAGAATGATCGCGGATTCCATAAAAGTAAAACTGGCGGGGTTGATAAAGGTGGTCTTGGCAGCGAACAGAACGCCAACCATCCCGGCCCAGAAAGCTCCCAGCGCGTAGGCAGACAGCTTGGTGCGGGCCATATCGATCCCCATGGCAACGCAGGCGATTTCATCCTCACGCAGGGCGATCCAGGCACGGCCGATCCGGCTGTTACGCAGACGCATGGTGACCAGAATGGTGAAGACGACCATCGCCAGCATAATGTAATAGATATAAGTGGTCGAGCCATCGATATTCATGTCGATGCCGAACAGGCCCGGACGATCAATCTGGGCAATACCGCTCGGTCCGAAGGAGAACTCACTCCAGTTCTCCAGCACAATCTTGACGATCATGCCGAAACCGAGGGTAACAATGGCAAGATAGTCGCCACGCAGGCGCAGAATCGGGAAACCGAGGATCACCCCGAACAGGCAGCCGAGAATGCCGCCGATCGGCAAGACCGTCCAGAAGCCCAGATCAAAATGATAATTGAGCAGTGCATATGCGTAGGCACCAACGGCAAAAAAGGCAACGTAACCCAGGTCAAGCAATCCGGCCAGGCCAACGCTGATATTCAGCCCCAAACCCAGCACGACGTAAATCAAAGCTGAAATCATGATGGTGCTCTGGTAGGTGTCGAACACCAGCGGAAAGACCAGCGCAAGTGCCAGCAGAACACCCATCGCCTTATAACGAAAGGTTTGATCTTCAAGCAACAGCTGAAGTTTCGTCTGCTGCTGAACGCCGCTGTCCTCAACTTTTTTTCGCGCCTTTTGCCGGGCCATCAGGTAGCGCCAGAGATAAGAGAGGAAAAAACTGGCGATCGCCACCCAGACAATGTTCATCCAGCGCCATTCCACCAGACTTTCGGTGGTGTTTACCCGGACCACCATCAGCGGGAAGGTGAGAAAAACAAACCAGATGGAAGCCAGTATCGATTGTTTAAATTCTTTCAGCATAACGGCCACCTATTAAACCTTCTGCTTACGTGCTTTACCGAGAAGTCCAGCCGGGCGCAGGATTAAAATCACCACCAGCAGGCCAAAGGCGAACACATCCTCGTAATCACTGGAGATATAGCCGGCGGCGAAACTCTCCGTCCAACCGAGCACCAGCCCACCCAACACCGCTCCGGGGATCGAGCCGATACCACCCAGAACCGCAGCAGTAAATGCTTTAACCCCGGCGAGAAAACCGACGTAAAAGTTAACCTGGCCGATATAAGAAGCAACCAGCACACCGCCGATGGCGGCCAGCGCTGAACCGATGACGAAAGTTAGTGAAATCACCCGGTCGACGTTAATACCGACCAACCGCGCCATGCTCATATCCTGCTGGGTTGCCCGCATCGCCTTGCCAACCTTGGTTTTTTTGATCAGCAAAGAGAGCAGAATCATGGTGATGACGGTTGTGACCAGGATCACCAGTTCGGGGGAACCGATAATGTGCGCGACCGGTTCCATGAACTCAAAATCAGGGATCAAGCGGGGGAATGGCAGAAAATCGGAGGTCTGCGCCAGCAGCACGTAGTTCTGTAAAAAGATCGACATACCGATGGCGCTGATCAGCGGTGACAACCGCGGCGCACCGCGCAGCGGCCGGTAGGCAATTTTTTCCAGGGTATAGCCATAGGCGCTGGCATAAATCACCGCGATAATTCCGGCCATGATCAGTACGGAAATACCACTGAAGCCATAAATCGTACAGACCCCAGCAACAATCAGGGCCACAAAGGCACCGATCATGTAAATTTCACCATGGGCGAAATTTATCAGCTGGATAATACCGTACACCATGGTGTAACCCAGCGCGATCAGAGCATAAATGCTCCCCCGGGTGGTACCACTGAGAAAAAGCTCGAGAAAATAATCCATAGAGAAAACCAGAGAGATAAGAGTTGGCAGCCACACACATCTGTTTGTACTGCAAAAAGCTACGGGGGAGGTCTGCGAACAGTTTCGAGTGCAAACAAAGCTTCAGGGGACTGGCAAAACGCCAATCCCCTGAAGAGGGTTCAAGCAGCAGCGCCTAAAGCACAGCTTTTCGCTGCTTGTCTGTAATCTTGGCTATTTAAGCTCTTTGAAAGAACCAGCTTCGACCTTATAGATCGAGAAACCGACGCCTTCTGCGTCACCTTTGCTGTCGAACTTGATGCTGCCGACCGGAGTATCAACATACTGGGTGCGCAGAATATTGGTCACAGCATCGTAATCGGTGCTGCCAGCTTTTTCGATCGCGTTCAGCATTGCCATGGTTGCGGAATATGCTTCCTGGAAAAAGGCACCTGGCTCTGCGCCGTACTCCGCCTTGAACTCTGCAGTCGCAGCGGAGTTCAACGGAATGCTGGAAAGATCGCGCGGACCGGTCACATAAGCACCGTCAGCTGCATCACCGGCAACCTTAAGGAAGCTGTCATCTTTGACGCCGTCGTCAGAAATGAACACTGTGTCCATACGCTTACGCTTCATCTGAGCGACAATCTTGGACGCTTCAGGGTGATAACCACCAAAGATCAGCGCTTCTGCATTCTCACGACGGACCTTCTGAATGATAGAGGAATAATCCATGGCGCCCGGGGTGACCCCTTCGAACAGAACCACTTCTGCCTTGCCGGACTGATCAAGGTATTGCTTGGCGAATTCGGCAAAGCCCTTGCCATAATCACCTTTGTCGTGCAGTACGGCGATCTTTTTCAGGCCCAGGGTATTGATGGCGAAATCGACAGCCATCTTGGCCTGCATGTCATCAGAGGCGATGGTGCGGAAAAAGTTCGGGTAATCACCACTCTGGGTCAGAGGCGGGTTGGTCGCGGATGGTGACATAACCGGAATTTTAGCATCGTTATAAATTCCCAGTGCTGCTTTAGTCGCACCGGAACAGATATGACCGAGAACGACGTTAGCGCCTTCGGTGACCAGTTTGGTCGCGGTGTTGGTCGCAATTTCCGGCTTACACTGATCGTCTTGAATCAACAACTCAACCTGCTTACCGAGAACACCACCGGCAGCATTAACTTTTTTCACGACCAACTGAGCGGCCTTCATCGCCGGAATACCGTAAGGGGCCAAGTCACCACTGTGGGGGCCTGCAACACCAAGCTTGATCGTGTCAGCGGCAAACCCCGGAACAGCCAAGCTAAATACGAGGGCTGTCGTGGATAACATCACAGAAAACTTTTTCATCGGTGAAACCTCCTCTGGATTTTAAG
The DNA here is from genome assembly GCA_036526255.1 of Malonomonas sp. Classification (GTDB taxonomy): domain Bacteria; phylum Desulfobacterota; class Desulfuromonadia; order Desulfuromonadales; family Geopsychrobacteraceae; genus Malonomonas. Next base: position 5,620 of record DATCYW010000038.1, on the reverse strand, counting down.
TTCGAGAAAAACAATGTTTCGTAAGATTGACTACATATAAGGCAAACCCTATGAGTGGTCAAGAATAAATCAATCAATAAACTACCAGAACCATCCAAAACAATGTTATAGGCGAATGGCCGCCGCAATGGGCGAATATCCGCCCCATGTCAGCGTAACAAACGGGCCAATATCATAAAGGTCGCACCGACCGAGATACTGGTTAAAAGGTTACCGATTTCATGCACATACAGTGAAATCTTATAGCGGACAGGAAACTGATCAGCGACCATATCGAGGCCGTAGACTTGCACATAAAGTGCCGCCCCCTTCCAGAGAAAAATAAAGCCGAAGACGAACATGAAAGCGATAAACCCTCTACTGATCGGGGTATCCTTCACTGCCTGATAAATCTTGCGGATCATGTCGATATTGATAACCGAAAGAAAAACCCAGCAACTGTTCTCGACGATATTGATGATCCGCAACGTCTCGCTGGTCGGAGTCGGATTGATCAGGACAAACAGCATCGATGCAACCAGCACCGCAAGAACTCCCAGATAAACATGCAGTTTCTGCCCCTCGACCTCCAGAGTGCGACTGAACATGTAGTATTCCTGAAAACCGTGCGTGATCACCATAATCGCAACAGTGCCAGTGATGTAGCCAAGGGCCTGCACCTGCGGGAGCTGCAGGCCAGGCAAAAACGGTATAGCTGCCGGGATCACTTCAGCGAGCAGAATCAGCACGAAACCGACACAGATGCTGGTCCAGACCCGCGCGTTACCCAGACTGAAGGAGAATGACGCCAGCCCGGCGATCAACCAGAGGACGATATGAACGATATTCAAATCCACGACTTGCTCCTGAAAAAACGAAAAGGATCAATCCCTCGAACTGGCCTGCTGCTTCATCTCATCAAGCATGGCGTTAATTTTTTTCGGTCCGGCGACCAGTTTGGCTAACCGCTGCAGTTCGTCATAAAACTTCGCCAACTCCTCCACCCGGATATCCGGACCGACCAGACTGAAGGCCTTATCAACTTGAGAAATGCCGAACTTGCCGATGTGGTTTCCGGCGATGGCTTTCATCTGCAGCAGCAGCTGTTGACGGCGCAGCTCCTGACGTTCCTCCATTGAGCGGATCGCTTTCTCTTCCGACTTGCGCCGATCGTCCAGCAGCAACTTGCGGGTGCGCTGCCAGATCGGGCCAAGATCGGCCGAAGCCATCAGGTCGGCCAACATCAAGTTCCTGCCGTATGCCGTCTCCAGCAGATCGAACCGGACCCCGGGCAAGCGAGCGACCGACCGGGTCAGGTCCGCCGTTGTCACGATATCGTCACCACCATCGTGAAAAAAACCAAGTGAATGCCCCTGCTCGTAAAAGATCAGAACAACCTTGTCCTCGGCATAGACCCGCAGACAGCCACTGATCTGCTCGTCCCTGATTCGCCGCTGCAACCCTTCAATATTAACCAGCTTCAGATCCTGCCCCCGGTAAAGATAGCTGCCGTGCAACAGCGCATGAATACCGATGGCCAACTCCGGCACCAACCGAAAAATATTCAGTGTGGCATTGCCAAGAATCGAGATTTCAAAGATCCGAGCGATAGCATCATAAGCGATCAATCGCTCTTTTTCATCGGCAGCAATGTAGAGCGCACTGACCAGCTTGCCGCGCTCGAAAATCACCACCCCGGTCCCCTGCGCGGAATCAAAGCGCAGATAGCCGGTAAAGCTGCCATCACGCAACTTTGCCATCGCTTCTGGCAGATTGATTCTGGCCGGATTGACCTTTTCTCGAACGGGGATCCCGCGCGGTAGAAAAATCATGACGCTCTCACCAATAAAAGAAATTTCATTGCTCAAACACTATAAAAACAAGCCGGAAAAACTGTCAATCACCGATGCCCTGCAAGCTACACGAGTTCAGACTCACAGGCCAATCGCAGCATCCGCCGACGGCTCACGAACTGCCGAGACCAGCCCGCAGTAAAAACTTCAGTCACCGGCAGCGGCTCAGAATAGATAAACAGTTCCTGATAAAGCTCCGCCAGACAACGGCCCGTAGCAGCATGCGACAGCGCAAGCCAGGCAGGATTCTCTCCAGCCGAGACCAGTTCAGTGTTCAGCAGCTCAGCCTCAGCTGACAGAACCTGCAACCGCAGATGGTCGTTTCCCGCACCAAACAGCGCACCGGACTGTACCAGTGTCACGCCGGGTTCGCCATAAAAAGCCGCAGCGCCAGTTTCTGCCAGCAGGGCGACAACGCAGCTCCGATGCAGCAACAACCGCCGGCGCGCCGGGAACGACTCCAGATAATGCACCTCTCCGGTCAAGGCGGGCCGTCCGCAGAGCGGACAGCGCAACCCAATCCGCCTGGCCCGTGACGGCAACAGGCCGTCCTGCAGCATCCTGCGCACCCGAACCGAAAAGCTGGTTTGCTGCTGGCGCTGGTCCAGCACCAGCGCGGCAATTCTTTTCAACTGCTGGTGCAGAACACTCTCTGGGGTCCGGGTCAGTACCGGTTTGGAGAATTTCACCGCCAGCTCAGCGACCAGAGTCTCAGCGGTCAACAGTTCGTCCAACACCTGAAAACCGCGCTCCTGCGCTGCGAAACGCAGAAACTCAGTCAAAGCTGCGTCAGCCTGATATTGACTGGCTTCGCCCAACTGACTCGGCAATAACCAGAGCTGCTCGCGCTCACCGCCGCTGGCGAGCAACGCCTTCTGCAGGCGGATCAATGCTGGCAGAGCAGCCGGATCCTTGACCGGCGTGATGACCAGATCAGCGGCGGACAGCGCGGCCGACAAAAAAGGGCTGTCTCCGGCGGCGTCCAGAACCAGCACCCCGGAATAATTCGCCCGCGCAAGGCCAGTGCGCAGAAACAGCGTCGATTCAGGGCGTTGTTTTTCACTTACGGCCGCGCAGTAATCAACACCGAACTGCCCAAGCCGAAACAGCTGCCCAAAGGGAACAGTCCGCTGCAGATCGGCCAGCGAATACGTTGGCCGGTCAGCCAACAAAAACATGCCATCGACATCCGCCCCAGCCTCAAGTGAGGCATAGGCGACCGGCAAATCTTCGGCAAGCGCCTTGAGGTAGACCGTCAGGTTACACGCCAGAGTGCTCTTACCAACCCCGGCCGAGGTGCCGGTCACCAGCACAACATAGGGCGACGTTTCGGTCATGCCGACTCCTGCAGGCCTTCCCAGCTCTGATAGGCATCATCCAGCTGGGTTTTCAGCTTGGCGTGCTGATCGCTGACCCGGCGCCAGCGCTCCGCGTCCTGATAAAGTTCGGGATCGGCCATCTGCAGCTCCAGCGCAGCCAACTGCTGCTCCAGGGTTTCGATGCGTTTTTCCAGTTCGGACAGCTCCCGTTCACGCTTCTGCTCGCGGCGTTGCTGCTCTTTGCGCTCGGCGTGCGCCTGACGACGCGCCTCCTTGTCGAGGGGCTGTTCTTCAGCCACCTGCGTATGCTGTTCGACCCGCTGGCTGCTGTGACTGACGTCCCCCAGGCGCTGTTTGGCTACAAGGAAATCCTCATAGTTACCAAGGTAGGATTCAACCCGGCCATTGCCGACCTCGATGACCCGGGTCGCCAGCTCATCAACAAAATAACGATCATGCGAAACAAACACGATGGTGCCCTGGTAGCCCTTGAGCGAATCGAGCAGCACCTGCTTCGACTGCAGATCGAGGTGATTGGTCGGTTCGTCAAGCAGCAGCAAATTAGCTGGACGTAGCAGCATTTTCGCCAGCGCCAGCCGGTTGCGCTCGCCGCCGGAGAGCACCTTGACCGACTTTTCGACATCATCACCAGAGAACAGAAAAGCACCAAGAATATTGCGCAGTTTCGGCACCATCGCCACCGGCGCATCGGCCGACAACTCGGCATAAACGTCACGGGTCGGCTCCAACTCAGCGGCCTGATCCTGGGCGAAATAGGCGAGATGCAGGTTATGCCCCTCTTTGCGTTCGCCGGAGACTGGCGTTTCAGTCCCTGCCAGAAGACGCATCAGGGTCGACTTGCCGGCCCCGTTCGGACCGACCAACGCGACCCGCTCCCCCTGCTCAATCTGCACATCGACCTGCTGCAACACCTTCAGCTCACCATAATGCTGCGATGCCTTATGCAGTTCCAGTGCGACCCGCCCCCCTTTGGGCGGAGCAGGAAAATGAAAAGCGATTTTTTTCCGCTGTGGCGGCAACGAAATCCGCACGATCTTTTCCAGCTGCTTGACCCGGCTCTGCACCTGAGAAGCCTTGTTGGCCTGATAACGAAAGCGGCCGATAAAGCCCTCGATCCGTGCAATCTCGTCATCCTGCTGCTGCTTGGCGGCCTTCAGCGCGGCGATCCGCTCGTCACGCGCACGAATATATTTGCTGTAGTTACCGGGATATTCAGTCAGATCGCCGTTCCAGATTTCAACAATCCGGTTAACGACTTTATCGAGAAAAAACCGGTCGTGCGAAACCAGCACCACGGCGTAGGGGTAAGCAAGCAGATAATCTTCGAGCCAATCGCGGGCAGGAAGATCGAGGTGGTTGGTCGGCTCATCAAGCAGCAGCAGCGTTGGCGTCTGCAGCAACAGTTTGGCCAAGGCGATCCGCATCTGCCAACCGCCAGAAAAAGCCTCGCAGGGCTTGCTGAAGTCCGCGTCGGAGAAACCGAGACCGCTGAGCACCCGGCCGACCTCTGATTCCATCCGGTAGCCACCGCGCTGTTCGAACAACTGCTGCAGCTCGGCGTAACGCTCAAGCTCAGCGGCGTTATCCGCAACAGCTATTCTGGTTTCGAGCTGCCGCAGCTCCCGCTCCATCGCCTGCAGCTCTTCGAGGGCGCTGTGCACTTCATCAAACAGGCTGCGGCCACGATGCTCCAGACCATCCTGCGGAAGATAGCCGAAGGTCGTCCCCTTGGCCGCCTGCAGGGTCCCGCCATCCGGCTCGACCCGACCGGCCAACATCTTCAGCAGGGTCGATTTACCCGCGCCGTTTTCACCGCACAGACCAATCCGATCGCTCGGCCGGATGTGCCAGTCGATTCCGGCGAAGATCGCCCGATCAGCGAAATATTTGGTTATTTTTCGTAATTGCAGCATGGCGCAGGTTATAGCACAAAATTGTTGTCAGAAGAACCAGAACTGCGACGGCAAAAGAGAAACGGTCACCCCGATAAAGGGTGACCGGAACAAACCAGACAAGCAGACCTTCCACAGCTTAAGAGCGTGACATGACCATATATTCTTCGACAAGTTCGGCCATGGCATCAACCCCCAGTCGGCTATTATTGATCACCAGATGATAAAGCAACGGATCGTCCAACTGCCCAGCCGTGAAGCGCTTGATAAAATCATCGCGTTGCTGCTGATGCAGATCGATAAACTGCTCCGCTTCTTTCTGGGTAAGATTATGCACACGCATGATCTTCTTCACCCTGAATTCGTAAGGAGCAACCAGCCGCAAATGGATACAGTTGGGCAGGTCCTGTGCGGCGATAACCGATCCATGACCGACCAGCACGCAGTTTCCGCGCTTGGCAAAGCCGTAGATCACGTTGCGCATGTGGGCGAAAACAGCGGTCTCTTCGGCGCGGCTGCTGTCGAGAAACATTGAGAATATCGCCTTCAAGGAAGA
>DATCYW010000037.1:0-61489 GCA_036526255.1 Malonomonas sp. | reverse complement strand
CCTATTTCTCAAAAGCGGGACTGTTCAGTTACATGGATCAGTTTCATCGTTTTCAACACACTTCGTGAACCGCCGTGTACGGAACCGTACGCACGGTGGTGTGGGAGGACGGCGGGAGTAATCCCGCCTCCTACCCGATTTGAACCCGCCATATCGCTACGATATTTGGATGTATCAGTGTTGTTGTGAGGTCAGTTGAACTATCGGTAATCTCTATCGGAAGGGTGGGGCTTTTAAGGTGATCGTGTGGAAACAACAAAGGCCCCATCGTAATCGACGGGGCCTTTGTTGTTTCGCTGAAGTGGATCAGTTATTTTCTGCTCTTCTTGACCGGCAGATCATGGACATCCAGATGACAGGTCAAGCACTTCGGGAACATCTCGAGCAGTTTCTTGGCATGAGATTCCGGCGGGGTGTGGCAGTTGGTGCATTCCGGAATCAGCCCGTGCTTGGTGTGGCAAAGTGCGCAGCTGACAGTGCCATGCTTGCTGGTGGTGCCGCTCCACTTGGTGTAGACATCGCTGTGGCAAGCATCGCACGTTTTGACATCGACAGTCTCTTTAAAGCCGATATTGAGCGGCTGGTGAACGTCGTGACACTGGGTGCAGGTTGCCATCGCCTGTGCGGCAAAGTGTGGTTCGTGACACTCAGCGCAGGACGGGATGTAGCCGTGCCGATTGTGGTGGCAGCTGCTGCATTGCTGCTGGGTGTGTTTGCTCGGCTGAGCCTTCAGCTCTTCAGCTTGGTTGCTGTGGCAGTCCGCACAGATCCCGGCCAGCATGTGGGTCATTGGAACCCGGCGTGGCGAATGTGGGTTTTCGTGGCAGTTCAGGCACTCAATGTGCTTGTTGCCGTGTTTGTAGTCGTGACAGGTTGTACACTTGGGCATGATATCCGCGTAATTCTTTTTCAGCGGATTGTAGGCGTGAAACACCTCGTGACATTCACGACAATCAAAGCGATGCAATCCGCCGGATTCTTTGAGGTTGCCAAAGTGGGACGGATGACATTGACCGCATTGGGACACCTGTAGCGGCTGAGGAGTCACTTCGTAGAGAGACGTATCCAGAGCCGGTAAATTCGTGCGCTGCTGAGCCGGAGCGGCAAATGCCGCCCCGGTTACCAGAAGAATTGCAGCGATCATGATTGTCATGATGCCAATCAGCTTGTATTGCTGAAGATGGTTACGCATTTCGTTATCCTGTCAATCTTACTTGCTGAAGTTGTTCAAGTCGTGGGCAATATTGTGGCAGCTGCCGCACTGAGGGAACTTCGCGTGAATACCTTCAGCGTGTGGAAGGTCGTGACAATCGCTGCACTGAGGTACGGTTTTATGCTTGTTGGCATGGCAGCTTACACAGGCAACGTCACGGTGCTTGGTTTTGGTGGCTGACAACTGGCTGAATGGCAGCTCGTGGCAGGCGGCACAAAGGATATTTTTAGTAGAATCCGGGTACATGAGAACCAGCGGCTGGTGGACTTCGTGGCAGGTCGCACAATCAGCCTGGGTCACATTCTGGGAATGTGGCTCATGGCACTGCAGGCACTCAGGGATAACGCCGTGGGTGTCGGCGTGACAGAAGTTACAGGCAAAGGTGGTGTGCTTGCTCGGATTGGCGACAAGCTGCTCGTTCTGTGAGGTGTGGCAGGTCAGACACTCAGCTTTGAGCTCGCCAGCCAGGACAACCCGCAGCGGCTGATGAGGGTTGTGGCAGCGCAGGCAGTTTTCCAACTCATAGTGGGCACTGCCGTCGTGACACATGCTGCACTGCGGGATATTATTCGGGCTGACCGGGCGATGTCCGGTGTGACATTCCTGGCAGTTGATCTGCGCTTTGTGGGCACTGCCGGCTTCTTCGATTTCGCGCGGCTGCTGCTCATGGCATTTGGCGCAATCGTCGATAGACAGCATTGGCTGGGCAGTTGCGGTAACTGCGGTCAGTAGCAGACTGCAGATAGCCAGGCCCAGTAGGGCGGTAAGAAGTTTTACGGATTGCTTTTGCATTTTGCCTCCTGAATCGGTGGATTGCGCCATGTTCTGCCAGTAAAGGACCGGCAAGCCAACATGGCAATGATGAAATAAATAACAGAAGTGAAGCGTGCAGGAGGCTCTGAACTCAAACCACCTGTTTTTATCTATAAGAGCAGTTTATAGCAAGGCTTTGTGCTGATTTCAAGCTCTTTCTGGAATTTACTAACATATTGTTTATGTGGATATTTTTAGGTAAAAAGCGTTTTTGAAATGGATAATCAATGACCTGCGCGACTGTATGCTGTATGCAAAAAAGAGGCTGGTGCCGATAGTAGTGCTGCCGGCACTGGTATTACCAGCGCCGGCAACAAAATTAAGCTGCTGTGCCACTGACGATGTGCAAGTCACGTTGCGGGAAGGGGATGGTCACTCCTTCTGCATCAAAGCGTAATTTGATCTCTTCTTGCAGGGAAAACAGGGTCGGCCAGTAGTTTTCTGTTTTAACCCAGGGACGAACGGCAAAATTAACACTGCTGTCAGCAAGTTGAAGCAAACCGATCACCGGCAAGGGCTCAGGCAGGACGTTTTCGTGTTTACTGAGAATATCCTCAAGAATCGCCCGTACCTTTTTGAGGTCATCGGAGTAACTGACCCCGATAACCAGATCGATGCGTCTGGTTGCTTTTGCCGAATAGTTGGTGATTGTTCCAGAAATAATCTGACCGTTCGGCACGATGATCTCTTTATTGTCACCAGTTCTCATCTTTGTACTGAAAATCTGAATCTCCTCAACGACCCCGACGGTTCCCCCGGCTTCTATGAAATCATTCAGCTTGAAGGGGCGGAAAATCATCAACATCACACCTGCAGCAAAATTACCGAGTGTTCCTTGCAAGGAGAGACCGATCGCTAAGCCGGCTGCCGCAATGATTGCGGCAAAGGAAGTGGTTTCAATGCCGAGCTTATCAAGTGCGGCTAAAATGACAAAGGCCATCACGCCGATATATGTGAGACTTTTACAGAACTTGATCAGTGTCTGATCAACCTTGGCCTTTGTCATCATCTTGCCGACCAGGTTGGTGATAATCCGCGCAGCAATCCGGCCAACGACCAATATGACGAGCGCCCAGACCAGCGGGAGTGCGTAGGTTTCGATCAGCGCTGTGATTCTGTCTGTTGAGAGATCTTTCATAATTTCCTTTCTCTGTGGTTGTCAGCAAAAAGCCCCTGGAAATGAATCTCCAGAGGCTTCTTGTTGAAGGGATTGAAGATTAATTACAATGCACGTTCGGCGACATAATTTCTGATGATTTCAGTTTTCGCTGCCAGTTGTTCTACCCGCTTTGGCAGCTTTTCAATCCCCTGAAACGCCGGTGGCAGCTCGGGCTCTTGTCCTATCGCCTCTTTTACTGCAGCGCCGAACTTTGCCGGATGTGCCGTTGCCAGACAGACGATTGGACAATCACCGCTCGTGCAGATGCGCCCTGCAGCGACTCCGACTGCGGTATGCGGGTCAAGAATGTAGCCCGTTCGATTGAAAAAATCTTTTATTGTCACTATGGTCTCTGCATCATCAATCGTCGCGGCAGCAAAAGTCTGCTGGATTTTATCAAGCTGTGCCGTGGGAAAAACCAGTTTTCCGGTTTGCTTGAATTCTTCCATCTTGGCAGCGAGCAGACCACTATCTTTATCGCAAAGATAGTAGAGGTAACGCTCCAGGTTGCTGGCAACCTGAATGTCCATGGAAGGAGAGAGGGATTGGTGGACGTCAGCCGTAGAGTAATCGCCATTCTGGACAAAACGGCTGAGAATGTTATTGGCGTTAGTCGCCAGAATCAGGCGTTTGATCGGCACTCCCATTTCATGGGCGATAAATCCGGCAAAAATATCTCCGAAATTTCCGGTAGGCACCGAAAACTCAATTTCGCTGCAACCGGTCTGCTTGTTGACCTGAAACCAGGCGTAAAAATAGTAAACAACCTGAGCTAAAACCCTTGCCCAGTTGATCGAGTTGACCGCACCGAGGGCGTAACGCTCTTTAAATGCTAGATCTCCGAAAATCTCTTTAACGATCGATTGCGCATCGTCAAAAGTACCCTCGACCGCCAGGTTGAAAACATTATCGTCCGTGACTGTAGTCATCTGCAGTTCCTGAATCGGCGAAACCCGGCCCTTTGGATGCATAATGAAAATGTTGATATTTTTACGGCCGCGAACGCCGTAAATGGCTGCGCTGCCGGTGTCGCCACTGGTCGCGCCGATGATGTTCATCTTTTTGCCGCTCTGTTCCAGCATGTATTCAAACAGGTTGCCGAGAAACTGCAGGGCAACGTCTTTGAATGCCAGCGTCGGGCCGTGAAAGAGTTCAAGAATATAGAGACCGTCCTGCTTGACCACCGGAGTGGTTTCCGGATGGTCGAATGCTGCGTAAGAGCGGTCCAGTAAACCCTTCAGGTCTGCCGGGGGAATGTCTGTGGCATAGCGCGAAATGATCCGAAAGGCAAGTTCGGCATAAGGCAAATCGCTGAGTTCGGCAAGTTCTGTTTTGGTCAGCTTCGGGATGTCTTCAGGTAACAGCAGTCCGCCATCATCTGCCAATCCCATCATTACCGCATCCCTGAAGCTCAATCCCTGAACCTGTCCGCGGGTACTACAGTATTTCATGGAAACTCCTTGGTTTGTCGTTGGACATAAGTGCGGCATCTTAGCAGGAAGGCTGGGCGATTGGAAGATTGACGACAAATAAAAAGCGGGAGTATCCAGTCTGGATACTCCCGCTTTTGCGTGCTTTGCAGGCTTTACTTATTTACGGTTTGCGGCTTCCTGTGCGTCGACAACCGCAACGGCCGCCATGTTGATGATGTCGGACACGTCGTCTCCGCGTTGCAGAACGTGAACCGGCTTTTTCATCCCCATCAGAATTGGACCGACCGTTTCAGCTTCGCCCAGTTTACTGAGCAGTTTGTAGCTGATGTTGCCCGAGTTGAGGTCGGGGAAAATGAAAACGTTCGCATCACCCTTGATTTGTGAGAAGGGATACTGTGTTGCAGTCAGCTCAGGATCAAGCGCAACGTTGGCCTGGATCTCGCCATCGACCAGCAGAGTTGGAGCCTGCTGCTTGACCAGCGCAGTGGCTTTTTTAACCTTCTGGCACTGAGGATGGTCAGAGCTGCCGAAGTTAGAGAAGGAGAGCATGGCAACCTTCGGCTCCACGTTGAACTGACGGGCCATTTCGGCTGTCAGGATAGCGGTCTCAGCCATCTCTTCAGCGGTCGGCTCAATGTTTACGGTCGTATCTGCGAAAAAGACTGCTTTCTTTTTAGTGACCAGCATGTAGACGCCGTGCACTTTGGAAAGGCCATCTTTTCTACCGATAACTTCCAGCGCCGGACGGATGGTCTCGGGGTAGTGGTGGTTGATACCGGCCAGAACCGCATCGGCATCACCACGATCGACCATCATTGAAGCAAAGTAGTGACGGTTGTTCTTGATTTTGCCTTTGGCTTCGGCGCGGGTGACACCCTTACGCTGACGCTTTTCAAACAGAGCATCAATGTACTCACCGCGTTTTGCCGAGGTGGCGGTGTCAACAATCTCCACACCGGTGAGATCAAGCTTGAATTCGGCGATTTTTGCGCGAATTTCTGCTTCATTGCCGAGCAGGATCGGTTTGGCAATCCCTTCGTCGACCAGAATTTGTGCCGCGCGCAGAATCTTTTCTTCATCACCTTCCGGGAACACCAGACGTTTCGGGTCGGTCTTGGCCTTGTTGATCATGGTCCGCATGATCTCTTTCGAACGGCCCTGCATGGCTTCGAGACGTTCAATGTACTTTGCCATGTCGGCGATTGGCCGACGGGCAACGCCCGAATCCATCGCTGCCTGGGCGACCGCCGGGGCAACATGCAACAGGACGCGTGGGTCGAACGGCTTGGGGATGACGTATTCGCGGCCGAACTTGATGTCTTCACCAGCGTAAGCCCGACGAACTGAATCCGGAACCGCTTCTTTTGCCAGAGCTGCCAGAGCGTGAACCGCTGCCAGTTTCATTTCATCGTTTATGGCACTGGCGTGGGTGTCGAGAGCGCCGCGGAACAAAAACGGAAAGCAGAGAACATTGTTTACCTGGTTATTGTAATCAGAACGACCAGTGCCGATGATGACATCGCTACGAACTGCTTTCGCTTCTGGTGGGGTAATCTCTGGATCGGGATTGGCCATGGCAAAGACGATCGGGTCTTTGGCCATCGATTTAAGCATTTCAGCTGTCAGCGCACCCTTGGCAGAAACACCAAAGAAGATATCCGCACCAACCATTGCTTCTTCCAGGGTTCTTGCATCTGTCTGTGCCGCCAGACGTTCCTTGTAAAGGTTCATCCCCTCGGTGCGTCCTTTGTATATGACGCCCTTGGTATCGCAGAGGATAACGTTGTCTTTTGCGATCCCCATGGTAATTGCCAGGTTAGCACAGGCAATTCCTGCGGCCCCGGCACCGTTAACGACAATTTTTGCATTATTAATGTTTTTGCCGGTAAGTTCCAGTGCGTTCACCATGCCAGCGGCAGAAATAATAGCGGTACCATGCTGATCGTCATGGAATACTGGAATATCCATTATTTTCTGCAGCTCTTCCTCAATGTAGAAACATTCAGGACCCTTGATATCCTCAAGGTTGATGCCGCCGAAGGTAGGCTCGAGAAGTTTGACAGTCCGGATGAGCTCATCCGAGTCTTTGGTGTTGAGTTCGATGTCGAACACATCGATGTCGGCAAAGCTTTTAAAGAGAACTCCCTTGCCTTCCATAACCGGCTTGCCAGCTAACGCGCCGATATCGCCGAGGCCGAGGACAGCGGTACCGTTGGAAACGACTGCAACCAGATTCCCTTTCGCGGTATATTCATAAGCCATAGCCGGGTCTTTTTCGATTTCCAGACATGGTTCCGCAACGCCTGGGCTATAGGCGAGAGCCAGATCGCGACTGGTCGCGCAGGGCTTGGTGGTGATGACTTCGATCTTACCTTTTCGCCCTTTGCTGTGATAATCAAGAGCTTCTTGACGTTTCGACATAAGCCTGTTGCCTCCTGTAGAGAGAAATTTGTTACAAAATAATCAGGAAGTGGATATGGAAATGAGGGGAATCCTCCTGCCTGGTCGGTCGGTCGGTCGGTCCGCAACAGGCAATTACAATTTGGATAAAAAAATATAGTTACACTAAATAAAAGTCAATCTAATGTTGTATGCCTTGAAAATATAACTGCTTTTACTAATGTCGCAATGCTGATGCCAATATTTTTTTACTTTCAATATTCATTATAAATCAGAATGTTAGAGAGCGCACGTAAACGATGTGATAAAATATTAGCTTTAATATTAGCTAAAATTGAACACTTTGTGGCTGAAAATGGCCATTCATTGCTATCTGGGACATATATCGCTATTTTTTTGCGTATGTCCAGTGAGAAAATCGGGATTTTTATGAAGATAGGCGTTCTATCAGATACTCATCTGCTTGATATCGATTCCTGTCGTAGACTTGCAGAAAGACTTATGTCTGGTGCTTTCAGGGATGTCGATGCGATTCTGCATGCTGGTGATGTTGTGACGGCTGAACTGGAGAATTGTTTTTCTCCAGTCCCATGGTATTCGGTGCGCGGCAACATGGACCACAGTCTGAGCGATGTTCCTGTCAGCCGCATCCTGCGGTTTGGTCAGAAAAAAATCGGCTTGATTCATGGTTGGGGAGGTCATGCCGATCTCGAAGACCGGGTGATGGCATATTTTTCCGGCGATGCTCTGGATGCTTTGGTTTATGGCCACAGTCATCAACCCTGTTGTCACCTTGCCGATAACATATTGGTCATGAATCCGGGGAGCGCAACGGATCGTCGCAGCGCTCCTCATCATACTGTCGGGATGCTGACGCTGGGTGAGCAGATTAGCGGTGAGATAATCATTATTGGTTAATAAAACTCTCTTGGAGGCTTTTCATCTTTGTGCTATCTTTTTTAAGGTTTTCTTACGATCTGGGAATTGACTGAAATGATTGAAATTTTTAAAAATGGTGGTCCGTTGATGTATCCGATACTCTTCTGTTCGGTGATTGGCTGGGCCATTTTTCTGGAAAGGCTGCGGGCATTTACCGTAATCCGCCGAGATATGCCACCGCTATTGGCAAAGGCCGAACATATCTTAGGGGAAAATCGACCTGCGGATGTGATTTTACTCTGCCAGCAATCTGCGTCTCCTTTGGCAAAGATTTTATTGGCGATTTTGAAGCAGCAGGGTGCCAGCAGAAGCCATCTGAAAGAGGTTGCTGACGAAGTTGGTGGTCGTGAAGTCGTCTCGCTGCAACGTTATCTTGGCTTGTTGGGAACCATCGCTAATATCGCTCCGTTACTTGGACTGCTTGGCACCGTCCTTGGCATGATAGAAGCGTTCAATACCATTGCCGCTTTAGGTGTCGGCACCCCCGCAACACTGGGCGGGGGGATCTCACAGGCGCTGATAACCACAGCGGCCGGTTTGTCCGTTGCCGTACCGATGATTCTCATCCATCGCTATCTCTGCAGCCGTGCCGAACGACTGGCATTGGAGATGGAAGAATACAGTTTGCGTTTTGTCGATCAGTTCGGGCGCTCTGACTGATGGGTTTCAGGCGTCGCAACATTGAGTCGCCTCGGGTCGATTTGACACCGATGATCGATGTGGTTTTTTTGCTGCTGATTTTTTTCATGATCTCAACCACTTTTATTGAGCGTCCAGGCCTGAAAATAGACCTGCCAGACACTGCGACTTTTGAACTTTTACCAGAAGAGAAAGAACTTCAGATTTACCTGGATAAAGCGGGTTCGATCTATCTGCAACAGCAGCTCATTTCTATTGAGGGGCTGATCCTGCACCTGAATACGTATGGTTCTGCCGCAGCAAACATGACGTTTCTGTTGATGGCTGATACCGACGCATTGCACGGTCGAGTTATTCAGTTGATGGACGCGGCAAAGACGGCCGGCTTCGGCAAACTTGCGATTGCCACAGACAAGAAAATTCCTGATTGAAACCTTAACTGGAGTTATTTACTTATGTCAAAAACGCTGGCAATTCTGACTGGCGGAGGCGATTGCCCTGGCTTGAATGCCGTGATTCGCGGTGTCGTTCGCTCAGCTATCGGGCGTCACGGATGGCGAGTGATCGGCATTGAAGACGGTTTTGAGGGATTGGTTGGCAAGCTGAGCTGGCGTGAATTGACGCTTGATTCAGTCCGCGGCATCTTGCCCCGCGGCGGCACGATTCTGGGCACCAGCAATCGTGGTAACCCGTTCAGTTACCCTGTAGAAGTGGACGGTAAAATCGAGCTGCAGGATGTCTCCGATACGGTTATCGAATCCTTTAAACAGCTTGGAGCTGACGTCCTGATCGCGGTCGGCGGTGACGGAACACTGAAAATTGCGCAGGCTTTATTTGAAAAAGGGCTGCCGGTGATCGGAGTGCCAAAAACCATCGATAATGACTTGCGCGCGACTGATATTACCTTTGGTTATCGCACCGCCGTTTCAATCGTGACCGAGGCGTTGGATCGTCTGCACACAACGGCTGAAAGTCACCATCGTGCCATGGTTGTCGAAGTGATGGGGCGCGACGCCGGCTGGATTGCACTTGAGTCGGGCATCGCCGGTTCAGCGGATGTCATCCTGATACCAGAGATTCCCTATTCTGTAGAGCGCCTCTGTCAAGCGATAGAACGGCGTCGTCAGAAAGGCAGCCGTTTTTCAATCATTGTTGTTGCAGAGGGAGCTTTTCCGGCAGAAAGCGGTAAAGTGCTGCAGGTTTCGGCAGAAAAAAACCTCGGCGTCGAGCGACTCGGCGGCATCGGCCACAGAGTCGCAGAGCAGATTGAGGCATCACTCGGTATGGAAACCAGAGTTGTTACCCTTGGTCATCTGCAACGCGGTGGCTCACCGACCCCCTACGATCGGATTCTGGCTTCCCGCTTTGGCGTCAAGGCTGTCGAACTGATAGCGCAGAATAAATACGGACGGATGGTCGCTCTTAAAGGACGACATGTTGTTGATGTCGAAATCGCCAAGGCTGTTTCGCAGCTGAATCTGGTCGACCCGGACGGTGAACTGATTCGCACGGCTGAAGACCTGGGGATAATGGTCGGTCGCTGAGTTTTACCACTCAAAGTTGTTTTATTCATTTTCGACATTTAGCAGGTAGAGGATTTGATGACGAATATTTTCTCTCTGGTTTTAGACGACAAGAACAAGTCGCAGAAAAAAGGCAAGGCAGATCGCAGTGTACTCTACGCACTCGCAGGCTTTATGCTGGGCGTTGCTGCGCCGATCGGCTGGGTCATCGTGCGGATGCTGTTTTTTTACGAATCCGGCGCCTCTTTCTATAGCCAAAGCATCGGACATTTTTTACAGAATGCAGAGCATATCGGTCTGGTCACTTATATGGGTGGCGGAACAGCCGTTGTGCTGGGGACGTTCGGTTTTTTCATCGGCCGGGCAGCAGAACAGATTCATAGCCGCGCTGAACGTCTCAATGAAATGAACAAGACCGTGGCCAAACAGAAAGAAGTGTCAGAGAAAAAATACCGAGAATTGAATGCCCGTATCAGCAGCTTTCATTCGATCAGCGCCCGGTTGCAGAAAACTACTGATTTAAAAGAGTTGATCTCGCTGATTGGTCATGGATTACGTGAAGTTATGGATTTTGACCGGGTGAACATTCTTTCGGTCGATCATGAACAGAACCTGTTGCGCATGTCGGCCAGCTATGGCTGCGGTGAGTCCTCCGCGGCAGCGGTTTCCATGCCGCTGGACCCACGTGCCGGGGTGATCTACAAGTCTGTCGTTGAGAATCGCGATTATCTGGTCGATGACATCACATTGATGCCTGCAGATTTTAAACTACAGCCCCCCTGCGACAAGTTGTCCGCCCTGCGTTCGCGACACTTTCTGGTCTGTCCGGTTGTCGTCAACGGCATTACTGAAATGGTGCTCGCGGTCGATAATAAAACCAGCGGCCGGCAACTGGATGGCGACGACGTCGATACGATCAAACTCTTTGCAGCCCAGTTGTCCGGCAGTATTACCCGCTTACGCCTGTTTAACGCAGTAGAAACCATGGGCCAAGAGTTGGAACACACGTTTGCCCAGATCATGCAGTACCGTCAAGACTATCAGGTGCTGCTGAAAACCCTCAAACGGGCGACCGGTTCTACGGTTCGACTGGTGAGCGATATCGTCAGTTCCACCGATGTGGTTCGTGACGCAGTCAGCTCAACCCAGTCGGCTTCAACAGAAATTTCAGCGTCGATAGATCAGGTCGGCAACAGCATTCTGCAGTTGTCTGAATTTATGGATAAGTCGATCTCGGCAATGACCGAGATTGCCGCCACCATTAAAGAAGTCGATGATAACAGTATCAGCTCGCACAAAATGTCCGAACAGGTAAAAAGCAAAGCGGAAGACGGCGTAATCTCCGTCAAAGAGACCCTGTCCGGCCTCACCGGTATCACGACCGGGGTTGCTGAAGCCGCTCGAACCATCGATCAGCTGTCAATCAAGGGCGCAGAAGTCAGCACCATCACCACAGTCATTACCGAGATCGCACAGAAAACCAACCTGCTGGCATTAAATGCAGCAATAATCGCCGCGCAGGCGGGGGAGCATGGCCGTTCTTTCGCCGTGGTCGCTGAAGAAATTCGTGGATTGTCACAGAAAACGGCACATTCTTCTGCCGCGATAGCCCAATTGATCCGCGACATGCAGGCCAATACTTCGGGGGTTGTTTCGCAGATCCGCAACGTTCAGAAACTGGTCACCCAAGGGGTCACTTTGGGCCAGAATACCGAGGGCGCCCTGGCGCAAATCCTCGCCACTGCGACCGCCGCGATGGATATGGCTCGCAGCATCCGCCTTGCCACGCGCGAGGTTTCCAAGTCGGCTGAATTTGTTACTCATTCGATAGAAGAGTTGGGGGACATGACCGATCAGGTCTCGACGGCCTCCCGCGAGCAGGCGCTGGGAACCCACGGGATTGTCCGTTCCATAGAAGACATCCGCGACATGGCAGACGAGGTCGCCGGGGTCGCCATTCAGCAGCGTCAGGACAGCCGCGATATTGAAACGGCGGTAGAGTCGGTTGCCGACATGGCAAACCGCATATTTGATGAGATGGAAGCCCGCAGTGAGCAGAGCAAAAAGGTTATTGCGCAGCTGAAACAGTTCAGAGAGACTGATTAATTACGGATGATTCAGAAAAAGGCCCCTGCCATCAGGGGCCTTTTTTATTGCTCTTTCATTCGTGCCTTCATCAGTGGGCAGTTCTCGGTGCCCGGACAGTTTTTACTTTTACAGGGCTCAATGTGGATAATGACATCGGCGCCTGGGATGTCTTTTTCGATCCGTTTTTCCAGTCCGTCGGACAGCTTGTGCGCCTCCTCAACGGTCATTTCCTTACAGACCTCCAGATGGAAATCCATAATTTTCAGAGAACCGGCCCGACGCGTCCGCAAGCCATGGTAACCAGCCAGGGGCCCTTCGTGCGAGCTGATTAGTTCGTGAACCTGTTGCTGGATTTCATCCGGCAGTTGATGGTCGAGCATATCGGTCAGGCTGCGTTTGATCAGCTGCAGGGCTTCATGCAGAATATAGGATGCAACCAGGATCGAAAGGGCCGAGTCGAGCCAGTCGATATGCAGCCAGCGAACCAGCAGCAAACCTAACATCAGACCGATATTGCTGTAAATGTCCATCCGGAAGTGTAGTGAGTCGGCTTCCAGAGCCGAAGAGTCGGTCTGGCGAGCCACTTTGCTCAAGTGGCTGGCGATGAACCAGGACACCACGGCACTTAAGGCAAGAATACCAATCCCCTGGTCGAGCCCTTCCAGGCGCTGTCCTTCTATCAGTCGCTGAGTCGATTCGTAGATAATCCAGCCACCAGAACCAGTAATCACCAGCGCCTGAAACAGGGTCGCCAACGTTTCATATTTTCCGTGGCCAAACGGGTGGCACTGGTCCGGCGGTTGCTCGGCTTGTCGCAGCGCCATGAAGTTGACTCCGGACATCAGAATGTCGAGTAGTGAGTCGACCGCCGAGGCCATCACCGCCATCGAGCCGCTGGTGATGGCAATAATCAGCTTGGCAATGGCAAGCCCAAGAGCGCCGCAGATCGAAACGCTGGCCGCTCTTAATTTCGGATTTTTCGGGAGCATCCGAACAGTTCCTTTATTTCAGGGGGCATTCCCGGTTCCAGGTGATGTAGCCATCGCCAGTAATGTCGAGAAAACTATCAATTCGCTGCTGGTAATATGCGACCTGCTGGCTGGCGGCGTCAATCTGCTCAGCGGTTTTTGTCGGCACCAGCTGCAATGTGGCGCAGTAGCGGTAAAAGTTAGCCGTACCTTTTAACATCGCCTGTAATTCATCAATGTTCGGCTCCAGATTGCTGATGATGTACCAGTTGGCGGCAAATTTTTTCAAATCGCTTTCCGAACCGTCGAAAATGTTGGCCCGCTGGTTATCAATCATGAAATCGAGCAGAAAATAGTCGGCACCGGCCGCCTGGCTGCCGGCATCCAGTGGTTCGAGCTTGAGCTTCTGCAGCAGGTGCTGATGAAATTCTCTGAGCAGCTGTTTGCAGAGCTGGTTGATCCGCAACTCGTCTTCGAGTGAGCCGACATTGTAGTTTTCGCGCAGATGATGTGCCGCTGTTTCGACGGTTTCGTGCGTATTGTTCATCGATAGATCCTCTGTAAATACGGTATTTGAATGTTGCGCAGTTATTAACACTGTGCCAACGGTCGGTCAACGGCTAACCTCTATTTACTTCCCGATAGGGCTTTGCTAGGATAACGCGCTTTGCGAACAGCACCATTCTGCGTATTGCCATTCCGTTTCTTCAAGGCCGAAAATGTCATCTACAACACCGCTGATGCGACAATATCTTGAGATCAAAGCTGATTATCAAGATGCCGTGCTTTTTTTCCGGCTTGGCGATTTTTATGAAATGTTCATGGAGGATGCCGTCCTCGCTTCGCGGGTGCTGGGTATTACGCTGACGTCGCGCAATAAAAGCGATGACGATTCGATTCCGCTCTGTGGCATCCCGTATCACAGCAGCCAAGGTTACATCGCTAAATTGATTGCTGCCGGCCACAAGGTGGCCATCTGTGAACAGGTTGAAGACCCGAAGCTCGCCAAAGGGATAGTCAAGCGCGAGGTCGTCAGGGTGGTGACACCGGGGCTGGTGACCGATACCGACACGCTGGAACCGAAAGAGAATAATTATCTGTTGGCGATCGCCGGTGAAGAGGGCGGCTTCGGCATCGCTCACGTCGATATCACGACTGGTGAATTCCGCGTTACTCAGGTCGATAATCTGGCGCAGGTCGAAAGCGAACTCGGTTCGTTGCGACCACGTGAAATTCTGTTTGCCGACAATGAAACCGGTCAACGGCTACTGAAACTGTTAAAGCCGGTTCTTGATGGCTTGATGTGTAATCTGCTTCCAGAGTGGGTCTGCGAAACCGACTATGCCACTGAGCAGCTCTGCACATTTTTCGGCGTTTCCGGTCTGCAATCCTTTGGTTGCCAGGATCTGCCCGGTGCGCAGCAGGCCGCCGCCGCTGTGCTCTACTACCTGCAGAAGACACAGAAGGACGAGCTACGTCATCTCCGGCCGTTGCATACCTACCATACCCGTCATTTCATGGTGCTGGATGAGGCCACCAGGCGCAATCTGGAGCTGACCGCAACCCTGCAGGATGGCAAGAAGCGTGGTTCATTGCTCGGTGTCCTCGATCGCACCGTCACGGCCATGGGCGGCCGGACGCTGCGTCACTGGATTCACTATCCGCTGATCGATCTGCAACAGATTCTGCAGCGACAGGACGCCGTCGCCGAACTGGTTGATGAAAGTCTGCTGCGCATTGAATTGCGCGAAGCACTCGACGGAGTTTACGATCTGGAGCGCCTCAACAGCAAAATCGCCATGGCCAGCGCCAACGCCAAGGATCTGACCGCGCTCCGGCAGTCGCTGGAGAAGCTGCCGCAGATCGACGATTTGCTTGCAGGGTTCCGCAGCTCTTTCCTGCAGCAACTGCGCGCGCAGATCGATATGCTGCCGGAACTGGTGGAATTGCTGTCCACTGCGATCGTTGACGATCCGCCCTTTGTGTTGCGCGATGGCGGGATCATCCGCGATGGCTACAATACCGAGCTTGACGAGCTACGATCAATCAGTCGCGAAGGGAAAGGGTGGATTGCCCGTCTCGAACAGGAAGAGCGCGATCGGACCGATATTTCGACATTGAAGGTGAAATATAACCGGGTGTTCGGTTATTTCATCGAAATCACCAACCGGAACCTCGATCGGATTCCTGAAGATTATCAGCGCAAACAGACCTTGGCCAACGCGGAACGTTATATCACGCCGAAGCTCAAGGAGTATGAATTGAAGGTTCTCGGCGCCGAAGAACGGTTGGTTGAGCTCGAATACAATCTGTTTCAACAGATCCGCCTGAAGACCGCTGCCGAGGGACGCCGGATACAGCAGAGTGCAGACGCCCTGGCTTCGCTCGATGCGCTGCTGGGTTTGGCCGACCTGGCCCACGATCGTAACTATATCCGACCGATCGTTGACGATTCCGGAGTCTTGAAGATTGAAGCTGGCCGCCACCCGGTGGTCGAGGGGATGCCGCTGAAAGAAGCTTTTGTCCCCAATGACGTCACTCTGGATAACGAGAAGAACCAGTTGCTGATTATCACCGGCCCCAATATGGCGGGTAAGTCGACTTTTATGCGACAGGTCGCGCTGGTCACTCTGATGGCGCAGATCGGCAGCTTCGTGCCGGCCGAAAATGCCCGGATCGGGGTGGTGGACCGCATCTTTACTCGGGTTGGCGCAAGTGATAATCTGGCAAAAGGTGAATCGACGTTCATGGTTGAAATGAACGAGACGGCAAATATCCTCCGCCACGCCACCCATCGCAGCCTGATCATCCTCGATGAAATCGGCCGGGGAACCTCGACCTTCGATGGTGTCAGTATCGCCTGGGCGGTTGCCGAGCATTTACACGATAACGCCGCGGTTGCGGCGAAGACGCTGTTTGCCACCCATTACCACGAGCTGACCGATCTCGCCCTGACCCGGGACCGGGTGAAAAATTTCAATATCTCGGTCAAGGAATGGAATGATCAGATCATCTTTTTGCGTAAAATAGTCTCTGGCGGTGCCAGCCGTTCCTATGGCATACAGGTCGGTCGATTAGCCGGATTGCCGGATTCGGTGATCAAGCGGGCGAAAGAGATTCTGCACAATCTGGAAGCGGGCGAGTATGCTCAATCCGGTGAGCCGCGACTGGGCGAAAGCCGTGGCAAGCCGAAGAAGCAACGCGCTTCACAGATGTCACTGTTTCAGTCTGATCCGAATGAAGCGATCCGGGAGCGACTGGAGAATATTGACCTGAGTTGCATGACGCCGCTTGATGCCATGAACGCACTGGACGAATTGAAGAAAATGCTCTGAACCATGAAGTGGTTATCGTACTGCGCCATATTGCTCTGTTTATCTCTGCTGATTGTTGCGCTGCCGTCCTTGGCCGCAGCTGAGACCTACGCCGAAATCCGCAGTGATTATCAACGCCTTATGCAGTCTTCCCAGTTGCAGCGCCAGCGCAGCCATTGGGAAAAGCTGATCCGGCGGTTTGATCGCTTCGCCGAGCAGAATCCCAACCATGTCGATGCGGAAAAAGCTCTTTTTCTGAAGGCAAAAACCTGGGACGGACTCTCTTATGTCGCCGGTAGCGGTCCGGATGCGCGTCAGGCAATTACGCACTATCTGGACATGGTCAAACGTTATCCGGACAGCAAGCTTGCTGACGACGCACTGTTTCATGCCGGACAGATTGCTGAAAACCGCTTGAAGGACGATGAATCGGCGTACGCTTATTATCTGCAGTTGGAGCAGCAGTATCCAGGGGCGGATATGGTTGGCGACGCCAAGGCACGACTGGCGGTATTACCGAAACCGGTCAATGTGACAGTACCGGAGTCGGTGCCAGTGCCTGAGGTTAAAAAGACTGAACTGGTCGGCGCTGCGCCGCGACTGGAAAACATTCGCTACTGGAGCGGCCCAGAATATACCCGCGTGGTTCTTGACCTTAACGCACCAGTCGTTGCCGTGCCACATCTGCTTAAAGGGGATGACCCGCGGCTTTATTTTGATCTTGTCTACACTGAAATTGCCCCGAGCCTGCAAGCTGAAATCGCCATTCATAATGGGGTGGTACAACGGATCCGCACCAGCCAGTTTAATCAGCAGAAAATCCGCGTTGTTATTGACCTTGAACGGTTGAATGAATACAAGCTGGTGACGCTGGATAATCCTTATCGGATCGTTATTGATGTTCTTGGCAAGGCAAAACAGGGCGCCGCACAGGGCAAACAGCCGGTGGTGCAAACCCGTCCACAACCAGCAGATGACTCAATCGCCTCGATTCTCGACACTGCTGCGAACCGACAACCGACGCTGCATGTGCCACAACAGAGCAAGCAACAAGGCTTACGGCTGATCGTCGTTGATGCCGGTCATGGTGGCAAAGACCCTGGCGCTGTCGGACCGCGTAAGGTCCTGGAGAAGAATGTCACCCTTGAAATGGCTAAGCGGTTGGCTGAGAAGCTTCGCAAAGAACTTGGCGTCAAGGTACTGCTGTCCCGTTCGACTGATGAGTTCATCGAGCTGCGTGACCGCACCGCTTATGCCAATCGGGTCTCTGCCGACCTGTTTATTTCGCTGCATGCCAACGCCAGCAACAGCAGTAAGGCCTACGGTCTGGAAACCTACTTTCTCAACCTGTCGAAAAACAATCAGGCCGCTGAGGTTGTCGCACGCGAGAACGGCACGACGCTACAGGATGTCGGCAATCTTGAAGCGATCCTCTTTGACCTGATGGCCAACGCCAAGATCAACGAATCGAGCCGTCTCGCGGCTGAAGTGCAGCAGGCGCTGGTGGCAGGGCTGCAGCCACATTACAGCAACATAAAAGACCTTGGCGTCAAGCAGGGGCCTTTTCACGTGCTGCTCGGTGCGACCATGCCTTCGGTGCTGGTAGAGGCGGCTTTTATCAGTAACAAGCGTGAAGAGCAACGGCTTAACAGCCGTGATTATCAGGAGCGGGTAGCGGACGCCATTGTCAAAGGGGTCAAGAGCTACGCGGCAACCATGAATCAGGTCGCGCGAAAATGAGCAATACATCCTTCAGTCATATCAACAGCAGGTTCACGGCCGAACTGGCCGATACCAGCAAGAAGTACGAAGACCGTCGGCAGCCGCTGCTGTTGGCGGCCCGGCAATTTTTAGACGATCATCTGCAACGGATCAAGCAGATGACGCTGGATGGCGCGTCGGGGACCGCTGTGGTTCTGGAACTGACCGCCTGTTTTGATCAGCTGATCGACATCTTGTTTCAGGCCGTCAGCGCTGATCTGGACGCAGATGACGTTGACGGCATGGCGATTCTGGCCCTCGGAGGCTACGGCCGCAGCGAAATGAATCCGAAATCGGATCTGGATCTGATGTTCTATTTCGAGCCGGTCGGTGCTGCTGCCGCGCAGACGGTTTCTGACCGGCTGCTTTACATCCTCTGGGATCTGCGCCTGGATGTTGGTTACAGCGTCCGTTCGAGCAGTGATTGCCTGGAGCAGGCCGATCAGGACACCACCGTCCGCACGGCGCTGCTCGATGCGCGTTTTCTTTGCGGCAACCCGGAAGTCTTTGCCAGCTTCAGCGAAAAAGTCGGCAAACCCATT
Source organism: Malonomonas sp. (assembly GCA_036526255.1). GTDB lineage: Bacteria > Desulfobacterota > Desulfuromonadia > Desulfuromonadales > Geopsychrobacteraceae > Malonomonas. Next base: position 42,697 of record DATCYW010000037.1, on the reverse strand, counting down.
CTGAACCTGAAAACCAACGAGTTCATCAAAGACAAGCTGAAGGAAAAATCCGAGCGGCAGGCTAAATATGGATCATCCGTCTATCTGCTCGAGCCGAACCTGAAAGAGGGGGAGGGTGGACTGCGTGACCTGCACGCCGCGCTCTGGATCGCCCGGGTGAAGTTCAAGTCAGCAAGTCTGCAGGAGCTGGTGATAAAAGGGGTTATGAATGAGCAGCAGGCTGACGCTTTTCGCGCCGCCTACGATTATCTCTGGCGCGTCCGTAATCATTTACATTTTCTCGGTCAGCGCAAAAGCGATCAATTAACCTTCGAACTGCAGGAACAGATCGCTGCCGAGCTTGGTTATCAGGATAATCGCAAAGCGACCGCGGTCGAACAGTTCATGCAGGATTACTACACCAATGCCGCGCATGTTGAGCATCTGGCGGCCAACGTGATTGTGCAGGCAACCCAGCGCGAGCAGCTGCCAAAGGTACTATTCGGATTTTTGACCCGACGTAATCTGGAGGACGGCTTTTACATAAATCGCGGCGAACTGGGTGTGCAAGATCAGGACATTTTTAAAACAGATCCGGCGCTGGTGATGAAAGCCTTTGAACTGGCGCAGAAACATGACGTGAAGATCAGCATGTCGGTCAAGCAGTTGATCCGCGAGAGCTTGCCTTTGATCAATGACAAGGTCAGGCGTACGCGACGGATGAACGAATCTTTCATGAACATCCTGCGACAGAGCAAAAACGTCGGCCAGACGCTGCGAAAAATGCATCATCTGCAAGTCCTCAATGCTTTTATTCCTGAATTTAAAAATGTTTTCTGTAAGGTTCAGTTCGACCTGTATCATATTTATACCGTTGATATTCATACGCTTTTTGCTATTGAAGAGATGTGTAAACTCTGGTCAGGCGAATACGCACAAAGTCAGCCGCTTTTGACCAGCGTTGCCAACAACATTGAAAAGCGGGAGCTGTTATTGCTGGCGATTTTCTTTCACGATATCGGTAAAGGTAGCGGTCATGATCACAGCAGCAAGGGCGCCGCGATGATTCCGACTATCGCCAGGCGATTTGGTTTGAAGCGCGAGGACAGCCTGCGGTTGCAGTTTCTGGTCCAGCATCATCTACAGATGGCGCACCTGTCACAGCGTCGCGATCTGACCGACATGCGGATGATCTCGCAATTTGCCGAACTGATGGGGATGAGTGAAAACCTGCGCATGCTGTACCTTTTGACCTTCGCTGACCTGAAAGCAGTCGGTCCTGATGTCTGGTCAGACTGGAAGGGGCAGCTGCTGCAGGAGCTCTATGAGAACACCTTTGATGTTCTGGAAAAAGGGAACTTTTATCAGGAGCAACGCTCGGAAAAAGCCCGCAATCGAAAACGTAAAATCCGCTTGGCGCTGCTCGATGAAGACTATCCCGAGAGCCGCGTCACCAGCGCCGTCAACAGTCTGAGCACCCGCTATCTGATGAATTACCGCTCGAAGCAGATTATTCCTCACTTACGGCTTGCGCTGGGTCGCGGTAAAAACCCTCTGGCAATGCAGGTGGAACATAATACGGCCGGAAATTACACCGAACTGACCTTGGCAACCATCGATTCTCCCGGTCTTTTTTCGCTGATCGCCGGTGTGCTGGCGGCCCATTCAATCAATATCCTTGGAGCCCAGATACACACCCGTAAAACTGGCGCCGTGCTCGATGTTCTGCAGGTTCATAACGCGGTCGGCGAGCCGGTGGATAATGAGGCAAAGTGGCGGCGGGTTGAAGCTGACTTGATTGGTGCCATCGAGGGGCGGATAAAGGTTGAAAATCTGATTAAGAAGCTTCACAAACCGGCTTATCTGAAGAATGCATCGCCCAAGCCGAAGCGTCCGAACAAGGTCGCCATCGACAATGAGATTTCTGCCGAATATACCGTCATCGACATTTTTGCCAACGATAAGGTCGGCCTGCTCTACGACATCACCCGTACCCTGAAAGATCTGGGCCTCTATATCGCGGTGTCGAAGATTTCGACCAAAGTTGATCAGGCGGCCGACGTTTTTTACGTCCGGGATATCTTCGGTCAAAAAATTACTTCACCAGCTAAACTCGAGGAAATCCGCTCGACATTGTTGTCGAACTTAGACTGAAAATCAGCAGTATATGAATCAATACCTCGACAATTTTCTCAACTACTTGAAGATTGAAAAAGGGCTAGCCAGAAATACTCTGGAGGCCTATGGCCGCGATCTGGCGACTTATCTCGACTTTCTGCAGCAGCTTGCAGTGACCGCTCCGGATAAGATTAGCCAGCAGCAAATCCTGCAGTTTCTTGCCGCACAGAAGTCGGCAGGATTGTCGCCACGCAGTCGCGCCAGAACGCTCAGTGCGTTGCGTACATTTCATCGGTTCTTGCTCAGTGAAAAGTATGCTGAACTCGATCCGACGGCGCTGATTGAATCGCCGCGCGCTTTGCAGCCTTTGCCGAAGCTGTTGTCGCAGGCCGAAGTCGAGCGTCTGTTGGCCGCTCCGCAAGGTGAAAGCGCGCTGATCCTAAGGGATCGGGCCTTGCTGGAGTTACTCTACGCGACCGGGATGCGGGTGTCAGAGCTGGTCGGTCTCCGCTTGGGAGATTTGAAGCTGGATATCGGCTGCGTTAACGCTTTTGGCAAGGGGGGGAAGCAGCGACTGATCCCGGTTGGCGAGGTGGCGCTTGAAATCCTGCGGGATTATCTGCACAATGGGCGGCCCAAATTACAGACGTCGGTAATCGCTGAGCAGGTTTTTCTCAATCGGCAGGGGCGGGGCTTAAGCCGGCAAGGGTTCTGGAAAACCCTGCAGCGCTACGCACTCATGGCGGGGATTACCCAGAACGTCTATCCGCATATGCTGCGTCATTCGTTTGCGACCCACCTGCTGGAAAATGGCGCCGACCTGCGGGCGGTGCAAACCATGCTCGGTCATGTAGATATCTCAACAACGCAGATTTACACCCATGTCATTCAGGAGCGGTTGAAGCAGGTTCATCAGCAGTTTCATCCGCGCGGATAGACAGCGAAAGAGGTTTTGATGAAGTACATAGTGTTGCTCGGCGATGGCATGTCAGATGAGCCGGTCGCTGAACTCGGTGGTAAAACTCCGCTGGAAGTTGCCAAAACCCCCAACATGGACAAGTTAGCCCAAAAGAGTATTGTTGGCCTGGCTGAAACTGTTCCGGCCGGTTTTCACCCCGGCAGCGATGTCGCCAACCTGTCGGTTTTCGGTTATGATCCCGCCACCTGTTATTCGGGTCGATCACCGCTTGAAGCTGCCAGCATGGGTGTCGAGTTGGGTCCGAACGATGTGGCCTTCCGTCTGAACTTTGTCTGGCTTGAGGCCCATTACGGCAAACTCTATATGGGTGACTTCTCCGCCGGACATATCGGCACCGAGGAGGCCTCAGCACTGATTGCGACTTTGCAGGAGCACCTTGGTGACGATCAGTTCACCTTTTACCCCGGCATCTCTTATCGCCACCTGCTGGTTTGGAAGAATGGTAAAGACCAGCTGCACTTCACGCCGCCGCACGATATCGCCACGCACAGCATCGAAGATTATCTGCCGCAGGGGGATGGTGCCGAAGTCCTGCTCGATCTGACCAATTCGGCACAAATGCTGCTGAATACGCATCCGGTCAATCAGCAACGAATCGAACGCGGGGAGCTGCCGGCCAATTCGATCTGGCTCTGGGGGCATGGACGCAAGCCGGCCATGGAGACTTATCAGCAGCGCTATGGTATCAGCGGTTCGGTCATTTCAGCGGTCGATCTGATCAAGGGGATCGGCGTCAACGCCGGCCTCAAGGTGATCGAGGTGCCAGGTGCAACCGGTTATCTGGATACCAATTATCGCGGCAAGGCTGAGTATGCCATAGAATCCCTCAAGGAACGTGATTTCGTTTATGTTCACGTCGAGGCACCTGATGAGGCAGCTCACGGCGGCCTGTTGAAAGAAAAAATCCAGGCGATAGAAGATTTTGACCGGCTGGTTGTCGGAACTGTTCTGGAGAGATTGCCGGACGTCGGTGACTGCCGGATTCTGCTGTTGCCGGACCATCCGACTCCAGTCGAAAAACGAACCCACACCTCGGATCCGGTTCCTTATCTGCTATTCGATACACGCCGGGAGAAGGTATCCGGCGCTCAAGCCTACACCGAAGCGCAGGCCAAAGCTTATGGTCAGGTTGTCTTCGGGCCGGATTTGATGAAAATCCTGCTGGAGCGGCAATGACCAAGGTTCTTTTCGCCAAGCTTGAACAGCCACAGAAAGCCGATCTGCTCTGCCGTTTGGCCGAAGAGTATTTCTCCGCGGGTAAGCGCGTGCTGGTGCTGGTGCAGGATGATAATCAGGCGGTGGCTCTGGACCGATTCATGTGGAGTTGCGACAAGGGCACCTTTCTACCGCATGCCTTCTACAATGGTTCGGTTGATTGCCTGGAAGAGCCGATCGTTATTACCGTGCGCGAAGGCAACCCGAACGGCGCAAGCGTGCTGATCATGGGGCAACCCTGTTCGCCTGAATTCATCGGTCGGTTTGAGTTGGCCGTAGATTTTGCTGAAGTCTTCGATAAGCGTCTCGCTGAGCAATCACGTGAACGTTTTCGCAGCTATCGTGCGCTGGGTTTCGACCCGCAGATGTGCTGAGCAGTGCCACGTTTTTTCAAGTTAGTTATCAGGAGTACTCTCGTTGAACACAGAAAATATCTGTATCGTTTTGGTTGAACCGCAAGGCCCGTTAAATATCGGTTCGACCAGCCGGGCAATGCTTAATTTTGGCGTCAGTGACTTGCGGCTGGTTAATCCCCAGGTCGATCATCTGGTTCATGAATCACGGCAGATGGCCGTCAAGGCGACGACCGTCCTCGAAGCGGCAAAAACTTACACCAGTCTGGCGGACGCTCTTGCCGACTGCACCTTGAGTATCGGCACGACACGCCGGTTCGGACGCTATCGCGAGGGGATGTTGCTGCCGGATGAGGCGGCGCGCCTGTTGTTGCCGGTCACGCAAGACTCCAAAGTTGCGCTGGTGTTCGGACGTGAGGACAAAGGCCTTTTCACTTCAGAGCTTGACCTCTGTCAGCGTTTTCTGACAATTCCCACCAGTGACATGTTGCCATCGATGAACTTGGCCCAGTCGGCGGCTTTGTGCCTCTACGAGATTAGCCGCGCAAAGTGGCAACTCAGCGGTAGCGAGCCCGCGCGCCGGCAGTTTGCAACCAATGAAAAGCTGGAGCAGATGTACCAACATATGCAGTCGTCATTGACGAAGATCGGTTTTCTGAATCCACAGAATCCGGATCACATCATGCGTGCGTTTCGGCGTATTCTTGGTCGATCTGCCATGAATGAACGTGAGGTTCAGATTATGCGCGGCCTGTTCAGTCAGATTGAGATTGTCAGCGAGCGGATCCCGAAAGAGCTGAGCCTGGAGTCGATTGATGATTGAGCCGTTCAGGGTTCAGAAACTGGATAGTGGGCTGGTTGTCAAATTTTATGATGTCAGCAATAGATATTTTGGTGATTTCCATCGCGTCTGTATCGAGGTCAAGATCGACATCCCTGTTATTCCCGATCAGTTGCCGGCAGAACTTGCCAGCGGCGTTGCTAAATTGGGTGGTGTCTTGTGTTTTGAACGACGTCTGGAACGGATGGGGGTTACGGGGGGCGAGCTGCTGGCGGTCACGGACAAGCTGATTGCAGACTTTTTGGCGACCAGCTGTGCCTACCTGAATAAGCCGGATTTTGCGCAGAGGCTGATCAAGCGTAAGTTGACTGAAAAATCGCAACAATCCTTTCTTCGGGACTGACCTGCACTAATTTTCCTATTGCCTTTTGTGTGACGAAATGCTATTTACTACACGCTTTTAATTGACGGTTTTTTGAAAGTGAGCTTCGCGGCTCGCTTTTTTTATTATCACGAGGTTGACGTGGCACAGATTACAGAACAGGTTGAGGCGCTGGTTGAGCCAATCCTTAATGAACTCGGCCTGGAGCTGGTAGCGATAGAGTATCAGCGCGAGGAGCGTGGCTGGGTGCTGCGCTTTCTGCTCGACAAGGATGGTGGTATCAACCTCGACGATTGCGCCATGGCCAGTCGGGAGATCAGCTCGATCCTTGACGTTGAAGATGTGGTCGGCACGGCTTATAGTCTAGAGGTGTCTTCTCCTGGTATTGAGCGGCCGTTAATCAAGGCAAAGGATTTCGAACGTTTCGCAGGGCAACTTGCTAAAATAAAGACTGTTGTGGCAATAGATCCAGAAGCGGGGGGACGCAAGCGTAAGACGTTTGTTGGCACTCTGAACGGTTTTGTCGATGGTCAGGTGCTGATGACGTTGAAAGAAAAAAGTGCGCAGCAGATCAGGATTGATCTGGAGCAGATCGAGCGCGCCAATCTGGAATTTGAGTACTGATCGGATTTGCCGGTCAAATCAGTTATAATCGGTCGATCGTTTTTCGAGTCGACGGCAAAACACATTAAAGGGGTATGACAAGATGGTGGGCAACCTCAATCACATCATCGATCAGGTCGTTAAAGACAAAGGGATCGATCGCGGAGTTCTGGTTGAAGCTCTTGAGTCTGCAGTGCTTTCAGCGGCCAACAAGAAGTTTCGCAACACGCGGGATCTTGAAGCTCATTTCAACGAGGATATCGGTGAAGTCGAGGTTTTTGAATTTGTCACCGTCGTCGACGAAGTTATCGACTCCTACAAGGAGATCGATATCGAAGAGGCTCGTGAAGTCGACCCTGACGTTGAGGTTGGCGACTCTCTCGGGATGATGATGGAAGCGGGCAGCTTCAGCCGCATTGCAGCACAAACTGCAAAGCAGGTTATTATCCAGAAAGTCCGCGAAGCTGAGCGTGAAGGTGTCTTTAATGAGTTCATCGGTCGGGTCGGCGAAGTGGTTAACGGCATTGTGCGTCGTTACGAGCGTGGCGATCTGATTGTTGACCTTGGTCGTGCTGAAGCGCTGTTACCGAATCGTGAGCAGGTGCCACGGGAAAATTATCGTCAGTCCGATCGGGTGCGTGCCTATATCTCTGAAGTTAAAATGTCTTCAAAGGGGCCGCAGATCATTCTTTCGCGTACCCACCCAGGGCTGCTGATTTCACTTTTCAAGTCAGAAGTGCCTGAGGTTGCTGAAGGGATCGTTGAGATCAAGGCAGCCGTCCGTGAGCCAGGCAGCCGTGCTAAGATTGCTGTTGTCTCTCACGACATCGACGTCGACCCCGTTGGTGCTTGCGTTGGTATGCGTGGTTCACGGGTACAGAACGTTGTCACTGAGCTTCGTGGCGAGCGTATCGATATTATTCCATGGTCTCCAGATCCTGCTCGTTTTGCCTGTGCCGCTCTGGCGCCCGCAGAAGTCTCCCGGGTTTATATCGATGATGACTCCCAGGTGATGGAAGTTATTGTTCCTGACGATCAACTCTCTCTGGCGATCGGCAAAAAAGGGCAGAATGTCCGTCTGGCAGCAAAGCTGATCAACTGGAAGGTTGATATCAAGAGTGAGTCTCGTGCGCAGGAAGAGGAGCAGGAAGAAGCTGCTGCTGGCGCCGATGACAGCGAGCTGCTTGAAGATGCCGAAGTACAGGAAGAAACAGAGGCCGCAGTGGAGGAGGATGTCGTTGCTGACTCTGAAGAGAAGGACCAGGAGTAACGCTTGACAGTATCCAGCGGTCCGCAAAGAACCTGTATTGCTTGTCGTCAGGCCAGGTCGCAGGACCAGCTGGTTCGATATGTTGTCGCGCCGGATGGCGCCTTGCTGGTCGATTATCGGCATCGCTTGCCGGGGCGGGGCGCTTACACCTGTATTGATCTGCAGTGTTTGCAAACAGCGGTCACCCGTAAGCAGTTTCAGCGCAGTTTTCAAGGCAAGTGCAGTGAGGTATCCTTTGTTGCGCTGCAGGACGGGTTGCAGCAGGCATTGTTGCAGCGTATTACCAATCTGATTGGCATGGCACGAAAGTCCAGCCAGGTGTCTTCTGGCAGTAATGCTGTTATTGCGGCGTTGCGACAGAGAAGCCTGCCGGCGTTGGTGCTGATGTCCGAGGATATCTCGGCAGGCATTGCAGAAAAAATCAGGGAATTATCAGACCGTCAAAACGTTTCCTGCAGTCAAATGTTTACTAAGGGGATGCTGGGACAGGTTCTTGGCAAAGGGGAACGGAGTGTGCTGGCTATTCAGGCTGGACCTCTGGCAGATGCATTCTTGCTAGAATTACAAAGATATACGCAGATGGTAAGGGAGAATTGATGGGCAAGTTAAAGGTATACGAACTGGCAAAGAACATGGGACTGGAAAGTAAAGAATTGCTGACCAAGCTCGCTGATGCCGGAGTGGACGCAGCGTCGCACTCCAGCTCGCTGAGTGAGGATGATTTGCAGAAGTTCGAGTCCTTCAATTCTCCTAAAGAAGAGAAAATCGAAGAATCGCGGATTCAACCCGGAATCATTCGTCGTCGCCGCACTGTTGTAGAAAAGCCTGTTGAAGAAACAGTCGAAGTGCCTGTCGCAGTCACTGAACCGGCCACGGAAGAAATACCAGTCGAGAAGGCAGCAGCTAAGCCTGTCGAGAAGCCGGCTGCCGTTGAACCACCGGTCGAGAAGGTTGCCGCCAAGCCGGTTGCTGAGCCGGTCGAGAAACCGGTTGCTGCAGCGAGTGTTGAACAAGCACCGGTTGAAAAAGCTGTCAGTAAACCGGCGGTTGCAGAGACAACAGTTGAGCCGATAGTCGAGAAGCCGAAAGCGAAAGCGGCACCGGTCGAAAAGCCGGCGAAGGTGGTTGAAGTGAAAGCTACTGCCGACAAGGCCAAGATTCTTGGTCGGGTCGAGCTGCCGCAGCCAAAGCCAGCCGGTAGACCGGAACGTTCCGCACGCCCAGGTTCGCGCCCCGGCGAGCGTCCGGCTCGTCCGGGAGATCGCACTGCACGTCCCGGTGACCGTCCAGCTCGCACTGATGACCGGCCCGCAAGGGCTGGAGATCGTCCAGCACGTCCAGGGGATAGACCCGCTACCTCCGCTGCACCTGGTCGCAGACGTCCGGAAATGGTTCCAGCGGTACCTATAGAACAGCCGCTTATGGAAAAAGAAGGGCGCAATAAAAAACGGACCAAGGGTCGGCGTTCTGACAATGAACAAAGTAATGATCAGGACGGGCGGGTTTCGCGCCGTGGCCGTCGCGTTGAGGTCTTTGAGCCGAGCCGCCTGGGTGGCAAAAAGAAACGTGGTGGTAAGCAGGGCAAACAGACCAAGCAGACCGAAGTCACGATCAGTAAAGCGATTAAACGAATCATCAGGATCAGTGACTCGATCACTGTCGGTGAACTGGCCAAGCGTATGGGGGTTAAGGCCAAGGAGTTGATTACAGAACTGATGCGGCAGGGGACCATGGTGACCATTAACCATCCGCTGGATTTTGAATCCGCAGCGATCCTTGCCTCTGAATTTCATTATGAAGTTGAAAACGTCGCCTTTGACGAGGAGTCGATTCTTGAGGTCGCGGTTGTCGCGGAGCAGAAGGATAGCGATGAGCAACTGCAGTCGCGTCCTCCGGTCGTCACTATTATGGGCCACGTTGACCACGGTAAAACCAGTTTGCTGGATGCGATTCGTGAAGCCAAGGTTACTGAAGGAGAAGCTGGCGGTATTACTCAGCATATCGGTGCCTACGATGTCGACATTGATGGTCGCAAGATCACTTTCCTCGACACCCCTGGTCACGAGGCCTTTACCGCCATGCGTGCACGTGGTGCTGGCGTTACCGACATTGTCATCCTGGTCGTTGCCGCAGATGATGGCGTGATGCCGCAGACCAAGGAGGCGATTAATCACTCCAAGGCCGCAGGTGTGCCGTTGATTGTTGCCATCAACAAAATCGACAAACCGGATGCTAATCCGGATCGGGTCAAGCAGGAACTGACTGAGTTTGAACTTGTTCCAGAAGAGTGGGGTGGTTCAACAATTTTTGTTGAGGTTTCAGCTAAGCAGAAAACCAATCTTGACTCGCTGTTGGAAATGATCCTGCTGCAGGCCGAAGTACTTGAACTACAGGCCAATCCGGATAAGCGCGCCAAAGGCTCGATCGTTGAGGCCAGACTCGATAAAGGGCGTGGCCCGGTGGCAACTGTTCTGGTGCAGGACGGTACCCTGAAAATTGGTGATGCGATCGTTGCTGGCCTGCATTACGGCCGGGTTCGCTCAATGACTGCGGCCAGTGGCCTGCAGGTTAAAGAAGCCGGTCCATCATTCCCGGTTGAGGTCACAGGCCTTGGCGGTGTCCCTGATGCGGGTGAATCGTTCAACGCGGTAGAAAATGAAAAGGCCGCCAAGGATGTTTCGCAGCACCGTCAGCACAAACAGCGGGAAATTGATCTGGCCAAGAGCAGCAAGGTGTCTCTGGATCAGCTCTTTGCCAAGATGCAAGAAGGGGTTGTCGAGGAGCTTGCGGTCATCATCAAGGCTGACGTGCAGGGCTCTGTCGAGGCGATTCGCGATGCTCTGGGCAAGCTGACAACCAGTGCATGTCGTCTAAATGTTATTCACACCGGTGTTGGTGGTATTTCTGAAAGCGATGTTTCACTGGCCAGCGCGTCGAATGCTATCGTTCTTGGCTTCAACGTCCGTCCTGAGGCAAAAGCCAGGACGATGGCTGACAGCGAATCGGTTGACATTCGTCTTTACAGTGTCATTTATGATGCAGTCAATGACATCCGTGATGCGATGGAAGGCCTGCTGGCTCCGACACTTAAAGAGAAAGAGCTGGGCCGTGTCGAGGTTCGTGAAACCTTCCATGTGACGCGGGTCGGCACCATCGCCGGTTGTTATGTCTTGAGCGGCAAGATTGTGCGTAACGCACAGACCCGCCTGATCCGTGACAACGTTGTGATCTGGGAAGGCAAGCTCAGTTCTTTGAAACGTTTCAAGGATGACGCAAAAGAAGTCGCCAGCGGTTACGAGTGTGGTATCGGTCTGCATAACTATAATGACGTGAAGACCGGCGATATTATTGAAGCCTTTGAGATTGAAGAGATCAAAACCTCGCTGTAAGTTTTAAGGCAGGTGCGACCATGGTTGTTGGTGTGCTGAGAATTGATTTGCGGCTGTTTGAGGTTCAAAGCCTGAAGCAGAAACGTTCAGTCGTCTGCCGCTTCCTCAACCGGTTGCGGACGCGCTATCCGGTATCGATCGCAGAGGTTGGTTGTCAAGATCTGTTACAGCGAACGGTTCTGGGGTTGAGCATGACAGCCGGAAGCGAGGCACAGATCAATTCAGTTTTCAGCAAGCTTGAAGAGGATATCTATCAGGCCGGAATTGCAGAACTTATCAATTCAGACCTTGAGTATCTTCATTACGGAGAAGAGTTCAATTGAGTAGTCATCGCCCAGAGCGGGTCGGGGAACAGCTTCACAAGGAGATTTCCCGACTGCTGATGCATGGAATCAAAGATCCCAGGGTCGCTACGGTGACCGTTACCGGGGTGACAGTCACCCGCGATCTGAGCTTGGCCAGGGTTCACTTTAATGTGTCCGACGAAGCCACGGAGCGCAAAGAGGCTGAACGCGGATTGAAAAGCGCCGCACCATTTATCCGTCGCGAACTCGGTCAGTTGATGCGGTTGCGGTTTGTTCCGCAGATCCGGTTTGAATACGATAGCTCGATCGCATATGGACAGAAGATTGAAGGTCTGCTGCGTCAGGTACAGGATGATTTGACGGATGATCCAGGAAATAGTTGAAAAAATTAAAAACTCTCAGCGTTTTCTGGTTGTAGCTCACGAAAACCCTGACGGTGATGCCATAGGTTCAACGCTCGGGTTAGCAAATGCTTTGCGCGAAATGGGCAAGGACGTGGTTGCCCTGAATGTCGATTCAGTCCCTGAGATTATGCGTTTTCTGCCTGGCTGCGAGCAGATGGTCACCACTCTGCCTGCAGGTGCAATGTTTGACGTCGCCTTTGTCCTTGATTCGGGCGATCTGGTGCGCACCGGAATCCCGGTTGCCAAGCTTTGCAAAACTATGATCAATGTTGATCACCATCCACATTCTGATTTCGGCGACATCTGCTATCTCGATACGTCGGCAAGCGCGACGGCTGTCATGATCTGCCGTATCCTGGAAGCATGTGGCTATCAGTTGAGTCTTGCCGTCGCAACGCCGCTTTACCTCGGAATCCTTTCTGATACGGGATCATTCCGCTACTCCAGCGCCAATGAAGAATCTTTTCAGGTTGCTGGACGTCTGGTCGCTCTTGGAGTCGACACCTGGGATATCGCCAGTCGCCTCTATGAGAGTCTGGCGCCAGAGCGGATGCGTCTGCTTGGCCTGGTGTTGCCGACTTTAGAGATCTCTGCTTGTGGACGCTGGGCATCGGTCGCTATGACCGATGAACTATTGCAGCTATCGGGCGCTTCCGAGGAGCATACTGACGGTTTTGTAAACTATCCGCGTGCGATCAGTGGTGTCGAGGTTGCGCTGTTTTATCGTCAAGTCGCTGATCGGGAGTATAAAATCAGCTTCCGCTCCAGAGGCAAGATCGATGTGGGTGGCATGGCGCGTGAGCTTGGTGGCGGTGGACATCATAACGCTGCCGGGGCCCAGGTTTCCGGTACTCTCGAAGAAGCACGTGCGAAAGTTGCTCTTCTTTTGGATCGTTTTCTGATCTGACTCTTCTATGCATGGAATCCTCTTAATAGATAAGCCTGCGGGTTTGACATCGCATGATGTTGTCCGGCAGGTGCGCCGTATTTGCCGCACGAAAAAAGTCGGCCACGCAGGCACGCTTGACCCGTTGGCAACGGGAGTGCTGCCGGTTGCTGTTGGTGACGGCACGAAGATTCTGCAGTTTCTGCTGGCAGAGGATAAATCTTACCGTGCCACCCTCCGCTTCGGTATCACCACCGATACCCTGGATGCAGAAGGGCAGGTGCAACAGCAACGTCCGGTACCTGTTGATGTACTCGACCGGTTAGAGCCGGCCTGTGAGCTGTTTCGCGGCTATATCGAGCAGATTCCGCCGATGTATTCTGCTCTGAAGAAGGACGGCGTACCCCTTTACAAGCTGGCTAGAAACGGTCAGACGGTCGAGCGTGAAGCACGGCAGGTCAGAGTCGACCGTCTGGAAATTATTTCACAGCAGCTGCCGGACCTGACAATTGAGGTCGATTGTTCCAAGGGAACCTACATTCGCACGCTGGCAGCGGATATTGGCGAAGAGTTGGGCTGTGGCGCACACCTTACGGCATTAAGGCGTTTGCGCTGTGGTCGGTTTTCTATCGCGGACTGTGTTACTCTTGACGAACTGTCGCAACGTACCGCGGATGGTATTGAGCTGATAGGTTTAGACCAGGCGCTGTGCGACTATCCCGCAGTTCAGGCGTTGGGAAATGCCGCTGTCGCATTGACCTGCGGTGTTCCCCCAGCAGAGACGCAGGTCAGCACCGAGAAGGAACTTGTGGCCGGAGAATTGGTTCGCTTGCAGATTGATGGGATTCTGGCAGCCGTGGCTCGCTACGCTCCGCTGAGAACAGAGGAAAAGCGTGGAGATTTTGAGCTGGTACGGGTCTTTGTCGCACAGTAGAACGGGTTGATTAGAGCTTTACAGGATGGTGCAACTGTGGTAGATAGCGTAGGTTGAAATCGAATTAAAACAGCCACGCCACTGGCTTTATTGTAAACAAAAAGGAGAATACCGTGCTCGGCACAGAACGCAAACAAGAAATCATTGATACCTACAAGCGTCACGAAGGTGACACCGGTTCCCCGGAAGTTCAAATTGCACTTTTGAGCAATCGGATTACTTACTTGACAGAACACTTCAAGACCCACAAGAAAGACCACCATTCCCGCCGTGGTCTGTTGAAGATGGTTGGCCAGCGCCGTCGCTTGCTTGATTATTTGATCAAGCAGGATATCGAGCGCTACCGCACGATCATCAAAGAGCTCGGGATCCGCCGTTAGACGAAAAGCAGCATGTCCTGACAGGGGCATGCTGCTTTTGTCTTACCCATAATAGCTCAGGAGGCTGTCCGGAGAGAATATCTGGTTAGGTTTAACCGGAAATTGTCTCAGGCCAACCTCCCAAGGCTATTTTTTTTTATCAGGCAAAAGGGGTTTGCAGATGGCTGCAGACCATAAAAAGGAGAAAAGTATGGCCTACAATAAAGTAGAAGTAGAGTTTAATGGTCAACCATTGACGATCGAAACCGGCAAGGTTGCCCGTCAGGCTGACGGTGCAGTTATTCTGACCTATGGTGAAACCAAAGTGCTATGCACAGTTGTTTCGGCCAGAAAAATGCGTCCAGGGCAGGATTTCTTCCCGCTGACCGTCAATTATGCTGAAAAGTTTTATTCAGCCGGTAAAATCCCCGGTTCTTTCTTTCGCCGTGAGCGCGGTTCCAGTGAGCGCGAGACCCTGATCTGTCGTCTTATCGACCGTCCGATGCGTCCGCTCTTCCCGAAGGGCTACATGTTTGAGACCCAGATCATGCCTTCGGTTATCTCTACCGACATGGTCAACGATCCTGATACCTTGGCGATGGTCGCCGCCTCGGCTTCGGTCGCGATTTCGGACATCCCATTTGAAGGCCCAATTGCTGCTGTTCGCGTCGGCCGTGTCGATGGCCAGCTGGTTGCCAATCCGACCAGAGAGCAGATGGCACTGAGCGACGTTGAAATCGTTGTCTCCGGTTCCAGAGATGCGGTCATGATGGTGGAAGGTGAGTCGCACTTTTTGTCAGAAACCGAAATTCTTGACGCGATCTTCTTTGGCCACAATGCACTTCAGCCGCTGATCAGTGTTCAGGAAGAGCTGGCCAAGCTGGTTGGCAACGAAAAGCGTGCTTTCGAAGTCGCCAAGAGCGATGCGGCATTAGTCGCCAAAGTGACCGAACTGGTCGAGGTAAAAGTTCTTGAAGCAGTCAAAATCCGCAGCAAGCAGGATCGTTACGCTGCTCTGGGCGAGATTCGCAATGAGGCAAAAGAGCAACTTGCCGTCGAATTTGAGGGACGCGAGGAAGAAGTCTCCGCCGCTCTCGGTTCGGTGGAGAAGAAAGTCGTTCGTCGCATGGTGACCAAGGACCGGATTCGCATCGATGGTCGCGACATGGCAACTATTCGTCCAATCAGCTGCGAAGTCGGCGTGCTGCCACGCTCCCACGGTAGCTCACTGTTTACACGTGGTGAAACTCAGGCACTGGTTGCCGTGACCCTGGGTACCAGAACTGACGAGCAGCGCATGGACAATGTGCAGGGGATGGATTTCAAAAAATTCATGCTGCATTACAACTTTCCTCCATTTTGCGTCGGCGAAACCAGCATGCGTCTGTTCCCAGGCCGTCGTGAGATCGGTCACGGCATGCTCGCTGAGCGTAGTGCCGCACAAATTCTGCCGAAGCACGAAGACTTCCCTTACACCATCCGGGTTGTCTCTGACGTTCTGGAATCAAACGGTTCCTCGTCGATGGCTTCGGTCTGTGGTGCCTCTTTGTCGTTGATGGACGCCGGTGTGCCGGTTTCTGAAGCGATCGCTGGAATTGCCATGGGTCTGATCAAGGAAGGCGATGATGTCGCGATTCTTTCTGACATCCTCGGTGATGAAGATCATCTCGGCGATATGGACTTCAAGGTGACTGGTTCTGCCAAAGGGATCACCGCGCTGCAGATGGATATCAAAATTACCGGTGTAACCAAGGAAATCATGCAGCAGGCGCTGGATCAGGCCCGTGAAGGGCGGATTCACATCCTGGGCGAAATGGCGAAAGCGATTGCCGCGCCTCGTGCCGAACTGTCTCCGTATGCTCCGCAGATCACCAGCATCAAGGTGAAGCAGGACCAGGTTCGTACCGTCATTGGCTCCGGTGGCAAGAATATCCGCGGGATCATTGAAGCGACCGGTTGTGCCATCGATATCGAAGATGACGGTACCATCAAGATCGCATCGACCGACGGTGCTGCCGCCAAGGCCGCAATCAAGATGATCCGTGATCTCTGTCAGGAAGCTGAAGTCGGTAAGCTGTACGCCGGTAAAGTTAAAAAGATCATGGAGTTCGGTGCTTTTGTCGAAATCTTCCCAGGCACCGATGGTCTGGTTCATGTTTCTGAACTGGATAAAGAGCGGGTCCGGAATGTCACCGATGTTCTGAATGAAGGTGACGATGTTCTGGTCAAGTGCATCGGCGTTGACCGTCAAGGCAAGATCAAGCTGTCCCGTAAAGAGGCTCTGGGTCTAACTCTCCCTGACGAAGATTGAGCGATTTAGTTTTATAGCAGGCAGCGAATTGAAATCCCGACATCCTTTATTGGATGTCGGGATTTCGGCTGAAACTGTCGGAAATATTTAATTTGTATGCTTAGACCTCAATTACTGATCAAGAAACTTCATCCTTCTGCAATTATCCCTGCCTACATGTCAGAATTGGCGGCCGGCATGGATGTTCACGCACTCCCAGCCACGGCCATAACCCTCCGGCCAGGAGATCGTTGTCTGGTGCCGACCGGTTTAGCGATGGCGATCCCGGCAGGTTATGAAATCCAGGTAAGACCACGTTCCGGTTTGGCTATTAACCATGGCATCTCACTGGTGAATTCACCTGGAACTATCGATGCCGATTACCGTGGCGAAATTAAAATCATCCTGATTAATCATGGTGCAGATAATTTTATCATTGAACCCGGAGAACGCATCGCACAACTGATCGTTTCCCCGGTTTGCCAGGCTGAACTAAGTGAAGTGAGCGAACTTTCTGAAACGTTGCGCGGGGTCGGCGGCTTCGGCCATACTGGTAACGGAGAAAAGACGTGACGGACCAGCAACGCCCTGAAGATCTGTTGGAATTCCCTTGTCATTTTCAATTTAAGGCGCTTGGTTTAGCTGGTGAGGTCTTCAAGATCGATATCCTGAAAGCTATAAATCTGCATGCCCCGGTTCCCCAGGATGCGGTTAAATGCCGTCCTAGCGGAAAAGGCAATTATCAGTCGATTTCCGTTGTCCTCACTCTGCACAGTTACCAGCAGCTTACGGATATTTATGCAGAAATGAAGAAGGTGACTGGCCTGAAGATGTTGCTTTAGTGTCATTAAGCACGTAGTATTAGTGATTATTTTGTCATCAGTACCCAAGAGGAGAGACCGATGATCCTGTCAATCAATCCTGAGAATCCCCAGCCACGCAACATCCAGCGCGTCGTTGAATGTTTGCGTCAGGGTGGCGTGATAATATATCCGACCGATACCACCTACGGCATCGGTTGCGACATCTTTAATCGCAAAGGTATTAAAAAAATCCTGCAGATCAAACAGCGCGATAGCCGTAAACCATTTTCATTTATCTGCAGCGATATGGCCGAAGTGACCAATTATGCGCAGGTCAGTAATTTTGCTTTCAAAATTATGCGGCGGCATCTGCCCGGCCCCTACACCTTTGTTCTTGAGGCCACGAAGATTGTTCCTGATTCTGTCTCCACCAAACAGAAAACCGTCGGCGTAAGAATCCCTGACAATGAAATTTGCAAGGCAATTGTCAAAGAATTAGGACATCCGCTGATTACCACCAGCGCTAATTTTTCAGGCGAAGAAACATTGCAGGATCCACTGCTGATTAATGACATTCTTGGCCGACTGGTCGATATTGTCATCGATGGGGGGATTTTGAGGGGAGAGGCCTCTTCAGTCATCAGTTTGCTCGATGATCAGATCGAGGTGCTGCGTCAGGGGAGCGGCGCGACTGACTGGATAGAAGCGGGCAACTGAAATGTCAGAGAAGATTCTGGATGTTTTTATTTCTAGGCCGGTCTGGTTGCCCGAAGTCTGGCGGTATCAGAATCCCGATGCTGCTTTGACGGCACTGTTTGCAGAAATGAAAGCAGAGCTAACCGGGTATTCAATTCAACTTCGTACCGTCAAAACAGATCTTTCGGTAGAAATCAGAGGGTACGGCGATCTGCTCAACAGTTTTCGCCTGAGCTGTCCAGCCGCTGGGGTCGGTAGTCTTTGTTTGGGGCATATTATTGGTGCCAGCCCGAATCGACAGATTGTTGAAGATCTGCGTCGCGGTATAAATCGTGTGGCTTTTGCTCCAGAAACTATCGAACCACAAGGCAGCGATAAGGTCGTTTGTCATAATTGTGGTTGTGGCTGTTAAGGTTAAATTTTTGATAGACATGAAAATGGCCGATCAACTGTTAAGTTGACCGGCCATTTTTGTTTTATGTGGAAGATATCAGGTGAAGTTCAGCTTCCGCTCCAGGTCCATGGAGTTGGAAACACGTTTGGCTTCCTTCATGGTGATCAGCCCTTTTTTGCACAGTTGAATCAGGTGCTGATCCATTGACTGCATCTGGTATTGCGCGCTCCCTTTTTCGATATGTCCCTCAATTTCATCCAGATTTCCATCGCGGATACAAGCTTGAATGGTCGTCGTTGTGCGCATGACCTCGACCACCGGGATGACATTCTCACCGTTTTTATCTTCAACCAACCGTAGGGATACGGTTGCGACCAGAATGTCAGCCAGTCGCTGACGGATAATTTCCTGGGCGTCGGGAGGAAAATGACCGATGAGGCGATTGATGGTCGATGCTGCGTTCTGTGTGTGCAGGGTTGAAAAAACCAGGTGGCCGGTTTCTGAAGCCTTGATGCAGGCGTCAATTGTCTCCAGATCACGCATCTCGCCGACCATGATAACATCGGGGTCCATGCGCAGCGCCGCCTTTAAGGCACTGCTGAAATTATCTGTGTCGATACCGACTTCGCGTTGAATGATACAGCTTTTCTGTGAAGTAAAGAGGAACTCAATTGGATCCTCTACAGTAATGATGTTATAGGCAAACTTTTCGTTGATGTAGTTGATCATTGACGCGAGAGTTGTCGATTTGCCATTGCCGGTCGGACCGGTCACCAGTATCAGTCCGTTTGGTGCTTTGACGATTTCCGCCAGGACTGCCGGCAGTTTCAGTGTTTGAAAGTTTCCGATTTCCGGTGGAATGACCCGCATGACGATACCGATATTTCCGCGCTGCTTAAAAATACTGACGCGAAATCGGCCGCTGCTTTCCAGTGCATAGGAGGCGTCAAATTCTTTGAAGTCTTCCGGGAAATCACGGCTGTTGTGCTCCATGATTGTCGCAGCGATAAACTCAGTATCTTCAGGCTTCAGGTTCGGCAGTTTGGAACGCAGCAGTTGTCCGTGTGCCCGGAAAAACGGCGGATTGTCGACTTCGAAGTGAACATCGGAAACCTTTTTAGCAAAGGCAATTTCAAGAATCTGATTGAGAGTCCTAATATCCATATTTATTACCTTACCTAAGGTTCGATGGGACGCAGTTATTTGCCTAGCTGTTTCCGATACAAAGCATTTTCCATGGACAGTCCGGCCTGGCTGGTGAAAAAATCGAGAAAATCAAGGGGAACTGACTCCGCTTTTCGATCACCGAAGTCGGCATAGGTCAGCGTAATAACCCGACCATTACTTTTTAACGGCAGCAGTAGAATCTTGGCGTCCTGGGGGGCGCCGATTTCAGCATAGAGCGCCTGCTCAAAGGTACCATCCTTTGGGCCAGGCCCAAAGTAGGTTGTGCCTTCCTTGATAATTTTATGCAACTGTGAGTCTTCTGTAATTGGGATCTTCAGTTTCAGCGGCGCTGTCGGTTCCTGTGTTTTATCGCCAGCAATTCCGATGCTGCGTTCTGCTATCAGTCCGGACTTATCGACAATCAGCGTCAGCGTGCGTTCAAAGCTTTCACTGACAAATTGCAAAACCGACAAAGAAATGTCCGGGGCTTTTCTCAGCAGTCGTAAACCAGACAGGCTGTTGCGTAGACGGGCAAACTGTTGTCGGCGTTCATCGTTAAAACAACCACGGATATAGGCCTGAAAGCTGTTGAGAAAATTGATGGCATCGTCACCAAAGGTGTCTTTGCGTAGCGCATAGTAGGGTTTTGGAAAAACAGCCCGTACGCCGTCGTTCAATGATTGCAGTGAAAATGCGTAGTCCTGAGCGGATGCCATCTGAATGATCGCCATCTGTGGATATTGCTCCAGTTTAAGTTGGCGAAGCTGGGTTATTCTATCCGCATCAAAAGCGGCTTGAGTCTCGTCCGGACTACCGAATACCAGAATCGGCTCAAGGCACTTGCTGACGGTCCGTTCAATCAAGTTATCCAGTTGATTGCTCTGATCGGTGGCAAAGACCAGAATTCCTTCTTTTTTACACACCGTCATTAATGCGTGCTGGATAAATTCATCATTGTTGTACAAGACGATAGCCTGGGATTGACCCAATGCATGGGAAATTCCTTCATCGCCAAACGTATGAGTCGATAACCCGGCCAGAAAATTCACCAGCTGGTCAGATTGTTTGGTGTCAAGATCCGGTAGGGTTTTCTTGACAACTTGTCGATGGATTTCTGTCGGATCGAACGCTTCCAGACTTTTGAATACGCGGGGCTTTTTTCGCTCTAAATTATCCAGATCGCCCAATCCGAGGATGTCGGCAGAGAGTTCAATCTCGGGATCGGTTTCTTCTTCCACCGTTTCCTCTGCCTGAGGCAGCTGAATAGGTTCTTCGAACGGATCATCGACAATTTCAATCTTTCCGGCATGAACCTTTTCATCAAAGATTCGCAACGCATCCAGTAAGACCATTTGCGTGTCGAGGGTCACTTTTTGAAACTGCGAAGGCAGGTACTGGTAGTCGTCTGAGATAGCCGTTTTGTCAACGTCGAGGGTAAAAAGACCACGGGTCCAGCTGATCATTTCAACAACGGTTAATTCGATCAGTTTTTCCAGCGATTTGTAGGCTGCTTCTTTTGAAATGTTGCTGTTTTCAAACAGTGTGGTGATCAGGGGCCGGCGGTTATCTCCCGCCTTATTCTGGATGTCCAGCGCCTTAGTGAGATCCTCCTGAGTGATCAGTTCGGCCTCAAGAAGGATTTGCCCGATGCGGATTTTTTCGCTGGAGTGGCTCGCACCAACGATATAACCATTATCGAAGACCAGTTGTCCTTCACCTTTGCGGCTGTAGACATTCAAGGTCCCCGACTTGCGGGTAGAATGGATCAGCTGAATGACATCAACAATCGGCAGATGTTCAAGTTCGCCAGTGAGAGGCATCTACTGAGTTTCCTTTCGATTGCGGTTAAAGGTGGCTACATTAGCAGCGAGAACGAAGCGCTAAAACCAAGTGACTATTAAAACTTATAAAGAGGAGTAAGTTCAAGACATTTTAACGAAGATGCGCAAAATATCCAAAATTTAAATTTAACTCAACCTCACAGCTTTGATTTCTGTCGCACAGCTCTATGTTATTCTCTAGATATCCCTACCTTGAGAGGCTGTTTGAATGAATCGACAAATGCTTCTGGCGTTAGGTTGTCTGATGCTTCTGGCGGGCTGGATGAGCGCTTTTCTTTATCGCAGCCTGCCGCAGAGCTCCGACATCTATTATCTGGTTCCAACGCTGCTGCTGGCCGTTGGCATGGGTCTGGTGCTGAAAATTGTCAGCGGCAGACTGACAGCTGTGGTGCTGGCGCTGACTGCGGTCGCCTCGATTATGGCCGTCAACGCTTTTTATCCCAGCAAAGGGCTCACTCTTTTAGGCATTCAGAAAAAAATGCAAAGCGTCAAAATTGGCAACCCGCTCACCATGCAGGTCAGAGAAGCTGATCGTGCGGACCTTTTTTCTGAAGAGCTGAAACTCGAATCTTTCGCTGACATAGAGATCAATTTGTTTACGCAAACACCAGGTCCGGCGCGGATGCTTGCATTTGACTCTGTCGGCAACCTGCTTGTCAGCATTCCAAAACTCGATGCTATCTATCTGTTTCGTGACAAAGATCGCGACGGGTACAGTGATCAGGCGCAACTGTTCTCTGTAAATCTGGACCGGCCGCACGGTCTGGTCTGGCAGCAGGACCGGCTATATGTAGCAGAAACAGCTCGGTTGTTGGAGTTACGAGACACCGATGGCGACATGAAAGCCGACCAGTCAAGGGTCATTCTGGAAGGTCTGCCTGATGATGGCGGCCACTGGACCCGCAGTCTGGCAATGGGTGCTGATGGCTTGCTTTATCTGTCGGTCGGCTCGCGCTGCAACGCCTGCGAAGAGCAGGACAAGCGGCGGGCAACGATTCTAAGAGTTAATCCTGCGACCGGTCATTCTGAAGTCCATGCTACGGGACTACGCAACAGCGTTGGGTTGGTTTTTGACGCAGAAGGACAGAATCTCTGGGCCAGCGACAACGGTCGGGATAGTCTGGGTGAGGATCTTCCCCCGGACGAGATCAATCGGATCGTCGCTGGTGGCAATTATGGTTGGCCGTACTGTTTCGGCGCGCAAAGACCTGACCCCGAGTTAGCCAATCAGGCGGTCTGTCGTGAAACCCTGTCGTCGGCAGTCGACCTGCAGGCTCACTCGGCTCCGCTTGGAATCGTCTTTGGTGATCAGCTGGCCGCTCCGCTTGAATATCGCAACAGCTTATTTGTCGCCTATCACGGGTCCTGGAACCGCCGCGTGCCGACAGGCTACAAATTGGTCCGTATTCCCTTTGTCAACGGGCAGCCGGCAGGCAAAGCAGAAGAATTTCTTTCCGGTTGGCTGGTCGATGGGCAAGCCTGGGGGCGCCCGGTTGCACCGGTTGTCGGTCCGGACGGAGCCCTCTATTTAAGCGATGACCGGGCCAATGCCATCTATCGAATCCGCTGGAAAACTCAGGAGTGAAGCTGATGCGTCTCTTTGCAATCTCTTTGATTTTACTGCTGCTGCCAAACTTCGTTTTTGCAGAAGTTAAAATCATCCCGTTGAAACATCGCGCTGCCACAGAACTGCTGGTGCCGGTACGTGAAGTGCTCGATGAAGGCGAGAAGGTTCAGGCGGCAGGCAGTACGCTGGTACTGGTTGCAGAAGGGGATTCACTGCTTGCTGCCGAGCAGTTGATTGGCCTGCTCGATCGTAAGCTGATGCCGCTGGTGGTGCGGCTACAATTGACTGAGCAGCAGCCGGTGGGCCAGGACTTCTCGGCGGCGGTCGTTCTCGGCACTCAGCCGCAGATTTCGGTGGCAACTTCAGGCCGTCGCACTCTTAGTAACAGCCGGATGAATATGGAACAATCGCTCAGCGTTGTCGAAGGGAGCGGGGGATGGTTTGAGGTTGGCAAAGAGGTTCCCTACAAGCAGCAATGGGCGGCATTCACTGGCGACATCAGCGGCTACTCTGAAAAGATCGCTTATAAGACCGTCACCGCAGGCTTCTGGGTGCATCCACTGCAGGTGATCGATAATTCGGTACTGGTCGATATCGAGCCGCGAATCAGTCGGTTGGCTGGTCGCAATGACCAAGGACTGCCTGAAATCAGCTTCAGCCAATTGCGCAGTCGAATGAAAATTACCCTGGGTGAGTGGATCCCGCTCGCTGGCAATCTGCGACAGCATGATCAGGTCAGTCGTGATATCATTTCCTGGCGGACAAGAAACGTTGGGGCAGCTCAGGAATTTTACCTGCGAATCGATCCGGCTGCAGGATTTTCCCCTTGACACATCAAGACCGATTTGGTACTTCAATGCACGCCGAACAGTAACAAATCGGCCCCGTCGCCAAGTGGTAAGGCAGAGGTCTGCAACACCTTTATCAGCAGTTCGAATCTGCTCGGGGCCTCCAATATAGCCCTCCTGTTTTTCAGGAGGGTTTTTTGTTTTTTCGCTAAACCTCAAATGACTGCAGAGAAGCCGGGATCACGACGTCCGTCAGTCCCAACTCGTTTCTCAGCCCATCTGCCAACGCCGCTGATGACTCATCTTCACCATGCACGATGAAGCTGTGCTGCGGTTTCTGTTGCATAACCCGGACAAAATTCAACAACCCCTCGCGGTCGGCGTGACCGGAGAAGCCCGGCAGTGTCTCTACCTTTGCCCGCACCTGATAGTCTTCGCCATAAATGCGCACTTCCCGTTCATTTTCTACAAGCTTTCGGCCAAGGGTGTTGGGGGCCTGCCAGCTGGTCATCAGGATTGTGTTGCGCGGATCGCTGATGCGGTTGCGCAGATGATGAAGAATGCGACCGCCTTCCAGCATGCCGCTGGAGCTGATGATGATGGCTGGTACCTTTAAACTATTCAATGACTTCGATTGCTCTACTGATTGGGTATATTGCAGCCTGCCGAAGCCGAAGGGGTTGTTGTCATCGTCGGTCAGCAGGAATTCTCGTATTTCAGCATCGTAGACTTCTGGGTGCAGGCGGAATATCTCAGTGGTACGGGTCGCCAGCGGGCTATCGACAAAGACCGGAAGGTCAGGGATGGCTTGGTCACTGTGCAGCTTGTGCAGTGCATAGACCAACTGCTGGGTGCGACCGACGGCAAAGGCCGGAATCAGCAGTGAACCACCACGCCCGACTGTTTCATTGACGATGCGCTCCAGCTCCTTTTCTGACTCCTGATAGGCCGGATGTTGCCGGTTGCCGTAGGTGCTTTCCATGATCAGGATATCAGCACCGGCATTGATCGGAACCGGATCACGGATGATCGGGATGTCAGGCCGGCCGATATCGCCGCTGAACACCAGCCGGCGGCTTTGGCCGGTGTCCTGATCGTCAATTTCGAGAATGACGTGAGCGCTGCCAAGCATGTGGCCTGCATCGACCAAGGTCAGCTGAATGCCGGGGAAAAGCTGCCGGCGGCGGTTGTAGCTTAGGCCAACGAACTGCTCCATCGCTTTAGCCACATCAGCCTTGGTGTAAAGTGGTTCAAAGGCGCGCTGACCTTTCTTTTTGCGCCTTTTATTGACAAACTCAACGTCTTTTTCCTGGATAAATGCGCTGTCCATCAGCATGACCGCACAGAGATCCCGGGTCGCTGAGGTGCTGAATATGTCGCCACTGAAACCATTCTTGACCAGGCAGGGGATGCGACCCGAGTGGTCGATGTGAGCGTGAGATAAGATCAGGCAGTCGATGTCTTTGTTCTGCCAGACCTCAGTGCGGTTGCGCTCGAAGGATTCTTTGCGTTTGCCCTGAAACAGGCCGCAGTCAAGCATGATCCGCTTGCCGTTGACCTCGATCAGGTGCTGTGAGCCGGTGACTGTCTGGGCGGCGCCATGGAAGCTGATTTTCATGGTTCATCCTTTTGTCGAAGGTTTGCCAAAAGTTTAACACTTCAATTGCGCTTGTGTTGCTCTCGAAGAGTAGCGGCGGGGTTTCTGGTCAGCTGGCAAGTCTAGTTTTAATGGTGTATATTGCAGCTTCTGCACTCCCAAGAATGGCCTAATCATGGAACTTTTATCTGCACAGATCATCCTGCTCAGTCTCTTCTTCGGAGCCGTCGCCGGATTCCTCGCCGGACTGCTCGGGATCGGTGGCGGGGTGATTCTGGTGCCGCTGTTTCTCTGGCTTTTCCCGTTAGCCTGCTTTCCAGAACACCTGGTTGTCCACACCGCCTTCGGTACCAGTCTGGCAATTATTGTCCCGACCTCGATCAGCAGCACTCTTGGACATCGCAAACGCGGCAATGTCGACTGGCACATGGTCACATTTCTTGCCATTGGCGGTATCATCGGTGCGCTGCTCGGCTCAACGGCTGCGGCTTATATGCCGGGCAATCAGTTAAAGGCGGTCTTCGGACTGCTGCAAATTGTCATTGCCCTGAAACTGCTGTTTTTTCAGCCACATCTGCCACCTGAACGCAGTGACCCGCCACCGAGTCGGCAGCTGCTGCTGGTCGGCCTCGCCGGTGGTTTTTTCTCGGCGTTTTTCGGGATCGGTGGCGGCATCGTTGCGGTTCCGCTGATGTTGATCGTTCTGCAATTACCGATCCACCTAGCGGTCGGTAATTCCAGCGCGTTGATCGTTGTTTCTTCCTTTGCTGCAACACTCGGGTACGTTTTTCATGGCTTGCAGCAGCCTGTAACCACGCCATTCTCCCTCGGTTACGTCAACTTGTTGGTCGCAGCAGTGCTGGCGCCATTAACGATGATCTGCGCCCGTGTCGGCGTGCGTCTGGCGACAGAAGTCAGTCAGCAACGCCTGATCAAGGTTTTTGCTGTTATGCTGATTCTAATCGGTTTGAAGATTCTGTTCAGTTGACAGGGGAGGTCGCCATGATCCGTCAAGCAGTTGTCGCTGGCAGTTTTTATCCTGCCAATCCCGCGGAGTTACAGGTCGAAGTTGAACGTTTGCTGCAAACAGAACAGCCGCCGCAGGCTGCAAAAGCACTGATCGTTCCTCACGCCGGTTATGTTTTCTCCGGAGCCGTCGCCGGTGAGGTTATTGCCGCGACAAAAATTCCCAGAGTTGTGCTGCTGCTCGGCCCGAACCATCAGGGTGCCGGCTGTGAAATCGCCGTAACTGAGGCTGAAAGCTGGGCCACGCCGTTGGGGAATGTCCCGATTGCCGCTGCACTGCGCAGCCAGCTTTGCGCAGCTATTAGCGATCTGCAGGTCGATGAGCGCGCTCATCAATTTGAACATTCCCTCGAAGTGATGTTACCGATGCTGCAACATTCACAGCCACAACTGCAGATCGTTCCGATAGCTTTACGTTATCTGTCGCTGAACCAATGCCTGCAGCTCGGTAGCGATCTGGCCGCAGTACTAAAGCAACTTTCTGAGGAAGTGCTGCTGCTGGCCAGCAGCGACATGAACCACTTCAAGGATGCAGAAACCACCGAGCGGCTTGATTGCATGGCGATCAAGAAGATGACCGATTATGACCCAGTCGGTCTATACCAGACGGTGCAGGAAAACCGTATCAGCATGTGCGGTGTTTTGCCGGCTGTGGTGGTCATGCAGGCGGCACGTGAACTCGGGGCCAGTCGCTGTCGTCTGCTGCGACATACGCATTCGGGGCAGGTCAACGGTGACAACCACCGGGTGGTCGGATACGCCGCTTTAAGCATCAATTGAAATCGGGAAATCGCTTGATCTGGTCAGGTTGAGTGACGTATAAAAAGCCGCTGTTGCGGCTTTTACTTTAAGGAGTTTTTCATGTCTGAATTGCGTGTTCGTTTTGCCCCCAGCCCGACCGGCTATCTGCATATCGGCGGTGCCCGTACCGCTCTGTTCAACTATTTGCTGGCCAAAAAACAGGCAGGAACATATGTCTTGCGGATTGAGGATACCGATGTCGCCCGTTCTACCCAGGAGTCGGTCGACGCCATCCTTGACGCCATGCACTGGCTCGGTCTCTCGTGTGACGAAGGGCCGATTTACCAGTCGGAGCGCTTTGACCTGTACAAACAGAAAATTCAGCAGCTGGTTGATGCCGGTAAAGCTTATCGCTGTTACTGCACGTCAGAAGAACTGGATGCCAAGCGTGAACGGGCGATGCAGGAAGGGCGTAAGCCTAAGTACGACGGCACCTGCCGCAATCGTATCGACCAGTCGGATGCGCCCCATGTTATTCGCTTTCGTCTGCCGGAAGATCAGGACGAGACGACCTTTGTCGATCGCATCAAGGGGCCGATCAGTTTTCGTCACGAAGAGCTTGACGACCTGATCCTGGCGCGAACCGACGGAACCCCAACCTATAACCTGGTGGTGGTGATTGATGATGCCGAGATGGGTATCACGCTGGTGATTCGTGGCGACGATCACATCAACAATACCCCGCGGCAGATTCTGCTTTATCAGGCGCTCGGCTATAAGGTCCCTGAGTTTGCCCACGTGCCGATGATCCTCGGACCCGATAAAAAGCGCCTGTCGAAACGTCATGGCGCGACCTCGGTGATGGCTTATCAAGAGCTTGGCTACCTGCCGGAGGCGATGGTTAATTATCTGGTCCGCCTCGGTTGGTCGTGCGGCGATGAAGAGATATTCAGCATGGAAGAACTGATCGAGAAGTTCAGTATCGAGAACGTCGGCAAGTCGGCCGGGGTCTTTAATCCGGAGAAACTTCTCTGGCTCAACAGCCATTACATCAAGTCCGGTGATCCCGTCCGGCTGGCAGAGTTATTGACGCCGTTCTTGCAGAAAAAGGGGATTGACCCGAGTCACGGACCAGAGCTGGTTGACGTAGTCAAGAGCCTGCAGGAAAGGGCTGCGACTTTGGTAGAAATGGCCGAAGGTGCTGCTTTCTATTATGCAACCGAGATTGTTTACGACGAGAAAGCGCAGGAGAAATTTCTGACAGCAGAGCAGAAACCGTTATTCAGTTCGCTGCTTGAAGAACTGGAGACGTGTCCCGAGTTTACCGAGGAACAGCTGGAGAAAGCTTTTGCGCAGGTTATGGCGGCAACCGGGCAGAAGTTCGGCAAGGTTGCGCAACCGTTGCGGGTTGCACTGACCGGTGGAACCGCAAGTCCGAGTATTTACGAAGTGCTCTCTGTGCTGGGGAAAGAGCGTTCGCTGCAGCGAATTCGCCAGGCAGCGAACCGGTTTTAAGATATCTCACTATATTGCTTCTGAGCCCGGCCTTTTGGTCGGGCTTTTTTGTTTTTGGTAGAATGCTGTTTACTGTGAAAATATTAGACATCCTGTCGATAACTCTCTTTGTGCATGCCTGCAAGCTACTAAATAAACAACAGAAATACGGATATGGGTGTCGGTGTTCGATATTTGCGATTTTAACATTATAAATCTTTTCAAATTATTTAGAATGTGGTTTTATTTCTCGTATTAGAGGGGATTAACCGCAAGGCAAAGGAGAATAGAGATGAAGACAAAAGTGTTACTAGGACTGGTGTTGATGATGTTTATGGTCAATTTATCGTTAGCTGTTGCGATGACGGATGAGCAGATCAACCAGGGTAGTATCGATCGAGCTAATGCAACCGCAGCAACAAAACCTACGGTTGAAATGGTTATGGAGCGTGTCAATGCTGGTGTCGCGGTAATGAAGAGTGAAGGTCGGGCGGCATTTCCTAAGTTCAAAGGTGCTGACAGTGAATTTATTTTTGCCGGTACCTACATCTGGATTCATTCGCCGACCACTGGTGAAATGCTGATGCATCCGATGAAACCGGTCCTGGAAGGCAAAGATGTTAATCCACTGCGTGATGCCTCAGGCAAATTGCTGTTTGTCGAATTCAACCGTGTGGCGACCGAGCAGGGGAGTGGTTGGGTTGATTATCAGTGGCCTAAGCCGGGTGAGAAAAAGCCGAGCACCAAGGTCTCCTTCGTCAAACTCGTTGAACACAATGGCGAAAAATTTGTCGTCGGCTCAGGTGTTTATGACATTTCCATGGATGAAATCAGCAAGGCCTTGAAGAAATAAACTATTTACACGAGAGGGGTTCCTAGAAAGTGGAGTGACTTGATGAATCTCACCATCAAACTCAAATTGATTCTCTTGTGCGCAATGGGTCTCTTCCTGTTGGTCGCCGTTCTGGCCGTGGGTCTGTTTTTTAACCGACAGATAGAAACTGCACGCACTCTGCAGATTGATATCTATCGGATTGCGCAACAGGTTCAGCAATCGCAAATCGCCGGCAAAGCCTATCTACAGTTTTATAAAGAGGATTATGTTGCACAGCTTAAGCAATCTACCGACAACGCGCTCAATATCCTCAATGGCCTCACGAAGGACAGCGATCTGGATTTAGGGATTCTCAAGACTCCTCTGGCAGAATACACCGACTCATTTAGTAAAGTGGTTGAGCTGCATCAGCAGAACGATTCCTTGAACAAGGCAATGTCTCAGCAGTTGATCGATATCTCAAACATTATCGGTAAGGTCGAAGAGGATATCCAGATCCGTGAATTTGAACTGCAGATGGAGGGGGAGACGCTGTCTTCCGCAGAAACCAATCTGTTGGCATTAACCCGAGATGGTAAAAATCTTGCCTTAACCCTGCAGGGCAGTTTGCAGGAATTCCTGCTGACCAGCGACAATCTGTATATCGAAAATTTTGACAAACATATGCAGGAAAAAGGGCTGATGAGCATCTCAGGTCTGCAACAGTTTTCAGCAGCGACAACCCGTGCTGATTATGTTGCTGCCGCTGACAATTTTAAAAATGGAATTCTGAAAGGGACAGAGCTGCTTCATCAGTCACGCGACCTCTTCCTGCAGGAGCAGGACACCGTTTTCGCCCTCGACGCAGTCGGTGAGAGCCTGCGAATGACGAGCGAACAATTGTTGAAGCAGGCTGCTGAAATGATGGCAGCTGTCAGAACCAATGCGACCCGCTTCATCTTGAGTATCAGCGTCATCGGAACGCTGCTTTTTCTGTGCGTGTCTCTGGTTCTGAATCGTTCAATCACCAGACCACTTGGAAAGGCGATTACTCTTGCGTCCAGTATTCGGGATGGCGACCTTTCGCAACGGATGAATCTAAAAAGCGCCGATGAAATTGGTCAATTAGGTGCGGCGCTCGATCGCATGGCGGACAGCCTGGAAAACAAGGCCAGTATCGCCGAGCAGATCGCCAGGGGTGATCTGTCGGTCGAAGTTCGGCTGGAATCAGATAAGGATACCCTGGGGAAAGCCTTTCAGCAGATGGTCGCCAGTCTTAATCAGTTGATCAGCCGGATATTGCTGGCAGGGGAGCAGATTGCCGCCGGTTCTGGTGAGATCTCGAATGCCAGCCAGGATTTATCACACGGCGCTACGACATCAGCCAGTTCACTGGAAGAAATCTCCAGTTCCATGGCTGAAATGGCTTCGCAGACCAAACTCAATGCTGAGAACGCGGTGCAGGCGAATCAGCTTTCGACGCATGCCAAAGATGCCGCTGAGCGGGGCACCCGGCAGATGGGCGAAATGGTCAACGCAATGGTTGAAATCAATACCGCCGGCCAGAGTATTTCTAAAATCATCAAGGTCATCGATGAAATTGCCTTTCAGACCAACCTGCTGGCTCTCAACGCTGCAGTAGAAGCGGCCAGGGCGGGACAGCACGGCAAGGGCTTTGCGGTGGTCGCTGAAGAGGTGAGAAATCTGGCCGCCCGCAGCGCTAAAGCGGCTCAGGAGACCAGCGAACTGATTGAAGGGTCGGTGGAAAAAACCGCCAAAGGGAGTGAGGTTGCCAGCCGGACCGCCGAGGTTCTGGATGAGATTGTCAGCGGTGTGACTAAAGTGGCTGATCTGGTCAAAGAAATCTCCGTCGCAAGTAACGAGCAGGCACAAGGGATTTCAGAAGTAACTCTTGGCTTGAATCAGATCGACCATGTCACTCAACAGAACACCGCCACGGCAGAAGAGAGTGCCGCCGCCGCCGAAGAACTTTCCAGTCAGGCGACCGAGCTGCATCATATGCTCAGTGAGTTTACGCTGAAGAACGATTTCCAAAAAAATCCATTGCTCTTGAACTGAGATTCTGATCCCACAGGTTTCAATTTAGGTGATTGACAGGTCGCCACTTTTATCCGGGCCTTTTGTCCGGCCCTAAAATAATTCGTGAACTAAGAGGGCGACGCAGATTCATCTGGCGTCGCCCTCCCTGCAGTCAGGTCAGCAAAACGAAGATAACAGTGTGGTAACCTGCGTTATCCATTCTGCTCTTCTATCCACCTTTGCAGCAGCGCCGCAATCTCCTCCGGCAGATTCAGAAACTTCAGCCCCATCCCAGGTTCAAACGGCAGCTGTCTGCTGTTTGGACGCTTCCAGACAACTTCACAATGACATTTGACAGTCATGCTCAGTGGCGCCGGCAAAGGAATCTGTAAATCAATCTGGTCGCCGACCTTGATAGGATTTGCCGTGGCGATAAACATCCCGCTGCGGCTGATATTTTTGCTGTAGCCGAAAAAAACCGGTCGCTCACTGCCGATCAGTATTTTCTGGATTATCAGCGGAGCCCGCAGGTTTGCACGCTGATCTGCGGGCGGCTGGCAGGTTTTCTGATCTGCTGTTGAGTTCATATCATCCTCTTTCTGCAAAAGTTTTGCTAACTAGTCTATTTTAAGGATAAATCTAATGCAATCCGTAAAACTCGAATCTGGTCGAGATTTCTTGACAGCTGATATTTTTAAGATAAACTCGAACGCGTTCGATTTTTAAGGAGGTATGCTGTGGCAGGGATCAGAGAACAGAAAAAAGCAGAGACTCGTCAGGCGATTACCGTCGCGGCGGTGGCTCTGTTTTCGACTAAGGGTTATGAAAAAACCAGTATTGAAGATATCGCCCGAGCCGCAAAAATCGGCAAGGCGACGATCTACACTTACTTTTCCACCAAGGATGAAATCTTCATGTCGTACTGCGACGACGAGCTGGAAGATTCATTCGCACAATTCAGGACGCCGCAGTTTGTCGAAGGACAGCTGATCGATCATCTGCTGAAGTTTTTTATGATCAAGTTTCGTTTTGTTACCAAAAATCATGAGTTCGGTCGACAGCTGTTACGGGAGATGGTCTTTCCTAAAACGATCAACGAAAAGGTCAAAGAGCACGACAAGCGCTATTTCGACATTCTGGAGAACATTTTCAGGTCAGCGCAAAAGCGTGGTGAATTAGCCGGTCAACTGGATATGTTCCATACGACGGTTCATTTCTATTCGCTCTACCTTGGGGCGCTGGCTGGCTGGTATACAGGCTACGTTGATAGTGTTGAAGAGGTGGAAGCAGCGCTGCGGATTCTCTTTTCTCAGGCGATAGAGGGGGTTGGGGTATGAGGCTTCTCGGAATCGCGATTTTGTTTTTGCTGCTTTTTGCTGGCTCCGCTGGGGCGGTCAGCGCGTCGTCAGTCGATATCCGAGAGCTGATAATCCTCGGGTTGGAAAAGAATATCGGCTTGCAGGTCGAACGGATCAACATCCCCTTGAGTTCTGAGGAGATCAAGGTTGAAGCTGCGGTGTTTGACAGCGAGCTTTTTGCCACAGCTGGATATGAGCAGAGTTCGGTGCCCCAGTCGTTATCCACCAGTCAGGCTGACAGTTACGATTCCGACCAGCTCGTCGGTCAATTCGGTCTGCGTAAGGGGTATGAATCCGGTCTTTCAGCTGCTGTTTCGCTCGGCTCTGAGCGTCTTGAGGCTCTAGAGCCACGTTATCGCACGGCGCTGCTGCTTGATCTGTCGCAGCCGTTACTGCGCAATTTTGGCAGTGCGGTCAATACCACGCAACTGCAGTTATCACGCAATCAGCTAAAGCAGGCGCGTTACACCTATTTTTTGCAGGCACAATCGCTGGCGTTACAGGTTGAAACACTGGCATTGCAGTTTTCCAGAGACCTGGAAGTCGTCAAATTGCGCAGACAAGCGGTACAGCTGGCAGAAAAACTTTATGCTGCCAACCAGCGCCGTCTGGAAGCCGGAGTTATTCCGATTTCAGAGGTTCAGGAAGCTGAAACTGACCTGGCTAATCGTGAACTGAATCTTTCGCTGGCGCTGCAGGCGCAGGAACTGTCTCTGGAGCAGCTAAACCGCTATCTCGATTATTCGCTGCCTGCCGATTACTCATCGAGAGCAGCCGTTTCTGTTGCCGCGATCACTCCTGCGAAAGTCGAACCGGACCTGCCTGAATTTGAGCAATTGTTCTCGGCGGCAAGAGAGCAACGTCTCGATCTGAAGATCAGCGCTATCGATATTGATAACAGCTCCCTGCAATCACGCTATGCGGCGAATCAGCAACTTCCGCAGTTTGATTTAAAGCTGCAGGGTGGTTTGAACGGGCTTTCTGGCGATTCTCGCAGTACGACGACCGCCAGTGATTACGCCGGCAGTTGGGGGGATTCTTTCAGCAGCATGAGTGCTGCGGACGGTTATCAATGGCGCGCCGGGTTTGAATTTACTCTGCCGCTTGATAATCAGGCCGCAAAGGCACGCTTTCGTCAGGCTAAACTCCGCGAACGACAGGCCACGTATCGAAAACGTGACCTCGAAGCAGCGCTGAAACAGGAGCTGCAACAACAACAGACCGTCCTGCAGCGCGCTGCCGAGCAATTTGGCATTGCCAGTCGCTTTGAGGCGCTCGCAGAAAAATCTTTTCAGCAGGAGCAGCGGCGGCTTGAAGAAGGGTTGTCCGATACGTTTCGAATTATCCTGTTTCAGACCAACATGATTAACGCAAAGATCGATCGGATCACTGCCTTGACCCAGTACCAACTGGCGGTCGCAAAGATGAACTTTTCCCGTGGCATCATTCTGGAACAGCACGGAATCACAATCCTGGCAGATGCCGAGGAGGCCCCCCTTGAAACGCTTTAATTTAACAATCGTTTTCGTACTTCTGTTTCTGCTGGTTCTCTCTGGTTGTAGCAGTTCTGAAAGTACTCCTGGCACTGAACTCGAAAAACCGGAGAAAATTGTTCAGGTACAGCTTGAACAGGTGGTTGCCATGGACCTGCAGGAGAACTTTACACTTCCGGCCAGTCTTGAGGCTTGGGAGGATCTGACGATTGCGGCGGAGATCGCCGGGCCAGTGCGCAAGCTCAAATATCAAGAAGGTGAGCGGGTGGCAGCCGGGGCCATTTTGCTAGAGATCGATCCGGAAACCGTCCAGAGCAGCCTGAATCGCGAGCAGGAGAACTATAATGTTATCAAGCGTAAACTGTCCCGTTATCGTGAGCTTTCAGCTGAAGGCCTGGTCAGCACGCAAGAGCTGGATGATCTTGAAAACAGCCTGACCGCCGCTGAAGCCGGGCTGTTAGCGACCCGCCTGCAATTACAGAAGTGTTTTCCCGCAGCGCCGATCAAGGGTGTCGTTGATTATCTTTACGTCGATCGTGGTGAATTTATCGATGTTGGCAAACCGCTGCTGCGCCTGGTGCAGGTCGACAGATTAAAGGTGATCGCCGATGTTCCTGAAAAGGATGTCCCCTTTCTACAGGTCGGACAGCAGGTAGAAGTGATCCCTGCCACCATCAATAATCGCACTGCCACCGCAATTACCGGTCAGATTGAGCACATCGCCTATACCGCTGATGACATGACACGGACTTACCGCACTAAGATCGCTATCGACAACAAACAGGGTCTGCTGCGGCCGGGGATGATCGTACGTGCCCGGTTTGTTCGGCGGCAGTTGACCGGGGTGGTCAGCGCACCACTTTATGCGGTTCTGGATCGTGATGGCGAAAAAGTTGTTTTTGTCGAAGAGAATGGTTTCGCCCGAAAACTTTCCGTAGAAACCGAAAGCTCCGTTGAGCAGCGAATCCTCATCAGTTCCGGCCTGCAGCCCGGCCAGAAATTGATCGTCAAAGGGCAGCAGCTGTTGATCGATGGGGCCAAGGTACAGGTTGAGGGGGCTGACTGATGCTGCTTTCCAATGTTGCCATAGATCGGCGCAGCACGGTTTTTGCGCTGATGCTGATCATTCTGATCGTTGGCATCTACAGTTACCTGGTGCTGCCGCGTGAATCGACCCCGGATATCACCATACCGGTGGTGCTGGTGGTCACCACCTATGAAGGGGTGGCCTCAGGCGACATCGAAAGTCTTATCACCCACCCGATTGAGCGCAAACTTAAAGGGCTTAAGGATGTCGAGGAGATCCGCTCGGTCAGCGCTGAAGGTTCGTCGATGATCACCATCGAATTCATCCCCGATGTCGATATCGACAACGCCCTGCAGTGGGTTCGCGACAAGGTCGATCAGGCCAAGGGGGATCTGCCGAACGACCTGGAGAATGATCCGAAGATTCTCGAAATCAATATTGCCGAGTTTCCGATTCTGATGGTGGGCATCTCAGGTCAGGCGGACGAAACCATCCTGAAAAAGGTTGGCGAGGAGCTGGAAGACCGGATTGAGCAGGTCTCAGGCGTACTTGATGTGGTGATTACCGGCGGGCGCGAACGGCAGATCCGCGTTGAATTTGACCCCGACCGGCTGCACGCCTATCAAATCTCACTGGCAGAAGTGATTCGCGCCATCGCGCAGGAGAATGTCAATATTCCCGGCGGCAGTATCGACATCGGTCAGGGCAAGTATCTGCTGCGGATTCCCGGCGAATTCAGTGATCCTGATGAAATCGACAATCTGGTGCTGACGGAGCGGAATGGACGGGTGATCTATTTCAAGGATGTCGCTGAAATTGTCGATTCCTTTGAAGATCGCACCAGTCGGGCACGTTTGAACGGCGCGCAGAGTGTTTCGCTGGCGATTAAAAAACGCACCGGCGCGAATATTATCGAGGTTGCCGATCAGGTGTTCGCTCTGCTGAAAGTTGCTGAGCCGCAGATGCCGCCGGGCGTCGATCTTTCCGTGACCTTGAACCAGTCGAAGGATATCCGCCGGATGGTCACGGAGCTGGAGAATAACATCATTACCGGGCTGATTCTGGTGGTCACGGTTCTGTTTCTGTTTCTCGGCCTGCGCAACTCGTTTTTCGTCGCCCTGGCGATTCCATTTTCCATGCTGCTCTCCTTCAGCGTGCTGCAGCTGCTCGGCATTACCCTGAACATGGTGGTTCTGTTCAGCCTGATTCTGGCGCTGGGCATGTTGGTCGATAATGCCATTGTCATTGTCGAAAACGTCTATCGACATATGCAGGAAGGCAAGACGGCGATCAGTGCGGCGAAAATAGCCGCCGCTGAAGTCGGCTGGCCGGTGATCACCTCGACCCTGACCACCCTTTGCGCTTTTTTTCCGATGATCTTCTGGCCGGGGATCATGGGTGAGTTCATGAAATACCTGCCGATCACGCTGATCGTCACCCTGTCTGCTTCGTTGTTTGTCGCGCTGGTCATCAATCCGACCCTCTGTGGTCATTTCATGTCGTTGCATGAAAAAGCCGACTTGACGCAACGCGACACGGCAAAAATCATCCGGTTGTACAGTCGCACTCTTGAAATTGCCCTGTCGCAGCGTCTGCTTGTCGTGCTTGCCTCCGTTCTGCTGTTGGTGGGGATTGTCTTCGCCTACAATCTGCTTGGCCATGGCATTGAACTTTTCCCGGAAATCGAACCGAATCGCGCCTTCGTTGAAATAAAAGCTCCCGAAGGAACCAGCCTTGCCGCTAGTGATCAACTGGTGCTACAGGTCGAACAGTTGATCGAGGGAGAGCAGGATATTCGGTTTGTCATCTCTGAAGTCGGCGTCTCCAGCAGCGACAGAGGGGGTGGAGAAAGCGTTCAGTCGAACCTCGGTAAGATTTCACTCGATTTTTTAGAACGGGACGATCGTGCCGAGGACTCGCGTGAGGTGTTAAACCGCATCCGCACGGCTTTGAGTCCGTTAGCTGGTGCCGAGTTCAAGGTCGAAAAACAGGAAGAAGGCCCGCCGACCGGGCCACCGGTCAGTGTCGAGTTCAGCGGCGACTCGATCGAAGTGCTTGATCGGTTGGTGACCGAAGCCAGGCAGCGGATCAAGGATATTCCAGGACTGGTCGATCTGAAGGATGATTTTTCCAAAGCCAAGCCTGAAATCAGGATTGACGTTGATCGGGAAAAAGCCAGTCTATTGCGACTCTCGACCGCGGACATCTCCGAGATGGTCAAGGCGGCAATCAGCGGCACCAAGCTGGGCGTTTATCGTGAAGGGGAGGACGAATACGACATCATTGCCCGGATGCCGGAGCAGCGCCGCACCTCAGTCGCAGATATCGAAAACCTGCTGGTGCCAGCTCTGGACGGTTCGCCGGTGCCGCTGTCGACGGTAGCAAGGGTTCACTTGAGCTCAGGGTTCGGTTCGATCCGACATATCGACCAGAAGCGCGTCATTTCAGTCACTGCGAACACTTTCGGACGCAACAGCAATGAGGTTTTACAGGAGGTACAGCAGCGTTTAAGTGACCTGCCGCTGCCATCAGGCTATGTTGTTGGCTACTCCGGTGAGCAGGAAGAACAGCAGAAGGCCAGTGCCTTTCTGATGAAGGCGTTCGTCGGCGCGATTCTGCTGATTATGCTGGTGCTGATTACCCAGTTCAATTCGGTCCTGCAGACGTTGATCGTCATGACGTCAGTGGTTCTTTCCTTAACCGGCGTCTTTCTCGGTCTGATGGTGACTGCGACGCCCTTCGGCATCATCATGACCGGCATCGGTGTCATCTCGCTGGCCGGGGTCGTGGTGAACAATGCGATTGTGTTGATTGACTACATCAATCAACTGGTCAAAGAAGGACTGGAGCTTAACGCAGCCCTGATCCGTGCTGGTACGGTTCGTTTTAGGCCGGTCTTGTTGACCGCGGCAACGACCATTCTCGGCCTGCTGCCGATGGCGATCGGAGTCAGTTTCGACTTTAAAACTTTCAGTTGGGAGATCGGCGGCGAGTCGGCGGACTGGTGGGGACCGATGGCGGTCGCCGTCATCTTTGGACTGGCTTTTGCCACCATGCTGACACTGGTCGTGGTGCCGGTACTCTATTCACTCGCCGAGTCGGCGCGTGGCAAGTTCTGGAAGAAAAAAAACGCATAGATTTTTCTTGACGGTTGATTTTATCTTTGCTAGAAAACGGTTCGCTTTATGGGGCGTCGCCAAGCGGTAAGGCACCGGATTTTGATTCCGGCATTCCCAGGTTCGATCCCTGGCGCCCCAGCCAGAAAACAACAGGGTGTCCTGTTAAAATATGATCCCTCACAAAGGGAACCGCAAAAGGATGAAGTTTCGACTTCATCCTTTTTTGTTTTTTTAATCACATTAAGGGGGTAACCGACTTGCCTCAGCGGTTAATCTCGGCTAGATTCCAACAAACTTTTAGCCAGCCACAAGGACAAGTCTCATGTTGAACGTCGAACAACCCCTTGACCCGATCGAATACGCCTTCTGGTTACCAAGCGAAGGGATGACCATCACCACCGGTCCCGACAATGAAGAGATCGTTGTGCCGCAGATCCTGTTGCCGATCCATGTTGCCGACTTGCAGAAATCACCGCAGCCTTCTGAAAAGATGATCGGTGAGGGGATTTATGATTATCTGCGCCGCTTTCCGGATTGTCCTAAAAACACCGAATACGCTGAAATCCTGAAAGCCGCTTATCCGTTCTATTTCTCCGACCTGGGTTCGCAGATCATCATGCTGGAAGCCAAAGAGGTCGATCCATTTTACATTCGACGTAAAATCAGCATGATGAAGATATTTGCCCTGATCGAACCGGAGAACTTCGGTCTGCTGCATAAGATCGGGCGCGCCAGTTACGAGCTGGCATTAATCTATACCGAGCTGATTCATGTCCGCCGTGAATTCAGCGCGGCCAGACTCTGGCTGGAAAAAGCCCGCCGACTGCAGGCGGATGATCTGAACAACCTGAATTATCTGGCGCAGGTCTGTTATTTCTCCGGCGCTTATCCGCAGGCAAAACTCTACTGGCAGATCATGGCCGATAAATTGAGTGAAGGCGCAGCCAAGGTTGAGCTGACCGAACGACTGGAAAAAATCGCCTCGGGTTGTTTGCCAAAGCAGCCGATGATCGATAGCCTTGAAGCGATCGGCATCGCCATGGAGCATTATCACGCCGAAGAATACCCTGAGGCCTGCCTGATTATGGAGCGACTGGAAGAGGAGGGGAGTCTGCCGGCAGAACTGCCGAACCCTGAATTCTTCTATTTTCTTGGTCTCTGCCGAGAAAAGAACACTGACCCGGCTGGCGCCTTCGAATCTTTCAGTAAGACCCTGGAGCTGGACCCGCAGCACGAAGCGGCACAACAAGGTCTGGATCGCATTCTAGACGGAAACAAGGAGGGCTGATGGCCGATGTACGGTTTGCTGATATCTTCTTTATTCTGCTGGTCTGCGTAATCATCTTTGTCATCCTGCAGCTGGTCAATAAAGGTAAACAAAAAGCGGTAAAAAAGGACAGTGTTTTAAAGACCAAAACCACGAGAGAAAAGGACGAAAAACTGGCTGAAGAGGATTGACAGTCCGTTAAGTTAGCAGTATATCATTCAGCGTAATCTCGCCGCCCGACAGGGCTTTTTGCAACTCACGCAGGAGAAGACAATGAACCCACTCGCTGTGGAACTCAACGATCAGATCAAGGCAAACAACCCCTACGTTTTTGAAATGCTTTCCGATCTTGGCAAGAACCTGTTCTTTCCAAAAGGTATCCTGACCCAGTCTGCCGAGGCAAAAGAGAAAGCGCATAAATTCAATGCCACGATCGGGATCGCCACCGAGAAGGGCGGCCCCATGTTCCTGCAGTGTATTCAGGATAAACTGTCCGCATTTGACCCCAAAGATATCTACCCCTACGCGCCGCCGGCCGGAAAGCCTGAGTTGCGTTCGCTCTGGCGGACCAAGATGCTGCGCGAGAACCCCAGCCTGCAGAATAAAAACTTCAGCAATCCGATCGTCTCCAACGCTCTGACGCATGGCCTGTCGATTGTCGGCGATATGTTTGTCGGTGCTGGCGACCATCTGGTTCTACCGGAGATGCTGTGGGGCAACTACAATCTGACCTTCGGCGTCTGTAATGGCGGGGTGGTAAAGAAATTCAAAACCTTCACCGAGGCTGGCGGTTTCAACGTCGCCGCTTTCAAGGAGTGCTTAAAAGCAACTGCAGCAGAAAAAGGCAAGGCGATCGTGCTGCTGAACTTCCCGAACAATCCGAGCGGCTATACACCAACCGTTGCCGAGGGTGATGCACTGGTTGCAGCGATGAAAGAAGTTGCCGAAGGTGGCTGCAATATTGTTGCAATCGCTGATGATGCATACTTCGGCCTGTTCTACGAGGATACCCTGAAAGAGTCGCTGTTCGGCAAGCTGGCCAACCTGCATGAGCGGATTCTGGCGATCAAGCTTGACGGTGCCACCAAAGAAGAGTTCGTCTGGGGCTTCCGGACCGGCTTTGTCACCTACGCTGCCGGCAGCAAAGACCCTCAGCCGGTCCTGCTGACCGCCCTGGAAAAAAAGACCATGGGCATTATCCGGGCTAAAATCTCCAACTGTCCGCACCCATCACAGACCTTTGTTATTGAAGCACTGCAGTCGCCGGACTTTCTGTCACAGAAACAGGAAAAGTTTGAAATCATGAAGGGGCGGGCGCTGAAAACCAAACAGGTTCTCAACAGTGACAAGTATGCGGCCTCATGGAACTACTATCCTTTCAATTCCGGCTACTTCATGTGTCTGGAGTTGAAACGGGTTGACGCTGAGCAGCTGCGTGTTCACCTGCTCGACAAATACGGTGTCGGTGCTATTTCCATTGGCAAAACCGACCTGCGGATTGCCTTCTCCTGCATCGCAGAGGAGGATATCCAAGAGCTGTTCGACCTGATTCATCAGGCCGAACAAGAGTTGGCGTAAACAGAAAATCAGAGAAAAGGCCCGCTTCAGCGGGCCTTTTCTATTTTATGATGAATGACATCAAGTCTGAAATAATGCAGCTAACCGAAAGCCAACCCGCCTTCGAAACGCTGGTGAAGCAGATCCGACAGCAGCGACTCGATGCCTGGTTGGTGGGTGGTCTTCTGCGCGACCTGCTACTGCAGCGCAGAATCTCGGACATCGATCTGGCCACGGGTTCTGACCCGACTCCGCTGGCTAAGCAGTGGGCCGGGCAGGTCGGCGGCCGTTGGTTCTGGCTCGATCAGCAACGGCTGCAGAGCAGGGTGTTGCTGAAGAATCGTTTGACGGTCGATTTTGCGCCCTTGCGGGCCGAGACAATCGGTGAAGATCAGGTTCTGCGCGACTTCACGATCAATTCGCTGGCTTTTCCGCTCCATCAGGATTTCAAATCAGCAGAAATCCTCGACCCGCTCGGTGCGATAAACCATCTACAACAGCACAAACTTCAGGTCTGCTCGGCAAGAAGCTTTGTCGATGATCCGCTGCGCATGCTTAAAGGGATTCGTCATCTGGTGACGCTGGATCTGCAGCCTGCCGATGAAACCTTGACTCAGTTACGCCAACACGCCCCTCTGCTCGAAAAGGTCGCCGGTGAGCGAATCCGCGACGAGTTGGGGCGGATCTTCGCCGCAGACAACTGCTTTGCCGGCATCAGGTTGCTAATGGA
This sequence comes from Malonomonas sp., assembly GCA_036526255.1. GTDB lineage: Bacteria > Desulfobacterota > Desulfuromonadia > Desulfuromonadales > Geopsychrobacteraceae > Malonomonas. The sequence goes on along the minus strand of DATCYW010000037.1, from coordinate 931 downwards.
AACCGGGCTGCTGTCAGCACTGTTCGGCCCAGCTGGCCAGCAGTGGAATGAATCCTCATCTCTTAAGGTCCTGCTCGCTCTTGAGCAGCAGATGAGCCTGGCCGGGCTGAAGGTTTCAGCGCAAGCGCCGGCGCTGGATTCGCATGAAATCTTCTCTCATCACGCTCTGTTTCTGTTAGCTGCGTTGCTTCAATGCTACGCTGCAATCAACCTTCCGGACCTTCTGCACCATCGCTTGCGTTTGAGCCGTCAGCAGCAGCGCTTAGTGATTGCGTTGCAGACCGTACCCGCTGAAGACTGGTTTTCGGCAGCGACGGAAGCTGCCGACAGCAGAAGACAGGCGCTGATTGTCGAGCAGCTTGGTTATGCAGCCGACGAACAGCTGCTGTATCTGGCGATCTGTCCGAATGCACTCAGCTACAAACGCGCGCTCGAATTGCGTCGCTCTTTTATCAAGCATCAGCAGCTGGGTAGAGTGCCAGATCTGATCAATGGTGAAAGGATCCGCGATCTGCTGCCTGAGCTGTCCGGACAAGAAATCGGCCTCTGGCTGCAAAGGATCAAAGCTGCTGAAATTGCCGGAGAAATAGCCACGGCAACCGACGCCGTCAACTTTCTAAAAAATCAAATTAGCATTTGACAAACTGACATTCTGATCACTATACTGCGCTCCAGATCTGCGGGAATAACTCAGTTGGTAGAGTATCAGCTTCCCAAGCTGAGAGTCGCGGGTTCGAATCCCGTTTCCCGCTCCATAAAAAATTAAGGGTTAGGCCGACTGGGCCTAACCCTTTTTTTGTGGTGCGCCCGGCAGGGCGCGTGGTGCGGAAGCACCATCCATTCAACTGTGGTGGTTGAATGGTGACTTGGAGGTGAAAGTCCTCTGCGGACCCTGATGACGGGAACCGCTAGCTGAACGGCAAGGGTGTCC
>DATCYW010000036.1:0-2403 GCA_036526255.1 Malonomonas sp. | reverse complement strand
CCGGGCTCCAGGTAATGGTCTTCGCAGTTTTTTCAACCGGGATCCCAGCCAAGGTGGTGATCGCCATGGCTGCCGCGGTAAAAACCACCAGCTCACCGTCTTCCAGGAAAATCATCTCGCGGGTGTGGGAGAGCATGGCCGGGATATCGGAGGCGACGAAAAACTCTCCCTGCCCCTGGCCGACGACCAGTGGCGAGCCCTGCTTGGCGGCGATCAGTTTATTCGGCTCCTGTTCACAGAGCATCGCCACAGCGTAAGCACCTCGCACATCGCCGAGAGCTTTGCGCACGGCTGTCTCGAAGTCGCCGCACTCCTTGTAATGCTGCTCGACCAGGTGGGCAATGATCTCCGTATCGGTTTCCGAACTGAAGGCATGGCCCTGACCACGCAGTCGGACTTTGAGATCAAGGTAGTTTTCAATGATGCCGTTGTGCACCACCACGAATCCGCCGGCGTTGTGCGGGTGGGCATTGATTTCCGAGGGACGGCCGTGGGTTGCCCAGCGGGTATGGCCGATCCCGAGCTGCCCGACCAGCGGTCGCTCAAGCAGTCGCTTTTCCAGATTGACCAATTTGCCTTCAGCACGACAGATATTGACCTGTCCTTGATCAAGGGTCGCGATTCCAGCAGAGTCATAACCACGATATTCAAGTTTTCGCAGGCCATCAAGAACGATTGGTGTTGCTTGCTGGGGGCCGATATAACCGACGATGCCGCACATAGGGACCTCGATAAGAGAAAAGTTAAAGGTAAAAAGTTCTTTTAAAGGACTAAACAGCTAAGGCAAAGACACGAGGAAAAGCCAGCAATGAAGCAAAGAGCAAAGCATTCATTTCAGGAACCTTCTTGTTCCTTTGCGCCTTTCTTTTCCCTTTGCGACTTTGCGTTGATAATTTTTTGGTTTGTCTTTGACTCTCTTCTTACTCTTTTTTCCGCCGTTTCTGCCGGTTACGCTCAGCCCAGCCGGCGACGAGCTTCTGTTCAGCCCGGCTGATCGCCAGGGCATCAGCCGGGACATCCTTGGTAATCGTCGAACCGGCAGCGATCAGGCTGCCACGGCCGATGGTCACCGGCGCGACCAGCTGGGTGTCGCTTCCGACAAACACATCGTCCTCGATGGTCGTTTGGTACTTGTTATAGCCATCGTAGTTGCAGGTAATGGTACCGCAGCCGATATTGACATTTTTGCCGAGGGTCGCATCGCCGATGTAGGTCAGGTGGCTGGCCTGCGACTTTTCGCCGAACACGGCTTTCTTGGTTTCGACGAAGTTGCCGATCTTGTTGTTGCCGGCCAAGACCGTTCCCGGCCGCAGATGGGCCAGCGGCCCTATAGCGCAGGCGTCGCCGATGCTCGATTCACTCAACACGCAACCGGATTTCAGATGCACCCGGTCGCCGATGCTGCAGTCGGTGACGATGACTCCCGGCTCGATTTCACAGCCGCTGCCGATGGTCGTCTTGCCGCGCAGGTGAACGCCGGGGTGCACCAGGGTGTCAGGGCCGATGGTAACGTCTGGATCAATATAGGTGGCGCTCGGGTCTATCAGAGTCACGCCAGCGCGCAGGTGAGTTTCGTTGATGCGCTGACGCATCAGGATGCCAGCTTGGGCCAACTGCACCCGATCATTAATGCCCATCGCTTCCTCCGCATCGTCAATCAGCAGGGCTTCAACCCGCTCTCCGGCCTGACAAGCGACAGCCACGACATCAGTGAGATAGTATTCGCCCTGGGCATTTTGATTATCAAGCTGTTGTAAAAAATCGAAAACTTGCGGCGCTTGGAAAAGGTAAATGCCGGTATTGATTTCGTTAACCTGGCGTTCCGAGCTGGAGGCATCTTTTTCTTCAACAATCCGCTCAACCCCGTTCGCTCCACGAATGATCCGGCCATAACCGGTCGGATCAGCCATCTGCGTCGTCAGGATAGAGACACATGCTAAGCTTTGGCGATGATGGGCCAACAGCTCCTTTAAGGTGGTATCGCGCAGCAGAGGAACATCGCCGCAGAGCAGCAGCAGGTCTCCGGTAAAACCTTTCAGGGCCGCTTCGGCACATTGCAGGGCATGGCCGGTGCCGAGTTGTTCGACCTGCTGAACAAAAACCAGCTGGTCGCTATCCAGGGCATTGCGAACCAGGTCGGCTCCATGGCCGACCACCGGAATGATTGGTAGCGCATTGAGCGCTCGGGCGGTCTGCACGACGTGACTCAACATCGGCTTTCCGGCCACCGGATGAAGGACCTTAGGCAAATCGGATTTCATCCGGGTCCCCTGGCCTGCCGCCAGGATCACTGCAGCTAAATTTCTTGACATTATTTTCCCTCCTCGACAAACGCGCTATTATTTCTAAATGGGTCACAAAGGTCAAGCCAAGACCGCTCTAAATCCACAGAGAATGCATTCG
>DATCYW010000035.1:0-29675 GCA_036526255.1 Malonomonas sp. | reverse complement strand
AAGGCAGCATGGAATTTCAGTAGTTTAACCATTTGACTTCATCTTGAAAATCTACGAAAGGCAAAGCCCTCTAAGTATCTAATTTTAGAGGGCTTTGCTTGTTCTTGCTTAGATGGTCAACACGCTTACCGACCGGCTAGGGAATGTTCCGTCGGGGGCTTTTGTGTTTTAAATCAGAATTTAGACCAACGGTCAGCCGTCTGTATTTGCGACCTCTGAGGTGCCATCAGCGTAGCGTTTCACCAGAATTTCGTACTCACCGGTCAGCTGGTTGTAATGCCGCAGTTGCCCGGTGCCCATATTGTAGTACCAGCCGTGCAGGCTCAGCTGACCTCTGGCGACGCGCTCTTTGACAAAGGGGAAGGTCATCAGGTTTTTCAGCGAGACTAAGATCGCCTCTTTTTCGCAGGCGCGGGCCTGTTTCTCGGGAGTTTCATTGGCCAGTTCGGTGACTACCTTGTCGCGGGCAGAAGCGGCAATATTGACCCAGGTACCGATAAATTCGCCTAGCTTTTCGCCTTTTGCTGATTCCAGTAACGCGCCGATTCCACCGCAGTTGGAGTGTCCAAGCACAATGATGTCAGAGACATTGAGATAGCAGACGGCATACTCAATCGAAGAGCTGACACCGTGATAATCATCACTTTTATGGTAAGGGGGGACCAGGTTGGCGATATTGCGCAGAATAAAAAGATCGCCCGGGGAGCTGTCGGTTAACAGCGCCGGATCAACCCTTGAATCACAGCAGCCGATCAGCAGCGCTTGAGGTTTCTGCCCCGCCATCAGATCGCTGGCAAGTTCGGCGTTCTCGCCGAAGTGCTGTTGTTGGAAATTCGCAATTCCTGCAAGAAACTTACTGACATCAGCCATAATATCCCCTTCAGATTAATTCAGGATTCACGCATGAAATGATTAATAAAATAACGTATTTTTATGGGTTTGGCAACGAAAGTGCTACCTTCCGCCCCCTTTTTACGAGATTATGTCAGTTGTTTCTGCCTGACTTCGATTTCGGCAACTGGATCGTCCGTTGTGTCGAAGCCGTAACAGTGCAGTGCGGAGATAAAAAAGTGCGCCACGTCGGGCAACGTGGCGCAAAAATGGAGAGACACAACTGGAGTCAAACAGAGATCACTCGATTGTAACTCCGACTGAGTGTATAGCCTTTGTGTTGCTCCATGGTCAAGTAAAAATTTATCTTTAGTAAATAACTTTACTAAAGATAAATGAGTGGCGAGCGAGTAGCGCAGAGGTGTTTCCGGTGGTCATCGATTGAAAATAGCCTGAACGATGACTTTCTGTTATGATTCTGCGCTACAGAATCTGTTACGCAAACCATATAACCCCTTGAATATAAGGATCATTATGTCCAGCAGTTTTGGCACACTGTTTAAAATTTCGACCTTCGGCGAATCTCACTGCCCCGGCGTTGGTGTGGTTGTCGACGGCGTTCCCCCGCGGATGACACTCTGTGAAGCCGATATCCAGAAACAACTCGACCGGCGCCGGCCTGGCGGCAACACTCTGGGTACTGAGCGTGATGAAGCCGATCAGGTTCAGATTCTCTCCGGGGTCGAAAACGGTTTGACCCTCGGCAGTCCAATCGGCATGCTGGTTAAAAACAAGGATCAGCGGCCCGGCGATTACGGCTCGATGAGTCAGATTCCGCGCCCCTCGCATGCCGACTACACCTACCGCGCGAAGTACGGCATTCACGCCTCCAGTGGTGGTGGCCGCTCCAGCGCCCGTGAAACCATCGGCCGGGTCGCTGCCGGTGCGATCGCGGAAAAGTTTTTACTCGAAAAGTACGGCGTTGAGATCGTCGCCTGGGTCAGTTCGGTCGGTGCGCATGACGCCGCTGAGATTGATATGGAGACGTTGAACCGTGAACAGGTTGACGCCAGCGAGGTGCGTTGTCCCGATAGTGCCGCCGCCGAAAAGATGACCGCCGAAATTGTCGCGGCACGGGCGGCTCATGATTCGGTTGGCGGGGTGGTTTCCTGTGTCTGCCGCAACCTGCCGGCCGGACTGGGTGAGCCGGCCTTCGACCGGTTGGAAGCGCTGCTGGCCCATGCCATGCTGTCGCTGCCGGCGACCAAAGGTTTTGAAATCGGCTCCGGATTTGTTGGCGCGCGGATGCGCGGTTCGGCGCACAATGATCCCTATGTAAAAAAGGGCGACCGTCTCGGCACCGCGACCAACTACAGCGGCGGGGTCCAGGGGGGGATTTCCAACGGCGAACCGGTTTACTTTCGGGTCGCGTTCAAGCCGCCGGCGACGATCGGACAGCAGCAGCAGACCGCTGATTATCAGGGTAACCAGACTGTTCTGGCCGCCAAAGGGCGCCATGACCCCTGTGTCGTTCCGCGGGCGGTGCCGATTGTCGAAACAATGGCGGCGCTGGTTCTGGCCGATCTGGTCTTGATTCAGAAAATGCGCAGCTAGCCGCTTGCCGGACAGCAGATAATACGAAGGCCGATTCCAGAAACGGAATCGGCCTTATTGTTTGCAGGGGCGTTTATTCGGATATCTTTTCCATCCGGTAATAATTGTAGACCGGTTGAATCATCCCAGCTTCGATCTGCCTGCGCAATTCGATGGTAAATTGTCGCAGCTGTTCCAGTTCCTCAGCGCTCAGCGGGATGGCCGGCATCAGCGAGCCGGGCTGCAGGTAGCTGGGGCGTTGGACAAAATTGATCAGAAAATCAAGATCCTGGCGCTCCAGCGCCAGGAGCAGATCAGGGGCAAAGCGGTTCGGATTGTCGCGTCCGCTCGGCGCGACCTGACGGTAATCACCGAACGAATGGCAGCTCAGGCAGGTCTGCAGGGTCGAATTGCTGTCGAGCTCTGCGCGCATCTCTGCCGGAACCTGGGTCGGGATAAACGTCAGCGGCCGATTTTTATAGTTGCTGGTGTGGCAGCCGAAGCAGTCGTAGCTTTGCCAGGCCTCCCGGCGATAGTTTATATCGGGGGTTTTGGCCTTGGCGACCCGTTCGAGAAAGCTGGCAACCGCCTCTACTTCAATCTCTTGCAGGCTCGGGTCGGCATTGGCCGAGGTGTATTGCAGCATCATCAGATCATCGATAGCCGGTCGTAACCGGTAGGGGTTGCGCAGGTACTCTTCCAGCCAGCCGGTGACATACTTATAACGCTTCCAGGTCAGCCCCGGCGCATATTCAGCACCGAATCCCTCAATCTGATGGCAACCACGGCAGCGGGCCGCTTTGACCAATTGACGACCGATGTCGAGCTCTGCATCGATTTCATTGAAGCGGGCCTTTTTGGTGTTTTTCGGTCCCGGGCGCTCTGCTCGTTTGGCTAATTCCTGCGGATCGTTCTCCAACTTGTCCCGCAGGGCCACGCAGTCATCCAGCTCACCACAGTCGCGCACATTGAAGACATCGGCATCGCCAAAAAAACCCTGGTTGATCATTATGCTCTGGATTTCGTAGTCAACCAGTACCCAGCTTTTCTCTTTAACCGGGGCAAAATGCTCAAGGCCGAGAAAAACATCGATGCTGTTCAGGCAGTCGGGGCTGTTGTCGCGGGTATCGCCATAGGCCAGCCGCACTAAGGTCACCTGGCCGTTCTCGGTTTTCTTCACATCGAGAAACAGCGGATGATTGTAGGTGGCAATGCCGGGCCGTCCTTTGGAGACCAGAGCAAAGCTGTTCAGGGGCAGCAATAGCAGAAGCAGCATAATCAAACGCAACATAATAAGGCCCTTTGGTTGATTTGCGTGAATGAACTTGTGCGTGGAAGGTGACATTTTGAGTATACTCGTGAAATAATCCAGACAGCAAGCCACCATTCTAATTAGAGGGAGTCTTCAATCATGCGTTACCTGCTACTGACGATCTTACTGTTACCACTATTTTCGAGCCCGACACTTGCCGATGTTGACGTGCGTTTTCTGCGCTCGATCCCGCTCAACGAAACTCCGCTGCAGACAGTGGCGACGGCGGATGGTCAGCAGATCTATGTTTTGACCGATCAGGGGAATGTGCAGATTTATTCGGCGGATGGCCAGTTGCAGGGGGTCTTTGTTGCCGGCCCGGATGTGACCGGGATCACTCCGCAGGGGCCGAGCTGGTTGATTCTGCAGCTGGCTGGACGCAAAGAGATGGTGCAGGTGGCGCTGGAGAAAATTGAGCAGATCGCTACAGAAGGCGCGCCGAGCCTTGGCAACAGCGCGGCACCGGTTACTATCGTGGTATTCGATGACTTCGAATGCCCCTATTGCGCCAAGGCCGTGCCGCTACTGAAAGAGGTGCTGGCCAGCTATCCGGAGCAGGTGAAACTGGTTTATAAAAATTTCCCGCTGTCGATGCATCAACATGCGGTAGCCGCGGCGATTGCCGGGTTGGCGGCAGAAAAGCAAGGCAAGTTCTGGCCGCTGCACGACCTGCTGTTCGACAATTACAATCAGCTCAATCCGGAGAAAATTCAGCAGTTGGCCAAGCAGGCCGGGCTGGATATGGTCAGGTTCGAGCAGGACCGCAGCGATCCGCAGCTGGCGCAGCAGGTCAATCTGGACATGCAGCAGGGGCAGCAGCTTGGAGTCCGTGGCACGCCGACGATTTTTGTTAACGGTCGCCGCTTGCCGCAGCGTAGCAAGGCTGCTTTCGATCAGCTGATTCAGGCCGAACTGGCAAAAGTGAAACCGGTGCAATGAGCGCAACCGTTTTGTTGAGCTGCGTCGGTACCGGCGACGCCTTCGGCAGCGGCGGTCGGCTTAACAGCTGTTTTCACCTCACCGCTGGTGGTGAACAGTTACTGCTCGATTGTGGCTGTTCCAGCCTGATCGGTCTGCAGAAGTGCGGTATCGATCCGGCCGGGATCGATGTCGTTGTCATCAGTCATCTGCATGGCGATCATTTCGGCGGTATCCCGTTTCTGCTGCTCGAAGCAAAATACGTCAGCCAGCGCAGTCGGCCGCTGGTGCTGATCGGCCCGGCCGGCTTGCAGCAGCAGGTCGAGGCGGCACTCGAAGCACTTTATCCGGGAGTTCTCGGCAAAGAGCTCGGCTTTTCGTTGATTTATCGTCAGCTTGACCCGATGCAACCTCTGCTCGAGGGAGGGTTTGCCATCAGTTGCTGTCAGGTCAAACATGGCAGCAGCGCCGATGTTTATGGGGTGCGGATCGCCGTTGCCGGAAAAATCCTCAGCTATACCGGTGATACCGAGTGGACCGAGAATCTGCTCGCGCTGGCTGACGGCAGCGATCTGCTGATCGCGGAATGTTTTGGATACGACCGATCGACCCCGTCGCACCTGGATTATCAGACTTTACGGAAGCGCCGTGCCGATTTGAAATGTAAGCAGCTGCTGCTGACGCATCTGGGGGAGGAGATGCTTGCGCAACGTGCAACACTGGATTTCACAGTTGTGAACGATGGTGATCGCTTCGAGGTTTAAAATTCTGAACTGAAAAGTCGTTTTTCATTCGTTTTTTGGCTTTCCAAAGCGTTTAACGATCAGCTCTGCGACCGCAAATATGCCTATTCCGGTCGGGCAGGCGCGGTCACAACGGCCGCAGGCGACGCAGCCCAGCTCTCCCCAGCGCAGTACATCAGCGGCCAATTTGTGGTGAATCCGACGGCGGGTGCGTAGCGCCTCAGTGCCGAGCGGATTGTGGCCGCTGGCTTCACGCATGAAGGCATCCAGCTGACAGGAATCCCAGACCCGGCTGCGCTCGGTCCCAGCGGCAGTCTGTCGATCCTGCAGACAGAAGCAGCTGCAGGTCGGACAGGCCAGATTGCAGCCGCTGCAGAGGATGCAACGATCAGCGATCTCCTGCCAGAAACCATCCGGAACCCGATCCTCAAGCAGCAGCTGACTGGCCTGCTGCAGACAGTCCGATCGACTCGTAGTCTCGGCGCTGATTTTGCGCAATGCTGTCAGCCGCTCGGCATCGCCAGCGGGAAAGTCCTGTAACAAGCTCCTGCCGACAACGGAATGTCCCAGCGCCAGCCAGCAGCCGCGGATGGCGATCAGTTCGATATCGCAATCCCCCGTCGAAAGTGGCAGAAAGCTCTGTTCCACGCCGGCAGAACCGGTCAGGCCGATCAGGAGCGCGCCGTTGCGATTGCGCAGATAGGCGTCATCCGCCGGGTGGGCGCTGAAGAAGCGATCGAGAAAAGCGATTCCCGCCAGATCCGCCCGGTCAAGTCCGAACAGGGCCAGCGGCTTTTCCGTTGGTCCCGGCAGTTCGACCACCCCATTAGCCATGAGATTCAGCAGCGTTTCCATCTGAGGGAAAAAGAAACTGGTCGGTTTGCGTTGCGGCGGTGGGCCGGACAGAGCGAGTTCGCCGGGTGCGTAGGGGGCCAGCAAACGGGTTCCATCCGCCAGCTGTTGTGGCACCTGCAGGCGATAATCGACAGCAAGCCTTGCCAACCAGCGATCCAGCTCTTTGCGCTGCAACTGCTTCAGCATGGTTCTATCCTTACCGCACAGACCTTGAATTCAGGGATGCCGGATTCTGGGTCGAGCGCATTGTTGGTTAGGGCGTTGGCGGCGCCTTCGGCGAAATGGAAGGGGATAAACAGTTGCCCCGGCGGCACCCTTTCGGTCACTTGAGCCGCACATTGAATGGTTCCGCGGCGACTGCTGATACTGACCCTTTGTCGCTCGACCAGCTGGTGCTTTTTCGCATCTTCCGGGTTGATTTCGACAAATGCGCCCCGCTCTTCCCGGTCGAGCAGGTGGCTGCGGCGGGTCATGCTGCCGGTGTGCCAGTGGAAATAGCTACGACCGGTGTTGAGCAGCAGCGGGTAGTCGATATCCGGCAGTTCCGCTGCCGGTCTATAATCGACCGGACTGAAATGCCCCTTGCCGCGTGTGCACTGCTCACGGTGCAAAATCGGTGTGCCGGGATGTTCTGCCGTCGGGCAGGGCCACTGCAGACCGTTCCCCTCCAGCCGTGGATAGCTGATGCCGGCATAGCTGGGGGTGAGCTGCGCGATTTCAGCCATGATCGCGGCCGGATCGGCATACTCACCCTTCAAGCCACAGCGCTGCAACAATTCCGCAAGAATCTGCCAGTCGGCCCGCGCCTCCCCAGGGGGGGCAACCGCTTTACGGCCACGCTGTACGCGGCGCTCGGTGGAGGTGAAGCTGCCGTCCCGCTCGGCATAGCAGGCGGCGGGCAGGATGATGTCGGCCAGCTGCGCGGTTTCCGTCGGGAAGATATCGATCACGGCGAGAAACTCGAGGTTTTCCAGCGCCTGGCGCACCAGCGCCTGATTAGCGTCGGAGATCAGCGGATTTTCGCCGAGGATCAACATGCCGCGCACCTTGCCGGCGGCGGCCTCTTCGATGGCGTGGGTGGACATCAGCCCGGCAGTTTCCGGCAGGCTTTTCCCCCAGGCCGTGGCAAATTTAAGCCGCGCGGCCGGGTCGGCGACTTTCTGGTAGCCGCTGTAGACATCGGGCAGCGCGCCCATGTCGCAGGCCCCTTGAACATTGTTCTGCCCGCGCAGCGGGTTGATGCCGGCCCCCGGCCGGCCCAGGTTGCCGGTCAGCAGCGCCAGGTTCGACACCGCCCGAACGTTGTCGACGCCGTGGCTGTGCTGGGTAATGCCCATGGCGTAAACGATCATCGCACTAGCGGCATTAGCGAACATTCTGGCGGCAGAAACAATCTGTTCCGACCTCAAACCGGTGATTCTCGCCACGTATTCCGGGCTGAACGGCTGCAGCGATTGCCGCAGGGCGGCAAAGTTTTCCGTCCGTTGGGCGATAAAGTCGCGATCCTCCAGTCCGTCCTGCAGGATCTGCCGCATCATGCCGTTCAGCAAGGCGACATCGCTACCGTTCTGCTGGCGCAGATGCAGGTCGGCGTGACGACTCAGGCGGATTTTGCGGCTGTCGGCGACGATCAGTTTGGCACCGCGCTGCACTGCCTGCAGAATCCGGCTGCCGATCAGCGGATGCTGCTCGGTGGTGTTGGAGCCGATGACAAAAATCAGCTCGGTCTCTTCAAAACAGCTCAGGCTATTGGTCATCGCCCCCGAGCCGAGGGTTTCCAACAGACCGGTAACGGTGGAGGAGTGGCAGAGGCGCGCGCAGTGGTCGATGTTGTTGGTGCCGTAGCCGGCGCGGGCCAACTTCATCAGCAGGAAGTTCTCTTCGTTGCTGACCTTGGCCGAGGAGAGAAACATCAGGCTGTCTGGGCCGTGTTTGGCGGCGATCCCGCTGAGTTCTGCATGAACCCGGTCGAGCGCCGACTGCCAGTCGGTGGCTTGTAATTGACCATTGATGCGCAGTTGTGGGGTGGTCAAGCGCTCCGGATGGGCGACAAAGGCGTGGGCGTTCCACCCCTTGATACACAGCTGGCCGCGGCTGGTCGGGTGGTTCCCGGCTGGTTCGACCCCGGTCAGACGACCGGTCTCGTTGCTGAGCAGGTAAAAATTGCAGCCGGTGCCGCAATAGGGGCAGGTGGTCAGGGTCGCGTTCATAGCGCACCGCGCAGCTGTTCGATTTCGTCCAGCCAGAAAATCGGTCCGTCGCAACAGCAGGTGAGATGTTCGATGCTGCAGTGGCCGCACTTGCCGACGCCGCAGCGCATCTGCCGTTCGAGCGACAGCATGATCTGCTGAGCACCGGTCAGGCCGATGCTGCGCAGCTTGTCGATCACCGGTCGATACATCGGCGGCGGCCCGACCACCACCGCGCAGCAGTTGTCTTTATCCAACCGAAGATCGTTTAGCAGTTCGGTGATCAGGCCAGTTTCGCCGTCGTAGCAACTGCTCGCCGGGGTTTGGTCGACGGTGTAACGGCAGCTGAAACTGTCGCTGAGGTGCCAGCCGGGCAGCTCGTCGCGGAACATCAGGTCGTCCATTGAACGGGCACCATAAAGAATATGCACCGCGGGAAACTGCGCGGCCCGGTCCTGACAGTATTGAATCAGCGAGCGCAGCGGTGCCAGACCACAACCACCGGCAATCAGCAGCAGTTGTTTGCCAAACAGCGCATCCAGTTCAAAGGGGCGGCCGAAAGGTCCGCGGATGCCGAGCTGTGCCCCCGGTTGCAACTGATGCAGAGCGGAAGTCAGGCGGCCGGCTCTGCGTACGCCAAGTTCAAAATAACCGGGTCGGGTCGGCGAGCTGGCAACCGAGATCGGCGCCTCGGTCAATCCGGCAATGGAAACCTGCACAAACTGCCCCGGCCGATGGTTGAGTTCGCTGCCGTCGGCCAATTGCAGCCGGAACAGCTTCTCCTGCGGGGTCAGTTGACTGACCGCAACCAGCCGGCAGGGTCGTGGGGCGTAAATGGACGTAGCTGGTGCGGCGGTCTGGTGCATGGCGGATCCAATTAAGTAGGGGGAACTGCATTCTAGCCGAATTGCACCGGGCTGAAAAGCAGCAGCAGAAATTGCGTTGAATTGTTTCGGAGAGATTAGGATTGGGCGGTGCGCTGCCCCGTTGGCGACTGCGCACCGCTGGACTGGCTTATTTCAGGACGTCTTCGAGCAGCCCGCCGAGCCCTTCGCCCCCTTTGGTTTTAACAAAGTCGAGGATCAGCGGGATGAATTTGGCGACCATGCCGGAATCCAGGTCGAGTGACTTGAAGCCGCTGGCCAGTCCGGCCAGATCCCCCAGGTGTCCGGCTTTCTGCCCGAAGGCCGAGGCGATCCCACCAATCGCTCCAGCGATCCCACCCGGTTTCGGCGCGTCCGAGAGCAGCTCGTTCATGTCGGGGACCAACTCGGCAATTCTGCCGAACTCATCGTGGCCGAGCTTTCCCTTGGCCAGATTGAAGATTATCCCGGCGCCGCCTTTGGCCTGTTTTTCTGAAACACCTAATTGGCTGACCAGTGTTTGCAACAGTTCCATAAGCACACTCCCTTTGCAAAGGTTGAAATCCCGTCGAAGACAGTCTGTGCGGCGTTGTCAGTGCTGATATTTGGTGAATTTATCTCCCTGCCAAAGCCGCAACAGTGACTTAAATCTCTACAGCAAAACGCTGCAAAGTCAAGCCGTTGATCGGTCATTGGGCGCTTTGCTTTTTTCACTGTTGACAGTCTGCAATAACCGGAGTAAACAGCGGAAATATAGGGATCTTTTCTGCTCCAGCTGGCGCTTCTTCTGGCTTTGTCAAAAGCGTCTTTCTGCCGGAATACGGCCCGGCGGATTGAACGCCTTAGGAATGGTATCGCAATGATCACTTCAGAGCTTTTATTCGATATCGCGCCACTTGATTGGCTGGGATTGCTCAGCGCTTTGATCGGTGGGGTCATCATCGGTATTGAGCGTCAGGTCTGCGGCAAGCCGGTCGGCATGCGCACCAGCGCTTTGATCTGCGTCGGTGCTTATATTTTCGTGACCGTGGCCAACACCGTCTCGAACGGCACGACCGACAGTTCGCGGATCATCGGCCAGGTGGTCACCGGGGTCGGTTTTCTCGGTGCCGGGGTGATGATGGCGCGTGACGGCATGGTTATCGGCGTCACTTCAGCTGCGGCGATCTGGGTTCAGGCAGCAATCGGTATCACGATCGGCAGCGGTTATTACCTCTCCGGAGTCAAGCTTTCGTTGTTGACGGTTGCCATTCTGGTCGGGATGAACATGCTGGAGAGCACCTTCAAGCTGTTTCAGCGCGGCGTTCATCAACAATTCAGTCAAGCGATCAGCCGGCGTCGGAAGGTGGTGGAGCAAGAGCCTGGGGATTGGCCTCCTGAAGGCTGTGAATCTCCGTCAGAAGGGCGGGAGGATTACCCGGATCAGGAGCGACTATGAAGATGCAGTTGCCCTTTTCCATTTTGCCCCAGCCGGATGACAGTACCTGCGGTCCGACCTGTCTGCATTCGATCTATCGCTACTACGGCGACGAAATCCCGCTTGAGCAGGTGGTCAAAGAGGTCACCATGTTAGAAGCGGGCGGGACGCTCGCGGTGCTGCTAGCCTGTCATGCCCTGCAGCGTGGCTACCAGGCGCTCATCTACACCTACAAACTGCAATTGTTTGACCCCAGCTGGTTTCAGCCCAACGGTCCCGTGCTGCGGGAACGGCTGTTGGCCCAGCAAACCTGTAAGGCAGATGAAAAGCTGCAGGTGGCGTCGCGTGCCTATCTGCAGTTTCTGGAGCTGGGGGGGGAATTGCGCTTTGAGGACCTGACCGCAGGACTGCTGCGCGGTTATGTGAAACGCTCCTTCCCGATCATTGCCGGGCTCAGTGCCACCTATCTGTACCGGACGCCGCGGGAATACGGCCCAAAGTCTGATTATGATGATATCCGTGGCGAACCCTCCGGGCATTTCGTCGTGCTGTGTGGCTATAACAAAGAAACCCGCACCATCCAGATTGCTGACCCGCTGCTGCCCAACCCGGTTGCGGCAACCCAGCGCTATGATGTCGGTATCGACCGGGTGTTGTGTGCCATCCTGCTCGGGGTGCTGACCTACGACGCCAACCTGTTGATTATCCGGCCGCGGAGAAAGAGGTCGAGCCATGGGCAAAACAATCCTGATCGTTGTTGATGACCCGAAATCCTGGCCAATGCAGATCGAGGGGGTGGAGCTGGTTGCCGCTCGTCACTATATTACCGATCCACATTACCTGACACTGCGGCGGGTGAAGATCTTCAACCTCTGTCGCAGTTACCGCTACCAGAGTCTTGGTTATTATGTGTCGTTACTGGCTGCAGCCAGGGGACATCGGGCGCTGCCGGGGATCGGTGCGCTGCAGGATCTGAAGTCGCCGAGCATCATCCGCTTTGTTTCCGAGGAGCTGGATGAGTTGATCCAGAAGAGTTTCAAGCCGCTGCGCTCGGAGTCTTTTACCTTAAGTATCTATCTTGGCCATAATCTGGCCAAACGCCACGATCAGCTGAGCCAGCGGCTGTTCAAAATGTTTCAGATGCCGTTTCTGCAGGCAATTTTCAGCTTTAATGCCAAAAGCGAAAAATGGCTGTTGCAGAACGTGCAGCCGATCGCCGCAAGTGAGATTCCCGAGGAACACCGCTCCTTCGCCGTGGCGATGGTTCAGGAATATGTCAGCGGCGTGCGGGCGCGCAGCCCGAAAAAAACCACCGGTCGTTATGATCTTGCAATTCTGGTCAACCCGGACGAGCAGGATTCGCCCTCCAACAGCAGGGCGCTGAAGAATTTTGCCCGCGCCGCCGAGCAGGTTGGTTTTGTCGCCGAATTTATCGGCCGGGAGGATTTTGGCCGACTCTCCCAGTTCGATGCGCTGTTCATTCGCGAAACCACCCGGGTTAACCATCATACCTACCGGTTTGCGCGGCGCGCTGCGGCCGAAGGCTTGGTGGTCGTCGATGACCCCGATTCGATGCTCAAATGCACCAACAAAGTGTTTCTCGCCGAGCTGCTGCAGCGCCATCAGATCGCCGTGCCGAAAACTTTGATCGCGCACCGTGGCAATCAGGGCCAAATCCTCGAAGCTATTGGCCTGCCCTGTATTTTGAAACAACCGGACAGTTCTTTTTCGCAAGGTGTGGTCAAGGTCGAGACGCGCAGTCAGTTCAAAGAGGAGATTGGCAAACTGCTGCAGAAATCGGATCTGGTGATTGCTCAGGAGTTCATGCCGACCCCCTTTGACTGGCGGATCGGCATTTTCGATCGCAAACTGCTGTTCGCCTGTAAATACTATATGGCCAGCAAGCACTGGCAGATCCTCAAGCGCGCGGATGGTGGCAAATTGATCGAAGGGAATGTCGAAACCTTTCCCGTTGAGGACGTGCCGTTGGCGGTCTGTCGGACCGCGCTGAAAGCGGCCAACCTGATCGGTGACGGGTTATACGGGGTCGACCTGAAGCAGATCGGCAAGAAGATCTATGTCATCGAGATCAATGATAATCCGAATATCGACGCAGGTCTCGAAGATAAAATTCTGAAGGACAACCTGTATCTGGAGATGATGCAGGTGGTCATGGCGAGGGTCGAGTCAGGCAAAGGGAGGGGGCCGCGGTGAAGGACGCAGATCAATTGCATCTGTTCCAGGGCTTCGGCGTTGAGTTGGAGTACATGATCGTTGCGCAGCAGGACGGGGCGGTGCTGCCGGTCGCCGACCGGGTGCTGCAGGCGCAGGCCGGGGCACTGGTCAACGAGGTTGAGGTCGGCCCGCTCTGTTGGTCGAATGAACTGGTGCTGCATGTCATCGAACTCAAGACCAACGGCCCGGCGGCTTCGCTTGCGGGTCTGGCGGCGGAATTTCAGCAGGGCGTCGTCGCGATCAACCGGCACCTGTCTGCCCTGAAGGGGCGCCTGATGCCTGGAGCGATGCACCCCTGGATGGATCCGCGCAGAGAATCTCACCTCTGGCCGCACGGAGACAGCTCAATTTATGCTGCCTACGATCGGATTTTCGGCTGTCAGGGGCATGGCTGGAGCAATCTGCAGAGCACCCACCTGAACCTCCCCTTTCAGGGGGATGCGGAGTTTGGTCGCCTGCATGCCGCCATCCGCCTGATTCTACCACTGCTGCCAGCGCTGGCGGCCAGTTCGCCAGTGTTTGATGGCCACCATAACGGTCTGCTGGACAACCGTTTGCGGGCTTATCAGCAGAACCAGCGGAAGATTCCGCTGATCACCGGTGCCTTGATCCCCGAAGCGGTGTTTACCCGGCAGGCCTATCAGCAGCAGATCCTGCAGCCGATCTATCAGGCGATCGCTCCCTTTGATCATGATCATATCCTGCAGCATGAATGGCTTAACTCGCGCGGCGCCATCGCCCGCTTCGATCGGGATGCGATCGAAATCCGGCTGCTTGATGTGCAGGAATGCCCGCTGGCCGATCTGGCGATTATTGAGCTGATCTGTGCCGTGTTGCGGGCGCTGGTCGATGAACGCTGGTGTTCATTAGCGGAACAGCAAAGCTGGGATACTGTACCGCTGGCAAAATGGCTGCTGGCGGCCATCGGTGACGCCGAACGGGCGCGGATCAAGGATCCGGCTTTTCTGGCGCTGTTCGGTTTTCCCGGCCAAAGGGCGACCATGGCAGAGCTCTGGGCGCATCTGGCCGGCTGCTTGCTCCCTGATCGCCTCATCAGCGCCGCTGCGCCGCTGGCGGTTATTCTGCAGCAGGGCCCGTTGGCGCGACGGATGCTGCGCGCCACCGGCAGCTCACCGTCACAGCGCCGCCTGGCGAAAACCGCCGAGCGCCTCTGTTACTGTCTTGCTCGCGGGGAGATGTTTGATGCTTAAGCGCCGTCAACTGTTTCTTAGCTGTGAGCATGGTGGCAACCGGGTTCCACGCCGCTACCAGATGCTGTTTCAGGGCCTGGAGGAGCAGCTCGACTCGCATCGCGGATTTGATCCCGGCGCCCTGTTCTTGGCGAGGCTGCTGGCCAGGGCGCTGCACGCCCCGCTGGAAGCGGCTGAAACCACTCGCCTGTTGGTCGATCTGAACCGCTCCCGGCACAACGCCAAGCTGTTCTCGGCAGCGGTTCGGCAACTGCCGGTCGCGGAGAAAGAACAACTGCTGGCAAACTATTATCATCCATATCGGCAAGCAGTCAGCGACCGGATTAGCGATCGGATCGCAGCCGGTGCACAGGTCGTACATCTTTCCGTGCATTCCTTCACCCCCATTCTCCATGGGCAGGTTCGTAACGCCGAACTGGGGTTGCTCTACGATCCGGCCCGTGTCCAAGAAAGACTCTTCTGCCAGGACTGGCGGCTGCTTCTGAAGCAACAGCAGCCAACCTTAAGAGTGCGCTGTAACTACCCCTATCGGGGGACCGCTGACGGTCTGGTGCGCGTGTTACGCGGTCAGTTCTCCCCGCAGGATTATCTGGGGATTGAGCTGGAGGTCAACCAAGGACTGCTGGCCGACAAGAAAAGTTTTCCGGCTGAAGTGCAAACGGCTCTGCTGGAAACGCTACAAGAACTGTTCGCCGCCGCTTAAAGGAGCCGCAAAATGCCGGAACTTGCTTTATTAAACACCTCTATGGCAGGCCAATTGGGGCTGCTGCTGTTGATTTTCTGTGCCCGTATTCTGGATGTCAGCGTCGGCACGCTGCGGATCATCTTTGTTTCCAAGGGGCTCAAATATTGGTCGGCGCTGCTCGGTTTTGTCGAATCGCTCATCTGGATTCTGGCGATCAGCAAGGTGATGCAGAACCTGGGCGACTGGCAGACCTATGTCGCCTTTGCCGGCGGCTTTGCTGCCGGCAACTTTGTCGGTATCGCCATTGAAGAGCGGATTGCGCTGGGCAACCTGATCATCCGGGTCATCACCCGGAACAATGCCTCACTGTTGATCAAGGAACTGCGCGACTCCGGCTATGGGGTGACCAGCGTTGCCGGATCTGGAGAAGCCGGCGAAGTCAAAGTGATCTTCACCCTGGTTCGGCGGCGGCAACTGGCAAAGGTGGTGGCGATCATCAAACGCTGCAGCCCGAAGGCCTTCTATTCGATTGAAGACGTGCGCTTCGCCAGCGGGGTTTTCTACCCGCCGACCCAGACGCTGAAGAATTCTGTGGTGGGCTTGCGGCCAAGAAAATAGGCTGCGACAATCCATTTTGAATTATGACGTGAAGGTAATGCGATAAATTCACAGACTATGCTTGTCTTTCATTAAAACCCGGGTAGCTTTAAATGAAGAGTCTGGTTCATGGTAATTTACGGCAGAGAAATTTTACCAGGGGACAAAGTGAATGGCAGAAAATGCTCCGCCGATCAGTATTCTTATCGCGGTCAGCAATAGCATCCTCAGCGAGAGCTTATGTCAGCTGTTGAGTCATCGGCAACCGAACTACCACTGCTTTACTGATTTTCAAAAAAATATCGCCACTCCAGAGCTCGTTCTGTTTGATCCAACCAAAATGCTTGAACCGCTGCAAGCCAAGTACCCTCATGCGAAATACATTCTTCTCGACAGTGGTTTGAAAGAACAGGAAATCTGCTACCTGCTCTTTTATCACAAGGTGTCCGGAGTCATCCCGCCGAACACCAGCATTGAGCTGTTTCTCAAAGCCCTGAGCGTGGTGCACAGTGGTCAGATCTGGATCGACAACAAACATCTTAAATCGCTGTTGCAGAGTAACGGCGCCATCAGCAAAATGGGCCGCATCAAGAGCCTCAGCCGGCAGGACTTTCAGATAACGGAAATGGTCGCTCAGGGGCTGAAAAACAGGGAAATCGCTGCCCGGCTCTGCCTCAGCGAACATACCATCAAGGCCCATCTCAGCCGCATTTTTAAAATGCTCAACATCAGCCGCCGAACCCAGCTGGTCAGTCTGGTGTTGGAGGGCGGGCAGAGTAAGATCCTTAATTAGGCGCCGCGTCCTGTTTGCAGTTCCGTTTCGGTTAGCGTTTCAGCTCAATCATACCTTAACCGGCACATCCGATGAGACTTTCGTCTTACCCACTCCGCTACCTAGATAGAGCCCTATAGAGCATTGTAATCCCCTCAGTTTGCCGCAAAATTAAAACGCTACTGGTGCTGTGCTTTTAACCCACGGTTGAGGGCTCAAAAAATGAGCCGGATATCAACGTTAACAACAATGGAGGAGAAGATGGCGAACTGGGATCTGTTTCAGGAAATGGACATGTTGCGCAGAGAAATGGATCAGGCTTTTGGTGGTTCCGGGCTCGGCTTGTTTGGTCCGTCGTTCCTGCCGGGAATCGGCACGCGAAGCTATCCACGGATTAATCTGAGCGAGGATGACAGCAATTATTACCTTGAGGCGCTGGTTCCCGGTATCGAGTCGAAAGCTCTCGATCTGAACGTGATGCAGCGCACCATTACGCTGGCCGGAGAAAGAAAAGAAGCCGAAGACCGCAACTACAGCTGGCATCGGCAGGAACGCGGCACCGGAAAATTCATGCGCACTATTGACCTGGCCGCCAACATCGATACATCAAAGGTTGATGCCGAGTGCAAAAATGGCGTTCTGTTTATCACTTTGCCGAAGCAGGAAAGTGAAAAACCGAAAAAGATCGCTTTGAAAGCACATTGATGACCAGTTGTTGACAGTAAAACGGAGCGCAAAAGGAGGAGAGCGATGACAACCCAAGAGATGAGCAAACGCTCGGAAACGACCCCGGCAAAACGTGAGGAGACCCGTTCGCCAGGGCGGGTTCTGGTTCCGGCGGTCGATATCTTTGAATCGGTGGAAAGTCTGACGTTGATTGCCGATCTGCCTGGGGTCGACAAGGGCGGGCTGGATATCAATATGGAAAAAGGTGTGCTGACCATCAGCGGCAGCGTCCAGCTGAAGGACCGCGGACGCCCCTTGCTGCGGGAATTTTCTTCGGCCAACTATTACCGGCAGTTCAAGCTTTCCGATCAGTTCGATGCAGACAAAAGCTACGCTGAATTACGCGACGGGGTGCTGATTCTCCGAATCCCAAAAGCGGAGGCAGCCAAACCGAAACGGATTGAAATCCGGCACTGATTTTTTACCTGAGTGTTTCGCGGCAGGCTGAAGAAGCCCGACGTCAGAGGGGGTGCGCTATGTTTCGGGTCGTTTTAAGTGCGTTTTTCGTCATCGCGCTATTGTTCAGCGGACTGGCGCTGGCCAGCGATCAGCAGCGCGACCGTGATACTGATCAGCAGTTTGAGCAGTCTGCTGATCGTGAACGTGATCGTTTGCGAGACAGTGAGTACAACAATGACGATGACGAGGTTTATGGTTCGCAGTTGATGACCGAAAGAGAGCGTTATCAGTATCGCGAACAGCTGCGGGACATGCAAACCCCTGAACAGCGTGAAGAGTTCCGCCGGCAACATCATGAGAAAATGCAGCAACGCGCCAAAGAAAAGGGAAAAACGCTGAGCGATTTCCCCACTGAACCGATGCACAAAGGCGACAAGGGTTCAGGTTATGGTTATGGCTCCGGTCATAGGGCGGGAGGGGATTCAGGACGTAAGTAAGCGGTGTTGTTGCATGCTGTTATCGGTCAGCTTCTGGCTGATGCCGTTCGCGGCGTCGGCCAGGGCCTGCGAAGAGAGGACCCGGCTTATGTTGATTCCTGTCATTCTGAACAACAAAGCGGCACTGTCGGTCAGCAAGGACAGCTTTGCCTTTCTGCTGGCCTCCGAGCAGGTTAAGGCTTTTAAGCGTGCCGATGGCTGGGTCATCGTTGGTTGCGGAAAAATGCGTGGCAACCCGGTCCCCTATCGGGGCAGGGAAAAAAGGAATCAAGAAGTTTACGCGAAAAACTATTGGCGTTGACCGATAAGCATCGGTGCGGGATTTTATGTCGTTGCTACAAAAAAAATTGCAGCTCGAACGGCAAACCTGAGCTGAAGCCCTTCTTGTGGCGACCGTTGTTTCTCCTCACCATTGATCTGGCCGCGACGCAGTGGGCGTCAGTCCCTTGATCCAGCGATCAATCTTTACATAGTGCGCGCCCTGCCAGTAGAGTTGCTGACAGTTGCGGCACTGCCGAAACGTCTGATAATAACGTGCGGTCTTTGGTCGCAGGCGGTGAACGATCTTCTCTTTTGCTACCGCTTGAAGCAGGCCATTACAACCGGGGCAGCGATACAGGGGGAGGATCTTTCTGCTTAGCTGATAACGCTCCAACACCTCAATAACCTGCTCTTCTACCTTGTCAGAACCAACCAGACAACCCTGCCGCACCCGCGCATGCTTGAGGATTCCCCGGTCACGAGTCAGGATAATCAACCCTTCCGCCAGCGCCAGTTCGATTATCTGCGGATCCGTGTAGTCATTGCGGTAACGGCAGTCGAAGCCGAGCATGCGCAGGCGGCGGGCGAGCTTACCGAGATGCACGTCGAGGATAAACTTTGGCTGGTCCGGCAGTGGCGGGCTGAGATGAACAGCTCCAACTCGCGCCACTGAAGCACCAACAGGAAACACCTCGACCCGGTCATCTGCCTGCAAGCGATAATCGAAAGCGACCGATTGGCCAGCCACCAGAATCTGATCGACTTCGGTATGTGGCAGGCCTAACGCTTCGATCGCGTCCTTGACTGCCGGACGGCCACGGAAGCGGTAATTGATCACTGCTTCTTCAGCAGCACCCGCCAGCAAGGTTGCCAATCGGCCGAAAAAGCGGAAATCGGCTTGAGCAGCCATCGCGCCTCCAGAAAATAATATCTTTTTCCAGTTTAGCATCCCGATGAGAATTCGCTTTTCGGGTTCGCTTGGTAAGCAGCAACTTTTGGACTTGCTCGTTGGAACCGCTCTCAGAGCTTGCTTCTCCGTTCCATCAGCGCTTCGATCAGCAGGCCGGTCGGGATCGCCAGGGCGATGGTAACCGCCGCGCGGCCGAGGGTGAAGGGCCAGCCGAGAAAGCCGACCTCGATCGGGATCATCTGCAACTTGACGGCGTAACTGGTCAGAACGATGCTGATCACTGCCCAGCGGGCGCCTTGCTTCTGGATACTCATCAGTAGCGGGAAGATAATGTAGGCGGGCCCGATCAGCAGGGTGCCGCAGAGCGCCGCAATCAGTAAACCTTTGACTCCCCCCTCACGACCCAGCAGGCGCACGATCAGTTCGCGGCTGATCCAGACCTGCAGCAGACCGACCAGCCCGAAGACCGCAGTAATCAGCAGCAGCACCGAAGCAAAAGTGCCGGCGCCGATCGAAAGAGCGTTTGCCGCCCGTTCCGGGGCAGCAACGAAGGCCCAGAGGTACAGGCCGATGGTCACCAACAGCAGCCACTGACTGCGGAGCAGGGTGCGGATCATAACAGCATCCCCAGCAGCAGGCCGCAGAGCATGGCGGCAATAAAGCTGACGCTGTTGCGCAGCAGGGCGAAGCGG
Organism: Malonomonas sp.; assembly: GCA_036526255.1. Classification (GTDB taxonomy): domain Bacteria; phylum Desulfobacterota; class Desulfuromonadia; order Desulfuromonadales; family Geopsychrobacteraceae; genus Malonomonas. Next base: position 9,969 of record DATCYW010000035.1, on the reverse strand, counting down.
CTGCCGAAGGTCTGGGCCTCGAAGGGCAGGGTGATGATGCCGACCGAGATCCAGCTGAGGATAAAGGCGGCCACCGCCGGCGGCCAGGCGCCGGCATCAATCAGTGACCCGGCCAGCGGATAGGCTGCCAGCGGCGGGCCGATGGCGATGGCGCCGGCGGTGGCGCCAAGCAGCAGCGCCAGAAAACCGCTCGATTCGCCCAACCATCTGGAGACCAGCTGCGGGGGGAGAAATTCTTGAAACAGGCCGACCAGGCCGAAAACGGCCAGCAGCAACGGCAGCAGCTTCAACAGCGACTGAGCGCCGATCTTCAGCGATTGGCGGTTTTTCTGCGGGTCGATAGAGAACAGGATCAGATAGGCCCCGCTGATCAGCAGCAGGTAGATGAGTCCAACAGAAAGCATAAAATAGACCTGAAAAGTTGTTGATCGGTGCTTTGTACAGTATCCTACGATGATTGCAATCAAGGTACCACGATTATGGTCGAAATGTCGGCTGTTGGCTTGACAGGGCGGCGGAGTCCTGTATAATCGCGACCGATTTGGTAACAAATAATTGAAAAACTCAAAAAGGAGAGGACCCGATGAAGAAATTTGTATGCACGATCTGTGGTTATGTACACGAAGGTGATTGTCCCCCTGCGGCCTGTCCGCAGTGCAGCGCTCCTGCCTCCAAGTTTATCGAGCAGGATGCCTCTGCTGCCCTGCAGTGGGCTGACGAGCACCGCATCGGTGTTGCCAAGGGTGTCGATGCTGAGATCCTCGAAGGGCTGAAGATGAACTTCACCGGCGAGTGTACCGAAGTCGGTATGTATCTGGCCATGAGCCGTCAGGCCGAGCGCGAAGGCTACCCGGAGATCGGCGAAGCCTACAAGCGGATCGCCTGGGAAGAAGCTGAGCACGCCGCCAAGTTCGCCGAGCTGCTCGGTGACGTGCTGGTTGCCGACACCAAGACCAATCTGCAGATGCGGGTTGATGCCGAGCATGGTGCCTGTGCCGGTAAAAAAGCTCTGGCCACCCGCGCCAAGCAGCTCAACCTGGATGCCATCCACGACACCGTCCATGAAATGTGCAAGGACGAAGCTCGTCACGGTTCGGCGTTTGCCGGTCTGCTCAAGCGCTATTTCGGCGCCTAAAATTTTATCAGTTTAACGCAAAAAGGCCTTCCGGTTAACGGGAGGCCTTTTTGCGTTTATGCCCCGGCTGTTACACCTTTTTCAAAAAGCAGGTTTTTAACACCAGCGTGCTTTTACCGTCACGACACTCGACTTCGCCAGCTTTGGCGGTGAAGCGGATATTTTTATAGGTACTACCGCGCTTCAGGGTGGCGGAAGAGCCTTTAACCTTCAGATCCTTGATCACCTGGACCGAGTCGCCGTCGTTGAGGGGGGTGCCGTTACTGTCTTTTACGTCCATGGATGACTCCTGTTTAGGGGTTGCGGTCAGCGGTCGACAGTCTACGGGATATCCGGTCCTTTTGCCTTCCCCTTTATCAGTTTCCGCAGCTTTTTTTTCACCCCGCTGATCACAAACGGCGTTGCCCGGCCACGCTCAAACAGGCGTTTTTTCATCATTTCGTGACGGTTGTGCGGCGGAGACTGTTGTGGTGGGCGGGCGATCAGGCTCAACGCCTGGCGTTTGCAGACCGGCACACAGGCACCGCAGCCGAGACAGGCCGGCTGATTCAGTTTGACCGGCTGCTGTTTGCCGCCGCTTATAAGCGCGGCGACATTGCAGGTTTTCAGGCAGAGTCCGCAGCCGTTACAGAGCTGCTCATCAATTTCGACCAGAAACGGCGCCTTGGCGATTCCTTCGACATAGCCGGCCTGCACGCCGGCCATCAGCTCACAGCAGCAGGAGCAGCAGTTACAGATGAACGAGGGCTTGTTGCGGATGTTGTCGGTGATGTGCGTCAGACCTAATTCACGTGAACGGTCGAGCACCGCCAGCAGTTCCGCAACGCTCTGCTGTTTGGCGAAGCCGCGCCGGACCAGAAATTTTGCGCCGCTGCCCAAAGAGATGCAGGTCCCCTCCATCGGCGCCCCCTTGGCGCAGGGTTGCTCAAGGTGGTGTTTTTTGTGCCGGCAGTAACAGATGCCGATCGCACCGTAGCCGGCCTGCTGGATGATCTCACGCGCGTTTTCAAAACTGGTGACCTCAGAGCTGACCGGTATTCTATCCTCGTAAACCAGCGCCCGGGTCAGCGGCACCTTGCTGTCGAAGAACTCTCTCGCCATCCCGCCTTGCGGGTTGTCGTGCATATACTCCTGCATCAGCTGCGCGACCTCTTTTACCGGTAGATCGTCGCGGGTCTTCATAAAGGTGAACTCGAAAAAACCGATCAGCCCCGGCAGCAGCAGGTAGTAGGTTTCTCCCTGGTAGGGGAGATCCATCACCAGCCCCTTTTCGCACATCCGCTCCAGTTGTGGATAAAGTTCTGTCGCCGGGATCGCGGTCGCCTTCGCCAGCTCGGCAAGCGTCGCTTCCTCAAGCGGAAAGCGCGAGGCGATGTAGGCCTCCTGCTCGGCGAACAGCAACGCCAGAATCTCGCGCAGTTTCTCGCTGTCCGGCAGTCCGACCGGGTATTTGTTGAGACGATCAATCAGCGGGACGATGCTGCTTTTGCTGCCGACATGATGACCCATAATTTACTCCCTTTCAGTGCCGTCGGCGTTGCCTGAGTTCGCCAGGCGCCCCTGCAGAAACGCCCCGATCGCCGCCTTGGCTTCGGGCTGCTGCAGCAGCTCCAGAAACAGTTTACCCTCTTTGCTCATCACTTCGGTAACCTGTTTCGCCTGCCCTTGTTTCAGCAGGGATTTTGTCAGGCGGACGGCTGCCGCCGGTTTCTGCGCCAGCTGCTGGGCCTGGAAAATGGCGCACTGAAACAGCTTCTGCGCCGGGTAGACCCGGTTGACCAGCCCTAACTGTTCGGCGCGCCGGGCGTTGATGGCTTCCCCCAGCAGCAGCAACTCAGACGCACGCAGATGACCGGCCAGCTGCGGCAGCAGGTAGCTTGATGCGGCTTCGGGGCAGAGGCCAAGATTGACAAAGGGGAGCTGAAAGCGGGCGTCTTCGCCGGCAAAAACCAGATCGCAGTGCAGCAGCAGGGTCGTACCGATGCCGACCGCCGGGCCGTTGACTACGGCGATGAGCGGTTTCTGTGCTGCGCTGATGGCGCGCAGAAAGCAGAACACCGGGCTGTCTTCGCCGCGCGGCGGATTCTGGGCGAAATCGGTCAGATCGTTGCCGCTGGTAAAGCAGTCGGCGGTGCCGTGCAACAGGATCACCCGAACCCGCTCGTCCTGCTCCGCCTGCTCGATGGCTGCGGTCAGCAACTGATACATCAGCTGCGTCAGGGCGTTCTTTTTTTCCGGGCGACAAATACCGACGCGCAGCACGCCCCCCTGAAAAAAAGTTTCGATCTGCTGTTCACCGTTGTTGAGTGTCATCATCGTTGCTTCCCGTTTCGTTCGTGACGTCCTGTTCGAGCCCTGTTTGGCGTGCAGAAAATCGCCGAAATCTATCGGCCCGGTCAGCGGCTCTCGCATGAATTGACTTGTTTTAGACAGTACGCAGAGCTGCCTGGTAGAGTTCGGCGCACTGTGGGAAAAGCCCGATTTTTTCTAACGACTGCCGTAATTGCTGAGGCTGGTCGAGGAAATCACGGATAAAGACCAGCTCGGAGGCTTTCAGGTAGACCAGAAACGGATGCCCCTGAGCGTCTGCGAACAGCTCGATGGCAACCTCGGCGATCGGGCGGGCGGGGTCGATCAGCTTGATCCGGGCCGAACGTTCCAACAGCTTGCCGACATAAAACAGGATGTTGGCGTCGACGCTCTCGACCGAATGGCGATGACCGGGGAGAATCTGTTTGCCGCGCAGTTTGGCTAACTGAAGCAGGGTGGCGCAGTAGGCGTCGTAGTTGCGGAAGCGTTCGCCGCTGAGCAGATCGACATCAAGCAGCGGCGACTGAAAAATACCGCGCAGCATCACGTCGCCGGTTACCGCCCAGTCCGCGCCGGCCAGCACCAGGTCGCTCTGCGAATGGCCGGGGCAGGGGTAGACCTCGATCCCCAGCTGTTCCGGCAGCCCCTCTTCGATGATCCGGTAGTTTACCGGCAGGGTCGGAAAGACCGTACCATCTTCCATGGTCGCTTTGAACTTTTCGAGAAACTCAGGGGTAAAACCAAGCTGCAGCAGCAAGCCGTACATCCGCTCCAACCGCTCAGCGTGTCGGACGATCTTCAGGCTGTCGCGAAACGGCAGGTAGATGGTGGCGTCGCTCTGCTCTTGCAGCCAGTGCGCCAGACCGTAGTGGTCGATGTGGCAATGGGTCAGGATGACATGCTTCAACCGGTCCAGGTCGAGATTCCGGCGCAGATAGTCCTGCGCTTCTGGCGTCGGCGGACCGGTATCGAACAGCACCAGTTCGCCGGCCAGCTCGGTGCTGTAGCAGTGCACCGGGCCGATCGGGTAGGGGGTATCTATGCTGTGTTGGGTCGGGATCAAAACAGGTACTTTTCAGCCTCCAATGCGGCGGTCGCCAGCGTCCGTTTGGCCTGTAACAAACCCGCTGCGTCGTACTTGGTGAAGCGGCGCACGCCGGAGAGGATCATCGTCAGGTTGTCTCCTTCCTCGATGTAGTAGGCACCTTTTTTGGCGGCAGTCGCGGCTTCCTCGGCGGCGTTGAAGCTGAACACCTTGACTGTGGCTTTAAGCTGCTGCTGTTTGGCGGCGCTGAGCTGCGGCAGAATCTTCTCGGCGCGCAGCACGCTGCTTTCGATGGCGAAGATCTGAATCGCCAGGTCGGCCGCTGCCATGAGGATTTCCTGCTCGTCCTGCAGTTTGACCATGAATTTTTGCACCCCGGTGCCGGCCAGAATCAGGAACAGGGTCTTGAGGTTCTTGATCAGGGTCTTTTCTGCGATAAACGGAATCTCGTCATCGAGCTCTTCGAAGGAGGGGGTCATCAGCGCCTCGAAGGCCTTCATCGCCTCGGCCTGCAGCGGTAACTCCCCCTTCATGGCTTTTTTCAGGATCATGCCGGTGGTCAGCAGGCGGTTGATCTCGTTGGTTCCTTCAAAAATCCGGTTGATCCGCTCATCGCGGTAGAAACGCTCGGCCGGGTAGTCGCTGACAAAGCCGTAGCCGCCGTGGATCTGCACCACTTCGTCGACGGTGCGGGCCAGTACATCCGAACAGAAGACCTTGGCGATGGCGCATTCAGCGGAGTAGTCTTCGATCCCCTTCTGGTACTCTTCGTAATAGTTTTCGACCGATTTGTCGATGGTCGCCAGCTTGTCGTCGAGCAGCCCGGCCAGCCGGTAGACCAGCGATTCCGAGGCGAAAATGTCGGCACTCAAATCGGCAATCTTTTCCTGGATGGCACCGAAGCTGCCGATGCTCTTGCCGAACTGCTTGCGCTCGTTGGCGTATTTTAACCCCTCACGCAGCGCGTATTTGGCAGCGCCGGCGACGCAGGCGCCGAGCTTGAAGCGGCCGACGTTGAGCACGTTGAAGGCGATCTTGTGCCCCTTGCCGATTTCGCCGAGGACATTTTCGACCGGCACCTTGCAGTTGTCGAGGATGATCTGAGTGGTCGAGGAGCCTTTGATGCCCATCTTGTGTTCTTCGTTACCGACCACCAGTCCGTCGAAGGTCTTCTCGACTAGGAAGGCGGTGAAGTGTTCTTTGTCGATTTTGACGAAAATGGTGAACAGGTCGGCGAAGCTGCCGTTGGTGATGAACTGCTTGGTGCCGTTCAATATGTAGTGTTTGCCGTCGGCGGCAAGCACTGCGGTCGATTGTACGCCGAGGGCGTCGCTGCCGCTGCCCGGCTCGGTCAGGCAGTAGGCCGACAGCCATTCGCCAGTGATGATCTTTTCCAGGTACTGATCCTTCTGCGCCTTGGTGCCGTAATAGACCAGCGGCAGGGTGCCGATGCCGGTGTGAGCGGCGTAGGCGACCGAGAAGGCGCCGGAGGAGGCGATCTTTTCACCGACCAGCATGCTGGTCGCTTTGTCCAGCTCAAGGCCGCCGTACTCCTCGGGGGCGTCGATCATCAGCAGGCCGAGTTCGCCGCACTGTTTCATCCCGGCGACCACCAGTTCGAAGTTCTGCTGTTCGATCTCGTCAACGTGCGGCAGGATCTCCTTTTCGACGAACTGTTCGGTGGTTGCGGCGATGGCACGCTGCTCGTCGGAAAAATCCTCCGGCGTAAAGACATCGGCACAGTCGGTCTCGGCAATCAGGTATTCCCCGCCTTTTAGAATTTTTTTACTCATATCAGTCACCTCGTAATTGTTGGTCGTCTGTCGTTTTTAGAGTCTCTCGAAAATCCCCGCCGCGCCCATGCCGCCGCCGATGCACATGGAGACCATGCCGTAGCGGACCTCGCGGCGCTGCATTTCGTGCAGCAGGGTGGCGGTCAGTTTGGCGCCGGTGCAGCCTAAAGGGTGCCCGAGGGCGATGGCGCCGCCGTTGACGTTGATGATCTCCGGATTGAGGCCGAGTTCTTTGATCACCGCCAGCGACTGGGCGGCGAAAGCTTCGTTGAGCTCGATCAGGCCGATGTCGCTCTGCTGCAGGCTGGCCAGTTTCAGCGCGGCCGGGATCGCCTCAACCGGGCCGATGCCCATGATCTCCGGCGGCACGCCTTTGACGGCGAAGCTGACAAAGCGGGCCAGCGGCTGGCCGCCGATCTCTTTTAAGAACTCTTCGGATACCACCAGCACTGCTGCGGCGCCGTCGGTCATCTGCGAGCTGGTGGCAGCGGTGACGCTGCCGTTCAGTTTGAAGGCCGGCGGCAGTTTCGCCAGCCCTTCGAGGGTCGATTCGGCGCGTACGCCATCATCAATACTGATCAGTTTCTGGCTCTTTTTCAGTTTGTTGTTGATGATGGCGGTCTCTTCCACCTCGACCGGGATGATCTCGTCGTTGAATCTGCCAGCTGAGATCGCGGCAGCAGCTTTCTGATGGCTGGCGACGGCAAAGGCATCCTGCTGCTCACGGCCGATCGCGTACTTGTCAGCGACCAGCTCGGCGGTGATCCCCATGCTGGCGAAGCTCTCCGGCCAGTCGGCGGCCAGTGACGGGTTGGCGCTGTACTTGTTGCCGCCCATCGGCACGATGGTCATTGATTCGGCGCCGCCGGCGACGATGCAGTCAGCGAAGCCGGCGATAATCCGCTCGGCGGCGCTGGCGATACTCTGCAGCCCGGAGGAGCAGAAGCGGTTGATGGTTTGCGCCGGCACCTGGTAGGGCAGGCCGGCCTTCATCGCGGCGATGCGGGCGAAGTTCATCCCCTGCTCCGCTTCGGGGAAGGCGCAGCCGATCAGCACGTCATCAATCCGTAGCGGGTCGATGCCGCTGCGCTCGACCAGCCCCTTGATGGCCGCCGCGGCCAGATCGTCGGGACGCATATCTTTGAAGCCGCCTTTTTTCGCCCGGCAGCCGGGGGTGCGGTAGGCTGCGAGTATGTAAGCTTTTTTCATCGGTATTTTCCTCCACCTTTACGTCGGGACGGGCCATGCCGCGGGCCGACAGGGATGCGATTTAATTACGCAGCGGCTTGCCTTTTTTCAGCATGTGCTGGATCCGTTCGGCGGTCTTCTTGTTGCCGCAGAGTTTGAGAAAGGCTTGCCGTTCGAGCTGCAGCAGATAGTCTTCCGAAATCGGCGTGCCGGGCAGCACGTCGCCGCCGCAGATTACATCGGCGATTATGCCGCCGATCTGCTGTTCGTATTCGGTGACGTAGCCGCCTTGCTGCATGTTCCACAGGCTGGTCTTGATGCTTGCAGCGATACTGCGCCCCGGCGCCGGGATATTCTCCAGCGGTTTGCCCGGCCGGTAGTTGACCGCCAAGCCGAGCACCTTCTGCTTGGCATCGGCGATCAGCCGGTCGAGGTCCATGCTGATGCTGTCGCCACGTCGCAGGTAGTTCAGCCCGTACATATCGGCGGCGCCCATCGAGACCGTGGCCATGCCGATCTGTTTGAAACTTTTGAAGATGAACGGGGTCGGGTCGACCTCGTACTGCTGCGCCAGTTCGACCGCGCGCAGGCACATCTCCTTGGTCCCGCCGCCGGCCGGAATCAGACCGACACCGATCTCAACCAGCCCCATGTAAGTTTCAGCATAGGCGTTGATGGCATCGGCGTGCAGACTGAACTCGCAGCCGCCGCCGAGGCTCATGCCGAAGGGCGCCGCAACCACGGGTACCTTGGAGTATTTGACCGCCATGGTCGCCTTCTGAAAGGCGCGCACCATCATGTCGATATCCTCGTAGGCACCTTCGGCCAGCGCGACGGCGAGCAGCATCAGGTTGGCGCCGACCGAGAAGTTGACCCCCTGGTTGCCGATCACCAAGCCGACGCCCTCACTTTCGGCGCGCTTGATCGCCTTGTGGGTCATCGACAGGATATCGCCGCTGATCGAATTCATCTTTGAATGAAACTCGAAACCGAACACCCCGTCGCCGAGGTCGACCACCGAGCAGTTGGCGTTTTTTTCGACCAGGCCGCCCGATTTTTTCAGGATCTGCAGGTTGATCTGACCTGATTTGAGCGGGAAGGCTTTGTAGCCGCCGCTCAGCAGGTCAAAGTATTCTTTCTGTCCGGTGGCGTTGAAGCGATAGAAGCGCTCGACCGTTTTCAACGTTGCGGGAACCGTCACGCCATCTTGCTCGGCGCGCTTGACGAAGCTGGCGACGCCGATCGCATCAAGCATTTCAAACGGACCGATCTCCCAGTTGAAGCCCCACTTCATGGCGTTATCGACGTTGAGCACGTCATCGGCAATTTCGGGGATCCGGTTGACAGTGTAGATCAGCGTGTCGCGCAGGGTTTTCCAGGCGTACTCGGCGGCCTTGTCCTGCCCTTCGACAACCATTTTGACCTTCTGTGCCGGGTCATCAACCAGTTTGACCGCCGCGATTGAGGCGTACTTCGGCTTTTCGACCGGCTTGAACTCGCCGCTGGTGTAATCGAAATAGAGAATCTCCCGCTTTCCGGCGACCTGCTGTTTTTTGTAGAAACCGGCTTTGCTCTTGTTGCCAAGCAGCCCGGATTCAACCATCTTCTGCATGAACGGTGGAACCTTGAAGACCTCACGCTCTTCATCTTCAGTCAGCAGCTCATAGGAGTTGTTGCCGACATGGATCAGGGTGTCGATGCCGACCAGATCGGCGGTGCGGAAAGCGGCCGACTTGGGGCGAGCCGTGGCAGGACCGGCGATGGCATCGACCTCTTCAACCGTCATCCCCATCGCGAGCATGTGCTCAATCCCTTTGTAGATGGCATAGACGCCGATCCGGTTGGCGATGAAGTTGGGGGTGTCCTTGGCGAAGACGATCCCCTTGCCGAGCCGGCGGCTGATGAACTCGGCCATGCCGGTCATGACGGCCGGGTCGGTTTCCTTGCAGGGGACGATTTCGAGCAGGCGCATGTAACGCGGCGGATTGAAAAAGTGCGTGATCAGGAAGTTCTTGCGCACCTCCGGCGGCAGCACCTCGGCCATTTCGTTGATCGACAGGCCGCTGGTGTTGGAGGTCAGAATCGCCCCTTCGGCCAGGTGCGGAACCAGCTTGGTCAGCAGCTGCTTTTTGATCGGCATATGTTCGATGACCACCTCGACCACCCAGTCGCAGTGTTTGAGCTTCGGCAGATCATCCTCGAAATTGCCGACGCTGATCTGCGTGGCGTACTGCTGTAGGTAGAAGGGGGCCGGTTTCATTTTCAGCAGCGCGGCCAGTCCGGCAGCAGCGATCCGGTTACGAACCTGCGGACTCTCCAGGGTCAGCCCTTTGGCCAGCTCTTCAGCGTCAGGCTGTTTGGGGATGATGTCGAGCAGCAACACTTCGAGCCCGGCGTTCGCCAGATGCGCAGCGATGGTTGCGCCCATGACTCCGGCGCCAAGAACGGCGACGCGCTTGATTTGTCTCATCTCTCTCCTCCGTTTGCCAGATAGAGCT
>DATCYW010000034.1:0-3194 GCA_036526255.1 Malonomonas sp. | reverse complement strand
ATCAATGCCGCCCTGGGATCGATCTCATCGAGCAATGGCAGAACCGCTTCTTTATGCGGAATTGTGAGGTTGATACCGGCGATATTCAGCGCACGCATCCCTTCAATTGCCTGCGGCAAAGATTGCGAAGTGACATGAAATGGGACATAGATCGCATCGATCGCCAGGGACTGAAACGCCTGATTCTGCATGAGTGGCGAAAGAGAATGGGCAACAGGGTCGCCGAAAATTCCGTAAACCCGACTTTTTCCAGTTAACGGCATAGACTGGCCTTACAGGGAAAGGTATTCGCGATACTGAATAATCGCTTCCGATTGGAGAATTTGGCGCGCACGCAGAACATCGGCAGCGATCGCCTCGGCCAGCTGCCGGGCACTGGAAAATTTCTGCTCTGCGCGCAGCCGTTTGACAAAATAGATCCGCAGCTTTTCATCATAAAGACGTCCGGTAAAATCGAGCAGATGGACTTCGATTGTCGGCTCGCCAGCACCAAAAGTCGGTCGTCGGCCAAGATTAACCACGCCGGCATACTCCTGCTGCTCATATCTGACCTTAACCGCATAGACGCCAGGCGCAGGCAGTTGTTCTTTGTCGGTCACCAGGTTCGCGGTCGGAAAACCCAGTTCGCGGCCGCGCTGTTCCCCCGGCACCACTCGCCCTTCCAGATTATAATTGCGCCCCAGCAGGGCAATCACCCCGGAAACGTCGCCAGCCGCAATCATTTGGCGGATGCGGGTCGAACTGTAGGGCACGCCATCCTCGCCAACCGGTTGCAGGACATCAACCGAAAAACCCTTCTTTGCACCATACGCCTGCAAAAAAGCCGCATCGCCGCGGCGGCCACGACCAAAGGCATAATCGTAACCGATGACCAACGCCTGCACCTGCAAGCGAGCTATCAACACCTGATCGACAAAATCTTCCGGTGACAACTCGGCCAATTCACGGGTGAAAGGCGCCTCAATCAGCAGATCAATATGCGACGCAGCAATCAGGCGCTGTTTCTCCTCCGGCGTATTCAACAACAGCGGCGCATTATCCGGAGCAAGAAACTTGAGCGGGTGCGGATCGAAGGTGTAGACAATTGAGCGGCAATGCAGCTGGCGGGATTTTTTCAGCAGATGACGAAACAGCGCGCGATGACCAAGGTGCACACCGTCAAAGTTGCCCAGGGTTACAACACTGGGGCCGAGAGGGGTCGTCAGCTGGTCGAGTGATCTGATGATGTCCATAGAAAAAACTCTGAGCCCTTGTGCGTTTCAGGAAATTACCGTGAATAGCAGATGAATACTAACGACTATCAACCCGCTTCGACAAGGGTAAAATCGATCCTTCTCCGCCAGAGCTCGACCTTCGCCACCTTTACCTTGACCCGCATGCCGACCCGATACTTCTGCCGACGGCGCTCACCGACCAGCGTCAGGGTGGTTGGATCGAAAAAGTAATAGTCATCCTGCAGCGTCCGGACATGCACCAGCCCGTCGACATAAAGCTCGTCGAGTTCAACGAAAAAGCCGAATTCAGCAACCGAAGCAATGGTGCCGCTGAACTCCTCACCGACCCTGCCAAGCATCACCTGGCAGCGCCGCAATTCAACAAGGTTACGCTCTGCCTGCATGGCGCGACGCTCCTTGGCCGAACAATCACTGCCCAGTGTAACCAGCTCAGCTTCGGAGGCAGAGGCGGATTTTGCGCTACCGGCCAATGCCAGCTTAAGAATCCGGTGCACGACCAGATCGGGATATCTGCGAATCGGCGATGTAAAGTGACAATAGTCAGCGGCTGCCAGACCAAAATGACCAGCGTTTTTCGGCGAATAACAGGCCTGTTTCAAACTGCGCAGCAACTGCTGGTTCACCAGCCGCGCTTCCGGCTTGTCGGCAATGTCCTCCAACAATTGCTGTAATGCCTGCTGCAGGTGCTTGTTCAGCACCAGACCGACACCACACTCGGCTGCCAGTTGCTGCAGCTCCTGCAGTTTCACCATGTCCGGCGTTTCATGGATGCGAAACAGCAATGGCCAGCCCTGCTTGCTCAGATAACGAGCAACTGCTTCGTTGGCCGCCAACATGAAGCCTTCGATCAAGCGGTGCGCCTGGTTGCGTTCAGTCTTCACCAGATCAAACGCGCGCCCCTGCTCGTCCAGCAACACCTCGACCTCCGGAAGATCCAGATCCAGACTGCCACGTTGCTGCCGCATCTGCTCGAGGAGTTTCGCCAGTTCGGCCATCTGCTGCAGTTGTCCAACCAGAGCAGCAGCCAGCGCGCTCTGCTCCGGTGCATCAAGGCAGGCGGCGACCTGAGTGTAGGTCAACCGCGCCTGACTGCGCATCGTCGCAGCATAAAATTTCTCTTCAAGCCGCTCGCCGGTCGCAGAAAATCGGAGCTCGGCGGTCATGACCAGTCGATCTTCAGCCGGATTCAGTGAGCAGATGCCGTTACTCAAGGCCTCGGGCAGCATCGGCAGACAGAAGCCGGGGAAGTAGACGCTGGTGCCACGCTCCAGCGCATCTTTATCCAGTGCACTACCGGCAGGCACATAATGGGAGACATCGGCAATACAGACCCAGAGCCGAAAGCTTCCATCCGCCTCTTTGCGCAGCGCTACCGCATCGTCGAAATCTCTGGCCGTTTCACCATCGATGGTGACCAACGACAGCTGCCGCAGATCAACCCGCCGGGCAATTTCGTCGTCGGCAATACCGTTAGCGACAGCCTCGGCCTGCGCCAGAGCTGCCGGACTGAAACGATGTGGCAGGTTATGGCTACGGATGACCGTTTCGATGTCCACCTGCGGGTCTTCCGCAGAGCCGAGCAGCTCAATGACCCGACCGCTGGCATGCCGATCCGCTGTCGCATACTGTTCAATCGTCACTTCGACCACGTCGCCCGGATTGGCTCCAGGCTGCCGGTTGACCATTATCGGGCCGCCGAGTTTCTGCTCCAGAGGCCAGACATCGGCACCGTTGCCGCCGGTACCGCGCGGACGATAAAAACCGACCAGACTTTTGTGCGCCCGCTCCAGAATCTTGATCACTTCGCCGTGCTTGCGTCGATCGCGGGGTGAAAAGCGTACGGCAACCTGCACCCGATCTCCATCCATCGCTGAAGCGACATGTCGCGCCGGAATGAAAAGGTCATCCTGCTGATCGTCATCCTGCCGTAAAAAACCAAACCCCTTATCGGCGATAGAA
>DATCYW010000033.1:0-2525 GCA_036526255.1 Malonomonas sp. | reverse complement strand
CGCCGGCAAGACCACCACCATCCGCATGCTGTATGGCTACACGCCGCGTGATGCCGGCCGCCTGGAATTGTTCGGCCTGGGGATCGATACAAACCTGCGTGAGATCAAGCGCCGCATCGGCATCTGCCAGCAGGAAGACTCTCTCGACCCCGATCTCTCGGTGCGCAACAACCTGGTCGGCTACGCCCGCTACTTAGCCATATCCCGCAATGAGGCAGAACGCCGCGCCGATGAACTGCTCAGCTTCTTCGCTCTGCAGAATCGCGCCAACGACAAGATCATGGTGCTCTCCGGAGGACTCAAACGCCGCCTGATGTTGGCCCGTGCCCTGGTCAACCAGCCCGAACTGCTGATCCTGGATGAACCCACCACCGGTCTTGACCCGCAGAGCCGCCAGCTGTTGTGGGACAAGCTGACTGAGCTCAAACGCCAGGGTTTGACGATTCTGCTCACCACCCATTACATGGAAGAGGCCGAACGCCTCTGTGACCGGCTGGTGATCGTTGATCACGGCCAGATCCTGGTGGAAGGCAAACCGAAAGCGTTGGTACGCGAACGGGTTGGGCTTACGGTGCTGGAGATTACGGACCCCGATCAGCAGGTGCGTAATTTTTTGGACCGCGAAAACTGCAGGGTCGAAGACCTCGGCCAGCGGCTCCTGGTCTATCTCGACGACGGCGACGAGCTCTTCCTCAAGCTGACTCGCGAGGTGCGCGCCGAAGGCTGCATGTTGCGTCCGGCGGGTCTGGAAGACCTCTTCCTTAAACTGACCGGAAGGGACCTGCGCGAATGAAGTGGCCGAGCCCATCACAAATCAGCGCGCGGGCCCTGCGGGTCTGGCAGCGCAATTTCACCATCTATAGGCAGAACTGGAAGATCTCCTTCGTTCCGCCGCTGCTCGAGCCGCTGCTTTACATCCTCGCTTTCGGCGTTGGTCTGGCGGTGATGGTGGGCGATCTTGAATACGCCGGACAAAAGCTCGGCTATACGCGCTTCATCGCCCCGGCGCTGGTGTCAGTGGCGATCATGTACAATGCCTTCTTTGAAACCACCTACAACAGCTTCGTACGCATGTATTACCAGAAGACCTTCGACGCGCTTCTGGCCACGCCACTGAATCTCGAAGAGGTGATACTGGGCGAGATGCTCTGGGCGGCCACCAAGTCGGTGATTGCCGCCACCCTGATGGGGACGGTGATTGCTCTGTGCGGTTTCTTCGATTTCCCCGGCGCACTGCTGCTGATCCCACTCGCCGCGCTTGGTGGCCTGCTCTTTGCCGGGTTGGGGATGATCTGCACCGCCTTGGTACCGGGGATAGAAACCTTCAACCTGCCGATCTTCCTCGGCATCACGCCGATGTTCCTGTTCAGCGGCACTTTCTTTCCGCTGCATAACCTGCCCGGTTGGGCTCAGAGCGTCGCCCAATTGTTACCGCTCACCCACCTGGTCAAGCTGGTGCGCGGCTGCAGCCTGCAGCTCTGGTCCGGCGATCTCTGGTTGAGCCTGCTTTACCTGCTGATTGGAATACTTTTGTTGCTGCCGCTGGCGATTGCCCTGATGGTGCGCAGGATTGTTGTTTAAGGCGTTTTTAGACAATATCGCATAGTGATGAGGGGCAGGGTTTCAAGAGTTCAAAGAGGGATTATTTACTAGTCTTTGTCATCATTGCCGATACCGCAATCGGGGTCGTCATCAGAGTCCTTGTCTTTGCATTTGTTTTCTTCGGCAGGCGGGGAAACAGCTGTGAAGGCAGGTTTGACCGCATCAAAGGCATCGCGGGTGTTTGTGCCCAGAAGGGCGACGGTCAGAATGATGACAACAGTGATTGAGACCAGCATAACGACGTACTCGACAGACGTCGCACCTTTTTCATGCTTTTGGGCTAATATGTTAGTTGGAGATATCGCTCTCATGGTCTCCCCTTTTAGTTGTGAATTTTACCACAATCAGTTCCAATGACTATTGCTGCACCTCAAAAAGGTTCGCCTTTTCGTTGGCATGTCTGTTTTTTTGCGGTCTCTGCATCCCTGCGAGAAAGTGTTGTTTTAAATGCTGCGTTTAGCTGTGATCGGTGCCCAGATTACTTATATTTGAACACAAGGGGTAACTATGAAGTTCTCTCCGTATATCCAGTCCGTGCAGTTCCCGCCGATTACCGAGGTCAGGTCATGGCTGGCGGGTGTCGATGCCAGTGATGACAGACCATTGATCGACCTCTGTCAGGCGGTACCGGATTACCCGCCGGCGCCGCAGCTGGTCGAATATCTGCACGGTCTCCTTGAAGATCCGGAAACCTCCCGCTACAGCCCGGATGAAGGGCTTGCGGAAGTGCGGAACTCGGTCTCCGCCTGGTACGGTCGTCGGTATGGCAACGCACCAACCCCTGATGAGATCTGCCTGACGATCGGCGCCAGCCAGGCTTTCTGGCTGGCAATCATGACATTATGCCAGGCGGGAGATGAAGTGATCGTGCAGCTGCCGGCTTATTTTGATCATCCGATGGCACTGCAGGCGTTGGGCATTCA
>DATCYW010000032.1:0-30101 GCA_036526255.1 Malonomonas sp. | reverse complement strand
ATCCCCTTCGCGATCATAGGCGATGCCGGCCGGGAAACGCAGATCAGCGCCGCTCTCGTCCACGTCGATCACTTTGACCGAGCGCAGCGCCTGAACATTCGCCTGCGCAGCGGCCGAATGCCCAGCGCCGAGCGATAAAAGACAGGTCACGGCCAACAACATCAGCAGTGCTGCAAAAAAATCCCGCCCTAAATTGACAACTCGCCCAAAAAACATTATATGTCTTTAATTTCAGAGAGTTAGGTACGACTAAAAGCCGACAAGACAGCAATAAACAGGCCGTAAATACGACGCAGAGACCCCTCTAACGTCTAACATACGGAAACCATTTAATCTTCTGGATGAAATAAATCAATACGACAACTGTCCGACTATCAGCCAATTGAACCCATCCCGTGAAATGACCAATGAAGGATTCATAGCGGCAGCGAAAAGTGTCGATCTAAGCAGACAGATCGATGGCCAGAGCCGTTTCATCACAATCGGGAAATTTAACACATTTGATACAATCTCCCCATATTTTCTGTGGCAATTCAGACTTCTCAATCTCATTAAAGCCTAAATTTTTAAAAAATTCCGGCTGATATGTCAACGCAAACACGCGCTTTATGCCAAGGTCACGGGCTTCACGGAGGCAGCTCTCGACGATTTTTCGACCGATCCCCTTCCCCTGCTGCCCCGGTGCGACCGCCAGCGAACGGACTTCGGCCAGGTCTTCCCAGCAGATTTCCAGCGCGCCGACCGCCAGAATCTTGTCATCTTCGGCGTAGACGTAAAAATCACGGATAGTTTCATAGATATCAGACAGCGAACGACCGAGCAGCTGGCCGTCTTTGGCGTAAATCAGCAGTAACTGGTGAATATCGCGTGCATCAGGGATGCGGGCGTGGCGGATCATAGAGAAACCTCCCAAAGGGTCGATCAGGCGGAGATACGTGCGGTTGAGCTGTCGATCAATTCACGGGCATGTTCAAGCGTGCGCGCACTGACCTGCGCACCACCGAGCATGCGGGCCATTTCAGCAACCCGCGGTTCACTTTCAAGCAGCAGCAGCTCGGTGGTGGTGCGCCCGGCGATTTCCTGTTTGACGACGCGGTAGTGCTGATCGGCAAAAGCGGCGACCTGCGGCAGGTGGGTCACGCAGAGAACCTGCATGGTCCGCCCGAGACGACAAATTTTTTCACCGATAGCGGTCGCCGCTTCACCACCGATACCGGCATCGACCTCGTCAAAAATCAGCGTCCGCACCCCGTCACCATCCGGTGCGCTGCGCTTGAGAGCCAGCATGATCCGTGACAGCTCGCCCCCCGAAGCGATTTTTGCCAGCGGCTGGGCCAGTTCGCCGGGATTGGCCGCCAGATAGAATTCGCCCTTCTCCAGCCCCTCGGCCGAGGGCTCGCTCAGAGGGGTCAGGCGCAGCTCGAACCTGGCTTTCGGCATCATCAACTCGGATAATTCCGTCTCAACCGCCGCAGCCAGTCTCAGCGCACCCTGCTGACGGCGCTGGCTCAGCTCTGCCGCAACCGCCAGCAACTTTTCGCTCACGCCCACGATCTGCCGCTGCAACCGCTCACGGTGGCCTTCAACATCGCCAAGCAGCGCCAGCTCCGCTTCAATTTTTGCCTGATAATCGAGCAAACCTGCAACCGTTGGCGCGTATTTACGTTTCAGTGTCACCAGCAGCGCCAGCCGCTCTTCGACCTGCTGTTGACGCTGCGGTTCGAAGTCGAGCTTTTCCGCGTAGCTGCGCAGCTGACTGGCCACATCTTCAATATTATAGAGGCTGCTACGCAGGGTTTCGACCAGCGCCTCAAGTTGCGGATCGATCTGTTGCAGATGCTCAAGCTGATCGGCGACTTCGCCCAGTTTTTCGCAGACCGCGCCCTGCCCGGCATACAGCAGCTCGTAGCCGCCGACGGTTGCCGCGGTCAGCTTTTCGGCGTGCAACAGCAGCGAACGTTCCTGCTCCAGCTCGAGATCTTCCCCCTCAACCAGTCGCGCCGCTTGCAGCTCCTGTTGCTGAAATGCCAGCATATCAAGCCGTTGTCGGCGATCCCGCTCGGCCTGGTCGAGACTGCGCAACTGCTGCTGCAGCTGCTGGGTTTCCTGAAACAGCTTGCGGTAATCCGCCAGCACGCCTTGCAATCCGGCAAAATTATCGAGCAGCTCCAGATGCGTTTCAATCTGCTGCAGATTCTGATGTTCGTGCTGGCCGTAGATATTCACCAGCTTGCTGGTCAGTTCCCGTAGCTGCGCCAGCGGTGTCAGCGAGCCGTTGACGAAGACGCGGTTTTTCCCCGAACGGGAGATAATCCGCCGCACCACCAGCTCATCGGACTCCAGTCCCATGTCGGTCAACAGCCCGCGAACCAGGGTTTCTGTCTGCAGATCGAACACCGCTTCGACCGAAGCTTCGTCGGTACCGGTGCGGATCACTTCGCCGCGCGCCCGCCCTCCGAGCAGCAGGTTGACTGCGTCAATAATAATCGACTTGCCCGCGCCGGTCTCACCGGTCAGAACGTTAAAACCACGCCCGAAACTGACATGCAGCGTTTCGATAATGGCAAAGTTTTTGATTATCAGGTCGGTCAGCATAAATTCAACAGGTCCGTGGTCGACGACAATATCACGTCTGGGGTAAAAACCGGCGAATGCGCCTAGCGTTCGCCCCAGCTCAACTTGGTGCGCAGAATAGCGAAATAATCTTTGCTCGGACTGGTGACCAGCTTGGTCCTGGCTTCGGAACGGCGAACCTCGACAATATCCCCCGGCAGCAGCTTGCGCCCGACCTGTCCGTCCGCGGTGAAGAAGACCACATCGTTTTCGAACTTGACCTCAATCTCGATCACCGATTTGCTCCAGACCACGATCGGCCGATTGGTCAGCATGTGCGGACAGATGGGGGAGATAACCAGGCTGTTGATTTCCGGGAAGATAATCGGGCCACCGGCCGCCAGATTGTAACCGGTCGAGCCGGTCGGGGTCGAAATGATCAGGCCGTCGGCCTTGTAGGTACTCAGGTAACGACCGTCGACACTGGTCGCCATATCGATAATCCGGGCCAGCGCACCTTTATTGATTACCACATCGTTTAAAACCGTATAGGAGCCGATAACTTCGCCATTACGACGAATCGATGCGTCGAGCATCATCCGATCCGAGGTCTCATATTCTCCAGCCACCAGTCGATCAAGCATCTCCGGCAGCTCTTCCTGAGTCACTTCGGTCAAGAAACCCAGTCGGCCGAGGTTTATACCAAGGATCGGCACGTCACGATGCCCGACCCGTCGAGCAACAGAAATCAGCGTACCGTCACCACCAAGAACGATAATCAGATCAACCAGAGCGGGGATCTCATCTTCATCAAAACCATTGATCTGTCCGATCTGTTCGGCCAGACTGTCTTCCAGCAGCACCTCGATATTCTCGCGCTGCAGACGTTCGCAGATATCCAGCGCAAGCTGTTCCGCATCCGGATGATCTTTTTTTGCGTATACCCCGATTTTTTTCAGCACAATACCCACCCTGAAAAAAGCAGAAAAGAAAGCCGGCAGATCCAGACCACCGAACAACCAGAACAAAGAAAACCTGCGAAAAATAGCACAGGCAAGGTGCTAAAGTCTATCGCTATCAAAGACTTAGAGAGTTGTTATTAAGCCGTTTTGCGTGCTACATTGAGTGCTTTCTTCTGACCGGAAATCACTATGGACCTCTTCGAACAATCCACCCGCAACAGTGGCGACGCCCCTCTTGCCGAACGGATGCGGCCGCGCCAGCTTGACGAGGTGATCGGCCAACAGCACCTGCTCGGCACAGGAAAACTGCTGCGGCGCCTGATCGAAAGCGATCAGCTGACCTCAGTCATCTTCTGGGGTCCGCCGGGCACGGGAAAAACCACCCTGGGGCAGGTGATCGCCAACAGCACCAAGAGCCGTTTCGTGTTCTTTTCGGCGGTGCTTGGCAGCATCAAGGAGGTGCGCGAAATCGTCGCCGAAGCGAAGCAGCAGCGCGCCTATCACGGCCGCAAAACCCTGCTGTTCGTCGATGAAATTCACCGCTTCAACAAAGCCCAGCAAGACGCATTTCTGCCGGCGGTGGAAAAAGGCGACGTCACCCTGATCGGCGCCACCACTGAAAACCCGAGCTTTGAGGTCAACTCGGCGCTACTGTCGCGGTCGCGGGTTTTTGTGCTGGAAGCGCTGCCGGCCGAAGAGCTGAAAGGACTACTGCAGCGCGCCCTGAACGACCCGCGCGGGCTGGCCGGGCAAAAGCTGACAATGGATGATGACGCCTGCGAGTTCCTCGCCGAACAGGCTGACGGCGACGCCCGCATCGCTCTCGGTGCACTTGAAGTCGCGGCTTCGACCGCGCAGGATGGCCGCATCGACTTGGCCATCGCGCAGGAGGCGTTGCAGAAAAAAGCGCTGCTCTACGATAAGGGCGCCGAAGAACACTACAATGTGATTTCAGCTTTCATAAAAAGCATGCGCGGCAGTGATGCCGACGGCGCGCTCTACTGGCTGGCGCGGATGCTCGAAGCCGGCGAAGACCCGCTGTTCATCGTGCGTAGGATGGTGATTTTTGCCTCGGAAGATGTCGGCAACGCCGACCCGCGCGCGCTGCAGATGGCGCTGGCGGTGCAGCAGGCGGTTCACTTTGTCGGCCTGCCGGAAGCGCGCATCAACCTGGCCCAGGGGGTCACCTACCTGGCGACGGCGCCGAAAAGCAACGCCAGCTACGTCGGCATCAAGCAGGCCCAGGCCGAAGTGCGCAACAGCGGCAGCCTGCCGGTGCCAAAGCATATCCGCAACGCACCGACCAAACTGATGAAGGAACAGGGTTACGGCAAAGGCTATAAGTATGCCCACGATTATGCTGGCGGTATCGCCGCGCAGACCCATCTGCCGGACAAACTGGCCGGAACGGTTTTTTACCGACCGACCGAGCGCGGCTATGAAAAGCTGATCGGCGAACGGATGGCACACCTGGAAGAACTAAAGAAAAAGTAACCTGGGCTTCGTCAACCCGCGAAAAAGGCGATAGAGGATGCGGATGAAACTGATTCTGCCGACCCTGCTGCTGGTCGTCAGCCTGTGCGGTTCAGTCTCGGCAGAGCAATGGGGGCCCTGGGAGGCTCCGGCGACGCAACGGCAGCAACCGGCAACAAACAACGGTCCGCTGCAGCAGGCTGTGCGACTGTTTCAGAAATACGTCTCTCCGGTCGATGGACCGCGCTGTCCGATGTATCCAACCTGCTCAACCTACAGCCTGCAGGCGCTGCACAAGCACGGCGCGCTGCTCGGCACCTTTATCACCGTTGACCGGCTCTACCGTGAAGTTGATGCGCAGAAGAATTTTCAACCGATTGCGAAATGGGGGTGGCTCCGCTTCCATGATCCCTTGACCGCGAACGACTTCTGGCTGAATCGGGCGCAATAGCCACCGTCAGAACATGAAGCGCCGCATGCTGACACTCATCAGCAGGCCGACGCCGATCATGGTTGTGACCATGCTGGTGCCACCATAAGAGAACAGCGGCAAAGGGACCCCGACCACTGGCATAAGACCGATCACCATCCCCAGGTTGACGATAATGTGCCAGAAGATCATCGCCGTGACGCCGATGGCGAGAAACATGCCGAAACGGTCCGCCGCCCGACGGGCGATGTAGATTCCCCAGACAATCAGGAACAGGTAGCCGAGCAGCAGTAGCAGGCAGCCGACAAAACCCCACTCCTCGGCGAAGACCGAAAAAGCGAAGTCGGTGTGTCGTTCCGGCAGAAAAGAGAGCTGCGACTGGGTGCCCTGCAGAAACCCTTTGCCGAAAAAACCGCCACTGCCAACGGCGATCTTTGACTGGATAATATGGTAGCCACTACCGAGCGGGTCGGCTTCGGGGTCCAGAAAAGTATAGATCCGCTCACGCTGGTAATCGTGCAGACCGAACCAACCGAGGGTCGCGCCGACGATCCCCAGCAGCCCGAGTCCGACCAGGGTGCTGCGCTGCAATCCGGCGAACAGCAGCATCGACATGGAAATAAACACCACCATCAGTGCGGTGCCAAGGTCCGGCTGCTTCAGAATCAAAGCCACCGGCACCAGCAGCAGCAACGCAGGCTGCCAGAGCTCCGCAAAGCTGAAGCCGAGCGGGTGGGCGGTGCGGCCGAAAAAACGCGCTAACAGCAGGATGATAGCAACTTTGATCACCTCGCTTGGCTGCAGATTAAAAAATCCGAGCGGAATCCAGCGGGTCGCTCCCATCGAGGTTTTGCCCATCAACAGCACGACCATCAGCAACCCGATGCTGACGATATAGCCATGAATAGCGAAATGTTCCAGATGGCGGTAGTCGAAACAGCAGAGCAGCAGCGCCAGACAGAGCCCGCCACCGAGCCAGAGCAGTTGCTTCAGGTAGAGCGGCATCGCCGTCGCCTGCCAGCTGTCGGTCGCACTGTAAAGATTGACAATGCCGACGCCGGCCAGCGACACGACAGTCAGCAATAGAATCCATTCGAAGTTGAAGATCAGGCGGCGATCAAACATCAGTGTTCCCCTTATTCACCCTCAGCCGACCCGGCATGGAGAGCAAAGTAACTCTCGAGTATTGCTTTGGCGACAGGTCCGGCGGCACTGCCGCCGTGCTGACCATGTTCCACCACCACGGCAACGGCAATTTTGGGCTTGTCGGCCGGGGCGAAAGCGACAAACAGGGCGTGTGGCCGGAAACGGTAAGGCACCTCGCCCCCAGTGCCCAGCTCTTCCTCTTCGTCGGTTTTCCGGCGGACGACCTGAGAGGTCCCGGTCTTGCCGGCGACCAGCAGATCCGGCAGTGCCGCAACCTGTCCGGTGCCGCGTTGCTCGTTGACGACGGCAACCATTCCAGCGTTGATCGATTTCCAGGCCGCCGCTGAATAGTCAAGCTGTCTAACCAGTTCCGGCTGCGATTCGACCAGAACCTTCCCCTGCCAGTCTTCGATCCGCTGAATCAGCTGCGGCTTCAGAACCTTGCCGCCGTTTGCCAAGGCCGCCGTCATCACGGCCAGCTGCAGCGGCGTTGCCAGCACGAACCCCTGGCCAATCGAAGCGATAACGGTTTCGCCAGCGTACCAGGGCTTATTAAATCGGGCACGTTTCCAGGCCTGCGATGGCATGACCCCGGATTTTTCACCGGGCAGCGGGTAACCGACCGGCTCACCGAGGCCAAACTCGCTGGCGGCCTGCGAAAGTCTGTCGATCCCCAGCTCCAGACCGATCTGATAAAACCAGACGTCACAACTTTCGCGCAGCGCCTTTTTCAGATCAGTGCGGCCATGTCCATCCTTCTTCCAGCAACGAAATCTGGCCTCGCCAAGCTCAAAACTGCCATTGCAGTCGACGGTGCGGTGCTCGCTGGCCACGCCACTGCGCAGGGCCGCCAGAGCCACAACCATCTTAAATGTCGACGCTGGTGAATATTGGCCTGCGATCACTTTGTTCTGCAACGGATGCCGACTATCCGTGATCAGTTCATTCCATTCGTCACTGCTGATGCCGCGGGCAAACAGTGCTGGATCGAAGGTCGGCCGACTGGCCATGGCCAGAATCTCCCCGGTCTCGACGTCCAGCGCGATCGCAGCGCCAGATTGATCTCCGAAGGCCAGATCTGCGGCCTGCTGCAGCTTCCGATCAAGGGTCAGATAGAGCTTGTTGCCCGGCTGGGCCGGCTCCAACTGCAGCTCACGCAGCAGGTTTCCTTTGACATCAACCTCAACCAGACGGCGCCCCTTGGTGCCACGCAAATAGGGTTCGTACTGCCGTTCGAGGGCGGTTTTACCAACAAAATCTCCGGGCTGATACCGTTCGAACTGGCCGCCGCGCAGCTCCTCCTCGGTGATCTCACCAAGATAACCGACCAGGTGAGCCGAAGAGCCCTGATCAAGATAGTCACGGATCGGCCGCACCTCAGTGAGAACCCCCGGGAGTTCAACGCTGTGCTCCTGAACCCGTGCCATCACCTCCCAATCGACATCCGCCGCCAGTGGAACCGGACGGTAAACCGGAAAGCGCTTCCCCTCGCTCCAGCGCAGCTCAAGGCTCTCAGGTTCGACTTCCAGCAGCAACGACAAGCGCTCCAGCAGCTCCGGATGGTCGTTAACTTCCTGACGCATGACCGAAATGCGAAAAGAGGGGCGATTATCGACCAGCAGTTCACCATGCCGATCATAGACAGGTCCGCGCGGCGCCTCCAGCGACAACACCCGGGTCCGGTTGCGCACCGAACGTTCCTGGTAATCCTGATAACTAATAACCTGTAGATACCAGAGCCGTAACGCCAGCAGCAGAAAGAACAGCACGACGACGATTGAAAAGAGCAAAAACCGGCGCTGCACCGCTGGCAGCTCTGTCCACCTGGCGTCAAGACCCATGGCGTTTACTCTGATAGATAAGACCGGGCATTCCGGAACGGCTGCCGAACAACGGCTGAAAGCGTAACAGCAGTATCAACAGCACCACGGCGGCCAGCAGATTGGCTAACAATTGTTGCGGCAGGGCAAGGAGCAGGATCGAAAGAATCGGACCGGCGTCAGCAAACAGCATCAGGCAGAACCCGACCAGCAGGTTCTGGACCAGGGTCCCACCCGAAATCAAAAGCAGCAGCAAGGCGGGACTTTCGGCGTTGAGGTGCTCGGAAAGCAACCTGACCAACAACAGAATCGCCAGATCGACGGTGACATACAGCCCCAGACTGGTGCCGCTGAAGCTGTCCTGAATACCTCCGAGCAGCAGACCGATAACCACCGCACGGGAGAAATTTTCACTGAGCCCGAGATACAGAATCAGGATCAGCAGCAGGTTTGGTCGCAGGCCAGTCGGCAGCAGCAGCGGAAAAAGGCTGCTCTGCAACAGAGCAAAGAAGATCCCGATCAACAGATAGAAAAGAAATCGCCTCACCGGTCCAGGTCCACCAGCACCATCACCTCTTCGAGGTGCGAAAAATCGACCGCCGACGCCACCTGGATCCGCTGAAACAGATCCAGTTCGTCCCGCTCGACAATTTCAACCTTCCCCAGGCTCAAGCCTTTAGGAAAGACGCCCCCCATCCCTGAGGTCACCAGCAGATCGCCGACCGCAATATCTGCGTCGCGCAGCGCGTACTTGAGGGTCAGCTTGGCGCCGCGCCCCTGCAGGACGCCACGACTGCGGGTACGTTGCACCAGCGCCGCGACATTTGACGATGCGTCGGTGACCAGCAGCACCCGCGAACTGCCAGGCGCGGTTTTGATAATCCGGCCGACGACACCGCCTGCGGCGACCACCGGCAAGCCATCGCGCAGACCGGACCGACTCCCCTTGTTGATGGTCAGGGTACGCGCCCAATTGCTGGCATCTTCGCCGATAACCTGCGCCGGCAGAGCCGCCCGGTCGACATCATCGATAAAGTCGAGCAGGTTCCGTAACCGTTGATTCTGCAGGCGAATCTCTTCAACCTGCTGCAGTTCGGCTGTTAACTGCTGGTTCTCCTGCAAAAGTTGCTGGTTCTGCTGACGGGCGTCGATCAGCCAGAGGTAGTTATTCCAGCTGTCCTTGACAAAGTTGACGCTGCCGTCAAGACCAACCTGAAAGGGGGAAGCGAAGGTAAGAATGGCGCGTTCAAAGAAGGTCGTCGCACCCTTGTTGCGCAGGTTATAGGAATAGAGCAGCAGACTGGACAGCAACAGGGCAACTGCCAGAAAAAAGAAGCGGTAGCGATTGAAGAGTTCGCGCATTCCCTACCTCAAACAGCGAGCGGCGGCCGCGCTGGTAAAAACATAAAGGGGGAGGATCGATTCGATCCTCCCCGGCAGACAATGAACAGGTCGCGGTTGACTCAAGTCAGGAAGAGACGGCAACCTGTCTAAGGAGATCCAGCTGGTCAAGTACCGCGCCCGAACCAAGCACAACGCACGAGAGGGGGTCTTCGGCGATCGCGACCGGCAGGCCGGTCTGTTCGCGCAGCAGGATATCCAGATTTTTCAGATAGGCACCGCCACCGGCCAGCACAATCCCTTTATCGACGATATCAGCGGCCAGTTCCGGCGGGGTCCGTTCCAGACAGATCCGCACCGCTTCAATGATGGTGTTGACCGATTCGGACATCGCTTCGCGGATTTCATTGGAGTAGATCACCAGCGTCTTGGGGATGCCGCTGACCAGGTCGCGCCCCTTGACTTCCATGCTGGTCGTCTCTTCGCCGGCGTCGTAAACGTTGCCGATGCCGATCTTGACCGCCTCGGCAGTCCGCTCGCCGATCAGCAGGTTGTACTTGCGCTTCATGTACTGAACGATGGCTTCATCAAGCTTGTCACCGCCGATCCGGACACTTTGCGAATAGACGATTCCGGCCAGAGAGATCACGGCCACCTCGGTGGTGCCGCCGCCGATATCGACGATCATATTGCCCGAAGCTTCGGTGATCGGCAAACCGGCACCGATCGCTGCTGCCATCGGCTCTTCAATCAGGTAAACCTCGCGGGCACCGGCCGACTCGGCCGACTCACGAACGGCACGCTTTTCGACCTGGGTGATGCCGGATGGCACGCAGATGACAATCCTTGGCCGGATCAGGTTTTTACGGTTATGCACCTTGCGGATAAAATAACGCAGCATCTCTTCGGTATAGTCGAAATCGGCAATGACGCCGTCTTTCATCGGCCGGATGGCAACGATACTGCCCGGGGTGCGCCCAAGCATCTCTTTGGCGTCCTTACCGACTGCCAGCACCTTGCGCTGTCCGCCTGGACCGGTCTTGACCGCAACAACCGACGGCTCACTGACGACGATCCCCTTCCCCTTCATATAAACCAAGGTGTTGGCGGTGCCTAAATCGATCGCCAAATCGTTGGAGAACATACCCCAGATTGCATTGAAAATATTAACCATGTTTCTATCCTGTAGCAGGCCGAATACGGCGCAAAACGGGCACTTTTATCCCGGGTGAAAAACTCGCTCACTCTAGCAAACCGACCACCATTGCGCAAGAGCTTATCCGGGAAAAAATGATTGCATTCCGGCAGATTGCTGGTCTAACATGCTGGCCTGTTTCTCGACCATCCGACCCCAATAAAACCAAGGAGTTTTACTGCAATGCTTGACTTTGTCAGAACCAAGCAAAAGTCGATCCTGATCAAAATCGCTTTTGGCCTGATCATCCTCAGTTTCGTCATCGGCTACACCATGCTGACGGCGCCAACCGGCTCTGACACCAGCAGCGTCGGCAACAATGTCGCAGCGCGGATCAACAACGAGGACATCAGCTACAACGCCTACCAGACGACCTACAGTAACCTGTACAATCTCTATCAGAGTATTTACCAGGGCAGCTTCAATGCTGAAGTCGAGAAGCAACTCGACCTGCCACGGCAGGCGATGCTGCAGCTCGTCCACGAAGCGCTGCTGGTCCAGGAAGCAGACAAGCTCGGCATCGAAGTCAGCAAAAAAGAGCTGGTCGATTCAATCGCCCAGTATGAAGCTTTTCAGGAGAACGGCGCGTTCAACCGTTCCCGCTACATGCAGGTTCTCAGCTATCAGCGGATGACGCCTGAGCAGTTCGAATCCTCGCAGTACCGCCAGCTGCTGACGCAGAAAGTACGCGATCAGCTGCAGGCCGGCGTCACCCTCAATCCGGCTGACCTGGAAGAGGCCTTTCACAAAGAGAACGATAAGGTCAACCTCAATTACGTCTGGTTGACCCCGGCGCTGGTTGAAACCAAGGTGAAAGTGACCGACGAAGCGCTGCAGGACTTCTTCGCAAAGAACCAGGAGAACTTCCGCCTGCCGGAAAAAATCTCTCTGCGTTACCTGCAGTTCGAACCGGCCCGCTATGAGAATGAGATCTCCAGTTTCACCGATGAGGAGCTCGAGCGTTACTATCGGCGCAACCTCGATCAGTTTGAAATCAAGGAGCAGGTCAAGGCGGCTCACATACTGCTGCGGGTCGCGGAAAATGCCGACGAGGCCACCACAACCAAACGCCGTGAGCTGGCTGTCGAGCTGCTGAAACAACTGAAGGATGGCGCCTCGTTTGCCGAGCTGGCGAAGATTCATTCAGATGACACCGGCACCGCCGCCAAAGGTGGCGAACTTGGCAGCTTCGGACGCGGCGTAATGGTCAGCAGTTTTGAAAATGCTGCATTCGACCTGCGCCCGGGGCAGTTGAGCAACGTTGTCCAGACGCCGTTCGGTTTCCACATCATCAAGGTTGATGAATATATCGAGCCGGGTGTCAAGTCACTGGTTGACGCAATCGACGCGGTCAAAGCCGGACTTAAGGTCGAAAAAGCCCGCCAGCTGGCTTACGAAAAAGCGATGGACGCCTACAACATCAATCGTAGAAGCGGTGATCTGGATGCCGCCGCCAAGAGCAATGACCTTGGCGTGAAAGAGACCGGCTTCTTCGGTCGTGAAGATGCCATCGACGGCATCGGCCGGATCGAAGCGATCAACGCGGCTGCTTTTACCATGAAAGATGCCGAGCTGGCCCGCCCGATTCAAACCACCCAAGGGATCTTCCTTTTCACCCAAAAAGACCGTAAGCCGAGCCGCCTGCCAGAACTTTCTGAGGTCAAGGCTGCGGTTGAGCAGGCGTTCCGCACCGAACAGGCACAGACCCTGGCCAAAGAGCTGGCGGACCAGCTGCTGATTCTGGCCAACCAGCAGAAGAGCTTGCGGAAGGCTGCCAGCGAGCTGAAACTTAACCTGGAAGAATCGGGTGAATTCAGCCGCAGCTACGGAACCTTTATCCCGCGAATCGGCGCTTCACCTGAATTGGCTGAGGCGGCTTTTGCCCTGAGCGAAGAGTCTCCGATCGCGCCAGCGGTCTACACGATCGACAACAAATTCCTGGTCGCCAGCCTGCGCGAAGCCAAACCGGCCGATTTTTCAACGCTAGACGTTGCGGCCAAGCAGCAGCTTGAAGAACAACTCCTGGCCAGCAGAAAAGAAGAAGTCATCAGCAGCAAATTGCAGGAACTACGTGAAAACGCCAAGATCGATATCATGATTCCTGAACTGGCCGGCTCAATCACTAAAGAAAGAGAAAAATCATGACCCCCATTATCACCGAAACCAACTGCCCCGAACTGAAGCTGATCAACCGCGGCAAAGTGCGTGACATCTATGACCTTGGCGAGCACCTGCTGATTGTCACCAGCGATCGCATCTCTGCGTTCGACGTCATCATGGACGAAGGGATTCCGCAGAAAGGGCGCGTGCTGACCGAGATTTCCAAATTCTGGTTCGATCAGATGAGCGACCTGATTCCGCATCACCTGATCTCAACCAACGTCGATGACTTCCCGGCGATCACCCACCAGTACCGTGAGCAGCTCGAAGGACGCAGCATGCTGACGAAAAAGGCCAAACCGTTGCCGGTCGAGTGTATCGTCCGTGGCTACCTGTCGGGCAGCGGCTGGAAAGAATACCAGCAGCAGGGCTCAGTCTGCGGCATCAAACTGCCGACCGGGCTGCTGCAGAGCGACAAGCTGCCGACAACCCTGTTCACCCCTTCGACCAAGGCTGAACTTGGTGAGCACGACGAAAACATCAGCTTTGAGCAGGCAGCCGAACTCTGCGGTCGTGAAATCGCCCAGCAGGTCAGCGACATCAGCATCGCGATCTACGAACGCGCTCGCAAACTGGCCGACACTAAAGGGATTATCATCGCCGACACCAAGTTTGAATTCGGCTTGATCGATGGCAAGCTGATCTGGATCGACGAGGCGCTGACCCCAGACTCATCACGCTTCTGGCCAAAAGATCTCTATCAGCCGGGCGGTGCGCAGCCAAGCTTTGACAAGCAGTTTCTGCGCGACTATCTGGAGACCCTCGACTGGAACAAGCAGGCTCCACCGCCGAAACTGCCACAGGAAATCATTACTAAGACCGGTGAGAAATATCTGGAAGCGCTCAAGCGCCTCACCGCCTAAAAACACTGCGCCGTCCCGCTTTCTGCCGGACGGCGCAACTTTTTCTGCTCAACAACTTTGCCTCTGGGAACTTATTATGGCAAACTGTTAACACTTTTATTGCCATCGCACCAGCCCCAACTGACTCTCTAAATTGTCCACACGCCGTAACTGCATAAGGACTCATCCCGGATGAAACCAAGCGTCAAGTACTGGATTTTCCTTGCGATCGTCTACGTTATTGTTTTCGGCGTCATCGCCGCCAGCCTGGAGGGCGCCTGGCTCAATCTGAACCAGCTCGAGCAGGAAACACTCTCCGAGCTTTTTCAAAAGCTGCTCCCGTTCCCAATTCTGGGCGCCTTCAGTCTCTGCCTGATCCTCGGTTTTTTGATCAGCCTGCTGTTCCACTATTACATCATCCCGATTCTGAAACTGGGGGAAAGCACCCTTTTGATCTCGGCGGCCAATCCGGCCCATCGCGTCAAAATCAAAAAAGGCGCCCGGGAAATCCACTATCTGACCAAAATTATCAACGATTCCGCCGATGCTTTTGCCAAGCTACAGCGCGACGTCAATGAGCAGATCGCCGAATCCCAGGCCAAGCTGAACGAAGAACGAACCCGACTTGCCGCGCTGATGTCAGAAATGCCACACGGGGTACTGGTCTGTAACACCGATGGCCAGATACTGCTCTACAATCAACAGACACAACAACTGTTTAACACTGCAAAGTCGGGCGAAAATCGCCTGCATGGAATTCTCGGCCTAGGTCGTTCAATCTTCAGTATCCTCGACCGCGACCCGATCGTCCACGCGCTGGAATGGCTGCACAAAAGCGTTGATACGGGGCAAGCCAAACCGGTTAGTAATTTCATGATGAGTCTGCACAACGGCGTTTATCTGCGGGTTAACATGGCCCCGGTCTACTTGGAGCAGAACAAAACCAAAACCATCTCAGGATTTGTTCTCACCCTGCAGGATATGACCAAACAGATCGAGGCGGATACCCGCCGCGACATGCTGATCCAAACGTTAACGGACGATCTGCAGGGGACACTGCAAGTCATCCGCTCGTCGATCACGACGATCCTCAATCAGCCGCGCCTCGATTACGAACAGTTGACCCGCTACCGGCGGGCCATCAATGTGGCCTCCAACAACCTGCAGAGTAAAATCGAACAGGCCAGGATCAACTACGCACGGCACCTGCACGATCTGAGCAAGACCGAAGATGTCTTGGCCGCCAACCTGTTGGATGTCATCAAAACCAACATTCATTCGCGTTCTAACATCAAGGTCAATGTTCAGGCGGCTGAAGGGCTCTGGCTGAAGTTGGACAGTTATTCGATGGTGCAGGCGATCTCTCACCTGTCTGGAATGCTGCAGGGGCGGGAACAGACCCCCGAACTGCTGCTGACCCTGACCAATAACGACCGGCAGGAGATCGAACTGGCGATTATCTGGCCGGAACAGGATGTGGATCTGGAGCTGCTGCAAGAATGGAAGAGCATGCCCCTTTTGGCCGACAATCAGGGCAAGATGATGACATTCCGCGATGTCATCAGCCAGATGGGCGGGTCGATAAAAACCCTCTCCTACCTAGAACAGTTCTGTAGCGGAATCCTGATAACCTTTCCGCCGGCCGACACGACCGGGCATCTGGCGATGCAGGTTTCACTTGAGCACCGGCCTATTTCCTACGAGTTCGATCTATTCAACCGCGCCGCCTGGCAGGAGTTGGGGCAAACCCCGCTGGAAAAACTGACTTACGTGGTCTTCGATACGGAAACCACCGGGCTGAACCCCTCGGATGGCGATGAAATCATCCAACTCGGCGCTATTCGCATCGTCAATGGTCAGATGCTACACCTTGAAAGCATCGACCAGCTGGTCGATCCGCAACGGCATGTGCCAGCCGCGTCGGTTGCCATTCACGGGATCGATCCGGCGCTGCTACCAGGGCAGCCGACCATTGACAAGGTGCTGCCGCACTTTCACAAGTTCGCCGAAAACTCGGTACTGGTTGCCCACAACGCCGCTTTCGATATGCGTTTTCTGCAGCTGCAGGAAGAGAAGACCGGCAT
The DNA here is from genome assembly GCA_036526255.1 of Malonomonas sp. Lineage (GTDB taxonomy): Bacteria > Desulfobacterota > Desulfuromonadia > Desulfuromonadales > Geopsychrobacteraceae > Malonomonas. Next base: position 14,095 of record DATCYW010000032.1, on the reverse strand, counting down.
CAAATTCGACAACCCGGTGCTCGACACCCTGCTACTCTCGTCGGTCATCCACCCCCATCAGGAATCCCATGCCCTCGAGGGCCTGGCGGAACGGCTGAATGTCACCATCGTCGGCCGACACACCGCCCTCGGTGACGCCATCGTCACAGCCGAAGTGCTGCTGAAAATGATCCCGCTGCTGAAGGCCAACGGTATTTGCACCCTGGAGGACGCCATCAACGCCGCGGCAAAATCCCGCTTCGCCAAGGTCAGCTACTAAAAATCTGCAGGAAAATCGACGATTCCATAACGCAAAGAGAAAGCCCCGTCCTGTCTGGACGGGGCTTTCTCTTTGTTTATTACCGGTAAGTCGCGGGCGGGGCCAACTGCTAATCGGCACCCTCGACCGGCTTGTCATGGACCCCGTGACAGGCGGCCTGATTAGGGACGAAGCAGGACTGTTTGTTGTAATTGGTTGCGCTTGAGGCTTTCTTGAACTGCCGGATGACTGGAAATGTCGCCCCGGTGGAAACGGTGACCTTGTAAGGCTCCGGCAAGGTGTCGTAACCGATCAGACGGCTGGCAGAGCTGCCGTGCGGAACCGGGGTGTGGCAGGCAATACAGGCAAAGCTGGTGTCATAATTCGAGTAGGGTGCGGCGTCATAACCACCATCAATATGATCCGATTTGTTATGCGGCTGATTATTGAAGTTATTGTTGACAATCAGGGTGTGGCACTTGGCGCAGAGCAACCGGGTATTCCAGCTGTTCTGATTGTTTTTCACATCGGCCAAGGTCCACAACTTGCCGCCGGCCGGCTTAAATGGCCAGCTCCAGTTGCCGGCAAGCAGAAACTGGTTACTGGAACCATGCGGTCCGACCGGCGACGCGGCATTATTGCCGTGACAATCGGAACAGTACATGGTCTGGTTGCCGCTGTTCAGGTTCCAGGGGGCTTTGAGTTTGCTGTTGCCAAGTGCATTGGGACTGTAGGAACCGGTCTGCGCATTGAGCGAAACCCGCACCGGGTGAACCGAGCGGTTTGCCTTACTGAACTCCATCGCCTGATCGGTGATCGGCACCCCGGACGGGCCAAGCAGGGTCGTCACTCCGTCGATATCCTGCAGGGCATAATAGGAATGACACTTGAAACAGAGCTGATATTCTTTGGTGGCCGGTGCGACCTCGGCCAGACTGACCGGCGGCTGCCAGAGTGTTTCGGTATTCGGCTCCACCCCCCAGCTACCCAACAGAACCCCTGAGACGGTATTGCCCGGTGGCGTATGTGTCTGCCCCTGCACCGTGTGCGGTTCGTGGCAATCGGAGCATTCCACATGCCGCTTGACGCCGCGAAAGGGCAGACCGCCCTGCCCTTTTTCAGCAATCCCCAACGTATGCCGGTCGCGAAAACTGTTGACCGGGTGACTGTATTGTTTACTGAATTCAAGCTGGATGTTCGGGGCGACGGGGTTACCATCGTGACAGGTATTGCAGAGATCCTCTTCGGCGGCAAAACGCAGCGAACGGTTTGCGACGGAACCCGAAGGCTCAGGTTCTACACCGCCGAGACTCGAGTGCAGTTCGTGACAATGCGAACAATTGCCCTTGGCAAAGGCTCTGTACTTTGCATCGATACTGGAACGGTCGACGCCACTGAGGCTGTTACCGTGGGCGGAGTCGGTATAGGGGCCGGCAAGCGCCTGTGATACTATCCCGGCTATAGCAGCGCAGAACAGACAGAAGATTATTTTCCAGGACGGCATTGCACTCCTCCAGAGCAGTGGGGCCAGAGCGGCCATAACAGATTTTCTGCTCTCAATTCCTACAGCAAAGACCTGATTCTGTCAAACGCTTCACCTTGTTTCGAGGCGCAAACTGACGCTCACTTAAGTTGCCAGACAGGCGACAATCCGGCGCGCAACTTCGCTTGCGGTGACCGGCTTAGCCAGACAAGGATCTGCGCCCGGGAGCGATGGAGAAGAAAAATCCTCGGCGGCGTCGTAGCCGGTCATGAACAGCACCGGAAACTCTGGCCGCAGCAACCGAACCTGCTCAGCAAGCTGCTGTCCACTGAGCTCTGGCATCATCCGATCACTCAATAACAAATCATATTTGGCCGGTTGCCGCCGGAAAGCGTCGAGCGCCTGCTGGCTGCTACAGTACGCATCAACCCGATAACCGAAAGCGCTCAACCCTTCACGAAGCAGGGTAACGATCCCTTCATTATCATCAACCAGCAGAATCAGCTCCCCCTGTGCCCTTGGCAGCGGTTGCTCAGCGTCGAGACGCTGTACCGATTCGCTGAGCGGCAGATAGACTGAAAAACAGCTGCCCTGCCCGATGACACTTTCGACCCGGATCGCACCACCGTGGCCAAGCAGGATGCCCTGGACAACGGCCAGCCCCAGGCCGGTTCCCTCTCCGCTTTTCTTGGTGGTAAAGAAGGGATCGAAGATCTTCTCCAGCGTCTCCGTATCGATTCCGCAACCACTGTCAAAAACCTTCAGGCAAAGAGAGTCGCCGGCAGAAATATTCAGTTTTTTGCTCTCCTCAGCCGACAACAGCGTCGGTTCCAGAGAAATCTGCAGCTCGCCTTTTCCGCCCATGGCCTGCCAGGCATTGGTGCAGAGGTTCATTACCACCTGATGCATCTGGACCGGATCAGCGTCAACAACCAGATCCTTCTCCGGCAGTTGCAGCTTGATGTCTAAAGACTTCGGAAAGGTTGGCCGGATCAGCTCGAACACCTCACGAACGATTTGCTGCATGCTGACCGCTGTCCGCTGCTGGTCACTGCGGCGACTGAAGGAAAGAATCTGCTTGACCAGCCCCTTGGCCTGCTCTGCGGCACTGAAAATCCGCTTAAGATCCTTTTGCAACGCTTCATTGGCCTCGGGGCGCTGCATCGCCAGTTCGGCATAGCCGAGGATCGGCGTCAGCAGATTGTTGAAATCATGGGCAATCCCACCAGCCAGAGTGCCGACGACCTCCATCTTCTGCGACTGTCGCAGTTGCTCAGCCAGCAGTTGCCGCTGCTGTTCCCCAAGAATCCGCTGGCGGATATCCTCCTCCAGCAATTGATTCGATTCCTGCAATTGCTGGGTCCGCTCAGCGACTCGCGTTTCCAGTTCGCGGTTGACCTGCTGCAGCTGTTCTTTTGCCTGCAGCCGTTCGGAATCGCGCTTGACCAACTGCCGGGAGCGAGCAATCAAGCCGGCCAGTCCGGTCAACCAGAGCAACAGATGGCCGACAACCAGACGTATTTTGGCACTCTGCAGCAACGCCAGACTGGCGGCCATATCGATGGAAACACTAATGCCGCCACGGATCTCGCCGACCTTGTAGCCCTGATGGGCATGACATTCGATGCACTCCTGCTCAACCAGCAGGGGGCGCATCAGGCGCATGACCGTTTTTCCGTCGAGTTCACTGACATGACTGATTTCTGGAACCCCCTGTTCGAAGGCCAGCAGCGCTTCGCGCTCCCACTCATCAGGCGCGTTTCCCGGCCGCAACGGCATCAGGCTGGTCAGGTGACCATAAATACCAAGCCTTGCCTGCCCCAGCTCGTTGGCTTGACGGGTCATATAGGCCGGATTCATCAGTGTCAGGGGGGTCCCGCTGGGTGTCGAAATGTCCCGTTCAGGAACCTGAAGATAAGGATTGGGGGGGGTTTCGCTGGAAACCGGCACATAAACCAGCCCATGCGAAGAGTTCCAGAAGCGATAGAGAACATCTTTTTCATAGGCAGTTCTGGCCTGTACCTGAACCAGTTGCAGAACCTGACGGGTGGCATTCTGATAATTCCAGTAGAGCGAACAGAGCAGCAACAGTGTCCAGAAACTCGCCAGCGTCCAGAGGTAGTAGCCACGCCCGGCACGCCGCCGCCAGAAACCGCCTCTTATATGCGTATCCATATGGGCCTCACTTCACAGTGATGATATCGAAGTTAAAGCTCGACATCCGGCCTCCTGCTTTCATCTTAATAAAAAAATAGATCAGATCAATTGAACAGTGTCTTCATAACACTGAATGGTTCGGGAAACAGCACCCTGAATCTGGTACCGACGTCCAGCTGACTGTCGACCTGCAGTTCACCACCATGCTGTTCGACAACCTGACGAACGATATACAATCCAAGCCCGGTCCCCTCACCTTCCGCCTTGGAGGTATAAAAGGGCTCAAAAATCTGCTCGAGTTTCTCGGCCGCAATACCGGTGCCGGTATCTTCAACCTCAAAATAGATCAGCCCGGCATCAGACTGACCGCTACGCACCGACAGTGTCCCCTTACGACCCATCGCATGCGCGGCATTGATCTGTAGATTGCGGATCAGCTGTTCCAGCAGATGAGGATCCCCGGCGATGGCCGGCAGTTTTTCGGCCAGTTCCAGCTGCAAGGTAAAGCTTTTAAGTAATCCGCTGGTTCTCAGCAGATCAGTGACATTTTGTAGCAGGTCATTCAGGTTCAGCGGACCGATCCGCGGCGTCTGTGGTTTACCGAGTGACAGCAGATTGGTAGCATGCAACCGCAACTGTTCTGATTGTGAAAACATGGTATCGGCGCACTTGCTGACAAAATCCGGTTCGTGCGATTTCCCTTTAAGCATCTGCGCATAACAGTAGAGGCCGCTGATCGCGTTATTGATCTCGTGACCAATACTGCTGGCAATCAAGGAAACTCCCGCCATCTTCTCAGCATCCAAGGCCTTTTTCTGCATCATCTGGCGTTCAGTTTCATCCCGCAGAACCACAGTGATCAGCTGGTTGTCCTGCTCGCCGGAAACAGCAAACGTCAGAGCGATCGGAAACCGCTCGCCGCTGCAACGCACCCCCTGCCACTGATGAATCTGCGGGCTCTGGGTCGTTGTATTGTTCGCGCATAAGCGCTGCAGAACCTCACCCACTGGTTGCTGTTGACTCTCCGCCAGCAGACCGGCCAGCGGCCGGCGAGATAAATCATCAGCCGAACAGTTGAAAATTCGCTCTGCGGCAGGATTGCTCAACAGCACACGACCGGTGCTGCTGACCGCCAGAATTCCATCCTGTGCCGTCTGAATCAGGTTGCGGTAACGCATTTCCGATTCGAGGATGTCGAAACGCTGCGCAGCGATCTTGCGCGTCGCCCGCAGCACCAGGGTAAACAAAGCCAGGAACAGCAGGCCGAAACTGCTGATAAGCGCGCACCAAACAATTGTCTGCTGCCGTTCAAATTCGACATAAAGCGGTCCGAGATTACGATAAACCTCGAAAATAATATCGACCTCGGAACTGCCGGCGAAACTTATCGGGACATAGAGTTCCAGTAATTTCTTACCGTGATGTTCTGTGTCCAGCTCCCCTTCCGCTTCCTGCTCTTCATGCCCCTTCCAGGAGAGCTCAACGACCACCAGTCCCAGCAACGCGTCTTCGACGCCATGATTGTCACCATAGCGCAGTCCGACCATCTCTTCTTTATCAGCCCAGAGGATAACGCTGTCGCGGCTCCAGATCTTGATCCGCTCGATATTCGGCCCAAGGCTTAAGTGCTTAATTTTTTCTGAAAACCGCTGGTAATCTTCGCCACGCAACGGCGCCCTGAAGTCTGCGGCGTTCAGTTCGTGCAGAACTTCATCCAGCACAACCGCAGCGGTCATCTCCTGGGCGTGCTGAATCAGGTTTTTCTCCATCAGATGGTTTATTGCGAGGTTCAGCACAATGCCGAGCACCAGCAGCATCGCCAGACAGATCAGAGAAAATTTCTGTAATAGACTGAGTCTAGAGAACATAGCCACTCATCAGGTCAGCAACTCTAATCGACTTAAGTCATCCTTAACCGCTGTGCCGATGTGAAAGGCGGGAACTCCTGATTCGGCAAGCTTCTGCATGAATTCATTTTGTTTTTCAGGGGCAACCGCTATCAGCAGCCCACCAGAGGTCTGTGGATCGCAGAGCAGATCAAGCAACAGCGGATCAGCCTGCTGTTGCCCGATGACGCGGCGGAAATAATAATCCCGATTGCGATAAGTCCCTTCCGGGATCAGACCAATGGCGGCCATTTCCAACGCCTGCGGATAGGCAGGGAGCTTATCCATATAAATCTGCAGACCGACCTTGCTGGCTTCAGCAAGTTCAAGGGCATGACCGACCAGACCGAAACCGGTGATGTCGGTACAGGCGGTCACCCCGACCTGCAGCGCAACAGTTGCGGCCTGCTGGTTGAGCATCACCATCCCCTCAATCGCTACGGCGATCTCAGCTTCTGTTAAGACCTCCCCCTTCAGCGCGGTCGTCAGCAGCCCGGTGCCGAGCGGCTTGGTCAGAATCAACTGATCACCGGGCTGGCAGCCACAGGGGGTCAACATCTTTGCCGGATCAACAATCCCGGTCACGCTCAAACCATATTTCGGCTCGTCGTCTTCGATGGAATGACCGCCGGCAATCACTGCTCCAGCCGCACGAACCCGCTCATCCCCCCCGGCGAGGATTTGCTGCAAAACCTCCTGACCCAACAGACGGACTGGAAAGGCCACCAGATTCAAGGCCGTCAAGGGCCGAGCTCCGACCGCAAAAATGTCAGAGAGTGAATTGGCTGCTGCAATCTGGCCATATTTGTAGGGATCATCCACCACCGGGGTGAAGAAATCGACCGACTGCACCAGCGCCAGATTTTCCTCAAGGCGGTAAATTGCGGCATCGGCAAATGGAATCTGCTGCGACAGAAGCGCAGGATGATTTACGTGTGGGAGCTGACCCAGCACCTGGGTCAGGGTCTCAGGACCTATTTTGGCGGCTCAACCGGAGCTGCGCGACAAAGCGGTCAGACGCTGTATTTTTTCTGACAAAGGGCTCTCCTGCAAGAACGATAACTCGTTAGACGTGGCCAATAAACGGTTTGACACCGTGAAAAACCGTACCTTTTAAGACCCTGGCAATTGCCAGGCGACCCGCTCTTCGCCAACCCGGCGGGTATATTTGTAACTGTCAAACAGTTCAAGTAGGGCCTGGGTCAGCTTGCGACCGCTGTCCAGCCGATCACGGTACTGAGCCAGCGTCAGCGTCTCCTGTTGTTGAAACAGTTCCACCAGCAGCGCCTCTGCCTGACAATAGCTATCCCGATGCAAATAGCTCTCCTGATTTAAACGTTTTAATGATTTTTCCTGAACGAGGTAGGTGAAATAGAGGTCAACATCAATCGCCTCCAGACCCAACTGCTTGAGAGTCTCATTCGTGTTTTTAACCTGAAATCCCTGCTGACGAAAATGGTCTTCAAGCTGCTGCAGCAGCTGCTGTTCTGCGTCAGTCGGTTGCGGCTGCCAGTCGGGAGTCGCCACCAGCTCGCCGCGCAGCAGCAGCTCACCAGCATCCCGAAGACGCTGCAGCAGCAGCTCAAACCCTTTGGGAGCCAACTGCGGGCAGAGACTGGAGTGCAGCGTCGCCCGCGGCATCCCGTGACGCAGATGATTGCGTTGCAGATAATCAGCAACCAGTTGCGGGATCTGCTGCGTCCAGCTGCGCAACCGTTCGGTCACCAGCCACTGTTCAACCAACAGCTCAACCTGACCGCTGGCCTGCAATATTTCCAGCCCCTGCAGCAACTGCTCACGACCTGTTCCGGTCTGCTTCATCAGATCGCGGATGCGTGCCACGCCCAGCTCATCGAGCTTCTGCAACCAGAAGCCCAGATCACCGGCGGCCAGCGCCTCCAGACGTTTCAGCACCGCCGGTCGGAAGCGCTTATGTTTCTGTGGTTCGGTATCGATCACCACCCCGCCGCCGATGGTCAGCATCGGGGAATAGGAGCGAACGATAAAACGGTCGCCGCGATAAGCGAGCAGCGGCTGGTCAAGGACCAGCTGCAGCAGTGCCTCTTCACCGGGTTTCAACTCGTCGCGGTCAAGCAGCACCACGCGCGCCACCGCACGCGAGGTGCCAAGATAAAAATGCACCGGATCACGAAACTTCACCGCCCGCGGTGCCGAGGCGAGCAGCTGCAGTTTGACGTCAAGGCGCTCTGTAGCGCGAAACAGCCCGGGCGTACCCAACACCGAACCGCGCGGCAGCTGGTCGATGGCGACCCCGGTCAGGTTGATGGCTGCGCGCTGTCCGGCAACGGCCGCGTCAACCGTACGGCCATGGACCTGAACCTCGCGCACCCGGGTCGTTATCGCCGCCGGCAACAGCTCCAGCATGTCACCCGGCTGCACCCGGCCACTGTTCAGGGTTCCGGTTGCAACACTGCCAAAACCGGGTACGCTGAAGCGCCGATCGATCGGCAAGCGCACCGCGCCGCCGGGATCCCGCGGTTTGACCAGCTTCAGCTGCCGGCCGATCTCTTCACGCAACTCCTCCAGCCCCAGCCCCTTCAGGGCCGACACCCGGCAGCAGGGCGCATGTTCGAGAAAAGTTCCCGTCACCTGCTCACGGACCTCCTCTTCAACAATATCCAGCCAGTCCTCTTCGACCAGATCGCACTTGCTGAGCACCAGAATACCGCGTTGCACCTGCAGCAGCTGCATGATCTGCAGATGCTCACGGGTCTGCGGCATCACCCCTTCGTTGGCGTCGACAATCAACAGCACCAGATCGATCCCGCTGATGCCGCCAAGCATCTGCGGAATAAATTTTTCGTGGCCGGGAACATCAACCACCCCGGCCACCTGATTCTGTCCAAGGTTCAGCGACGCAAAACCCAGCTCAATGGAAATCCCGCGCGCCTTCTCCTGTGGCAGCCGATCAGTGTCAACCCCTGTCAGCGCTCGAATCAGTGCCGTTTTACCGTGATCAACATGACCGGCGGTGCCGATGATGAAATGTCCTGTTTCAGCCACGATTCAGTCCTCTGCCTGTAACGCCGCAATCAAAATCTGCACCAGCAGCGCTTCTTCCTCTACGGGGATCGCACGCAGATTGATCAACAGCCGGTCGTTCTGCGCCCGGCCGATCAACGCCGGCATAAAGCCGCGCAGCCGTCGCATCAGGCGATCCAGCGAGCCGCCGCACAGTTCTATCTCTACCGCCCAATCGGGCAGCTCGACCAGCGGCATAGCGCCGCCGCCGACCCGTGCCTGATCCTCGACAAGCCGTACCCGGATCGGCAACGATTCGCGAGCAAGTCGTTGCGCCAGAGAGTCGCAACGCAGGCGCAACTCTTCAGCCGGGATGGCAAACATCTGCAGAATCGGCAATTCCTGCAAGGCAATTTCAGGTTGCAGATAAAGGCGCAGGGTCGCCTCAAGCGCCGCCAGGGTCAGCTTGTCGATGCGCAAAGCGCGCGCCAGCGGATGACGGCGCAGTTTCTGCACCAGCTCACGACGGCCGAGAACCACCCCGGCCTGTGGACCGCCAAGCAGTTTGTCGCCGCTAAAGGTCACCAGATCGACCCCGGCGGCAATAGTTTCGGCAACCGTCGGCTCCTGCGGCAATCCATAGGCGGATAAATCCAGCAACATGCCGCTGCCCAGATCCTCCAGCAGAACCAGGCCATGCTCCTTGGCCAAGATCGCCAGTTCGCGCGCTTCGATCTGCTGAGTGAAGCCAACAATCCGGTAATTACTGGTGTGCACTTTCAACAGCAGCGCGGTCTGTTCACCGATCGCCTGCTGATAATCTTTCAGGTGGGTGCGATTAGAGGCACCGACCTCGCGCAGGATGACGCCGCCAGCCTCCATCACCTCGGGGATGCGGAAAGCGCCGCCGATTTCGACCAGCTCGCCACGCGAAACAATCGCTTCACGCCCCTTGCCAAGCGCGGTGAGCGCCAACAGCACAGCGCCGGCATTGTTATTAACGACCAGCGCGGCTTCGGCCCCGGTCAACTGGCAGAGCAACGCTTCGACATGGCTGAAGCGTTCACCGCGCTGCCCGGTTTTAAGATCGAGCTCCAGGTTCGAATAACCGCCGGCAATCTGGTTGATTGCGGCAAGCGCCTGCTTCGCCAGTGGGGCGCGACCAAGGTTGGTGTGGAGCAACGTGCCGGTGGCATTAAGGACTTTACCCAGCGAGGAACGCAGCATTCCGGCACAGATTTCCGCCGCCGCTGCTGCAACCTGCTCAATCGCAAGGCGCTGCTCCGAAGGTGGCGTGGTGTGTTCCCGGATTTCCCGCCGCAGACCCTCTACAACCTGGGCTACAGCGGCAGTCAACAATTCCTGTGGCAATTGACCGACGTACTGCTGCAACGGCTTTTCACGTAAAACACGATCGATCGCCGGCAGCTTGCGCAACAACAGCTCTTGTCCGCCCATAAAAAACACTCCTCTAGCAGCATAAAAATCGAACATGACAAACGCCACAACCTAACATGAGGTGATAAAAATATCCATGCCCGCACGAGCCAGCTTTGCTGATTCAAAGTCAATTTTTGAAACAGAAAAAGATCACATTTTTCCTGTTGACAGCGCAAAGCTGAGTTGCTATAAACGCACCACCTTAACGGGGCTATAGCTCAGCTGGGAGAGCGCTTGACTGGCAGTCAAGAGGTCAGCGGTTCGATCCCGCTTAGCTCCACCAAAAAATTCAATGGGTTACGTCAGTTGACGTAACCCATTTTTTTTACCTGCCCCCTGCCGTACAACAACACGGCTGATTCATTGCTGTTAAAAGTACCAGCGCAACAACAATCCGCCCGAATCTCCCAAGGTACCAAATTCGCTACGGACGATCGGCTGACCGGTCAACATATTGGAGTGCGGCTTGTCACCGAGGGTCGCCGCCCAGAACAGGTCGAGTTGCAGATTATCGGCCAGTGATATGGCTAACTGGGGGCGGATCAGGCTGGAATTATCGCCCAGGTTATGGATCAGCAGTCCGCTGGCGGTGACCAGAGGGTGCAGTTCGTAGGAAGGGCCGAGCAGCAGATAGTGGCGGCCGAGCAGAAAGCTCAAGCCTTCCTGCAGTGGCGCGGAGGCGGCGACCAGCGGATAGTCGCGCGGCTGGTTCGAACCGGCGCCGTTATACAGATATTCAACCAGCAGCACCAGATCATTGTCGAAGCGGTACCAGCCTTCCACGGCAGCGATGGCGAAGTCAGCGTAAAGATCGCCGCCCGGCTGCCCGACCCGTGTGCCGCGATACCAGCTGACCTCTCCCTTTAAACCCAGGCTGCCGAGCTCGCCGGCCATCCCGCCGCCGATCATTTGCCGGTCGCGCAGACTGCCGGTCAGCACCAGCAGATCGAGGTTGCCGGGGTTCCCGCCGAGGGTCAGCAGGTAGCTGTTGTGCTCTGGCTGATCGCCGAAGACCGCCACCCCACCAAACTGTCCGGCCAGACCGAAATAACGCACCAGCTTGACGGCGTCGACACCGGGACGCACATCAACGTCGATGGCGTCGGGAGCAAAGGGCGCGATGACATCCAGCGGTGAAAAGATGCTGATCAGACCAAAACCGATCGCCTGGCGTCCCAGCGTCCAATGTAGCGCCGCGCTTTCTCCGCTGATATTTAAACGGTCCAGCTGCAACTGTGCCGACCACTGCTCATCCGCTTCCCAGCTTTTTTCCCAATCGACCAGCCGATTGATCGAATCCGCCGGCGGTCCGACCAATCCGACCGGATCACTCCAAAGCAGCTGATGTTCAACAGAAATCTGCAGGGGATAATCTTTCGCGACGCGACTGGTGAAATCGAGCCGCAACCGTTCAGAGGAGATCAGACCGACCTCGGGGTTGACCGGCGAACGGTCCAGATACAGGTTGAGCGATTTCAACGAGCCGCCCAGCTGCGGATCACTGAGCAGTTCGGCAGCGGCAAAAGCAGGCGACAAAATCAACAGCAACAGCCAGCAGACCCATTTCACTGATCAGACTCCAACTGGCCGTCGCGCAGCCTTACTACGCGCCGAGCGTGAGAGATCACCAGCGGATCGTGGGAGCTGAAGATAAAGGTGACCCCCTGCTGCTGATTGAGTTTTTTCATCAGCGCCAGCAACTCCTCGCTGGCCTGTGTATCCAGACTGGCGGTCGGTTCGTCGGCCAGAATCACCGCCGGCTGCGACGCCATCGCCCGGGCGATAGCGACCCGCTGCTGCTGGCCACCGGAGAGATCGGAGGGCTTGCGGTTTTCCAGCCCCTGCAACCCCAACTCGGCGAACAGCTGTAGAATCCGCTGGCGCCGCTGCTGCTTATTGATCCCCTGCAGCATCAGGGTGAATTCGGCATTCTCGGCGGCGGTCAACACCGGAATCAGGTTGTAGGATTGAAAGATGAAACCGATCTGGTTCAGGCGCAGCGCCGCCAGCTCTTTTGCCGCCGCCTGCCCCACCTCTTTTCCGTCCAACCAGACCTGGCCGCTGCTCGGGCGATCGAGGCAACCGATCAGGTTCAGCAGCGTGGTTTTGCCGCTGCCGGAGGGACCGGCCAGCACGGTGAACTCCCCCGCTTCGATCTGCAGCGACAGCTCCGCAACCGCCACAACCTGCTGGTTGCCGAGCGGATAGATCTTACTGACATCTTTCAGTTCAATCAGAACCATCGTCAAATTGCTCCATTGATACAGGTGACAAAAGGTCGAACCTTTACTCAAAACCATGTCAGGCGAAAGAGATTGGTCCAGATGCAAGGCCTGCTCAAGATAGCGTCACGAGTCGTAGCAGCGCTACGTCGAGAGGCGATATCTAAAGCATAACGCAGCAGATGGATCGATAGCTTTCGCCTCTACCACTAATGATGGCGCAACGCCTCGGCCGGCACTATCCGCCCCGCCTTGATGGCCGGATAGATCGCTGCGACCAGCGACAACAGCAGCATGAAACTGGCTATCTGCACCATATAGGAATAATCCCAGGCGGCGCGCATGACCGGATCGAAAACCACGCCGCCGAACTCGAGACTTTCCTCGATAAAATCACGCAAGTCGATGCCGACCGCCTGCAGATACCAGGTGGCCAACGAACCGAAAACACTGCCGAGCAGCATCGCCACCAGCCCGAGCAACAGCGCCTCGATAAACACCAGCGCCCGCAGGCGACTGGCGTCGGCACCAACGGCCAGGATCACGCCGAACTCGCGAAAGCGCTCCATCACCGACATCAGCAGGGTGTTGATGACGCCGATGGTAACAATCAGCAGCATGATGATGAAGATGAACTTCTGGCTGGCATAATCAAGTTTGATGGCGTTCGACAGGTTCGGCATCGCCTCTTCCCAGCTCAGCAGGCGCAGCGGTGGGCGCCCGACCAGCAGTTGTTGAATCGCCGGATAGACAGTGCGATCGGCGTGTTGTTGTTTGAGCACCACCGCCAGTTCGTGAATCTCTCCGGCAATGCCAGCCAATGCTGCGGCCCGTTCGCGACCGACCAGCAACAGCGAACGATCGACATTTTTAATGCCGGTCGTCACCACCCCCTGCACCCGAAACATCTCACTGACCAGCTCTCCGGAGCGCCCCTGCAGGGTAACGACAAACTTGTTGCCCGGCTGCAGCTGCAACTCGTTAAGCAGCCGACTGCCGAGGATCGCTTCGCGACCGTTCAACGACGACAGCTGCTGATCCGGCGGCAGATCTTTCAAAAAAGGATTGACCCGCGCTTCGGCCTGCGGCACCACCCCGGTCAGCAGGATACCGCGACTTTCCCGGCTCGATTGCGCCAGCCCTGGCAGATACAGCCGCGGCAGCACCGCAGCAACCCCTTCTATGGCGGCAATCTGCTCGACCAGCCGCTGCGGCGCAAAGGAGAATTTTTCATCGCGCTGCGCGACATAATCCTGCTGATAGACCACCAGATGGCCGGTCCCGGCGCGAACCCCGCTATCGATCATCGCCGAATAAACGCCGTAGGACAGATTATGAAAAGCCTGCACCAGCATCAGGCTGAAGCTGAGCGCACAGAGGGTTATCAGGGTGCGACGACGGTTGCGCCAGAGGTTTTTCCAGGCGAGCATCAGCAGGTCCATCCTTGTTCAGCGTTGCGCTGGGGTCCGCAACAGAATAATCGCGAAAACCGCAAGAATCGGGTTGGCGGTCCAATCCGTGAATGATAGCTTCCGCACATAATTTGTAATACTACTGTCCGGTTAACAGTTGAATAAATTCAGTTGGTTATCATCCTGAGGGTCCGATATTTGTTTGAGAGCGTCCGCAACCAACGATGTAATGGGCTTTTTCTCGAACAAATTGACCTCCAGTATTTGTAAAAAAG
>DATCYW010000031.1:0-27304 GCA_036526255.1 Malonomonas sp. | reverse complement strand
GTATACCCCGAATCGAGCTATTAATCCTAAGCTCATCCAAGACACCATTATGAGGCATCCATGATAAGTAAAATCAAGAGGGAAACGGAGATTTCCCCGAACCTTTGCGAAGCGCACCGGTGGTTTGTCCGTTAGCTCTTTCTACTCTCGATCTTTTTTTTCTGTGCTTTGTGGTCCGCTTGCCGCCGCGACCAGACATCCATGTGCCGTCTCAGGGACTCGTCCCATCTCGGAAGATTGAGTTTGGGCCAACCCACAGGCCTTGAAACAACTTAAATGGCGCGCAGCAGAAGCTCGCGCAGCCTCATAACTAGCAAGGCCCTGTGGGAAGATCTGATTCAAGAGCTGTTATGTATATTCTTCTCAGGCAGCCTGCTGTGGCTCCTCGTCTATAAAGGGAGTGCCACGCCGATCAACCGCAAGCAGATATTCAACAAGCTTGCGAGCAACAGCTAAGGTTGCCCGATTGCGACTACCTTTTGATATTTCCCGTTCATACAGGGTGGCCAAAGGAGCACTGCGACGTGGTGCCAGCTTGGCAGCTTCAACTAACATGCTCTGAAGATGCTTATTTCGTTTTTTGGATATGGGACCTCGCTTTTCCTTACCAGCAGATTCCCGCTGGGCACTGCATAGACCACAGTAACTGATGGCCTGACGTGCAGAACGAAACCTAGTCGGCTCACCAATCTCCAAAACCCAAGTCAGCGCTAAAACTTCCCCAACACCGGGAATACTCATCAGTAGCTCGACTCTCTCTCGAATCTGTTTATTCTCCCGTAATGTTTTCAATAACTTCCTTTGAACAGCTTCAAATAACTCAAGATTGCATCGGCTTAGCTGCAGGAGGTTGATGACAGAATCGGGGACATCCTCTAAGCGGTCTAACAACTCACTAAAATAACGCTTTCCGTGTAACCGCCCTTTATCGTAAGGAGCACCAACTTCCATCAATAACCCAGAAATCTTGTTTTTCATCTTCACGCCGGTGCGGACCATTAAATTTCGATAGCGCATGAGCCGCCTTAATTCTCTGATCTCCTGAGACATCATGGTGCATTCAGGTAACAGATTGACCCTTAACAAATCAGCCAGCTTTTCTGCATCTTTCCTGTCATTTTTCTTTTTAGCGGCCGTGATCGCCTTAAGCATCTGTGGATGTGCAACCTTCAATTCCACGGCATGAGGCTTAAGGAAATCATAAATCCAGCCGGTAAAAATGGTTGCTTCCATCGCGCCTGACCAAGGTGTTGTCTGTTCGTCTAGCCATTTCCGCAATGCCTTTCTGTTGGAGGAAACTTGCCCTTGTTGAACGATTTGACCACTGATGGTCTTGATGCAGTAGGCGATCATTTTCTTGTGGACATCCAGCCCGATGAAATGAATGCTTTTCATAAGAGCCTCCTTGCCGGTTTGATTCGGAGTGAATTATTTCACTCTCTTGCTCATTATGAGCTGATCACTACCGGGATGCTCCGCTTGCCCTACTTATTCATTCAAACAACTTCTAAGAAATCCTCAGCCCGCATAAACAGGCTGAAGGCTATGATGTTCTGGTAATGGTGACTAAAGGGATTGGCAACTAACTAACTACCAATCCCCTTTCAGCTAAATCACACGCAAGCACACTACACTTGATTTTATAGAACGCGTCTGCGAGGAGATGCCATTTCCAGTTCAACGGTTACAGACAGATCAAGGCAGTGAAATTTTTGCCCAAAAGGTCCAAACACTTCTGATTGGGGATTTGGAGCGACAGAGATTGAAACGATCTCTGTGAATCACATAGATAATTACTTCTTTTTTCCGAATAATTTGAATATTACTTCCCCAAATATGAAGAAACTTTCAAAGTTAAAAACCATGACTCATATATATCAATGAGTTATAATGCTTTTTCGACAGGTGTTTTTAAGTGGGTCGCTGGTAGCTCGCAAAAAAGTGTGGCACTGGTGGGATCTGTTCATCATCGTAACAGTCGAATGATAGTTGTTTCAAACCGGCGCGTTCAAATCCGGCGATCTCGGCGTGGTCCAGTGGCAGAGGAAAAGCATCCTCCTTCTCTCCGCTATTTCGACCACGGCAACTCACCAACACGACCCCTGCTGGAGCAACGAGATCAGCGATGGCATTTAAAGCTTTTACTCGCCAAGAGCCGGATAATGCCTGAATCGTGTTGCATTCGAAAACCAGATCGTAATTTCCCATCCAGTCAGTTGGCATGTTGAGCAGATCTGCGACCTGGAAGCAGGCATCGATTTCCGGATAACGTTTTTTGCACATTTCTACCGCAGTAGTTGAAACATCAAACCCAAGCACGTCGAAACCCTCTGCAGCCAGATAAGCGACATCGTCACCTAGACCGCAACCGACAACGATTGCCCGCTTCCCTATGGTTGACCTCTGTGCCAACCATTTAACCAGGCAAGGATTGGCCACCAGGTCTGACCAGATAACCCGATTGATATCGCCAGCCGCCTTTTTGTACACCTGTTCGAACCACCCTGTGGGGTCACCTTGAAGTAAGTAAGATTCGGCCAGATCGCGGATTTCTTTCTTCTCATCAGTTATTAATTCCTCCGATTACCAGAGCAGGATTCTTTCTTCATTGACACATTCTAGTTTATTCTAGAGCTGTTGGCCACCAACAGAAACGATCAGGGCCCTGCAAACTTGAAAGTCTGCAGGGCCCTGATCGTAAATCTCAGATTTTTTCGGCGAACTCTCTATCGAGAATTGGCCATTTTCGTTGTATTGGTCGGGATGAAAGGATTTGAACCTTCGGCCCCTTGACCCCCAGTCAAGTGCGCTACCAGACTGCGCCACATCCCGTTAAACTCAACGCCGCGGATTATCTTGTATTTACCGCAGACTGTCAAGGAGAAACCCGCGCTATGGCTTAATTGCTGCGCCGATCAAAGACCCGGCAGGCCTTTCCTTCATGGCGTTTAATGCTTGCCGGTTCTACCAGTTTGATCTTAACCCCCAACCCGAGAGCGGAGTGAATTTTCTTTTCTGCTTCGACAACGAAAGCCCGCTGCTGTTTCATTTCATCAAAGAAAATCTTCTCGTTAACCTCGACATGGATTTCCAGTTGATCCTGATTATTGATTCGATCAACGACCAGCTGATAATGAGGTTCACAGCCTTCTATCTGAAGCAGCACCTCTTCAATCTGCGTTGGAAAGACATTCACGCCTTTGATGATCAGCATATCATCACTGCGTCCACGGGTTTTCTCCATCCGTGCCAGGGTTCGGCCGCAATCACAGATGTCGTAAGCCAAGCGGGTAATGTCGCGGGTCCGGTAGCGGATCATCGGGAAGGCCTGCTTGGTTAAACTGGTCAGCACCAGTTCGCCAACAGAGCCTTGCGGCAGAACCACGCCAGTGTCTGGGTCGATAATTTCCGCGATAAAGTGATCTTCGGCTAAATGCATCCCCTGTCGGCAAAGACATTCTCCAGCGACTCCGGGGCCCATGATTTCTGAAAGGCCGTAATTGTCTGTGGCGATGATCCCCAGGCGCTGCTCCAATTCGACACGCATCTGCTCGCTCCAGGGTTCTGCTCCGAACAGGCCAACGCGCAACGCTAACGACTGCGGATCGATCCCCTGTTTTTCCAGCCGATCGGCAATGGTCAGTCCGTACGACGGAGTGCAGACCAGCGCCGAAGAGCGGTAATCCTGCATGATCATCAGCTGCTTATCGGTGTTGCCACCTGAAATCGGGATAACCGAAGCACCAATCGCTTCAGAGCCGTAATGTAACCCGAAGGCTCCGGTGAACAATCCGTAACCAAAGGCAATGTGGACGATATCTTCGTTGGTGACTCCTGCTGCGGTCATGAAACGGGCGACCAGTTCGGTCCAGGTATGAATATCCTGCTTGGTATAGCCAACAACTGTCGGCTTGCCGGTCGTACCTGAGGAGGAATGGATGCGAACAACTTCACGCATCGGTACGGCAAACATGCCGTAAGGGTAATTGAGACGCAAATCTTCTTTGGTGGTAAAGGGAAGCGAGCCGAGGTCTTCAAGAGTCTTCAGGTCGCCGGGGTTGAAGCCACTTTCCCTGAATTTATTCTGGTAACAGGGGACGTTATTCGCAACACAGAGAAGCGTCTGCTGCAATCGCTGCAGTTGCAGTTGGCGTAATTGTTCGCGCGGCATGCACTCGGCGGCAGCATTCCAGATGTTCGATGTTCGATCCATTCAGTTTATCTACCTGTTCAGGGAAGTTTATTTAAGTAGCTGTTTCACAACGACTACATCGAAGTTATCTTGTTTCCTTCGAGAATCTTTATTCCGTTGTCGTGCAACACTTTGATCGCGTCATCAATGTTGTCAAAACGGAAAATAATCACTGCGTTGTCGCCAGAACGTTCGACAAAAGCGTACATATACTCGACATTGACGTTGTTGTTATCGAGAATCTGCAGAATTGAGGAAAGCCCACCTGGCGTATCCGGTACCTCAACACCGATGACAACAGTTTTGCTGACGGTGAAGTTTTGCTCGCGCAGAACCTTGAATGCCTTGTCGGGGTCATTGACGATCAGTCTCAGGATGCCGAAATCCGACGTGTCTGCCAACGACAGAGCACGAATGTTGACGCCGGCTTTGCCAAGCGTTCCAGAAACTTCGGCTAAGCGGCCCGATTTATTTTCAATAAAAATCGAAATCTGTTCAACTTTCATTGCTGCCCTCTTTCTCTTTAGGATGCGGTTGGACGGTTGTCGATCACGCGTCTGGCTTTGCCTTCGCTACGCGTGATGCTTTTGGGTTCGACGAGCCTTACTTTGCAGGTGACACCAAGTAAATCTTTAATATCCTTTCGGATTTTACTGGAAAGGCTCTGCAGAATCTTGATTTCGTCAGAGAACGTCTGTTCATTGACCTCAACCTGAACTTCCAGCGTGTCCAGCGTCCCTTCGCGGTCAACGATCAACTGGTAGTGAGGTTCAACCCCTTCGATGTTAAACAGTACCGATTCAATCTGACTGGGGAAAACATTGACCCCGCGAATAATCAGCATGTCATCGCTGCGGCCGCTGAGTCGTTCGATACGGGCGTGAGTCCGACCGCAGATGCAGGGCTCCTTGAACAGACGGGTAATGTCGCGGGTCCGGTAACGGATCAATGGAATTCCCTCTTTGGTGATGGTGGTGATCACCAGTTCGCCCTTCTCCCCGGCCGGCAGCACTTCGCCGGTGTCTGGATTGATGATTTCCGGCAGGAAATGATCCTCCCAGATATGCAGGCCCTTCTGCGCTTCGATGCATTCAATACCAACACCAGGGCCGAGAATCTCTGACAGGCCATAGATATCTATCGCCTTGATATTCAGTTTTTCTTCGATATCCTGACGCATTTTTTCGCTCCAGGGTTCAGCACCTAAAATACCGACCTTCAGTTTCAGATTGCGGATATCGATCCCCTCTTCCGCCGCCACTTCAGCCAGAAACAGACTGTAGGATGGGGTACAGGTGAGAACGGTTGAGCCGAAATCCTGCATGATCATCAACTGTTTTTTGGTATTCCCACCCGACATGGGGATGACCGACGCGCCGAGCCGCTCGGCCCCATAATGAGCACCGAGACCGCCGGTAAACAGTCCGTAGCCATAAGCGTTGTGAATCACGTCACCCTTATTGGCTCCTGCAGCAACAAAGGAACGAGCCATCAATTCGGTCCAGGTGTCAATATCGCGGCGGGTATAGCCGACCACAGTCGGCTTACCGGTTGTCCCGGAAGAGGCATGAATGCGCACGATCTGTTCGAGCGGTACGGCAAACAGCCCATAGGGATAATTGTCACGCATGTCCTGTTTTAACGTGAAAGGCAACCGCTGAAGATCACTGAGGCTCTTGATGTCCGCTGGAGTAATGTCAGCCTTTTTAAAGGATTCACGATAAAACGGGACGGTTGCGTAAACGCGTTCAACGGTCTGTTGCAAGCGCTTCAGCTGCAGCGATTCGATGGCCTCACGTGGCAAAGTTTCAAATTCATCATTCCAAATCATTAGCACCACCTCCGGTCGTGGTAAGTCTGTGGGTTTTGAGGTTGCAACGACGATCTGCCACGGCTAATTGTCGCGGTAGCTGCTGAGCAGATTATTTCTGACCTAAAATTGCTTCTGAAATATTGAAGGTATGGTCACCAATCTTCTCGAAATTGTGGAGGATGTCGATAAAGACCAGACCTGGTTGCACGGAGCATTCGCCGGTGTTGAGACGGTTGATATGATTCATGCGCAGCTTTCGCTCCAGATCATCAATCTCATCTTCCAGCTCGATAGATTTAGGGCCAATTTTCCGATCCTGATGTTCCATGGCATCGACAATGTACTGTAAAAACTCAAGGGCTTTCGACGCAATAGTCGCGATCTCATTGTCGCCAATTTCGGAAAAATAGATTTTCCCTTCAAACTTGCGAATACCGAGTTGCCAGAGGTTCTCACAATGATCGCCAATCCGTTCCAGATCGTTGACCATGTACATCAGTGAGGCGATCGCTTCAGAGGTTTGGATTGAAATTGATCGCTGTGAAAGCTGTACAACAAAGTCGGTGATCTCTCTTTGCAGCAGATCAACCATCTCTTCACGTTTTTCTAGTTCACGAAGATGTTTGCTGTCGCCATCTTCCAGAAATTGATTGGTTTTTTCGACCATTTCCAGGGCAATTCTGGCCATCCGCAAGGTTTCCCGACGCGCCTGGCCGATTGCGATCGGTGGGGTGTTCAGAACGCGGCTGTCGATAAATTTCACCTGCATGTTGTCGGAGTCGTCTTCACCACGAACCAGCAAGGTTGACAGCTTGGCAAGCAGCCCGACAAATGGCAGAAAGACCAGAACATTGATGATATTGAACATGGTGTGGGTGTTGGCGATGTGCCGGGCGATATACGGCTTGTCGCCTATAATCGCTGAATAGCTGTCGGCCTGCGCCTGCGTCTGGATTATAAAGTCTGCATCACCTGGAGTAATTGTAGCGATGAACTTCATGTAGAGCGGCATGAGAATTAACATGTAGAGCGTGCCGATGACATTAAACAGAAAGTGGGCAAATGCCGTTCGCTTGGCCGCCAGGTTGGTGCCTATGGCGGCAAGATTCGCGGTGATTGTCGTACCGATATTTTCACCCAGAATCAGGGCAACGCTGGCTTCAAACGAGAGCAGTCCGGAGGTCGCCAGGGCAAGGGTAATCCCGATGGTCGCGCTGCTGCTTTGGACGATAACAGTTAGCAGGGCGCCAATCAGGACACCGAGCAGTTTGTAATCGCCGACCAGAAGAAACATCTGCCGGAATTCTTCACTACTTTTTAATGGGTCAAAGGCCTGCTTCATGGTCGCCAGACCAAAAAACAGAATACCGAAACCAAGAATGATTTCGCCAATATAAACCGGCTTTTTGCGTTTGCTGAACAGTTTCAGCGCCGCGCCGACACCAATGGCCGGCAAAGCATATTTGGTGATTTTAAACGCAATCAACTGAGCCGTTACGGTTGTGCCGATATTTGCGCCCATAACGACGCCGATCGATTGAACCAGTGACATCAGGCCGGCATTAACAAAGCCAACCACCATAACCGTTGTCGCGCTGGATGACTGAATGATCGCGGTTACGGCGATGCCGACCAGGGTGCCGACAATGCGGTTGTTCGTCAGTGCACCCAGGATCTGGCGTATCCGTTCGCCGGCAACCTTTTGCAACCCTTCGGACATGATTTTCATGCCGAATAGAAACAGACCGAGGCCACCGAGCAGACCGAATAACAGCTGCTGGCTCAAAAGTACTGACATTCATTCTCCGGATATGGGTTGAAATTTGACTCGTTGCAGAACAGAAAATCGGTAGATTAATGAGCTTAATCTACCGATTATTTAAGCGCGGAATATATAACGAGATTTAGTTTTTCTCAACTGAAAAACTGAAATTGAACGGTAAAGTTGCCTGCCCTGAACGGGGTGCCGACTGGTAGCGAACGTCAAAGCTGCGCATGCGGGTTAATTCTGCCGAAAAATAGATCATGCCTGTCACTTTGGCGTGAGGCGGCACTTCTCCTTCAGGAAGAGCATCCAACTTGATATACTCAGGCCGCCGTGAACCGGCATAGCTGGCCTCACTACGGAACTGATCTGACACCTTGGCGCGCTCTGAATCCCCCAGATAATAATAACCGACATAAGGGTATGGAATCAGATAAGAGGTTTCAGGTTTTAAAAGGGTCACCAGTTCATCTGGTGACTGCGCAGCGTAGTGGTGACCATCTGCGTCAAGCAGGGTGAAGTCCTGCAGTGACAAAGGGAGAGCAGTATTACCCTGGTTATCGACTTCGATCCAGAACGAGGCATAGTTCTGCTCAACTGGTGACGGACGAACATGCGCATCAGCCATACGAACGGTGACAGAAATATCTTCCTGCTGCCTGTTGATCGAGCGCGAATCGATGTCGATCTGCGACCCTGATTGTATTTGAGGAACAATGTTCACTTGCGCACAAGCGGGGAGCAAGCAACAGAGTAAAAGTAACGCGAGAAACGTTCTCATCAGCGCCCTTCCTGCTTGGGTCGATTCAAGCTTGCCAGCAGCATGGCACGATAATCTTTCTGTGAATTTCGAACCCGACCACTGAAAATGCGGACGATGTTCAGAGCAAGTTTCAATCCGAGGGCCGGGTTGCTACCAGCAAGCTTCTCAAAATCACTACGTGTCAGCCCGTACAGGACAGCGCCTTCGGCGATGCGGGCCGTTGCCGAACGTTTACCACCATCAAGAACGGCCATCTCGCCAAAGACATCGTCCGGTCCAAGAACAATCAGGATCTGCTCGTCCCCTTCTGCCAACATGCGTGAAATCTTGACTGTCCCCTGCTTGATCAAATAGAGAGATTCACCTGGCATGTTTTCGATAAAGATGGTCTTCCCCTCTTGCAGGCGCCGGACGGTAAAATAGCCCTCTAGGGTGACCAACTCGTCATCCATTATTCCTTTGAACAGGGGACTGTTTGTGAGGCTGGAAAAGCTGACAGCATTCATCGCAGGATAAACCTTTCGATTTTGCCTTTATCATCAAAGAGAACTTCGGCAGCAGGATTTTTCTTATAGACTGCAATGTCGACACGACGCATTTGTGAAAGTGTATCAGCAGCTGGTTCTCTTTCACCAAATCCGGTCAAAAAAACAGGAATTCTGAGGTTATGAGTGTGTAACAGATAGTCCGCAACGGCTAACGCTCGTTGCAATGATAACTGCATATTATATTGATCTTCGCCGTCCGGACTGGCAAAGCCCTCAACCCGAATCAGCATCTGCTGTTCTGCATAGTCGACCAATTGACTCGCAGCGCCGTTGAGTTGCTGCCTGGAAAGGTCAGATAGCTCTGCAGTTTGTTTGATAAAAAAAACTTGCGTGACAAGGTGGCGTGAAGCGAGAAATTTATCTATTTCTGACGTCGCGGCGGCAAAGACAGAGAGGGGTATAAAACTGCAGAACAGAAGAAGGAGTAAGCGCACCATCAGTCATCTTTTTCTGGCAACAGAACCAGCAGTTCAGCTCTGCGGTTCAGGGTACGCCCTTCTGCTGTCTTGTTGCTGGAGAGCGGAACGGCCTCGCCGAGGCCTTTGATGAAAATGCGTGCCGGATCAAAACCTTCGTTTGTGACGAGTTGTTGTCCAACCGAGACCGCCCGACGATACGAGAGTTGTTCGTTGTAGGTTAAGGAACCAATCGAATCTGTGTGACCGTCAATCCGAATTAAAAACCACTTTTTCTCTTTACGTAAAGAGTCTGCTACCTCAGAGAGGGCTTTTACGCCGGTTTCTGATAGAGAATGCTGATCAAAGGCAAAATTTATATCTTCAAAACGAAACTTTCGATACACAACGGTCTTGATCGGTTGCGATGCCACAAAGAGCTCAGGCTTTTCGCCGATGCGCTCTGGTGCTGGCGAAGAAATTGCGGTAGGCGCAGAGTCAAGTCCATCTGCTGCTGAAGAGATTTTCAGTTGCGTATCCGGCTCAACAACAATCTTCTCTTCACCTGGGTTCACCGGAAGTTCGCTGTTAACAACCGGAGCCGGTTTGGCCAAGCGTGACATCGGCAAAAGCGGCGTTATGGTTTTGAATTTCGATTCTTTTTTTGACTCTTCGGCTTTCTCCTCAGGCAGGACCGGACTGATAATCTGCGGGATCGGTTTGGTAAAAGTACCAATTCCTTGACTGGTTGAAATGCCCGCCAGAAAACGCCAGTCTGGTGATGAGTCAGTCAAGCCAACGCCAAACCCTGCATGCAGAGTCAGGTGCGGTGAATAAAAATACTGAACACCCGTCATGACTTCTATCTCTTCATCAAGTCCTGATGCGCGAGACGATGCAAAATCAAGTTCTGCAAGTACGCGCAAGCGTGCCATTGGAAAGTATTCTACTGCAGCACCCGCAATAATTTGATCATCACCACCGTAGCTACTGTCATTTTTTTGAAAACCACTATTGAGGTGTACACCGAAACGACCCGATTTGAAGGTAGCAATGGCCCGAGTCAAGAGGGCTGTTTCGCCATCTAGGGTTTCTTCATCCGCGACGGTACGACGTGCCTGCAAATCAATAGCAAGTTTGTAGGGGGACGAACGCTTCCCCAAGACCCTGGTTTTAAAGCCGATATTGGCAAAACCACGGCCACTGTCGACCTCTTCATTGTTAAAAAACAGGTTGGGATAGGAACCATAAGCCTCAATAAAACTACCAAGGCCCAACGTCAGGCTAAAAGGCAAGATTGTGGCCGCTTCTCCATCAGTTTGCTGGGAACTGTTCAGCCACAATCCGATCGCAATATTTCCGGACTCAAGAGTATCGGCTGAGGGTTGGTTGAGCAAACCACTGATTCCTGTTTGAGTTGGCGTAGCAATAGCTTCTGTATGGCAGAGAACTGCAGTAAAAACGAAAATCAAAAAATAGATGACTGGTTTCATGCTCAACTATTCAACAGTAAAGGAATGTCATTTAATATCTGCCCCAACGACTTATCGCCTGACAGTCTACCATCAAGATGTATGCCACCTCATTGGCTTATGCTCAAGTCACTACAATAACATAGTTTTTTCGCAATAATAAGAAAAAACTTAATTGTTGCGATATGTCATTTACCTGTAATTATAGTATGTTACGTGAAATGACAGGCTACATGTCAAAAAAAAGCCTGCTCACATTCATGTGAGCAGGCTTAATTACGAAAGAAGATGACTGACGCTAACTATCAACTCGTTCGCGCAGTTCTTTACCCACTTTGAAAAAAGGTAACTTTTTCTCATTGACCTGGATGACTTCACCCGTTTTGGGGTTGCGTCCCATGTAGGCTTTATAATCCTTGACCATAAAGCTGCCAAATCCACGAATTTCGATGCGGTCATTGTCGATCAGCGCTTGAGACATCGAATCGAAAATCAGGTTGACGATCTGCTCAGATTTCTTGTAAGTCAGATTCTTTTTAAGTGAAAGTGCTTCGACCAGTTCAGACTTGTTCATAATTGCCCCCTGAGATTCAGGATTAGTGGCTGCTATTCTTTAAATACTTAGTGACTATACAACAGGATCGCAGTATGTCAACAAGAGAGCATAAGTTTCAAGCAGTTGGGCGCAAGGTGCAATATCAGATAATCGTGAAAGGCGACAATGTCCAGATGACTTTCGCGTCATCTTCGCCAATGTTATCCCAACGGTGCGGTAAGTGTGATTTGAAGCTCAGGCTGTCACCAGCTTCCAGAATGTACACCTCATCAACTATCGTCATCTGCAGACGACCCTCAAGCAGATAGATCAGCTCGTCACCCGGGTGGTACATGTTTTTCTGGCCACTGCTGCCCCCTTTTTGCACCGTACAGTAAAATGACATAAATTGTGGGTCACGCAAACCGGAGGTAAAAGACTCCGTATGCATATTGTGTTCATCATCGTAAACCGTTTTGTCACGTTGTCCGGGGCGGGTGTGTACAACTTCATGTGAGGTTGAGACATCTTCAACAAAATAATTGATACTCTTATCGAATACAGTGGCCAGACGCATCAGAATTTCTACTGACGGAATAGTCAGCCCCCGCTCGATACGGGAAATCATATTTGAAGACACATGTGATTTTTCTGCCAAAACCTGAATGGTCAAGTCCTGCTTCAGGCGGATCTCTTTTAATTTTTTACCGACGATTTTTTTAATTTGCATATGGACCTGCTCCCAACTTGATGCGAAATATCAATTTAAACATTCGGTGGTGGAGAGACGATCCAGAGAATCTTCGTCTGCTGATCGCTGGTATTTTTCCAGCGGTGTGGCAAGGTTGCCTTAAAGCCGATTGAATCCCCCTTGCTCAACCGATAAGCCTCCCCTTCAATCAGAAATTCGATGGAGCCCTCCAGCACCATCGCAAACTCCTCCCCGGTGTGGACCATGCCGCCATCACCACTGACGCAGTGAGGTTCGAGCGTGTCAACAAAAACAGAAAAACCGGGATCACGCAGTCCTTGCGTCAAACTGGTAATCTGATGCTTATCTTCGAAAAAGAAGATCGGTTCTCCACGGCCAGCCGGGGTAAAAACAACGGTACTCCCCTTTTCTGCCTCCTGGACGAAATAACTCAGGCTTAAACCGAGAGCATCCGCCAACTTCATCAAGATCTCCACCGAGGGTGTTGTCAACCCTCGTTCTATTCTTGAGATCATATTTGAAGAAACCCGAGACATTTCTGCGAGTTCCTGTATCGTTTTGTCCCTTTTGAGACGCGAAAATTTGAGTTTTTTACCGATTAGTTTTTTTACCATTTCAGAGGCTCCAATGAATTTAAAATGTTGTTCTATCACCAAAGAAAATGGCTGTCAATCCTATATGAGATATGCCCGCATTAAATGGTAGTACAGATCGGGTAATTATCATTAAAGTGATCCGCTGTAAACTTCGTCTCGGTAGCAGGTTGACAAGGCTGGTCGGAAAGTTTAATCTGCCGAAAATTTATAAAAGGAGCTTTGCCGATGTCATCTTTTACTCAAGAAATGATCGATAAATCACTGAACGCCGGCCTTTCGGCAACCGACGCACTACGAATTTTATCCGCCACTGGTGCTGAACTTTCATTCTTGATGGCTGGAGCGCACCAGCTCAAAGAAAAATTCCACGCAAACCGGATTGATCTCTGTTCGATTATCAATGCCAAATCAGGCCTCTGTTCAGAAAACTGCAGTTTTTGCGCACAGTCTTCCCATCACCAAACCAACGCACCGGTCTATCCGCTGAAATCTGTCGCTGAAATCGTCCAGGGTGCCCACACCGCAGAAGCTGAAGGCAATCACTGCTACGGTATTGTAACCAGCGGTGTACGTATCGAACCAGGTGAGGAATTTGACCAGATTCTCTCGGCACTGCGTGCAATCAGCGCAGAGACCGCTATCGATCCTTCTGCCTCATTGGGGATTCTCTCCGCAGAAAGCGCACAGGCGCTTAAGAATGCCGGTTGCGTCACCTATCATCACAACCTTGAGACTGCCCGTTCATTTTTTCCACAGATCTGCACAACCCATGATTACGAAGAGGATGTGGAAACGGTACGACTGGCAAAAAAGACCGGCATGGAGGTCTGTTGCGGGGGGATTTTCGGTTTAGGCGAATCGCTGGAACAGCGGGTCGAACTTGGCATGACCCTGCGTGAACTTGATGTTGACTCGGTGCCATTGAACTTTCTGAACCCGGTTGCCGGCACCCCGCTACAGGATGCTCAGCTGCTGACGCCAATGGATTGCCTGCGGATCATCTGCCTGTATCGCTACCTGTTGCCGCAGAAACGGATTACGGTCTGTGGCGGCCGCGAGAAAAACCTGCGTGAATTCCAGTCGGCAATCTTTATGGCTGGAGCCAGTGGGACCATGGTAGGAAACTATTTGACCACCGTCGGGCGCAGTCGTGAGATTGACCTGCAGATGATCGAAGATGCTGAGGTCGTGATCAATGCCTGCAATCAGAAATAAAGGGATATTTATCACCGGCACCGACACCGGGGTTGGAAAATCTCTGGTTGCCGCTGCTCTGGCAAAAATGTTGTCTGAAGACGGTGTAAAAGTCGGCGTCATGAAGCCGGCGGAAACCGGTGTGGTTGACCCATCAGCACTTGGCCCTGATGCGGCGCTGTTACAATGGGCATCTCATTCGACTCAAACCGCAGATCAGATCTGCCCTTATCGGCTGCGTGCGCCATTGGCGCCAGCGATGGCCGCAGCACAGGAGCAGATGCGCATCAACTACAGTCAGCTGGTTGAACAAGCGCAGGAGATAATCGACAGTCACGAGTTTACAATTATCGAAGGGGCTGGAGGATTAATGGTCCCGCTGGCGGGCGGGCTGCTGATGGCTGACTTTGCAAGTATCTTAGGGTTGCCGCTGTTGGTGGTCTGTCGCCCTGGCCTCGGGACAATCAACCATAGCCTCCTGACGCTGTTTACCGCCAGATCGATGGAGTTGCCGGTTGCCGGCTATCTGATCAATAATATGCCAGCACAGAAAACCGCAGCAGAAGAGACGGTCGCGCACAGTCTGGCGTCTTTGACGACCGATGAGCTGCTTGGTGTGCTGGATTCTGTCGAGGGGACTGAGCAGGAAAAAGTTGTTCAACTAACCGAGCAGTTCCGACAGCTGCCGACGCTGCGACTTCTGACCCCCTACCTGCCCTGATGCAGCTAATTCTGGCGTGCCCCGCCACAGTCCGGGCAGTATTGCCAGGTGTTGCGTAACGTCTTGCCGCAGTTGCAGCGCTGGCGCTGCAACTGTTGCCGTGAGCGCAGCTTGACCGCCAGCAACACCAGACAGGCAATAACATTTAACACGATCAGCAGTATCGCCGGAGCACTCAAAGACAATAACGAAGAAATTGTGCAGTAACCACAGCGATATGACCAGTAGTTGTAGCCGACGATGATCAACAGCAGGCTGGCGATCATCCAACCAACCGGCAATTTATAGGTTTTCGGCGTCGCTTTCATGCCGCCCTCTTTTCCCGTCCCTCACCGCAGAATGGACAATGTTCGTGACTGACCAGCTTGCCTTTGTGGCAACTCGGGCAGGATTCACGCAGTCGCTGCTGGCAATGCGGACAGACCATCCAGTCGATATCGATCGAAACCTGGCAGTTGGGACAATGATTTCCCGTCTGCGGGATTTCACGCCCCGCTGCCTCCAGCTCGCCCTGAATCAACCAGAGCATTAACGCCAATATCAACAGCAGCAACAGCACCATATTAACCCGCCTGTGCAATCACCTGTGGCACCCGTCGACTGTCCTCCGCAACATTGCCGTCCCGTAACAGCACGGTTCGGTCAAAGTACGGGCGATTTTCCGCGTTATGGGTGACCATGATGATGGTTTGCCCTTCTTCGTTCAACGTCTGGAACAGCGCCATGATTTCCTGACTGGTCGTCGTATCCAGACTACCGGTCGGCTCATCAGCCAGAATCAACGGCGGAGAATTCACCAGCGCCCTGGCAATGGCAACCCGTTCCTGTTCGCCGCCGGACAGCTGATTCGGCAGATGATTTAACCGATGGGACAGGCCGACGCGCTCAAGAACCTGATTGGCCAGCGCTTTTTTCTGTTTAACCGGAATTTTCTTGACGGCCAGAGGCAGCATGACATTCTCCTGCGCCGTCAAATAGGGGATCAGATTGAAAGACTGGAAGACAAAACCCAGATATTCACGGCGAAAATCGGCGCGTTTTTCACTACTCAAGGCGTAAAGATCAATCTCATCGACCAGTACCTGCCCCGTTGTCGGGTGACACAATCCACCCATAATCGACAGGAAAGTACTCTTCCCTGAGCCTGAAGGACCCATCACGCCGAGAAAGGCACCATCCTCAATCTGCAGATCGAGCTGTCCCAGAGCAACCACCGTGTCGGCATCGCTGCTGTAGGTCTTGCCTAATTTTACGATTTCGATAAAAGACATATCATTCCCTCGGCTAGAGCGCTCTGAGTGCTTCAGTTGGGTCGAGACGACTGGCATGCAGCGCCGGATAAAAGGACGCGGCGCAACCAACCACAAGTGCCAGCAGCATGGCCATCCCGCCCAGCAACGGATTCCAGTGCAGGGCAACGTGATGTTCGGCCATGAAAGGCAGAATCGCCTGCGTGGCGCCCATCCCTACCAGGTAGCCAAGCAGCCCGGCAAGCAGACTGACAGCGGCAGACTCCATCAGAATCAGTTGCACAACGTGCCCACGTCTGAAACCGAGTGCGCGGAAGATACCGATTTCACGTGTTCTTTCGTTAACAGATCCCATCATTGTGACAAAAACCACCAGCGCCCCGATCAATAGAACAACACCGGCAATCGCCAGGGAAAAAGTCCGGAACTGGTCAAGAGCGTGCATGCGGGTTTTTACCACCTGCTGGATGGCACTGACATCGACCATTGGCAGAACGTTGGCAATCTGATTGACCATATCGGTCACCGGACAGTCCGCGCAAAGCGCCGCGACTTCGACCATCGAAACCATACCGGGCTTGTTCAGCAGTCGCTGAGCTGTCGCGATTGAACCGATCAGCAGCTGGTCATCCTGCGAACCGGTCTTTTCGAGGATTCCCGTAACGACAAACTGCTCGTTCAAAATGGTCAGTTCCGAGCCGACGGCAAGGTTCAGCTTGCTGGCCGCAGAAGCACCAACCACCAACTGGTGATCCGAGCTGGCAGGTTGTCCATTGACTGACCACCACTGCTTCAGTTGAAATTCTTTGTCCAGTTCCACACCCATCAACATCACGCGTTCATTGTTGATATTGACAGCCCCCAGTACTTTTGGCGCGACTGCGGCAATGTTTCTGCTGTTTGGTATCGTATGAATTTTAGCCAGATCGGCCTGAACTATTTCCTTGGCATCGATCGACACGCCACCGAGCGTGATCCCGCCATAACTGAGCGAGAGATTGTCGCTATGGGGGGTCAGCAGGATATTGGCACCGTAACTGTCCATTTTGTGCTCAACATCAGCAGTTAAAGCGCTCGACAGAGACACCAGGGTGACAACTGTTGCCACACCGATCAACAGACCGACAACCAGAAAGGCCATCCGGCTTTTTCTGCGGCGTAGATTATTAAAGGCGATCGATTCAAGTCTCATAGCTTCTCACTCTACAAAAAGGATTAACCGCCAAAATACCAAGCGCCACCAAGGATGTCCTGTTTGTTGATAACCAGCTGCTGCCCCTCGATCCGCCGGCTGAGCGGAGCTGGATTACAGCCTCCCTTGACTTCGTTGACCATGTCAGTGCGGAACTTCATGTTGCAGTTGTTGCAGACCATCTCGTCCCCTTCCTGACGATAGCCTTTTTTCGACTTGTAGCAGACATCGCAGGCATCAAAGGCTGCGCGCATGACACCATCAACACTTTTTACGACGAAGAACTTGATTTCCCCCTTGTCGGTATCAAGCTTGAAATAGTGGGCCTGACCATCACTGACATCGGCCAACTCAATGCGAATCTCGCCATCATGCCCCTTGGCCGCGGCATAACCGTCAGAGGTTCCGGGTTTAAGCAGGGCAAACCCGGCGACACCGGCGATGATCACCAACGCAAGCAGGATAACGGCTATTTTGCCGAAGCCACCCTTCTTGCTCGTATCGGTAAACTGATCTTTCTTTTCCTGACGCTCGTTGCTCATATCGCTCTCCCTGATCTAAAGTAATTTCCAACCTGAACTTAACCGCAGCAACCACCACCACTGCCGCTGCCACAACCACCCTTGGCAGCTGCGGACTGCTTCAGCGAGGCATCATAGATCGTCACTGGCGAATTATTGATCAGATTCTGAAACCATTGATTGAACTGCACCTGCCGCTGCGCGGGGCTGGCGACTCCCGCAAGCACATGCTCCTGAATGTTCTTGTTGATGATCATATCTTCCTTGGTCTGCCGGAAGAAATCATCGGGCGAACTGAACCCGCTGATATAGCTTTCGAAGTTGGGCATCTGCTGGCGCATTTGATCGATTCGCAGTTCGACTTCACCATCCTGAACGACCACCTGATTTTTCTCTGCAGCCCCGAGTAATAATATCCGTTGTTTAAGGCCCATCCAGGTCTGGCTGGCGATCTGCGCCTGCATTTCAGGCCGGGCCTGATATCCGGCAGAGAGCATTTTTTGCTGCACCAGCTGGTCAAATTCGTCACGACCCAGCAACCGGTCACCAATTTTTGCGACATAGATTTCTGCCAGCTTGGCCTCTTCGGTTTGAATTGCCAGGTATTGCTCGTTGGATAATTGCCGGGTCACGGTCGCCGGATAGCCGGTGTCGGTGACAACCTGGGCGATTTTTTCAGCATCCACCAACTCGGGATTGTACATCACCTTGCTGCGACCGGTGGTCACACTGACTTCGACCGATTCGACACCAGCAACGCCGCTCAGAGCATTGGTGATATTTGCCACGCAGGCACCGCAGGTCAGTTTTGTGACCGACATTTCACTCATGGCCAGCCCGGCGTTTGCATCTTTGTCGGCGGCAAACAGACCGATTCCCGATATCAGGGCAATGGCAACAACAGATAAAATAATCAGTAGGCGGGTTCTAGGCATCGAGTCTTCCCTTTCACGAGAGAGCAGAGTTATTCCCCGCTCTATATATCAGGAAGTGTGCCAGTCCTAAGTGATGCTAAGCTACTGAATTCGTGTGATGGTTTTAGTGTGACCGAGAGGTGGCGCAGAATATTCAACAAAGGAATGAAGAATAGTCTACAAAACACAAATGCTGCTGCGGCAACAGGCGTTAACTGATGGCCTGCTCACGGTTGAGAGTTTCGCGGATTTTCGTCAAGAGATAGATCGGCTGGATCGGCTTGTTCAGCAGCATGAAGTCTTCACCGACCAAACCTTGTTCGCGCAAAGTGTCAAACGTGTAACCGCTGATAAAAATCACCGGGACTGCGGTTTTTGTTCGTATTTCTTTGTAGAACTCAGTCCCCTTCATTCCCGGCATCACGACATCTGAGAGAATCAGCGCGATTTCATGTTCTTTGAGTTCCAGAATTTTCAGCGCCGAATCCGCGCAGTCACTGTTGATCACCTGATAACCAACAGCGCTCAGAATGCTGCAGGTTGATTCGCGAACCTGCGGATCATCCTCGACCAGCAGAATTGTTTCGTCACCACCGGGCAACTCACCAAGCTGGATTAAGCGCTGTGGAACCAGCTTCTGCTCTGTTAACGGCAGGTAGATTCGAAAGCGTGTCCCCTGCCCCGGCTCGCTGTCGACCAGAATGTACCCTTTGTGCTGTTTGACAACGCCCCAGGCAATGGCCAGCCCCAGACCGGTCCCCTTGCCGGTGTCTTTTGTGGTGTAGAAGGGGTCAAATATCTTCTGCTGGATGTCCTTGCTCATACCACAGCCGGTATCTTCGACAGTGATCAATGCGTAATCACCCGGTTCGCCATAGCCGTAAACACGACAAAAATCCCGGTCGATGACCGTCTGCGTGGTGTTTATCCTGAGCACGCCCCCATCCGGCATCGCATCGCGGGCATTGGTGGCCAGATTGACCAGCACCTGTTCCAGCTGCGAGGTGTCGCCCAGCACAATCAACTGGGTCGTCGACAGGGTCATCTGTTTTTCAATCCATTCACCGATGACCTTGCCGAACAGATCATAGACCTTGATTACCAGCTGATTAAGGTCGACCGGCGTTGATGGTTCGGTTTTCTTGCGACTGTATGCCAGCAGACCATGGGTCAGCTTTGAACCACGATCAGCCGCCTCAGCAATTTTATTCGCTTTCGGAAGCAGCCGTTGATCATCTTTGCACTCGGCCTGTAACAGGCCGGCATAACCGGTGATAACCGTCAGAATATTGTTAAAATCATGCGCGATACCCCCCGCCAGAGTGCCGATCGCTTCCATCCGCTGTGATTGCTGCAACTGTTTTTCGAGTATCCGCCGGCGGGAGATGTCGATAAAGGTCACAACCCCACCAACTAGTTCCCCCTCCTCCGACATCGGGTGCCCCCAGAACTCAACCGGAATACCGTGACCATCACGGTGCGCCAGGCTGGCGTCTTCCGCGACAATTTTCTGTTCCTGCTGAATTTTTACCATGAACGGACAGGAATCCTGTGTCGATGGTTGAAAATCAGTTGGAAAATATTGCACCAGGCGATAAAAACGCTTGCCGATCAGATCCTTTTCGTCATCGTAGCCGAGAATTCTCAGGGTTGCCGGATTACAGAAGATGCAATCGCCCTGCAGATCGATGCCAACAATCGCTTCGGCGGTCGAATTGAACAAGGTACGCAACATCTCTTCGCTGTGCGAGAGTTCCCGTTCGTAATGCATCCGTTCACACTCGGTCGATGCACGTGAGGCGATAACCGACAACAACTCTTCGGTGTGGGGAACAACCTGCAGCGTTTTGCGCGAGAACACACTGACAGCGCCGATCACCTGCCCTTCATGTCCGAGCATTGGGATACCGATAAAACTGCTGATTTCAGTCAGGCCGGCACCCTGTATCGCGGGATAAGCGACATCGACGTTTTCTGTCAGATGGATATAGTTATTGTCGCGAATCTCGACATAGGGTGTCGCTGCTACCGGCATCGAAAACCGGCTGCTAAGCCGCTCATCGATACAACAGGATTGAACCAGCAGATAATCGGACCGAAACAGACTGATAGAAGCGCCGTCAGCACCCAACCAGTGGCACAGATTGCGGGTTATCTCATCAAGACAGGCCTGGCCGGTCAGGCCGACGGTGCTGCGAACCAGGGTCTGAATAGAAGATTCATATTTCTCCCGCATGGTGATATCGCGGGCGACGGAAAAAAAGACGCGTTTTCCGCCAAGTTCAAACAGTTGGCTGCCGATTTCCACCGGGATCAGATCGCCGTTTTTGCAGCGCAGATGAGACTTGAACAGTGCACTGCCACTGTCAGTGATCTGCTCGATGATCTGTTCGAAGTCTTCCGGAGAGTCGTGGCTGACCTGGTTCGTATCATAGGGCGACAGCGTCAGCAGTTCCTCACGGCTGTATCCCAGCAATCGACAGGCGACACTATTAACTTCAGAAAATTTACCCGGATTGCCGTTAGGCAGCCGCGTTGAAATAAAAATGGCATCGGCAATACCGTTGAACAAGCGCTGAAAATACTCACGATTTTTCCAGAGTTGTTGCTCACGTTCATCGATCGCCAGACGCATCCGGCGGAAGCCGTCAGAAAGCTCGTCCAGCTCACGGTGATTTCCATAGGGGAGCGGATGACGGTAATCACCATCACTGAATGATTGGGTGCTGGTGATCAATTCAGCGATCGGTCGAACGATTTTTTTAGCCAGCGCACGCGATAACAGACTGGCAAAAAAGATTGCCGCCAGACAGCCGAAGAAAAAAACCATCCGCAGACGACTGATTGCATCGGTCAGTGTCGCGTCTCCCTGCCCGTACAAAACGTACCACTTCATGTTAGGAATCGGCACAGCCGTACCGATGTAGCTGTTTCCGGCGTACTCGTATCGGGATGTCTGCAAGCGATGCTCTAGCACTGCCTGCACCGGTGCCATTTCTTCAAAACTTACCAGTTGTCGTGATTTTGGCGGTGGAATCTGTAGCAGCGTCTTGCCATTTTCATCGAGCAGCGCCAGATGTGAGGCACCATCACTCACCATCTTTGTTAACTGATGGCGAAGTTGTTCAATCGAGAAATTGCCAATCAGCCAGTAGTTTTTGGCCTGGTAAGCGACCGCCAGCGATGCCTCAGTGGTAAGGTTAGAGGTTAACACCTGTGACCAGATCACACCCCTGAACGGCCGATCTTTTTGTGCCCCTAATAAGCCGTAAAACCCGGCGTCCAGCAGGGCGATCGGGTCAGCAGCCCCCCGTTCCGAAACGCCGGCGGCAATGAGGTCGCGATTATTGTCGAGGATAAAAAGCGAAAGAAAGTTGCTGTTGCCGGCAACCAGCCTGTCCAGTAGATCACTGTAGGAACCAGGAACAAGCTCGGCATGATCTATAAGCTTGGGGATGGATTGGATCAACAGATAGGGTTCGTGCAATTCCAGCGCGACATACGAGGCAAACACTTCGGCATGTGAGAAGTTTTCGCGTTGCAGACGTTGCTCGGTTTCACGCGAGAAATAATCGAAGGAGATAACACTGACAATCAGTAATGGCAGGACAGCAACGATAATAAACCGCCAGGTCAGTGCGTCCTTCAGACTGTAAGTTATCCGCATTTCACCTACCGAACTTAATGATTACTGAACCATATCGTGTTTTCGAGAAGAGCGAGTATAGAAAGAGGGGCAGTTTTTTACAACGCTTATTTAAAAGTTAAATCAATAAGATAGCTTTCAGATCGCGGGTATTAATCAATTGCTCGGGGACTTGAATTTGTCAAAACGAACCCCCTTGAATTCGAAGCGTACCCGATCAGAAAGGATTTCAACAACCCGCGCGCCTTCGATGTCGGTCCCCTGCATAACCGGCAAATCATTGATAACGGCCAGCCGTGAACCTGGATCGGCAACATAGACAATCTCTTCTATGGTCAGGTCCGGAATAACTAAGGGGGTTGTTTCTGTGACCTTAGAAGGCAAGGTTTTAACTGCAGGCTTTACTTGTTGCTGGAGTTTTTCTGGCGATGTAACAGACACAGGATTCGGCATGACGACCACCGGCTGTAAGGGCGCGGGCGGCACTTCGCTGGCGACCGGCAAAATAGGCACAACCGGCTCAAGCTGCAGCGGTTGTTGAACAACCATCGGTTGCGGCTGCTGTTCTGGAGCATACAGCCACCAGCCAGCACCAAGCAGCACTGCCGTCGCGACTAAGGCGGCAATCAGCCAGGTCGGGCTGGCGCGGCGCTCGTCATAGGATCTTTTAAGGATGTCACGGGCTAGGTCGACACTCCCCTCCCCCAGTTCCGATTTTTCGCTTTCCAGCTTGCGCAATGCCTTGAGGATAGAGCTCATGATGCGCCTCCGGAGGTCAAGAGCGGCATCTCTCTGCCGGTAACCCGATACAGCCAGAACAGGGTCTGGGAGCCGACCCGACCATCTGGAGCCAACTGATGTTCAAGCTGAAAACGGATAACCGCTTCTATTGTTTTTCGATCATATCTGCCGGTATTCAGCCCCTCTTCACCATAGAGTTGCCGCAGCATGCTCTGCAGCTTATCGATGTCTGTACCGGTCTGTTCCGGGCTATCTACCAGTCTGATCTGTTCAAAATTGACATAGGGAAGAATGGCCCTGCCGAACCAGACATGTTGCAACTCTTGTTTGCTCAACCAGCCGCTGGCGGTGATCGACGGAACCGTACGCACCTGATCATCGGTCGCTTCAACCAGTGCCAGATAACGTTTTCCGTTGACGTTCGGTAGAATAATTTCCAGCACCGACGGCGTGTTCATCTGAGTCAGCTCGTCGAGGTCGCCTTTAAAGTCGACGGTATTAAAACCGTTCTGCTGTAAAGCCGATTTCAAAGCAAAGCGGTTTTCAATCACCGGCAACTTTGACAGCTCGCGCTTCCAGAGCTTCGCAGTGACCCGACAGGCCGAAGCAACGCTATTATCGATTGAAAGATCAGCGATTGCCTGCTGCAGCTGCTGAATTTTTTCCGCCGCAACCGGTGCCGGCCTTGACGGCTGAACGACTGGGACGTTTGCTGCAACGCTGCTTTCCGGTTTCACCAGCGGTTGCGGTTGCACAATCGACGTTCTCGCCTCTGGTTTGTGCAATGAATTCAAATACTGGCTACCAGCAAAGCCGATCAGAAAAGCACAGAAAACAAATGCAGCGATCGGCAGAAAGCTGCTGCGTTTAGCTTGATCTGAAATGCCGAGTTCTTTTCGCGCCGCGGCAACATCATGCTGAGTGACCTGCCGTGAATCACGACTGTAAGCCACCAGCATCGCCCGGTCACAGAGAATATTGATCAGCCGCGGTGTGCCGCCGGTCGCCCAGTAAACCCGCTGCAATGCTTTTTCAGAAAACAGTGGGCCGTTCTGCCAACCGGCAATCCGCACGCGATGTTGAATATACTTAGAAGTGTCTTCAGTATCCATCGAGGTCAATTGATAACGAACCGTCAGGCGCTGTCTTAGTTGGCGTAAATCCTTGCGGGCAAAAAGCTCATCCAGCTCCGGTTGTCCGACCAGAACCATCTGGATTAATTTTTCTGTTTCCGTCTCAAGGTTCGACAGCAGGCGCAACTGTTCGAGAACAGCAGGATCGAGGTTTTGTGCTTCATCAACAACCAGCACTACGGTCTTTCCGGCCTCGCGTTGCCCCAGCAGAAATCGGTTCAATGAATCATGCAGACTGACCAGGTTCGATCTGTCGGCATCATACTCAATACCAAATTCACGATGAATGCTCTGCAGCAATTCTATGTCGGTCAGGCAGGGATTAAAAACCAGCGCAACCTTGTATTCCGATTCTGCAAGTTGCTGCAGAAGTGTACGTAAAACTGTTGTTTTTCCGGTGCCAACCTCGCCTGTCAGGGAAAGAAATCCGACCCGTTGCTGGATGCCGTAAAGCAGATGAGCAAATGCTTCTTTATGGATTTTACTGAGGAAGATAAAGCGCGGGTTCGGTGTGATGTGAAACGGCTTCTCGCTTAGACCGAATAACTTTAAATACATTGGGTGAGCCCTAGGATTAAATAGTTCATATTATCCGCTCTGATTATTCATAGCAGGTCGACTTTTTCAAGGACAAAATCGATGGAAGATTCAATCTGTACTGTTAAAATGAAAATTACTCTGCTCTGCACTCTGGAGGACTTCAGCAATGGATAGCTGGAAACACTTCACGCAAGAACAACGTATCGCCTACTTCACCATGGAAATCGGCCTGAAGGCAGAAATTCCGACTTATAGCGGTGGCCTCGGCATCCTGGCTGGCGACACGATCAAAAGCGCTGCGGATCTGAAAATCCCTCTCGTTGCGGTGACCTTGCTACACCGTAAAGGCTACTTTAAACAAAGTTTTGCTGACGATGGCTGGCAGCAGGAAAATGACGCGAGCTGGTCGCCGGAAAGGTATCTCGAGCTGTTGCCCGCCAAGACTCTGGTGACGATAGAGCAGCGAGACGTCAAGATACAGGCCTGGCTCTACGATCTTAAAAGTCCCACCGGCGGTCGACTACCGATCCTGTTTCTCGATACGGACATTCCCGGCAACAATGAAGACGACCGCGCCATCACCGATCACCTTTACGGTGGCGGCCTGGAGATGCGACTCAAGCAGGAGATTGTGCTTGGGATCGGTGGTGCCAGAATCCTGAAAGCGCTGAGCTTTTCCATCAAGAAGTATCACATGAACGAGGGGCATGCCAGCCTCCTGACGATGGAGCTCTTAAATGGCAACCGTATCCCCGTTGAGAGCACCTGGGATGAACACAGCTCCTGGAATACGCAGAAGGTCATGGAGCAATGCGTTTTCACCACGCACACCCCGGTAGCCGCCGGGCACGACAGATTTCCTTACGAAATGGCCGAACGGATACTGCCACCAGAAGTTCCTCTCGAGCTGCTTAAGGAACATGTCTGTAAGGACGAGTTGAACATGACCCTGCTCGGTTTAAAATTCAGCAACTACATCAACGGCGTCGCCAAACGTCATGGACAAGTGTCACAGAACCTCTTTCCTGGTTTTGAAATTCACGCCATTACCAATGGCATCCACCCCTTTACCTGGTGTTCCCCCTTCTATGTGACGCTGTACGATAAGTACCTGCCGGGTTGGGCAAATGAGCCTGAACTGCTGGTCCGGGTTGATACTATCCCGGACGAAGAAATCTGGGATGCTCACTGTGGAGCCAAAGCACTCTTCTTTCAGGATATTAAGGAAAAGACCGGCAAGGTGCTCAATCCAGACCTGCTGACTATCGGCTTCGCAAGGCGCGCTGCAACCTACAAAAGAGGTGACCTGATCTTCAGCAACCTCGATCGTCTATTGGAAATCGGAACGGGAAAACTGCAACTTGTCTTCGGTGGCAAAGCCCATCCCAAAGACGAAAATGGCAAGCAGGTGATCCAGCGAATCATTCAGCAGGCAGAAAAGTTACGTGGCAAAATCGATCTTATCTATCTTGAAAACTACAACATGGAGGTCGCTTTCAGCTTTATACCGGGGGTCGACATCTGGCTGAACAACCCGCTACGTCCACTGGAAGCCTCAGGAACCAGCGGCATGAAAGCTGCGCTGAACGCTGTGCCGAATTTCAGTGTGCTTGATGGCTGGTGGATAGAGGGACATATTGAAGGTGTCACCGGCTGGGCAATCGGCCCGCCACCGGCCGCGATCGGCAAGGAGGTCGGTGGCGACAGTGAAGATCTGGAGGACATGTATCGCAAGCTGGATGAGGTGATCATTCCACTTTACTATAATGACCGAAATGGCTGGATTCGAGTGATGAAGAATGCCATCGGCAAAAATGCCTACTATTTTAATACCCATGTCATGATGAGACGTTATGTGACCGATGCATACATCCATTAAATCCACTGAAAGAGCGCTGCGGAGCAACCTTTTTGTCTTTGCAACAGGTTGGATCTATGCTAGTTTGCTGCGGTTCTGATTCACATAAAAAGGAGATTGATACGCATGACAGCATTTCTTATTTCTCTGCATGTCGTCGTTTGCATTGCATTGATCGTCATTGTTCTGCTGCAGATGGGCAAAGGAGCTGAGGCTGGTGCCTCTTTCGGCGCTGGCGCAAGTCAGACCATTCTTGGTGCTTCCGGTGGCGGCAGTTTCATGGGAAAAGTCACCGCGGGTGCCGCCGTTATCTTCATGCTCACCAGCTTGTCGTTGGCATATTTTTACGGTTCCCCCGAGTCACAAACGATCATGCCCAGTGCCGTAAGTGCCCCTGCGCCACAAGCCCAGGAGCCGGTCATGCCGCCGGTTACTCCGGCTGAAAATAAATAGTCATCCCGCTAATTATTTATTGACAGTCCTCCGGTCAATTCAGTATAAGTACTTGCCTTTGCCGAAGTGGTGGAATTGGTAGACACGCACGCTTGAGGGGCGTGTGGCTTACGGTCGTGCGAGTTCGAGTCTCGCCTTCGGCACCAATTAACACTGAAACCTGTTGATATATTCAACAGGTTTTTTTGTTTTTACAACGCTGTACGTTAAAATCGGGTAGGAGGCGGGATTACTCCCGCCGTCCTCCCACACCACCGTGCGTACGGTTCCGTACACGGCGGTTCACGAAGTGTGTTGAAAACGATGAAACTGATCCATGTAACTGAACAGTCCCGCTTTTGAGAAATAGG
>DATCYW010000030.1:0-76869 GCA_036526255.1 Malonomonas sp. | reverse complement strand
GGGGGGCGCTTCAGGTTTATTGAAAGTGTCTACTTCAGCCCAGTCGCAGCTTGATGAAGCTTGGCAGATCCGGACATTTGAGAAACTCGTTATTATCCAACTCCCAACCGATGGTCGAGGTCGGCGTCGGTCCGTAATTGTGACCAGGGTAGACTCGTGTTTCAGCGGGAAGCTGCTTGAGTCGTTGCAGGCTCTGGTACAGATCTTCTACGTTGCTGCCAGGCAGGTCAGCGCGACCGCAACGGCTGACAAACAGGGTGTCACCGGTGATGATGGCTTTGCCGGTTCGGAACACCAGTGAGCCGGGTGTGTGGCCGGGTGTGTGCAGAACTTCGATACTGCCATTGCCGATTTTAAGTTTTGTGC
Organism: Malonomonas sp.; assembly: GCA_036526255.1. Taxonomy (GTDB): domain Bacteria; phylum Desulfobacterota; class Desulfuromonadia; order Desulfuromonadales; family Geopsychrobacteraceae; genus Malonomonas. The sequence continues at coordinate 76,503 of DATCYW010000030.1, read as the reverse complement.
CATCCGCCAGTTTGAGCTCTGCCTGTGACAGATCCATTGGGTGGGCAGCAAGTGTGACCTCGGCATGAGCTTGAATCTGTGGATTTCCAGCGATATGGTCCTGATGGCCGTGGGTGTTGAGCAGCAGGTTGAGAGTCACTCCGCGCTGTTTCGCCTCATCCAGCAATCGCTCCGGGCGCATCGATGGATCGACCGCCGCCCCCTGCATCGTTTGCGGGCAGTAAACCAGATAGGAATAGTTATCCATTTCGCTGGCGTCGATCTGAATGATCTCCAGTGCTACCATAGCGGCTCCGGTACCTCTTCATTACCTATCAGGCGGATTTCACTGTCGATCACTTTGAAGCGGTCGCCGGTACTTCGCACCAGCCACTCGTCGCCCTCTTCAGGTGGCAACGGAAATTCCTGGCTGCCGAGATAAACATCTTGGTTGTCGATCATCGCCCACCAGTCCAGGGCGCCGGTCTGCCAGAGTTTGGTTTTCAGAAAAAAAGCCATAATATCTCCGTGAAATCAGTTGTGAGCGTTTCAGCTGCTGTTTATAGTAACACCGAGCAAAGGTCAACAACAACCGGCCGAAAGGATGGTTATGAAATTTACCAAGATGCACGGCGCGGGCAACGATTATATCTATATCGATTGCTTTACCGAGCAGATTGCTGATCCCGGGGCGCTCGCTTTGCGTCTGAGTGACCGGCATTTCGGCATCGGTTCAGACGGCTTGATTCTGATTCTACCTTCCGAGCAGGCGGATGTGCGGATGCGCATGTTCAACTCCGACGGCAGCGAAGCGGAAATGTGCGGTAACGGAGTCCGTTGCGTGGCGAAATATGCCTACGATCACGGTCTGGTAGACAGCCTGCAGATCAAGGTTGAAACCGGCAACGGGATCTTGCCCTTGCAGCTCTTCACTGGTGCAGCGGGGCGGGTCGAGCGGGTGCGGGTGAATATGGGCGCGCCGAAACTGCGTCGGGCCGAGGTGCCGATGCAGGGTAGCGCAGAAGAACAGGCCGTGGCTGTTGCCTTGCCGCTGAATGATGCGACGATCGAAGTGACCTGTGTATCGATGGGCAACCCGCACTGCGTGATCTTTGTCGATGATGTCGACAACTGCGCTTTCGAGACGATCGGCCCGCTGATTGAAAATCATCCCTGGTTTCCCAAGCGGATCAATGTCGAATTTGTCCAGGTTATTAGCCGCACCGAGGTGATTCAGCGCACCTGGGAGCGGGGCGCCGGAGAAACCCTCGCCTGCGGCACCGGCGCCTCTGCGGTCGCGGTCGCCGGGGTCTTGACCGGCCGCACCGAGCGCAAGATCATCAATCATCTGCGCGGTGGTGACCTGCAGCTGGAATGGCTGGCCGAGGGGGCGGTCATGATGACCGGCCCGGCCGTTGAAGTCTTCAGCGGCGAGTTTGAACTGGACTGACAGGAGAATCGATGGACGCAATTTTATTCGATCTGGACAATACCCTCTATCCGGCCGATCTCGATCTGTTTTCGCTGATCGACGTGCGGATCAACCGCTATATGGAAGAGATCGTCGCCATCGCTCCGGCTGATGTCGATGGTTTGCGGCGCCGCTATTGGCAGGATTATGGTGCCACGCTGCAGGGGCTGATTCGTCATCACGCCGTCGACCCGGAGGATTATCTCGATTACGTCCATGCCGTTGATGTTGGCAGTCGTCTGTCGCTGGATCTTGAGCTGCGACAGACCCTCGAAGCGCTGGCGGTTCCCAGCTATATTTTTACCAACGGTTCGCGCTGCCATGTTGATCGGGTGGTGACGGCGCTCGGGCTGGAAGGGCTGTTCTGTGATGTCTTCGATATCCGCATTGCCGACTATCAGCCAAAGCCGAACCCCGATCCCTATCAGCAGGTGCTGGCGAAGCTGAACATCATCGGCAGCCGTTGCGTGATGGTCGAGGATCAGCCGCAGAACCTGCAAACGGCCAAGCAGTTCGGTATGAAAACCGTGCTGGTTGGCAGCGATCTGACAGCTTCTGCATCGCATAGTTTTGTCGATGCCCGGCTGGCCCGTCCGGCACAGATCGGTCCGCTGCTGGAAAGCTGGAGCCGTTGATGGCAACAGCTACGAATTCAGCGCCGCTGCTGGTCGGTACCCACGTATCGATCGCCGGCGGGATTGAAAAATCTTTTTCGCGCGCGGCTGAAATCGGCGCCACCGCCATGCAGATTTTCACCAGAAACGCCAGTCGCTGGCAGGCCAAACCGCTTGAGCCAGCCGCTATCGCAGCTTTCAGGCAGGCCCGCAGCAACAGCGACGTCCGCTATGTCGCCGCGCACGACAGCTATCTGATCAACCTGGCCAGTCCAGATGCCGCCCTGCGCAAGAAATCGATCGACACTTTTGTTGATGAAATGCAGCGCTGCCAGCAGCTCGGCATCGAAGACCTGGTAATGCATCCGGGCGCCCACATGCAGCAGGGGACATCACCCGGGATTCGTCAGCTGGTCGAAAGCTTCAAGTCGGTTTTCGCTCAGGCTCCGGACGGAGTCAGGGTACTGCTGGAAAATACCGCCGGACAGGGGAGCTGTCTCGGTGCCCGCTTCGACGAGCTGGCCGAAATCCTCGCGCTGCTGCCGACAGCGAACTTCGCTATCTGCTTTGACACTTGCCACGCTTTGGCGGCCGGCTACAGGCTGTCCACTGAGGCCGCTTATGCCGCAACCATGACCGAGTTCGACCGTTTGATCGGTTGTGAACGGATCGCCCTGTTTCATCTGAATGACAGTAAGAAACCGCTCGGTGCCCGGGTCGACCGTCATCAGCATGTCGGTCAGGGAGAGATCGGCGCTGCCGGTTTCCAGGCTCTGTTGCGGGATTCGCGCTTTGTCAGAATACCAAAAATCATCGAAACGCCCAGTGGCGAGCAGCATTGTCATGATCTCGAAAGTCTGGCCCTGCTGCGGCAGTGGGCTGGGAGGCGTTAAGGCGTGCGGGCGGTTGTGCAACGGGTCAGCCGGGCGGGTGTCAGTGTCGATGATGAGCAGATTGCGCGAATCGACACCGGTTTGCTGGTGCTGCTAGGGGTTGATGCGGGGGATGATGAAGGCCAGGCCGATTATCTGGTTGAAAAAATTTCCGGGTTGCGGATTTTCGAAGATACGTCCGGCAAGATGAATCTTTCGGTGCAGGATATCGCCGGTGAGCTGCTGGTGGTGTCGCAGTTCACCCTGCTGGCCGATTGCCGTAAGGGGCGTCGCCCCGGATTCTCCAAGGCCGCGCGTCCCGAAATAGCTGAGCCGCTGTGCGGGTATTTTGTCGAACAGCTGCGGCAGCAGGGGCTCGCCGTGCAGACCGGTCGTTTTCAGGCCGAGATGGCGGTCGCGCTGGTCAATGATGGCCCGGTGACCATCCTGCTCGACAGCTATCGGCAGTTTTAACGTCGGATGGGATCATCGAATTTCAGCCAGTGATGGGTTGCTGCTATCGGTACTGCCGCACAAAAAAACAGGTTCCGCTCGGGAACCTGTTTTTTTGTCATAATTCGTAGCAAGTAAGCTTTATTACAGAGCTTTCTGTAGCAGGCTTTCCAGCTGGTTTTTCGGCACCGCGCCGACCAGTTGATCGATGATCTGGCCATCCTTGAAGAGAATCAGCGTCGGAATTCCGCGAACACCGTATTGGCCGGGGGTAGCGGGGTTTTCATCGACATTGACCTTGCCGATCTTGATTTTGCCATCATATTCGTCGGCAAGTTTCTCGAGAACCGGGGCAATCGCTTTGCAGGGCGCACACCAAGTCGCCCAGAAGTCGACCAGCACCGGGGTGGAGGACTGCAGAACGTCTGCATCGAAGTTTTCATCAGTAAATTCTACAATATTGTCACCAGCCATCAGGTTCTCCTTTATTCAAGAATTGTCACTTTAGCGACGAAGTTGACATATAGTTGAAGCCAAATATATAGAACCTGCCGAAAAAATCAAGCGACAAAGCGCGTTCGCGCCGACGGCTTGACAGTCTTAGTTCAGCTTCATATGATGCCGGAACGACAGTTTTAACCACTGTCCGTATGGTGCCTCTACCGGAAAGGATAAAGCATGAATCAGCGGATCGCTGAAGCCAGCAGCCAGGCCGTGCAGCTATTGGAAAAATTCAGTCGGCAGCAAAGTGAAGGGGTCAATCAGTTGGCGCAGAAGCTGAGCGGAACCTTTGCCGGTGGCGGACAGTTGCTGGTAGCCGGCAGTGGAACCCTGCAGCCGCTGGCGCAGCTGCTTGCCAGTCACTTCAGTTTCAAGCTCGGTTTTGATCGACCGGTGCTGCCGGCGGTTGCCCTGGGTTCCGACCCGGTGCTGGCAGCGGCGATGGTCCACTCAGGCCAGACGGAGCAGTTGCTGGCGCGGCACTATCGGGCACTGAACAGCGCGCAGCACCTATTGTTGCTCCTCAGTGACGGCTCCGACCAGCCCGCTCTGCGCGCGGCGCGCGATGCTGCGTTGGATAATGGTCAGCCGGTTGCCTTGCTTTCGGTTCGTGGCGAAGCGGATCCGCTCTGTCGCGACGGGGTGGCGATCTGTATCGACCTGGCCACTGACAGTCTCTCCCGTGGTCATGAGTTGATCTTCTTTGTCGGACACCTGCTCTGTGAACTGGTCGAGTCGGAGCTGTTCGGTGTCTGAGTATTTCTGCTGATGTCAGCTAAGATAGCTCGCTTCGATTATCCGGTTTTTCTGAATTTGAAACAGCGGCAAGTGGTGATCGTCGGTGCCGGACCAGTTGGCCGGCGCAAATTGGCGGGCTTGTTGCAGACTGGGGCGCTGATCAAACTGATTGATCCCTGTCTGGTTGACCGGCCATGCTTGGAAAGCGGAGTCGAAACCCTGGCGCGCAAATTCGAAAGCGGCGATTTGGCCGGAGCGGCGCTGGTTTTTGCCTGCACGAACCGTTCTGAAGTCAATAGCTTGGTTGCCGAAGAGGCCCTTCGCCGTAAAATTTTCTGCTGCTGCAGTGAACAGCCGACACAGGGAGATTTTTTCCTGCCGGCCTTGCTGCGACGTGGACCCCTGTCTGTTGCGGTCTCAACTGGCGGCGGTAGCCCGGCCTTGGCGAGTCTGTTACGCGATCAATTGGCGCAGCAGGTGCCTGATAGCTGGGGGCTTGGGGTCGAGATCATCGCGGCGGTGCGGCGAAAGTGGTTGACGGAAAAGTTGCCAAGTCAATATACTCAACAGGTTTTGCGCAATTTCTGGGAGGACCAGCTGCTGCCGACACTGGCGCGCGGGGATGCTGAGGCCGTCGATCGGTTGTTGCGGGAAACCTTTGGTGAAAACTTTACGCTGGCGCAGTTGCAGATTCACTTGCCGGAAGGTCTACCATGAGTGCGATGACGCTGTTGTTCAACCTGACAATGCTGGTTTACCTGCTGGCAACGGTTCTCTATCTGGTCGCGATGATCGGCAAACACCCTCTGGCCGGTCGGATCAGCCGCTGGGTGCTGGTCGCCGGCGTGCTGTTGCATGCGGGCAGCTTTGCCGTGCGTCACTCTTCGGCCGGCGGGACACCGGTTACCAGTCTGCACGAGTCGCTGTCGTTTTTTGCCTGGTGTCTGATTCTGCTGTTTCTGTTGCTGGATCTACGTTTCCGGCTTTCGGTGATGGGCGCGTTCGCCAGCCCGCTGGCCCTGCTGCTGATGATCGGCAGCGCCCTCAGCCCGGCTGTCGTCGTTCCGCTCGATCCGATGCTGAAGACCTGGCTGTTTCCAGTGCATATCTCTTTCGCCTTTCTCGGCAACGCCGCGTTCGCCTTGGCGTTTGGCGCTGGAGTCATGTACCTGATTCAGGACCGGATGCTCAAAAGCAAGCGCTTTACCGGGATTTATCAGCTGTTGCCTTCGCTCAACACTCTCGACAAGGTGAATAATACCTGTCTGAATTTCGGCTTTCCACTGATGACGCTGGGCATTATCAGCGGTGCCGTCTGGGCTAACACCGTCTGGGGTACTTACTGGAGCTGGGACCCGAAAGAAACCTGGGCGCTGATCACCTGGCTGGTTTACGCAGCGCTTTTGCATGGCCGGATGACGGTCGGCTGGCGCGGTCGCAAAGCCGCAATCTTTTCCATCATCGGTTTTCTCCTGCTGCTGTTCTCCTTCCTCGGAGTCAATCTGCTGGTCAATGGCCAACACACCTTCAAGGTTTTTACGGAACTTTGACCGGAGCCTGATGAACTGACGTATGAATATTATTGTTGTTGGATTAAGTCATAAAACCGCCCCGGTGGAGATTCGCGAGAAGGTCGCTTTTGCGCCGACGGCGATGGCCGAACCTTTGCGGCAGATGCTGGCGCTTCCGGCGATTTCCGAAGCGGTGATTGTTTCGACTTGCAACAGGGTCGAACTCTACGCGGTCAGTCGCAATCCCGATGCCGCAGTGTTTGAGCTGAAGCAGTTTCTCGCCGGTTTTCATCAGTTGCAGCTGGACGATCTGAACGAGCACCTCTACACCTTCGAAGGACAGGACGCGATCCGGCACGTCATGCGTGTCTCAGCCAGCCTTGATTCGATGGTGATCGGTGAGCCGCAGATCTTAGGGCAGATAAAGACCGCCTATGGCTACGCCAGCGAACACAAAAGCTCCGGACTGATCCTCAACCGCTTTCTGCACAAGGCTTTTTCCGTCGCCAAGCGGGTACGCACCGAAACTGAAATCGCCAGCAGCGCCGTTTCAGTGTCCTTCGCGGCGGTCGAACTGGCGCGGAAGATTTTTGACACCTTAGAAGACAAGGTTGTCATGCTGATCGGCGCCGGAGAGATGTGTGAGCTGGCCGCCAAGCACTTCATGAACAACGGTATTTCCAAGGTTCTGGTCACCAACCGCACCTTCGCACGTGCCGAAAAACTTGCCGATGAATTTGGCGGCACTGCAGTCTCTTTCGATAACTTCCGTGAGCAGTTACATCGGGTCGATATTGTTCTCTCGTCCACTGGCGCGCCTGATTACGTGCTCTCTGCTGACAAAATGAAAGAGGTGATCAAGGCCCGCCGCCACAAGCCGATGTTTCTGATCGACATCGCCGTGCCGCGTGACATTGACCCGCTGGCCAACCGGATCGACGGGGTCTATCTTTACGATGTCGATGACCTGCAGGGGGTGGTTCAGGCCAACCTGAAAGGGCGCGAAAAAGAGGCTGCCAAGGCTGAGAAAATCATCGAGGAAGAGATCATTCAGTTTCAGCGCTGGCTCTCGACCCTCGAAGTCAAACCGACCATCGTCGCGCTACGTCAGCAGATGGAAGAGATCCGCCAGGCCGAACTGCAGAAGACCCTCTCCAGCCTGAACGGTCTGAATGACAAGGAACGCAAGGCGGTAGAAGCGATGGCCAGTGCCATCGTCAATAAAATCCTGCATCAACCAACTAATATTCTGAAAAAGTCTCAGGATGGCAACGATGGCGACCTGTATATCGATGCCGTCCGGACGCTGTTTGCTCTGCCGGAAAGCACCGGCAGCAATGCAGCGGCTGAGTTAGACGACAATTAAAGGAGTTCTGTTATGACCACCCGTACCTTACGCATCGGCACCCGCGCCAGCGCCCTCGCCCTTTGGCAGGCCAACTGGGTCAAGTCGGAGCTGGAAAAAAAATATCCCGACTTAAAAGTCACCCTGACCAAAATCAAAACTCAGGGGGATAAGATCCTCGATGTGCCGCTGGCGATGGTCGGTGGCAAGGGACTGTTCGTCAAAGAGATTCAGGAGGCGATGCTGCGCAACGAAATCGATATCGCGGTCCACTCGATGAAGGATGTGCCGACCTTCTTCCCCGAAGGCACCGGGCTGCGCTGCATCACCGAGCGCGAAGATCCGCGCGACATCGCCGTTCTCAAGGCGGGGGTTAACAGCTTTTTGGAGATTCGTCAGGGCGGCCGTATCGGCACCAGCTCACTGCGGCGCAAGGCTCAACTGCTGCATCTGCGCCCCGACCTGCAGATGGTCGATATCCGCGGCAACGTCCAGACCCGGATCGGCAAGCTGATCGACGATGATCTGGATGCAGTGATTCTGGCCGCCGCAGGCATGCATCGACTCGGTTTCGGCGAGCAGATCGGCGAGTATTTCGAGCCGAAAACCTGCCTGCCGGCGATCGGTCAGGGCGCGCTGGGGCTGGAAAGCCGGCTGGCTGACGACGCCACCAACGCGCTGATCGATTTTTTTAATCATCCGGCCACCGCGGCCGCGGTGATCGCCGAGCGCGCTGTGCTTTCGACCCTTGAGGGGGGCTGTCAGGTGCCGATCGCCGCGTTCGGTACCGTCAGTGGTGATGTGTTGGAGTTGACCGGACTGGTCTCGGATGTCGAAGGCAAGCAGGTGCTGAAAAAAACTGTCAGTTGTCACGTCGATCAGGCGTACGATACCGGCGTCGCCCTGGCCAAGCAGCTGTTGGCCGAAGGGGCCGGGCCGATCCTGAATGAGGTCTACGGTTGCGAGACGTTCGAAGGTAAGGATTGAAACCTTTGACCCCTGGAAAAGTCTATCTGGTCGGCGCAGGGCCGGGCGATCCCGGCCTGCTGACACTCAAGGGGCAGCAGTACCTGGCGCTGGCCGATGTGGTCATTTATGACTATCTGGCCAACCCGGTGCTGCTCGGTCATGCCCGCGCCGATGCCGAGCGGATTTACGTCGGCAAGGTGCGAGGCAACCATCATCTGCCGCAGGATGAAACCAACGCGCTGTTGGCCGAAAAGGCCGCCGCCGGGTTGCAGGTGGTGCGCCTGAAGGGGGGCGATCCCTACATTTTCGGTCGCGGTGGCGAAGAGGCTGCCTATCTGAAAGAGCGTGGCATCCCCTTTGAGGTGGTGCCCGGCATCACCGCCGGTTTCGCTGCCGCCTGCTACGCCGGCATCCCCCTGACCCATCGCGATGTCACCACCAGTCTGGCGCTGTTGACGGGGCATGAGCGCCCCGAACGCCAGCTCTCCAGTCTCGATTGGGAAAAGCTGGCGACCGGCCTTGGCACGCTGATCTTCTATATGGGGATGAGCAATCTCAAGCAGATCAGCGCACAGTTGATCGCCCATGGCCGCGCCGCCGATACGCCAGTGGCGGTCATTCAGTGGGCGACCCTGCCGCGGCAGCGGACCCTGATCGGCAGCCTGGCCAGCATCGCCGAAGATGTCGCCCGCGAAGGGCTGGAGCCACCGGCGGTGATTATCATCGGTGAAGTGGTGAAATACCGCGAAGAGCTGCGCTGGTACGACAATCTGCCGCTGTTCGGCAAGCGTTTCCTGATTACCCGGCCGCGCGAGCAGGCGGCCGCTTTTGTCGCCCTGCTGCAGCAGCAGGGCGCCGAAACCATCTGCATCCCGACCATCGAGATCGCTCCGCCGGAGGATTTCCAGCCGCTGGATGCTGCTCTGCAGCGGTTATCTTCTATTGATGCGCTGATTCTGACCTCGGCCAATGGCGTCGCAGCGGTTTTCGACCGTCTGGCCGCGCAGCAACTTGATCTGCGCAGCCTTGCCGGCGTGCAGTTGGTCGCCGTCGGTCCGAAGACTGCGCAGGCGCTCGAAGCGCGCGGATTGCGCCCCGATCTGGTGCCGAAGAACTACCGCGCCGAAGGGGTGGTCGAAGAGCTGCTGGCGCAGGGTGTGGCCGGCAAGCGGATTTTTTACCCGCGCGCCGAAATCGCCCGCAGCCTGATTATTGATAAACTTGCCGAAGCCGGCGCCGAAGTGCTGGCCCCGGTTGCTTACCGTACGGTACGACCGACCGGTAAGGAGCAGATGATCCGCCACCTGCTGAGCGCCGGGGAACTGGACGCCATCTGCTTCAGCTCCTCTTCGACCTTCGATAATCTGCTGGAGATGTTCGGCGACGAGCTGCATGAGTTGCAGGGGCGCGCCGAATTCTTCTCGATCGGCCCGCTGACCTCAGAAACCATCCGCAAACATGGTTTTTCGGTGGCGCTGGAGCCGGAACAATCGACCCTCGACGATCTGGTTACGGCGATGGTCGAGTACTACAAGTGCCCGTTGTAAAATAGAAATACCACCTTCCAACAGGAGGCTCGCTATGTACTTTCCCAGTTACCGTCCCCGCCGGTTGCGGCGTAACGCAAATATCCGCCGGATGGTGCGTGAAACCCATCTGCATGTCGATGACCTGATCTATCCGATGTTCAGCGCCTTTGGTGAAAACATCAAAAAAGAGATCAGCTCGATGCCGGGGATCTATCAGCAGTCGATTGAGCATATCGTCGCGGAAGCCAAAGAGGTCTATGAACTCGGCATCCCGGCGGTTATCCTGTTCGGTATTCCGGAGACCAAGGACGCGATCGGCTCGGACGCCTTCTGCGACAGCGGCATCATCCAGAACACCATCCGCGCGATCAAAGCGGCGGTGCCGGAACTGACCGTGATCACCGATGTCTGCATGTGCGAGTACACTGACCACGGCCACTGCGGGATTATCGAAAACGAAGACGTGGTCAACGACGCGACCCTTGAGCTGCTGGCCAAAGAAGCGCTCTCGCATGCCCAGGCCGGGGCCGATATTGTCGCCCCTTCGGATATGATGGATGGCCGGGTGGCGGCGATCCGCGACATTCTCGACGAGCATGGTTTCAGCGATATCCCGGTGATGAGCTACGCTGTCAAGTATGCCAGCGCTTACTATGGGCCGTTCCGTGAGGCCGCCGAAAGCACGCCGCAGTTCGGCGACCGGCGCTCCTACCAGATGGATCCGGCCAATCGCATGGAAGCGCTGCGCGAAGCCAATCAGGATGTCGCCGAAGCGGCGGATTTTCTGATGGTCAAGCCGGCCCTGGCCTATCTGGATATTCTGCGCGAACTCAAAGACAATTTCGACCTGCCGCTGGTCGCCTACAACGTCTCCGGCGAGTACTCGATGGTTAAAGCCGCCGCCGAAAAAGGCTGGATCGACGGTGACCGGGTGATGATGGAGACACTGCTCGGCATGAAACGCGCCGGAGCCGATCTGATCATCACCTACCACGCCAAGGAGGCGGCGCGGCTGCTGAAAGGCTGAAACGACGCTCAGGGGTTGCAAATGAAAGGGTTGCTGGAAACGGCAGCCCTTTTTTCATGCCCAATCGCTGCCGGGGATTTATCGTGCAGCGACAAAAAATCAACCCGGCGGTTTTTTAAATTCGTTATAGTTTTGTATTATTCCGTTGGTTGTTATTCGCGCCGGCTTGTTCAGCAGGGGGTCTTGATGGTGTTCTCGGACGAAGTTTTAGAATCGATTTTGTTGTTCTTTCCGCTGCTGGAAGTTGCCCTGGGGGTCGGGGTTGTGCTTTGGGGTGCGCATCGGTTGCTGATCGGGCGTCATCCCGAGCTGGGTAACGAGCGACTGTTCCCGCGGCAGCTGGTGCTGCTTGGTTTAACTATCGCCAGCGCTGTGGCTCTGGTTCTGGCGCTGCCGGTCGAAGAAAGCTCGCGTAATCAGATTATCGGCCTGATCGGACTGGTGATTTCTGGGATTTTCGCGTTTTCATCCAGCACTATTTTCGCCAACCTGATGGCCGGCATCATGCTGCGGGTGACCAAGCCATTTCGGACCGGCGACTTCGTTCGTGTCGGCGATTATTTCGGTCGAGTCGCTGAGCGTGGTCTGCTCGACACCGAAGTGCAGACCGAAGCCCGCGAGCTGGTCGCGTTGCCGAATACCTTTATGATCACGCACCCGGTTTCGGTGATTCGTAGTTCCGGAACGATCGTCTCGGCGACGCTGTCACTGGGGTACGACCTGCATCATAAGCAGGTCGAAAGCTTGCTGCTCCAGGCAGTAAAGGATGCCGGTCTTGAAGACCCTTTTGTGCAAGTTCTCGAGCTAGGCAATTATTCGGTCACCTACAAGGCCAGCGGTCTGTTAACTGATGTTAAGACCCTGCTGACTGCCCGCTCGCAGCTCTATTGCTCTGTTCTCGATACCCTGCACCGCGCCGGGGTGGAGATCATGTCGCCGGCCTTTATGAATCAGCGTCGTTTAGGCGATGGCTTGCGGATGATTCCGGCGGTCGAAGGGCCGAAGTCAGCAGTGCCTGTGGCCATGGCCGAAGAGGTGGTGTTTGACAAGGCAGAGCAGGCGGAGCAGAGCGAAAAAGAACAGGAGCGGCTGGCCGCCGTTATCGCCCAGTCCGAAAAAGAACTGGCTGCAGCAGACGATGCAGAGAAGCTGCGGCTCGCGGACCAGATCAGCGCAGCCCGCACCCGTCTCAGTGAGTTGATAGAGCCTGCGGCTGCTTCAGCTGCGCAGAAAAGTCCTGAGCCTGTGGTGCCAGCCAAGGTTGAGGCGACCTGAGCTGACTGTTTCTGCTGGCTTTTCAGCGCCAGCTGTTTTACCTTGCCTGCCTGTGCCGCTGCGTTGGCGGCCGCTTGGAGTTTCTCTTCAGAAACAGGTTCCCGACTAACAATGCCCGAATATACGATCGATACCCTTGCGAACGGAGTCCGGCTGGTTACGGTGCCGATGCCGCACCTGCACACCGCCGAGCTGGTCTGTTATCTAGCCGTTGGCGGGCGCAACGAGGCGCCGGAGTTTTCGGGGATTTCCCACTTTCTTGAGCACATGATTTTTCGCGGCACGGCCGAATATGCCACCAGCACTGAGCTGGAGCGTGCTTTCGAGGCGATCGGCGGCGCGGTCAATGCGTCTACCGACGTCGAAACCACCTGTTTCCATTCCCGCCTGCACCCGGACTATCTGGCCGAAGGGATGGCTCTGTTCGCCTCAATGCTGCGGCGCCCGTTATTCAAGGAGATGGATGTCGAGCGGCGGATCATCCTAGAAGAAGCGCGTGAGGATTATAACGAGCAGGGGGTGCAGATCAATCCCGACAACCTGATGGTCGGTCTGCTCTGGCCGGATCATCCCCTCGGCGAATCGCTGATCGGTACCACCGAAACCCTGAATCGTATCGATCGGACGGCACTCGAAGAGTATTACCGGCGTTGGTACGTGCCGAAGAACCTAGTGATTTCCGCCTGTGGGAAGGTCGATCGCGAGCAGGTACGGCAACTGGTGGAAAAAGAGTTCGCTGACTGGCAGACCACAGCGCCACCAGCAATTCTGCCGGCACCAACAACGCCGCAGCCGGGTGAGAAGAGCTGCTGGGTGTTCGATTCGGATTCTCAGGTCAGCGTGCAGCTGGCGTTTCGGCTGCCCGGCCGCAAGGATGCCCGCACCCTGCCGCTGCGGCTGTTGCGCCGGTTGCTCTCCTGCGGCGGCGGCGCGCGTCTGCCGCTGCGGCTGCGCGAGGAGCTTGGATTGACCTACGCCGTCGATGCCAACTGCTCATTGCTGGACGACACCGGCTATCTGGCGGTTGACCTGTCGGTGGCGCCTGAGAACCTGCAGCGGACGGTCGCCGAGCTGCTCAAGGTGCTGGATGAATTACGCCGTAAGCCGGTGCCGCAGCACGAGCTGTCCGCCGCTGTACGGACCTATCTGTTCGACCTCGAATTCTCCCGCGATCAGACCGAATCGATGGCGGTTCGTTACGGCTGGGGCGCACAGGTCGATTATCTGCGCACCTTCGAACAGGATTGTGCAGAACTTCAGCAGTTGACCGTTGAGCAGGTGCATCAGGCCGCCATCGAGCTCTTCAGTGCTGAGACCATGAAGCTGGTTGTCGTTGGTCCCTGGAGCCCCGCGGATCGGACCGCTATTGACCGGCTGCTGAACAGTTTCAGCTGATCTGCCACTGCGCCCCACACCTTCTTTAATAAATCCCCTGTCCAGAGTTTGAGCGATTCAAAGCACCTTGTTTTCTGGAGTTGCGCCCAAAATAAAACACCACTAAAATGATGTATAAATAATATTTATAAAAAATAGCTTGACGATGTAGAATTTGTTTCTGTATAAGTTGATCAAACGAATCAACAATGGAGGCACAATATGCAGCGTTTAATTTTAGGTTTATTTGTCGTGGCGTTCATTTCGCTGACCGGGGTTTCTGCTGAAGCGGCCCTCAGTGATTATTTTGTCAGCAGCGACTGGCTGGTGAAAAACCGTGATCAGGCGGTGGTGGTTGACGTGCGGCGTCTGCCGCTGTTCGTGCTCGGCCATATCGATGGTGCGGCGCATATCGATCGGGCCGAGTTTCTGGAGACCCGTAACGGCGTCAAGAGTCTGGTTCCGCAGGCCAAGGCGCTGGCCGCTCTGCTCAGCCGACTTGGCGTAACCGAGCAGACCCCGGTGGTGGCTTACGCCGAGGACGATAATCCTTACGCCGCGCGTTTTGTCTGGACGCTGCGTTATCACGGCCATCAGCAGGCTTATGTGCTGGACGGTGGTTATCAAAAATGGGCGGCGGAGAAGCATCCCACCACGATCTTTCCGACTGCTGCCGCCCAGCCATCGAACTATCAGCTGTCAGCCGCCCTGCAGTCACAGGATTCCCGCGCTGAAGGGGATTATCTGCTGACCCGGCTGGAGAACCCCAGTGTGCTGATCTGGGACACCCGTCGTCCGGAAGAATATGCCGGCAGCGAAGTGCGCGCCAACCGTGGCGGTCATATCCCTGGCGCGGTGGCCCTGAACTGGACCAACCTGCAGAAGGAGGTCAACGGTGTTAAAGTTCTCAAGAGCGAGGCGGAGATTGTGCAGCTGCTGCAGGAGCACGGTATCACTTCTGAGCGTGAGATCATTGCCCATTGTCAGACCGGCATCCGTTCCGCCTACGCAACCCTGGTGCTGCAGGGGCTTGGTTATCAGAAAGTGAAAAATTACGATGGCTCCTGGATTGAATGGGCCAACAATCCGACCCTGCCGATCATCAATGTCGATGGTCAGCTTGAGAGCGCCGACACCCTGGCAAAAACCAACTGAAACACTGTTGACTGGAGAGAACCGATGTCCTTTGCGCGCCTGAAAAATCGCCTGCTGGCACGGCTAGCCACCCGCTCGCCGGCTCTGGCAAAGCGTTTTGTCGATGCCTACAAACCCTGGGAAACAGAAGGCGCGATCCCCTTTGTCCGGCCGCAGATACCATTGCGGCAGGCAAGACTGGCGGTGGTGACTACTTCCGGTATTCATCACGCCAGTCAAACCCCCTTCGATATGCTCGACAAGGATGGCGACCCCAGTTTTCGCGAGCTTGATGGTGCTACTCTGCTCAGTGATTTCAAGATCACTCATGACTATTACGATCACAGCGACGCTGATCGGGACCCGAATATTATCCTGCCGCTGGAACCATTACAGCAGCTGGTTGACGAAGGGGTGCTCGGCGAGCTGGCGCCGACCCACTACGCCTTCATGGGGCACATCGACGGCCGGCATATTCTGACGCTGATCGAAGAGCAGGCGCAGGAGATTGTCAAAAGGCTGAAGCGGGACCGGGTCGATCTGGTTCTGTTGACCCCCGCCTGAGGCATCTGCAATCAATCCGTGGGATTGATACAGCGAGAGATAGAGCGGGCCGGGATTCCGACCATCGGGATTTCGATTGTCCGGGAATATTCTGAGAAGGTGCGGCCGCCGCGAACCCTGTTTTTACGCTGGCCGTTCGGGCACCCGCTCGGCGAGCCGCATAACCGGCCGCAACAGCGCGCCGTGCTGCTGGAGGCGTTCCGCGCCCTCTACCAGATCGAACAGGCCGGCAGCATCGTCGATTCGCCATTTCGCTGGCGGCGCGAGAAGTATTCGGATTATCAGCCGCCGACCAGGGCGGATCTGGGAGGTTGAGTAAATACCGGGGAGGAGCATTGCGCTCTTCCCCGGTTTTTTTATGGTCGCTAGCTGACGCGGATGGTTTTGTAGAGAAAATTCTTAAAGCGGTAGAAGCTCTTGCGCCCTTCTGCCGAGCTGTCGGCGGGGTCGCAGGCTTTCAGGGCGCGGGCCAGTTTCGGCATGCTCATCGCACCCTGGCGGCGGGCTTCCTCGATCACCTGCAGCACCCCTTCACGGGTTATCCTTTTTTCTGAATAGGGGTGGTAAAGCGCCTGCCAGAAGTCGCTCTCCCCTGAATTGATCTTCTGCAGCACCTCTTCGACCAGCTGTTTCTCCAGTGAGTCTTTACGTTCAGTGCCGATCAGCCCGCCGTGCGGCTGCAGGGCCTGCTTGATCTCTTTATGCTGGATCAGCTTGCCGCTGCGAAACAGCATCGCCCGTAACAGAACGCTGCGCAGTTCGCGCACATTGCCGGTGTAGTGATGCTGTGACAGCAGTTCTTTGGCCTCCGGGCTGAGAGATGGCGCATCCTCAGCGGTCTGTTCCGGCAGCCGGTAGGCTTGAAACAGTCGGCCGAGAAAGTGCACCGCCAGGTCAGGGATGTCCTCCCGGCGCTGGTTGAGAGAGGGGACTTCGATGATCAGCTCCGAAAGCCGGTGGTAGAGGTCTTCGCGGAATTTGCCTTCGGCGATCAGCTGCCTAAGGTCGCGGTTGGTACCGGCGACCAGCAGCGCCTGCGAATGGCGGGTGATATTCTCCCCCAGGCGGACGAATTCACCGCTGTCGAGAAAACGCAGCAGCTGGACCTGGGTCTTGGGATCGGCGTCGCCAATTTCATCGAGAAACACCACCCCGCCATCAGCCTCTTCGAGAATGCCGCGCCGGTCGGTGTGGGCACCGGTAAAGGCGCCCCGCTTGTGGCCGAACAGCTCCGAATAGGTCAATTCGCCACTGTAGGCGGCAATGTTGGTCTTTTTCAGTGGCAGGGTGCCCTGTCCCGGTAGCAGCTCGCGGTAGATGTGATTAAGCTGGGTGAACAGGTTGTTAAACAGAAACTCCTTGCCGGCGCCGGTTTCACCGGTAATCAGGATTGACGGCAGGCCGAGCGGCTCACTCAGCTCCGGGCCGCTCGGCTTTTTCCAGCGGGCGATCCGTTGGCAGAGCGGCGGGGTGATTCGCTGAATCGTTTTGATCGTCTCCTGGGTCTTTGCCGAGTTACCGATGATGTTGCCGAGCCGGTAGGAGGAGATGCTCGGGTCTTTGTAATCGACATCCTGCCGCAGTCGGTCGATCTCGCTGGTCAGCTGTTCGATCTTCTGCAGGATGAATAGGTGGTGGCCGATCATCCGCTCAATAATCAGCAGGATGCGGCGATGCTCGCCGGTAAAATAGTGGGGCCGCAGGCTGTCGAGACAGATCACCGCCAGCACCTTCTCTTCATAAATGACCGGCACGGCGATCTCGCAACGGATCGCCTCGGTCACCTGCAGGTAGAATTCTTTGCCCGCCTCCGCCAGGGTGTCGGCAAGGATCGCCGGTTGGCCGGTGGTGGCGGCCAGGCCGGTCAGGCTGCGCTGTGCTTCGGGCAGCTCCTTGCCGCCGATGCGGATCGGCGGGATGTTTTTCTTCATCCAGTCTTTACTCTTGGCACCGACCAGCCCGCCCTGCGCATCCTCCACCACCAGCCAGCGTGCTCCGGCCTGCTCGCGCACCAGCGCGATGCTGCCGGTATCGGCGCCGATCAGCTGCGTCGCCTTGGAGAGCACCCGGTGCAGAAAGGGCTGCAGCCCGTCACCGGATTGCTGCAGCAGGTCACCGATCTCAGAGAGGACCTGGATTTCGAGGTGTTCGTCGCCGATCTCCTGTACCACCCGTTGCGCCATTTCGGCGTGCGCTTCCAGCAGGCCGCGCTCGAAGGGGCTGAACTGGTAGTGTTCTTTGGTGTAGTAGTTGACCAGGCAGATCACCCGTCGGGTGCGTGCGTCGAAGCGTGGCACCATGTAGAGCGACTTGAGCCCCAGCTCTTCGGTCAGAAAACGTTTCTGCAGCGTTTCGTTGGCCAGCACCGGAATGTAGAGCGGGCTCAGCAGGCTGTCGTCAGCGATCACCCCGGAGCGGTTGATAAAGCGGGCCAGCAGTGATTCTCCCGGGGTCAGGTTGATCAGCCGCTCTTCTTCGTAAAGTTTTCCGGCTTCGGGCTCTTTCGAGTAAGAGGCGAGAATCTGCAGCCTGCGTTCGCCTTCGATCTCAGTCGGAATAGGGATCAGCACTGAAGCCAGCGCAACCTGGTCGATCAGGTGGGCGGCCGATTCCACCATGAACAGCGCCGCTTCGCGCTTTTTGGCTTCGTCGACCCGTCTGGCCAGCAGCAGCTGCTGGTGGTATTTTCGCGCCCGGTTCAGGATCGGCGCAACCGCCATGAGTAGATGGCGTAACTGGCGCAAGCGGTTTTCCTGCGGAAATTTCCCCGGCCGGCTGCGGTCCAGGCAGAGCACGCCGATCGGTCGTCCGAGGTGGCTGAGCGGCAACAGGTAGCTGGCGCCGGCCCGGCTGCCGGAGCTGGCCGGCAGGTCGGCCGGATGCTTGGTCAGGTCATCAATGGCCAGCTCTTTCAGCTGCTGGTAGACCTGCGAAACCAGAAAGCTGTCACTGTTGATCGGAAAGGATTTTTCCCGCACCTGGCCGACTTCCCCACCTGCTGCGGCGACGCAGGTCAGGGCGCCCTTGGTCAGGTCTTCAAGGTAGATCCGGCAGAAGCCCCCGTTGTCGAGCGCCTGAACGCTTTCGATCAGGGTGTGCAGGATCTCTTCAAGGTTCTCTTTGCCGAAGCGATCAAACTGCCGGATATGGGCCTCTAGCTGACGGATGGCGGCGTTGTTCATCTGTACCTCATTGTGTAAGTCGTTTTTTTACTCAAGGGAGTATATTGATGGTCGCTTGCTGCTGTCAAAGCTTTCCGCTGTTTCGGATTTGTCGCCTGTGACCGCAGGTGTTTCATTGCAGGGGTGCTCTTGGTCGGCAGCTGTGTCTTGAACAAGGTTTTAATTTGACCTTAATTTTGTGGCGTTTTTACTGTTTATATCCAGGGGGCGAAGGCGGCGCTAATGATCGAGATGGAAGTTGAGCTATTAATTTTCAGTAGGTTGCTGGGGTTGAATGAGGTATATCGAGGGGGGAACGTTTCATGTCGTTGGCAAAGGTTCATTAATGTATCGGGCGGTTGCTGTCTAAGTCTAAGTGTCTGAAAGTTAAGTAGAATTATCTATTTGTGGCTTGCCTGATTCTTTCTTTCGGGTGATAATGCAAGGTGGATTTTTTTAGGCTGCCGAACTTCGACGGCTGTTTTGATTGTGCCAACCCGTGAGCGTTGATTTGCCGGGAAAGAATAGAATTCATCATCTATGACCTTGACTGAGATGCATTGCACAGAGGGGGGTATGGCTGAACTTTTTAGTTCGCCGCAAGTGTTGGTACCCTTGCTGAAAGCCTGTCTGGAGGGGAGCGAACCGCAGGTCCTGGCAGAAATTATTCTGCAGGATGCGCCCCTGTCGGCACGGCTTATTCAGGCTGCGCAGAAAACTTCGCCGAAGCACATTGTTGCCAGCGAGCCGATCAGTTCGTCAATTCAGGCGGTTGGTTTGCCGGTTCTATGCGGTCTGGTGCTGCAGGCAGCCAGGCAGCTGATTTGCGCCGATTTTTCGACCGCTGAACTGCGTTTTCTCAGCCAGCTCTGGTATCTGTCGCGGGTTGCCGGACAGTCGGCGCAATGTATCGCACCAACGGTCAATTATCCGCACGTCGAGGAAGCGCACCTGGCTGGTACCCTGCTGCCGCTGGGGAATCATCTGCTGTTCGCCAGTCACCGCAGTGACTACGTCGAGCTGGCGGCCGAGCCGCTCAGCAGTGCCGGTCTGCGCCGCCGCGAAGATGAAATGTACGGCACCGATCATTTGCAGCTCCTCGAAGAGCTGGTCGGCAGCTGGCAGTTCGATTCCTTTCTGGTCGACGCTGTGCGTTTTCTGCACGTCGATGCGCAGCAGATCGAGCGCAGCAGCCCGCTGCTGAAAATCACCCGGCTGGCTTTTCAGTTCAGCCGCGAGCCGCAGAAACTCAGTGAAACAACGACAGAATTAGCGAAACGGCTGTTCAGCTTCCGCGGCAGCGAAATGGCCTACCTGTTTGATTGGGCGCGCGATCTTTATCAATCCAGCCAGCCGGCTCTGGACGATTCTGAGCTGCTGCTACGGGAATTTTCTGCACAGTTGAACGCCCTGAACGAACTGGTTTTTACTCTGGCTGATCAGGAAGGGGTGCGGGCGCGGCTCAGTGGCAGTAACAGTCTGGAAGAGCTGGTCAGTGCGGCGCGCAATCTGTATCTGGAGGCCAGCGCCGCTCCTGAGGCTATCTTTCTGTCGGCCGATCAGCGTGGCAAGCAGCTGGTTGGTGTTGCCGCCCAGGGGCAGGCCCATTTGATCGGTGAACTCAGCATTCCGCTGGATGGCACGGCCGGGCTGGCCGCCCAGGCGCTGCTCAAGGGGGAGCCGCTGCATACCCTGCAGGCGCAGTTGCCGCTCTCGATTGCCGATCAGATGCTGCAGCGACTCTGCCGCAGTGCTGAATTTTTCTGCCAGCCGTTTCGGGTTGATGAGCGGCTGCTCGGTGTTTTTGTGCTCGGCTTTACTACTGAGGCCGAACTGGTACCGCTGCAGGCGCTACGCCTGCAGATGATCGCCAAGGTGATCTGTGAATCGCTGGCGCAGCTCAGCTTGAATGGCAACGACCTCTTCGGCGAAGGGGTCGGTCTGTTGCGCAGGGTCAGTCATGAGGTCGGCAACCCGCTGACGATCATCGGTAACTACGCTGAAGTTCTCCATCATGTGCTGGCGGACACCGACAATCGTGAGTTGGCTGATTCGATCAAAAAAGAGGTCCGGCGGATCGACGGCATCCTCAATTACTATCTTAACCAGCAGGAAATGCCGGCGTTTCCAGGCAGCGCAATCTGCCTGAACGAGTTGATCCATGAAGTGCTTGAATCACTCGCGCCCTGCGAACTTGAGCCGCGCAACATCAAGCTTGAGCTGATGCTGCAGGAAAATTTGCGCAAGGTTCAGACCAATGCGCTGCTGATCAAGCAGATTCTGGTCAATCTGATCAAAAACGCTGCTGAAGCCATAGGTTCGGCCGGCCGGATTTCTCTGCTGTCGCGCGACATTTATTGCTCCGATGGCAAGCGCTATGTCGAAATTGACGTTCAGGATGACGGCCCGGGGATCGACGCATTGGTGCAGCAGAAGCTGTTCCGGCCGATCGTCAGCACCAAGGGGCCGGGGCATGCCGGAGTCGGCCTGAGCATTGTGAAGAGCATGATAACTGATCTGGGTGGCCAGATCAGCTATCAGAATGTCCCGGGGGCGGGTGCAGGCTTCAGTCTGCGCATCCCGGCAGGGGATGTCGGGTCGGATACGGAATAAAGCAGGGGGGAATCGTGCAAGCCAGACCAGCCGACGGGATTAAGGTTCCCGATAGCAGAGAACGATCACGCATTCTGATCGTTGATGACCAGCGGGCGATGTTGCAAAGCCTGCAGGCACTGCTGCGGGTGAACGGCTATGAGGTCGAGCAGGCCACCGGCGGCGCCGAGGCGATCGACAAGCTGCAACAGCAGTCGTTCAGTCTGGTGCTGCTCGATCTGCAGATGCCGGTCATCGATGGCCGCGCGGTGCAGAGCTTTATCAATGGTCAGGCGTTGCCCTGTGAAGTGATCGTCATCAGCGGCGAGTCCTCCTTTTCGGCGGTCAAGGATGCGCTGCGCAACGGCGCCTACGATTTTGTCCGCAAGCCTTACGGTGCCGAAGAGCTGTTGACCAGCGTCCGCAACTGTCTCGAATACCACTGGCAGTCCCGCGCTCTGCAGCAGACTGAGTTGAGTCTCAAGGAGTCGGAGCGGATGCACCGCTTCATGGTCAACCGTTCCCCCGATTTCATCTATATGCTCGATGCGCAGGGGGTCTTTACTTACGTCAACGATACGGTCGAAGAGCTGCTCGATTACAAGCGCAACGAGCTGCTCGGAAAGCACTTTTCCACCATCATCCATCCGCACAACGCCGACGAAATCCATAGCTACTTCAGTGAGCAACGCGCTGCTGCGCGCGAGGAGCAGCACATCGAGATCCGTCTGCAGGTCAACCGTGAGAGCGACCGGGTGCGCTGTCTCGACAACCACGAGCTGATCGTTGAGCTGAACGCCTTCGGTATGTACGATGACCGGAAAGATAGTCCGCGTAATTTTCTCGGCACCTTCGGTTGCGCCCGCGACATTACCGCCCGCAAACACAGCGAAGCACAGATCAGCTATCAGGCCTATCACGACCTGCTGACCCGTTTGCCGAACCGGGTTCTGTTTGACGACCGGATCAACCAGGCCTTTGCCCACGCCCGGCGCAATCAGCAGCAGTTTGCCCTGCTGTTTCTGGACCTGGATCACTTCAAGCAGATCAACGACAAGCTTGGCCATGCCATGGGTGATCGGGCGCTGCAGCAGGTTTCAGAGCGGATTCTGCGCTGTCTGCGGGCCGAAGATACCCTCTGCCGGTTCGGCGGTGACGAGTTCTCGCTACTGCTGCCGAACATCTCCGGTAAGGAGAGTGTCGCCGCGGTGGCGGAAAAAATCCTCGATGCGGTGCGGCGACCGTTCTTGATCAACAAGCATGAGGTCAACCTCAGCCTGAGTATCGGCGCCGCCCTCTACCCGCTGGCCGGTGAGACCAAGGAGGCGCTGCTGCAGAGCGCCGACATCGCCATGTACCACGTCAAGGCGAGCGGTAAGGACGGCTACTGCTTCTACAGCGACGCCATGAGCGGCAGTAATTCCAATTATCTGCTGGTCGAACGAGACCTGTATCTGGCCCTTGAAAAGCAGCAGTTCGAGGTCTTCTTTCAACCGAAAGTCGATCCTTTAAGCCACATGATCATCGGTATGGAAGCACTGGTGCGCTGGCGGCATCCAGAGCGGGGGCTGGTCTTCCCCAGCGACTTTATCTCTATCGCCGAAGAGTCAAAACTGATCGTGCCGATCGGTGATTGGGTGCTGCGTACCACCTGCGAAGAGATTGTCCGCTGGCAGGCGAAGGGGATCCCCAAGCTGAAAATTTCGATCAATCTCTCGCCGGTCCAGTTTCAGGCGGAGAACTTCGTCGACAAATTTATCGGGACCCTGCAGGAGTTCGATCTAAGCGGCGATATTTTCGAGGTCGAAATTGCCGAGCAGGGGCTGATGTCGGGCAACGGCGTCATTGTCAAAAAACTGCACGCGCTCCGCGAGTACGGGGTGTCGGTGGCGATCGATGATTTCGGCCGCGGCTACTCTTCTTTGGGCTATCTGCAGAATTTCCCGGTCAACACCCTGAAGATCGACCGCTCCTTCGTCCGTGATATCGCCGCCGATCAGAAGCTGACCTGCGTGGTTGACGCCATCGCCATGATGGCCAAGGGGCTCAAGCTGCACATGGTCGCCGAAGGGGTGGAAACACAGCTGCAGCTCGATTACCTGCTCAACCTTGGTTGCAGCGAAGTGCAGGGTTATTTGTACGGAGCGCCTGAAACCGCTGAGAACACTTTCAATATGCTTTCCTGTCGGCCGGTCGACGGCCCCCATTTCATCCTGCCGAACTAACTCTCCGCTTCAGTTCCTGCTGATTAACTGAGGAAGTTTTTCAGCCCGGTAAAGAAGATCTGCGCCGCAATCGCCGAGACGAAGAGGCCGGTCAATTTGGTCAGGATGGTCAACCCCTGCTGGCCGAGGACGCGTTCAAAGCGGCCGGCGGCAAACAGCAATCCCCCTAATGAAATGACCGCACAGAGCAGCGCCAGGCTGGCGGTGACCTTCTCCGGGGCCGTCTTCAGCCCGGCGCCCATGACCAGCAGTGCGCCGATGGTGCCGGGGCCGACGGTAATCGGGATCGCCAGCGGTACGACGGCAACATCTTCTTTAAAGTTTTGTGGGCTGACGGCCGCCTTGCCCTGAATCATCGCCACCGCCGAGAGAAACAGTACGGCGCCCGCACCGATCCGGAAGGCGTCGAGCGTGATGCCGAACAGAGCAAAGATATAGGTGCCGAACAGAAACAGCGCGAAGCAGGTCAGGCCGACTGCGGTGGTGATCTTGATCGCGATCCGCTGGCGCTCGGCCTGAGAATCGTCCTTGGTCAGGGAGAGAAACGCCGAAACCACGAAGAACGGGGTGAAGATGATAAATATCTTCAGAAAAACGTTGATGAACAGGGTAACCATTGCTGACATACAGAATCCTTGCATGAGGGGCTGGTGCGAAGGCTACTAATACTCCTTGCCCGTTAAAAATTGCAACCCAGAATTCGGGCAGTCGACTGAGAAGAAAAGTCGCGCTGAGACAAATTCCTGATTGCTAAAATTGCTATTTCGCGCTTAATAGCGAAAAAAAACAGGCGACCGGTTTGGGTTGAAACGCTGACGGCACAGCAGGATTTCTTTTTGGGAGCAGAGGTTTAGCGATGATGAAGCAACGTGGTTTACCCCGCCGAATGATAGCGGCCAACGAGGATGAATTTGGCCTTCACTATCGCGCGCTCAAATTTCCCGGCCGGCTGCGGCGGCTCTCGGCCGAGCGGCGCCGGCAGGTGTTGCTCGACGCGCTTGCCGGTCAGTTGCACTGGGCAGCAGGAGGCACCAAGCCGCACATCGGCCAGCTCTCGCCCGGCTGCCAACAATGCGTCGCCGGAGCCTGGTCCTGCCTGTTTATTAATGCGCACTGCAATGCCAGTTGCTTTTACTGCCCGACGCCGCAGGATCGCAGCGAAGTTCCGGCGACCAATAATCTGTTGTTCCGACATCCCGCAGCCTACGCCGCCTATCTGCAACGACTCGGTTTCAGCGGGGCCAGCATCAGCGGCGGCGAGCCGCTTTTGACGCTGAACCGGACGCTGGCGTTTCTGCGGGCGGCAAGGACTGCGTTGGGGCCGGAAGGCCACCTCTGGATGTACACCAATGGTATCCTGTTAACCCGCGAGATCGCCGCGCAGCTGGCGGCAGCGGGGCTGGATGAAATTCGTTTTGACATCGGCGCGACCGATTATCACTGCAAAAAGATTGCTGCCGCGACTGGGCTGATTAAGGTGATCAGCGTCGAGATTCCGGCAGTGCCGGAATCGGTGAACATCCTGCAGCAGGTTTTGCCGACGCTGCCGGCGCTCGGTGTTTCTCATCTGAATCTGCATCAGCTGCGCTTGACCCGGCACAATTTCCGGCACCTGACCGAGCGGAACTATACCTTTCTCCATGGCGAAAAGATCACTGTGCTCGATTCGGAGCTGGCTGCGCTTGAGATTCTTGGTTTTGTCGCGCGCACCAGGTTGAATCTGCCGGTCAACTACTGCTCCTTTGTCTTCAAACACCGTCACCAGCAGGCCGCCGCCCGCAGGCGCGCCGCGCAACTGGATATGCGTCCGCTCGAAACGGTCACCGAAGCAGGCTACCTGCGCAGGGTTGCCCTCTGTGGCGAGCCGGAGCAGCTTCAGAAGCAGATCGGTCTCTGGCTGCAGGCCGGGTTGTCATCCGATTTCTGGAACTGGTCGTCCGCATCCTCACAACTGCAGATCGCGCCCCGGCTGCTGTCGCAGGTCCGCTGGCACCGCTTGCGACTGTCGGTTGCCTACGATCAGGTCCAGCTCAAACAGCAGGGTAACCCGGAAAAAGGTGACTGGCCGCTTCCGCTGGAGCCGGGACCGGCTGCCAGCGTGGTGCGGCGTGCAGCGTCCGAAGAATTTCTGCTCGGGCCGACCGCGGCCAGAAGCTATGTTCGTAACTGGCTGGAAGGGGAGCGTGCCGAGTTCCTGCCAGTCGAGCAGCGCGGTTTCAGTGAGTGGGAGTCAATTCCAGTGGGATTGCAGCGTTATTTCTGACGTTGGGGGCGGGTAAAAATAAAAACCCGGTTCTCCAGTCAACTGGAAAACCGGGTATCCCGGACTGTCTCGGATCGCATCGGGACAGGCAGTAACCTTGTAGAGCTATTCCTCGGGGGTCGCCTGTCCGAGCAGTTCCATCAGGTGCAGCACCGGTTGCGGCATCCCGGCCTCGCGCAGGCCCCAGGCCAGTTGCAGGTGGCAGCCGGGGTTGGCGGTGACCAGAATGTCGGCCTCGGTGTTCTTTACATTGTTCAGCTTGCGATCAAGGATCTGCTGGCTCTCCTCGGTGAATTTCAGGCTGAAGGTCGCTGCCGAACCGCAGCACCAGCTGGCCTCTTTCATCTCCCGATACTCAACACCTGGAATGGCCTTGATCAGATCTCGTGGCTGCTTACTGATCCCCTGCGCGTGGCAGAGGTGGCAGGGCTCGTGATAGGTGACCGATTTATGGACCGGTCGCAAATCTTCGGTGCGCAGCCCGACCTCGATCAAAAACTCGCTGACATCCTTGATCTTGCTGCGGAACAGTTCCAGCTTGGCGTGATCCTGCCGCTCGGCGAGAATCTCTTCGTATTCCTTCAGCGCGCTGCCGCAACCGGCGCAGTCGGTGACAATCGCATCAACATCCAGCTCGAGAAACAGGTCGAGATTGTGGGTCGCCAGCGAGCGGGTGGTTTCACGATCGCCTTCGGTCAGGTGCGGCGCGCCGCAGCATTTCTGCTCTTTCGGCGTCAGCACGTCAAACCCCTGGTGGCTGAGCACCCGCACTGTCTGTTTCGAGACTTCGGCGTACATCAAGGTCATCACGCAACCGAGAAAGAAGGCGACGCTGCCGCGCTTTTCGCCTCTGGCCGGAACCAGCTCCGGCAACTGCTGGCGCAGCGGTTGATGCATTTCCGGCATCATCCCTTCAGCCTTTTCAATCCACTTGGGTCCCAACTTCAGCACACGACTGTTACGCACAAGCCACTGCACGCCGAGCTTCTGATAGAGCCGCGCCGGCAGCATCGAGGTTTCGAGCATATCCGGATCGGGGAGCATCTTCTGCAGGATGAAGTTACGGAAACCGGCCTGCCATTTCGGCAGCGGCTGCTGCTGGTGCACCTGCGAGCGGCAGACCTCCATCACTTCACCGGCCTTGACGCCGGATGGGCAGGAGGTGGTGCAGGCGCGGCAGTCGAGGCAGAAGTAGGCTTCTTCTTTCATCGCCTGGCCGAACGGCAGCTTGCCTTCGGCAATCGCACGTGCCAGAGCGACCCGGCCGCGCGGACTAGAACGCTCACGCCCGGTCAGGGCGAAGGTCGGGCAGGTTGGCAGGCAGAAGCCGCAGCGCATGCACTGCAGCACATCTTCGTATTCGGGCGCATCCTCGGCGGTAAAGTTACCTAATTTTTCTTTGTCAGCCATCAGCTCACTCCTGATCGTCGACAAATATCTTGCCCGGATTGAGAATTCCATCGGGGTCGAATGCCTGCTTGATCCGTTTCATCACCGCTACGCCACCAGGACCGATCTGCCGGGCCAGGTAGCCTTTTTTCGCGATACCGATGCCGTGTTCGCCGGAGACGGTGCCGCCCCAGGCCAGCACCTGCTCGTAGAGTTCATCGTAGAAGGCGTGGGCGCGTTGCATCTCATCTTCGTTGCGCTCGTCGCAGAGTACCGTCGGATGCAGGTTGCCATCGCCGGCGTGGCCGAAGGTGCCGACCGTCAGCTGATATTTCGCGGTCAATTTATCGATTAAGACAAAGGTTTCAGCCAGCATCGAACGCGGCACGGTGGCGTCTTCCAACAAGGTGGTTGGCGAAACCCGCGCCAGCGCCGAAAGTGCGGTGCGTCGCGCGGCGGCCAGGCTGGCCGCCTCTTCGGCATCCTTGGCGACCTGGACCTTGGCTGCCCCGACGTCTTTAAGGATCCGCTCTACCTCTTCAGCCTCTTCGGCAACCATCGCCGGATGACCGTCCACTTCGATCAGCAGTAGCGCTGCCATATCGCGCGGCAGGCCGATCTTGACGTAATCTTCAACGCAGTTGATGGTCGCCTTGTCCATGATTTCCATGGTCGAGGGGATGACCTTGGCGGCGATGATCTTTGAAACGGCCGCACCGGCGATGTGAATTTCATCGAAGTAGGCCAGAATGGTACGTTTGTCCTGCGGTGGCGGAATCAGCTTGACGGTGATCTCGGTGATGATCGCCAGGGTTCCTTCGCTGCCGACCAGCAGGTCCTTGAAGGCGTAACCGGCGACATCCTTGACGCTCTTGCCGCCGGTGGAAAGCAGCGTTCCATCCGGCAAGACACACTTGACTGCCATCACATAATCGCGGGTGACGCCGTACTTGAGGCCGCGCAGGCCACCGGCATCCTCCATGACGTTGCCACCCAGGGTGGAGATTTTCTGTGAGCCGGGATCGGGCGGATAGAACAGTCCCTTTTCCGCGGCAGCATTGAACAGATCGAGGGTGACCACGCCGGCCTGGCAGGTGGCGGTCAGGTTCTCCTCGTCGATTTCCAGAATCCGGTTCATCTTGTTCAGGCAGATGACCATGCCTCCGTTGACCGGGATACTGCCGCCGGACAGTCCGGTGCCGCTGCCGCGCGGGGTGATCGGCAGCTTGTGGTCGCGGGCCAGCTGCATGGCCAGCTGAACCTGCTCGCTGCTGGTCGGGTAGATGACCACATCGGGAGCGCCGTACAGGCCGGGGGTAGAGTCGTAGCCAAGCACCAACAGGTCTTCAGGCTCAGAAACGACCGTCTCTTTTCCCAGTTGTTGGATCAAGGTCTCAAGTATGTTTTTATCCAGCATAATAACCTCTGACATTCTTGTTCATGGTGCCGTTGTGCTACTTAGGAATACGTACCAGTAAGGTCGGCAGGGCACAGCTGTGCAACACCTTATGCGCAGTGGTACCAAGTAAGGCTTCGCCGACGGCAGAATGTTGATGGGTCCCCATAACGATCAAATCGGCCTGGCAGGCTGTGGCCTGTTTGATAATCGTCGGTGCGGGGAGCCCCTCAAGAACCTGAATGTCTGCAACCAGGTTTTCTTCGGCAACGCAGGCCTCATTCTCGCAGAAGGTATGGAGCCGCTCTTTGAGATTATTCAGCAGCTGTTTGCGATTGTCAGCATGTTGGGTCTCAGATGCTTGATGCGAGATATGCAGTTCCACCAGACTCTGGGCAAACGGGCTCAAAGGTTCCACCACATGCAGGATGCTGACCTGGGCCTGATAGCGACTGGCCAGACTGAGAGCGTAGCGGAAGACATGGCTTGAGCCGGAGCTGAAGTCGGTGGCATAGAGAATCTTCTTTATTTCTGGAAGCATTTAGTTTTCCCCCTAATGCGTGATCAGCGGCCGAAGAACACATCGGGCAGATAGGTGATGATCTGTGGAAAAAAGACCAGCGATGCCAGCGCAATGACCTGGATCATGACAAAAGGGAGGATGCCCCGGTAGACGTCGCCCATGGTGTATTCCGGCGGCGCGACCCCTTTGAAGTAGAACAGCGAGTAACCGAACGGGGGTGTCAAAAAAGAGGTCTGAAGGTTGATACAGATCATCATGGCAAACCAGAGTGGATTGAAATCAAGGTCCATGGCGATTGGTGTGAAAATCGGCACCACCACCAGCAGGATTGCCGCCCAGTCGATAAACATTCCCATGAAAAAAACTACTGTCATCATGATGAAGAACACTACGTAGCGGTTGACATCCATGCCCAGTAGGGTGTCTGCGACGACGTCGCCACCACCCATGCTGAGAAAGACCACCGAAAAGAATTTTCCGCCCAGAAACAGCGCCATGATCATCGCCGTGGTGCGGGCGGTTGAGACACAGGCTTCGGTAATGACTTTCCAGTCCAGTTTGCGACTCACCAGTGCCAGAACCAGCGCACCGACGCAACCCAAAGCTGCAGCTTCTGTCGGTGTCGCGACTCCGGCCAGAATTGTGCCCATAACGGTGAGAATCAAACCGAACGGCGGGACGAAGTTCTTCATCGTCATGGAAAATTTTTCCATCGGGGTTGCGGTGCGATCCTCTTTCGGAATCGGCGGGCCGAGCTTGGGGTTCAGATAACAGCGTACGCCGACGTAAAGCAGGTACATGACCGACAGCAACAGGCCCGGCATGATGGCGGCGGCAAACAGGTTGCCGACCGAGGTTTCCTTTTGACCGGTCAGGCCACCATAGACCACCAGCATGATCGACGGCGGTATCAGAATGCCGAGGGTTCCCGAGGAACAAATGATGCCGGCCGAGAGCGCTCGATCGTAACCTCGCCGCAGCAGGGCCGGGCCGGCCATCAAGCCCATGGCGACCACTGAGGCACCGACGATGCCGGTGGTTGCTGCAAACACCGTGGAGACGACGATGACCGCCATCCCCAGGCCGCCGCGCAGCCCGCCGAGCACGTTATACAACGCATCGAACAGGCCTTCGGAAACCTTGGATCGATCGAGGATCTGGGCCATGAAAATAAACAGCGGGATGGCAACCAGGGTGTAGTTGAGGAAAATCCCCCAGGCATTATTGGCAAACAGGCCCATTAAGCCGGGGAGGTTGAAGCCGTTATCAATCAGACCGAACAGCGTTGCCACTGCGGCCAGGGTTATCGCGAGAGGGTGCCCCATGGCAATGGAGGCCATCAGGGTCACGAACATGAGTATGGTGAGGACTTCGACGCTCATTGGTATCTTTTCTCCAGGCTCAAGCAGGTATTAAGGGTTCTTTTTCAAGAAACGGATATCTTGGATCAGTTTGGCGAGCCCTTGCAGTAATAACAGGATGAAGCCGATCGCCATGAGCGTTTTTAGCGGGTAAACAGCGGGACCCCAGGAGCTGGAAGCATGTTCCCACTGTTGCCATGAGTTTAAGGCCAGGACGCAGGTGTGGAAAGTCAGCAGACCGATCGTTGGCATAAACAGAACTACATTGGTGAAAATACGCAGGATGGTCCGTGGTTTTTCAGCCAGTCGCGCTTCAAAGACATCAATTGCGACGTGGGTATTGTGTTTGTGGGCATAGGCCAGGGCGAATGAGTAGTGAACACCGTAAAGGAACACGGTCAATTCAAAGGCCCAGGATGTCGGTGCATTAAACGCGTAGCGCATAAAGACTTCCCAGACCACCACAACAATCAGTGGCAAGACGAGATAAGAGGCATAGAAGCCAAATTTTTCGTTGAAAATATCGATCGCGCCATCCAGCTTAGACATATAAACCTCTTAATCGGTAATGGTTTGCTTATGCGGTTCGGGGTTAAAAGAGGCGAGGGCCCGCAGGCCCCCGCACGTTTTTTTGCTATTGCATGTGCTGACCTTTGACAAATTGCTCGTAAGGCCAAGGAGCAACACCGCCGCGCTCGGCACGCCAGTCAGCAAAATCGGCCTTGAACTGGTCTTGTGAATCCATGACTTTTTTCACGTCAGGATGTTTAGCTTTGAGCCCTTCGATGTAAGTGTGAGAGGCCTTGGCAAACTGATTGATGGTATCTTCGTCCATGCGGACGAATTCGACCTTCTGCTTGAACATTTTGACCGCTTCGGCATTGAGGTTTTCTGCCCAGGCAGTCGACCAGAGCTGAGTCTCTTTGGCGGCGATGTCGACGATCCACTTCAGGTCGGCAGGCAGTTTGTTGTAGGAATCCTTGTTGATGAAGAAGGCGCTCTGGCAGGACGGCTGATGGACGCCCGGCTGGATAACATACTTGGTGATCTCATCAAAGCCCATCGGGTAGTTGATGGCGGGGGTGCTGAATTCAGCGGCATCGATAACGCCACGCTCAAGAGCAAGATAGACTTCGCCGCCCGGCAGTGGGGTCACGCTGGCGCCCAGATTGGTCATGATGTCCATGTACCAGCCCGGAGTTCTGACGCGCATACCGGCAAAATCCGACATCTTGGAGGCTTTTTTGTTGGAGAACAGACCCAGTTCCTGGCCGACGTTGCCGCCCGGCAGTGCGAACAGGTTGTAGCGACCGTAGAGCTCCTGCATCATTTCTAGTCCGCCACGCTCGTACAGCCAGATATTGTAGCCTTCAGCGTCCAGACCGAACGGAACCGAAGCAAAGGCGACGAAAGCTTCGTTCTTGCCTTTCCAGTAGCCCGGCCAGTCGTGACCGATATCAGCCTGTCCCTTGCTGACGGCATCGAAGCTCTCCATCGCGCCGACCAGCTCGCCGGCCGAGAAGAGTTTGATTTCAAGGCGGCCGCCCGAAGCAAGAGCTACCGAGTCGGCGAAGTGTTGGGCCACGTCATAAAACAGCAGACCTTTGGACCATGGCATGACCATCTTCCACTTGAACTCTTCCTTGGATGGCTTGATGGTACGCAGTTCTTTTTTAACCTCTTCGTGACGTTTGTCGGCACCGAACTTGTCCCGTTTTGCGGCAAAGGCGTTTGGTGCCAGTGCCAGGGTCAGGATCAGGGCCAGACCGATGAACATTCTGAACTTTTTCATTCTGTTCCTCCTTGCATAGGTTAGGTGGTTCGTCCATGGCTGCTGTCATTAGTGTTGCGGCTGTAATGGTAAGACCAATTTGATGGAAAACCATATTGCGGACTGGTCCATGTTGTCAAGGGAAAATATAACATCGTTTTTTCGGTATACATTGATGGCGATAGCTTCCTCAGGGCTGTCTTTGATTGTACTGCATTGTCGTCAGGGCCATCATTTCCAGGGAGGTGGCGGTTAACAGCTGAAAATTTAATTCGCGGTCCAGCCGCAGTCGATGGTCAAAGCGGTTCCGGTGATGCAGCTGGCCGAATCAGAACAGAGGTAGATAACCAGATCGCCAACTTCCGAAGGCTCGATCAGGCGCTTTACCGCCGCCTTTTTCAGCATGATATTACTGATCACTTCATCGCGGGGGATGCCATGGGTTTTCGCCTGCGCGTCGATCTGGCCGTCGACCAGAGGCGTACGCACATAAGCCGGGCAGATCGAGTTGACGGTGATGCCGTACGGACCACCTTCGAGGGCAGCGGTTTTGGTCAGACCGGTCACACCATGTTTCGCGCTGACATAGGCCGCCTTGAATTCGGAGGCGCGCAGGCCGTGCACCGAGTTAATGTTGATCACCCGCCCCCACTTATGCTCTTTCATCGGCCCCCAGAGGTATTTGGTCAGTAAAAATGGGGCGGTCAGCATCAGGCCGATGATGAAATCCCACTTCTCCTCTGGGAAATCCTCAATTGGCGCGACATGCTGAATGCCGGCATTGTTGATCAGGATGTCGCAGCGGCCGTATTTGCTGAGTATGCTGTCGGTCAGCGCTTTGCAGCCGGCGCGGGTACTCAGGTCGGCTTGAATGTATATTCCGCCAAGCCGCTTTGCGGCAGCCTCGCCGGCTTCCCGGTTCACATCGGCCAACACCACCAGTCGACCAGAAGTGGCCAGGGCTTCGGCCGCCGCCAGGCCGATTCCGCTGGCCGCGCCGGTGATCAGGGCAATCTGTTGTTCAGGCATGTTGCTGTGCTCCTTTTCCTCATATGGTTATGATGCTTATAGCGGTTACAGCCGGGTTGCGAAGGTGCAGCCGGTGGTTGCGCGTAACTCTTCAAGTGAGCTGAATGGCGAAATTTCGATCAGCGACATGCCGCTTTCATCGATTTCAAAAACCCCTTTTTCTGTCACCAGCAGGTCGACGACCGCTTTGCCGGTGATCGGCAGTTCGCATTGGTCGAGAATTTTTGGGCTGCCGTCTTTGGCGCAGTGCTCCATCATCACCACCACTTTTTTCACGCCGGAGACCAGGTCCATGCCGCCGCCGGGACCCTTGATCATTTTGCCGGGGATCATCCAGTTGGCGAGGTCGCCGGTGCGGCTGACCTGCATGCCGCCGAGGACCGAGAGATCGATTTTTCCGCCACGGATCATGGCGAAGGATTCTGAAGAATCAAAGAAGGCCGCCCCGGGGATGGTGGTGATGGTCTGCTTGCCGGCATTGATCAGGTCGGCATCGACATTTTCTTCAGTCGGGAAGGGTCCGATGCCGAGCAGGCCGTTTTCAGACTGCAGGGTGATTTCAACATCGTTCGGGATGTAGTTCGCGACCAGGGTCGGCATGCCGATGCCGAGGTTGACGTAGGCACCATCCTGCAACTCACGGGCAATCCGCTTGGCCATCCATTCTCGTTGCGGATTGACCGAACCGCCGCCGTCACCGCTGACGGCCAGGGTGCGCTGCTCGATCGGCTTTTCGAAGCTGGCGCCGAGCAGAATCCGGTCGACATAGATGCCGGGCAGATGGATCTGTTCAGGATTGAGGCTGCCGGTTTCGACAATCTCCTCGACTTCGGCTACGGTCACCCGGCCGGCCTTGGCGCAGGCGGTGTTGAAGTTGTTAGCGGTTTTGCGGAAGATCAGGTTGCCGGCCTTGTCGGCTTTCCAGGCCTTGATGATCGCCAGGTCTGCGGTCAGGCTGGTTTCCAGGACATAGCCTTTGCCGTCAAACTCACGCGTCTCTTTGTTTTCGGCTAGGGCGGTACCGAAGCCGGTGCGGGTGTAGAAGGCCGGGATCCCGGCGCCGCCGGCGCGTAATTTTTCCGCCAGCGTGCCCTGCGGGGTCAACTCGAGTTCAAGCTCGCCGTTGAGAAACTGACGTTCGAAGGTGGCGTTCTCGCCGACATAGGACGAGATCATCTTTTTGATCTGGCGGGTCTGCAGTAGCAGCCCAAGGCCGAACTTGTCGATACCGGCGTTGTTGCTGATGACGGTCAGCCCCTTTACACCGCTGTCGCGCAGCGCGGTGATCAGGTTTTCAGGAATGCCGCAGAGGCCGAAGCCACCGGCCGCTACGGTCATGTTGTCGCTGAGCAGCCCGTCGAGGGCGGCTGCCGCATCGGAATGAATCGCTTTCATGTTTCGTTATCCTCCTGATAGGTGATGCCTTTGCACTGTGATGGCAAGGCCATAACGTTGTTTGGTTATTTGTGTCGCAAGGCCCGTACCATCTTTTCAGATTGCCTGTCGGATTGCCTTCAGCCTTAAATAGTACCTCTAATTCAGGAAGTTGAAATGTTTCGCAGGTTTTTTTATCGACTGTTGCGGTCGGGGAATAAGTGTCGTAGTCTGGATACATGTCGTTATCCGGCTACAGTTTTGCATTGGTTCGGCTTAGGAGCAGGTAGAATATCGGTTTAATTTCACCCCAGGAGA
Organism: Malonomonas sp.; assembly: GCA_036526255.1. GTDB lineage: Bacteria > Desulfobacterota > Desulfuromonadia > Desulfuromonadales > Geopsychrobacteraceae > Malonomonas. The sequence goes on along the minus strand of DATCYW010000030.1, from coordinate 41,745 downwards.
CGAATCCATTCATGAACAGTTTTGATGCCGACCTCAGCCCCGACTCGAGCCAGCTTTCCCGTGGTCTCTCCGAGCAGTTGCGGGGGCTGGGGAATCGCCTGAAGATGGCCGACCTGATCTTTGATCACATCGAGAACGGCGCGTTGGTGACCGATGCCGAAGGCTATATCCTCTATTTCAATCGCCCTTATGCCGAGTTTCTCGGACTCGAGGCCAAAGACGCGATCGGCAAGCATGCCACCGAGATTCTGGAGAACAGCCGGATGCACATCGTCGCCAGAACCGGCAAGGCCGAGGTCAATCAGATCTTCACCGCCAAGGGGCGTGACATGGTGGTGCAGCGCATCCCGATTTTTGAGGATGGCAAGGTCGTCGCGGTTTTCGGACAGTTGATGTTTAAGCAGATCAGCGATGTCGGCCGGCTGGCGAGCAATTTGAGCATGCTCGAATCGAAGCTGCAGCACTATGAAAAGGAGCTGACCTCGTTGCGCGCCACCCGCTACAATTTTGACAGTATTTTCGGTTCCAGCCCGGCGCTGCTGGCGCTGAAGGAGGAGGCCCGCAAGGCGGCGGCCACCAACCTGCCGGTCTTGATTACCGGCGAGTCGGGGACCGGCAAGGAGCTGTTCGCCCAGGCCATTCACCAGGCCAGCCCGCGGCAGCGTTTCCCTTCCATTCACATCAACTGCGCGGCTATCCCCAAGGATCTGTTTGAGTCAGAACTGTTCGGTTACGCCGGCGGCGCTTTCACCGGCGCCAGCAGCGGCGGCAAGCCGGGCAAACTGGAACTGGCCGATGGTGGCACGCTGTTTCTGGATGAGATCGGTGAAATGCCGCTGGCCCTGCAACCCAAGCTGCTGCGCGTACTTGAAGACAAGGTCTTCGAGCGGGTCGGCGGCACACGACTGATCAAGAGTAACTTCAGGATTATCGCCGCGACCAATCAGGATTTTACCGGGATGGTCAAGCAGAAGCTGTTTCGCGAAGACCTGTTCTACCGGCTCAATGTCATTTCGCTCAATGTTCCGCCGTTGCGTGAGCGGCGCGGTGACATCGTGCCGCTGGCCTGGCATCTGCTGGATAAAATTGCCGAAAAACACCCCGGTTCGCATTACCGGTTGACTGAAGCCGCCGAGATGGTGCTGGCCAATTTTCACTGGCCCGGCAATATCCGCGAGTTGCAGAATGTACTCGAACGGACGGCTTTTACCATCGAAGGAAATCGCATCGATGCCTGTGATCTGCCGTTCTATTTAAGTCGGACCCCGGCACCCAATCCAAAAACAACCCAGTGGGGTTTGCAGGAGGTGCTGGCCGAAGCGGAGCGCGAAGCGCTGCGCAAAGCGCTTGAGGTCAGCGGCAACAACAAGGCGCGGGCGGCTAAGATTCTCGGTATCCACCGCACCGTCCTCTATAAAAAGATGACCAAGTACCAGATACCGTTAAGCTGATCGCACAGCGGCCTGCGCTTAAAAACAGAACCAGTGTTCTGAGAGAGACTTTTTGGGCTTGACAGTTGGTTTATCCATCTTTATGGTAAATTGGTCTTACCATCGTGGAGGAGTTATGGATTTGTTGAAGCAGTTTAGTGCAGTCGCTGAAGCGGCTGGAGCCGTTCTGATCGATTGCCAGAATCCGGCAGCGGCGGTGGCCCTGATCGCTGAACGGGCTGCTACTGGTGGTGTGTTGTTGCCGGTTTCGGCCAGTTGTGAGCGCGCCCAGCTTGCCGAGCAGCTGAAAAAGGCCGGCGTCAGTCTGCTGCCGGTTGATCGCGTGCAGGCCGCGGATGCTGTGGTCGGCGTGACCAGCGCCTGTTTCGCCATCGCCGATACTGGCAGCCTGGTGTTGGAAAGCACCGCTGAAGACGTGCGGCTGGCGAGCACTCTGCCGACCCACCATTTCGTACTGCTCGATCGCAGCAAGGTGGTCGCCGACGGATTGGCGGCGATCGAACCGTTGCGGCGCATGCACCAGCAGAGTCCGCGCAATTATATCGCCTACATCACCGGCCCGAGCCGCACCGCGGATATCGAGCGGGTTCTGACCATCGGCGTCCATGGTCCCAAGCAGTTGACAATACTGCTGCTGGATGATTGGTCGAGCGATTTTCTGGAAATGTGAGCAGGCTCTGGCAGCGATCATGCTGAGATTTCTCTGCAAGGGAAGAAGCTATGAATAAACAACGCAGTCAACAATACAAAGTCCGTGTCGATCAGGCGATTGCGACGCCAAAGTTGCAGAAGGCGCTCCATCAGTTCGGTGACGCGTACATGGTGTCGCGCGGCAAAGCTTTTACCGGCCTGGATTTTGAGGCGCTGCGCAGCGAAATAGCAACAATGAAGACCGGTGTGCGCGTAAATCACGCCGCGCTGCTGAAGCAGTTTATCCAGAATGCCGAAGCTGCCGGGGCAACCGTCTTTCAGGCGAAAACCGCCGAGGACGCCAACAGTTACATCGCCGAACTGGCAAAAAAGAAGGGCGCCAAGCTGGCGGTCAAAAGCAAGAGCATGGCCAGCGAAGAGACCCATCTGAATGTCGCGCTGGAAAAAGCCGGCACGAAGGCGTTGGAAACCGATCTGGGCGAATGGATCATCCAACTGGCCGGACAACGACCCAGCCACATGGTGATGCCGGCCATACACATGTTCAAAGAGGATGTCGCTGCGCTGTTCAGCAAGGTCACCGGTCAGCAGGAGCCAGCCGAGATTGCCCACCTAGTGCAGGTGGCGCGTGAACAGTTGCGGCAAGGCTATCTGGATGCCGATATCGGCATTACCGGCGCCAACATTGCCGTTGCTGAAACCGGCGGTATTGCCCTGGTCACCAACGAAGGCAACGCCCGGCTCGCTTCGACGCTGCCGAAGGTGCACGTGGTGCTGGTCGGGATCGAGAAGCTGGTGCCAACCCTGGAGGACGCGGCGAAAGTCATCCGGGTGCTGCCGAAAAACGCCACCGGCCAGCTGCTGACCTCTTACGTGACCTGGATTCGTGGCGCGGTCCCCTGTGGCGACGAAGACAAAGAGTTGCACATCGTGTTGCTCGATAATGGCCGCAGCACCCTGGCCGAATCGCCTCATTGTCAGGATGCGCTGAATTGCATCCGCTGCGGCGCCTGCGCTAACGTCTGCCCGGTCTATCAGACCGTCGGTGGGCATGTCTTTGGTCACATCTACATCGGCGCGATTGGCATTATTCTGACGGCCTTTTTTCACGGCCTCGATAACGCCGCCGAGATCGTTCGCGCCTGCATCGGCTGCCGTTCCTGTGTGGCGATCTGCCCGAGCAACATTGACCTGGAAGAAATCATCCTCTCGTTGCGCGAAACCATCGGTGATGAAGAGGGGATCGGCGCCGCCAAGAATCTGGTGTTCCGCAAGGTGATGCGCAACCGCAAGCTGTTCCACAGCCTGCTGCGTGCCGCCAGCGTGTTGCAGAAGCCGGTCACCAAAGGCGAGCGGACCATCCGCCATCTGCCGCTGTTCTTCTCGTCGTTGACCGAATGGCGCACCCTGCCGGCGGTGGCCGACAAGCCGCTGCGTGACCTGATTCTGCAGAAACCGCAGCGGGTCGAAAAGCCGCGCTACCGGGTCGCCCTGTATGGCGGTTGCGCCAACGATTTTCTCTATCCTGAGCTGGGGCTTGACCTGGTGACGGTGATGAACGCGCTGGATGTCGAAGTCTACTATCCGCAGAAGCAGAATTGCTGCGGTGTCCCGGCCCTTTACTCGGGGGATAAAGAGACCGCCGTCGAGCTGGCCAAGCAGAACATCGACGCCATGCTCGAAGGCAATCCAGATTTCGTGCTGACCACCTGTCCGACCTGCACCATGGCGCTGCAGCGCGATTTTGTCGAACATCTCAAGGACAATCCCGCCTGGGCGGGCAGGGCGGAGAAGTTGGCTGCAATCACCGTCGACGCGGCCGGTTTCATTGTCAATCAACTTGGCGCGGCGGATGTTTTCAGCCAACTGGCGAGCAGCGAAAAGGTCACCTACCACGATTCCTGTCACCTCAAGCGTGGCGCCGGAGTCTGGAAGGAGCCGCGCCAGCTGATTGAAAGCTCGGGGCACCAGCTGGTTGAGATGGACCATGCCGATCGTTGTTGCGGTTTTGGTGGTTCCTACTCGCTGACCAGTCACCCGGATATCGCCAAGATGATTCTCAACGACAAGCTGGGCGATATTGCAGCCAGCGGCGCAACCTGCGTGGCGATGGACTGTCCCGGCTGCATGCTGCAGATCCGTGGCGGCCTTGAAAAACAGGGCTCCAGCGTACGTGCCCAGCACACCATCGAGCTGCTGGCCGAGGCGCTGAAAAACAAAAAATGATCTTTAGCGCGTGGAAACTCTCTCTCCCACGTCTCTTGCCCTATTTCGGACCTCCTTCCGGAATGGGGCATTTTTTTCGCCTGTTTGCTGATCTGATCCAGGTTGTTGATTTCGCCGCGGAAAATACAGTGGATCGATTGACAGCTCTCCTCTGCTGCCGTATATGTATGTAACGGTGTTTTGTTTAGCTCGGGCGAATAATATTTTCATGCCCGCAGAAAGTTGAGTTAACGTTTATATTCAGGAATATCCCGGTGCGGACGGTTGTTTCTGATTCCCTTTCGCCGAAAGGTCGTGCCTTTCGGAATCACCAACCTTTAAGGAGGAAAGAACATGCGATTTGCAAAGCTGATGGCGTTGGTCGCGGCGATTGCCCTGCTCAGCAACGGGCTGGCCTTTGCCGGCAAGGATCTGGATGCGGTGCAGAAAAAAGGTTTTGTTCAGGCCGGGGTTAATGGCTCGGTTTTCGGTTTTGGTATGCCGGATGAAAAGGGCGTCTGGAAAGGCCTTGATGTCGACACCGCGCGCGCCGTTGCTGCGGCGATCTTCGGTGATGCCAACAAGGTCAAGTTTACGCCGTTGACGGCGCAGCAGCGTTTCACCGCTCTGCAGTCGGGCGAAATCGACATTCTGACCCGTAATGCAACCCGTACCTTAAGCCGCGAAACCCAGCTGGGTCTCAACTTTGTCACTGTCAACTACTACGATGGCCAGGGTTTTCTGGTTTCGAAAAAGCTCGGCGTCAAGAGTGCTAAAGAGCTTGACGGCGCCACCGTCTGCGTTTTGCCCGGCACCACCACCGAGCAGAACGCCGCCGATTTTTTCCGTACCAATAAGATGGCCTGGAAGCCGGTTGTCATCGAGTCGACCGCCGAACTGGCTAAGACCTTCTTCGCCGGCCGCTGTGACGTGCTGACCTCCGACGCTTCGCAGTTGGCGGGAACCCGGGCCGTGGCGCCGAATCCTGCTGATTACGCCATCCTGCCGGAAATCATCTCAAAGGAGCCGCTGGCTCCAGCGGTACGTCACGGTGACGACCAGTTCCGCGATGTTGTCGATTTTTCGGTGCTGGCGATGATCAACGCCGAAGAACTCGGGATCACTTCGCAGAATGTCGATGAGATGCTCAAGAGCACTGATCCGGTCATTCAGCGCTTTCTCGGTGTCACCGCCGGTAACGGCGCGGCGCTTGGACTGGATGAAGCATGGGCCTACAACATCATCAAGCAGGTTGGTAACTATGGCGAGGTTTTCGAGCGCAATGTCGGTCTCAAAACCACGCTTGGTATTGAGCGCGGACTCAATGCCCTGTGGACCAACGGCGGCCTGATGTATTCACCGCCCTTCAAGTAACAGCTAGGCACGAAGCGGGGGGGCGGTTTGGAAAAACGCCCCCCTTTTTTTATCGGAATCTCCTGCTGAAAAGACTCTGACTTGAAAAAACTAACTGTCGCCACTCCTGCCGAACTGCCTCAGGCAGTCCCTTTCTGGCGCGATCCCGCGAAACGGGGGGTGCTGTTTCAGATCGTGGTGCTGTTGTCGGCCCTCAGTGTTGGCTACGTCCTGTTTTCCAATACCCAGGCCAACCTGGAACGTCAATCGATAGCGACCGGCTTCGGTTTTCTGCAGAACGAGGCCGGCTTCGAGATCGCCGAGCCGGTGATCGAATACTCGGCGGCCGACAGCTACTCGCGGGCGCTCACTGTCGGCGCGCTCAACACCCTGAAGGTCTCTTTCATCGGTATCCTGCTGACCCTGCTGCTCGGAGTTATTGTTGGCATCTCGCGTCTTTCGCACAACTGGCTGGTGTCACGCCTGGCGGGGATGTTTATCGAGGTGATGCAGAATATCCCGATTCTGCTGCAACTGTTCTTCTGGTACTCGATCTTTTATGAAGCTTTTCCTGCGCCACGTCAGGCTCTCAACCCGCTGCCCGGTATATTTCTGTGTAACCGCGGGTTGATTTTCGGCATACCGGCCGAGCATCCGGTTCACAGCAGCATGCTGATTGCGCTGTTGGTCGGTATTGTCGGCTGGTGGTTGCTGGTGCGTCAGGGGCATAAAATTCAGGATCGCAGCGGGCGGATTTTTCCGATGCATCGGCTCGGCATGGCGCTGAGTCTGCTGCTGCCGATGGCAGTCTGGCTGGTTGCCGGAGCGCCGCTGGGGATGGATGTGCCGGAGCTCAGGGGTTTCAATTTTTCTGGCGGGATGACGGTCAGCCCGGAGTTCAGCGCCCTGTTATTGGGATTGGTCCTCTACACCTCGGCCTTTGTGGCTGAGATCGTCCGTGCCGGCATTCAATCGGTTTCGCGTGGCCAGGTTGAAGCGGCAAAGGCGGTCGGCCTGCGCCCCGGGCAAGTACTGCGGCTGGTCATCTTGCCGCAGGCGTTGCGGGTGATTATTCCGCCGTTGACCAGTCAGATGCTTAATTTGACGAAAAACAGTTCCTTGGCCATCGCCATCGGCTACAGCGATTTCGTTTCGGTCGCCAACACGACGATCAATCAGACCGGACAGGCGATCGAGGGGGTCGCACTGATCATGGTGGTTTATCTGTGCTTCAGCCTGTCGACTTCGGTGTTTATGAACTGGTACAACAAAAAAATGGCGCTGGTGGAGAGGTGATGCGATGAGTGATCTGATGACCAATCCCCCCATCGAGCAGATGAAGCCGCCGCGGCGTACTGTTGGCGTCACCGGCTGGTTGCGTGAAAACCTGTTCAACACCTGGTTTAACTCGGTGCTGACGTTGTTGACGCTTTACGGCATCTGGCTGCTGTTTGTACCGCTGGTCCGTTGGGCCTTTGTAGACAGTCTCTGGTTCAGCAGCGCTGAAGCCTGTCGCGATATCGAGGGTGCCTGCTGGTCGATCATCCCGGCCAACGTCAGCTTTATTTTCTTCGGTTTCTTTCCCGATGGGCAACAGTGGCGACCCTTGCTGACAATGCTGCTGCTGTTTGCGTTGGTTTTTTACTCGAAAGACAGCAAGCACTGGAAGCGCTCGCTGGTCATTTACTGGACGCTGGGCCTGATCGTCATGGCCACGCTGATGTACGGCGGCGTCTTCGGTATGCCGGTGGTTGAAACCGCGCAATGGAGCGGTTTCCCGCTGACGCTGATGCTGTCGTTGTTCGGCATGGTTTTCGCCTATCCGCTCGGCGTGCTGCTGGCGCTGGGGCGGCGTTCACGGCTGCCCGCGATCAAGTCGCTCTGTGTGGTTTATATCGAGCTGATCCGCGGCGTGCCATTGATCAGCCTGCTGTTCATGTCATCGGTGATGTTTCCGCTGTTTCTCCCGGAAGGGGTGACCATCGACAAGGTGCTGCGCGCCCAGGCGGCGATCATTCTGTTTACCGCCGCCTATATCGCCGAAGTGGTGCGGGGCGGCCTGCAGGCGATCCCTCGCGGGCAGTATGAGGCGGCCGATTCGCTGGGTCTGGGTTACGGCAAGACGATGCGGCTGATCATTTTGCCGCAGGCGCTGAAGATCGTCATCCCGCCGTCGGTCGGGATTCTGATCTCGGCCTTCAAGGACACCTCGCTGGTGGTCATCATCGCCCTCTACGATGTACTGAAAACCACCCAGGTGACCCTGTCGAATCCGCAGTGGATGGGCTTTTCCCGTGAAGCTTACCTGTTCCTGGCGTTACTCTACTTTATCTGTTGCTATTTGATGTCGAGTTACAGCCGTAAACTTGAAAAGGACCTTCATACCGGCCATTAGCCGCAGAAGAGATGGAAAGAACTATGAGTGAACAGTCGCATAGCCCGCAGGAGTCAGCCGAGCATCCGATCATTGAAGTGATCGACATGCACAAATGGTACGGCGATTTTCACGTGCTCAAAGATATCAGCCTGCAGGTGCAGAACGGCGAACGAATCGTGATCTGTGGCCCGTCCGGATCGGGAAAGTCGACCCTGATCCGCTGCATCAACCGGCTTGAGGAGCACCAGAAGGGGCGGATTATCGTCGATGGCACGGAACTGACCAACGATATCAAGAATATTGAGAAGGTCCGCGCCGAAGTCGGCATGGTGTTTCAGCACTTCAACCTGTTTCCGCACCTGACGATCCTCGAAAACCTGACGCTCGGGCCGATCTGGGTGCGCAAGACGGCAAAAAAAGACGCGGAAGAGGCGGCGATGCGCTATCTGGAGAAGGTGAAGATTGCCGAGCAGGCGAAAAAGTTCCCCGGCCAGCTTTCCGGTGGTCAGCAGCAGCGGGTGGCGATTGCCCGCAGCCTCTGTATGAACCCGAAGGTCATGCTGTTCGACGAGCCGACTTCGGCGCTCGATCCGGAGATGATCAAAGAGGTGCTCGACGTCATGATCGATCTCGCCGAAGAGGGGATGACCATGCTGGTGGTTACCCATGAGATGGGGTTCGCCAAAAGCGTCGCCGACCGGGTGATGTTCATGGACGAAGGGCAGATCGTCGAGCAGAACAACCCGCACGACTTCTTCGACAATCCGCAGCATGAGCGGACCAAGCTGTTCCTCAGTCAGATTCTGTAAATTAAAAAAAGACTGAAAATGACAACGGGGCGCCGTAAATCGGCTCCCCGTTTTTTTTAGCTGAAGAATTTGTTGTTACAGGCTGGCAGCTTCAAAGGTATTGCAGCTGTCCATGTCTCCGGCGCTGTAGCCCTTCCGGAACCAGCGGGCGCGCTGTTGCGAAGATCCATGGGTAAAGGAGTCGGGGGTGACATAGCCGCGTGATTGCTGCTGCAGTCGGTCATCGCCAATCTGGCTGGCGGCGTTGAGCGCCTCGTCAATATCACCCGGTTCGATCACCTGCCTCGCCCGGTTGGCGCGATTGGCCCAGACCCCGGACAGACAATCCGCCTGCAGTTCAAGCCGTACCGACAGCTGGTTGTATTCTTTCTCAGAAACCTGTCGCTTGGCAGCGTGGACCGTGTCACTGATCCCCAGCAGGTTCTGGATATGATGCCCCACTTCATGGGCGATGACGTAGGCTTGGGCAAAATCCCCCGGTGCGTTCATTTTTGTTTTCAGGTCGTGGTAGAAGCTTAAATCGATGTAGACCTTCTGATCGCCCGGACAGTAAAACGGCCCCATGGCGGCTTGCGCATGACCGCAGGCCGACTGCACCGTACCGGAAAAGAGCACCAGGGTTGGTTCACGGTAGCTCGCCCCGCGGCGGCTGAACTCTTCCCGCCAGGTGTCTTCGGTGTCGCCGAGCACCACGGCGACGAAATCGGCCAGCTGGTTCTCTGCCGCCGAAGGCTGGTAGCTGCTTTCGGTTGTGGTCTGCCCACCGCCGAGCTGGTTACCGACATTGAGCACCACCGAAGGGTCGATGCCGAAGTACATGCCGACCAGCGCCAGCAGCATGATGCCGATGCCGCCGCCTTTAGCGCCACGCGAAATCCGTCGTCCGCGTTGATCCTCTACGTTGCTGCTACGTCTGCCACTTTTCCAGCGCACAAACCACCTCCCGGTCAGAGGAAAATCAACACTGTCTCCAATAAATACTATAGTCGCCTGCTGGGTGCTGTCAAAACGGCCACCGACAAAACTGTTGGCTAGTTGAGCGGTTCGAAGCGGTTCTCGGCGACGTTCTTCCGGGTGGTCTGCGGGTCGAAAATCCGCCCGTTCATGGCGATGTAAACCCCCGGTGGCAGCGTCTGCACGGCGGTGAGCGCGGAGGCGACGTTGAACAGGGCATCGGTGGCGCGAAAGCGGGCCGGTTGCATCGCGCCGGTCAAAACGATGGTTTTTTCGGCAATCCCCAGCAGTGCGCAGCCGGTTTTCAACATGGTGTCGGTCCCGTGGGTGATGACCAGCTGTGTCGAGTCGCTTGCTTCGGCCGCCTGTCTGATCAGCGCGCGGTCGTCATCAGTCATCTCCAAACTGTCCTTGCGTAACACCTCGGTCACTTTAACCTCGATGGTCAGATTCGCCTCCTTGAGCAGTTCGAGGATGGGTGACTCCCCGACCTGAAAGCTGCTTTTGGCGTCAAAATAGATTTTGTCGATGGTGCCGCCGGTGGTCAGAATCTCGATCATGGTTTGCGTCCTTTGTGGCTGTTATCTACAAAGCCTTATTAACGGTAGAGTGTTTAGCCGGAGAGTTTGGCGCGAAAAATAAAAAAAACCGCGCCGAGCAGGCAGAGCCCCGCCCAGAGGTAGTCCATCCGTAAATCCTCTTTCATGTAAAATACCGAAAAGGGAACGAAGACGGCAAGGGTGATGACCTCCTGCAGGATTTTCAGTTGACCCAGATTCATGGCCTGATAGCCGATCCGGTTGGCTGGAACCTGCAGCAGATACTCGAACAACGCAATCCCCCAGCTGACCATGGCGGCAATAATCCAGGGCTTGGCGGAAAGGTTTTTCAGGTGCCCGTACCAGGCGAAGGTCATGAAGATATTGCTGAAGCAGAGCAGGATTGTCGTTAGGGCGATTGAGCGCATTGAGGGCACCTTATTTTTCGGTAACAGGTTGGGATGAACCATTCATGTTACGTAAAAATACCGTTACTGCAAGCGGTAAAGCTGCGTGCCCGTCTCTCTTGCCGCCGGATAGTGAACGCGCCTGAAGGTGTATACGGCCTGCCGCAATTTTCACTGTGGGCGACGGACTATGCTAGTCTCTGGGATTGATTCCACTCCGCTGACGGGAGGCATGTTTTGCCGATATTTCAACTGATCGACCGTTTATTGCCGCGGCGCCTGCAGACCAAGCTGAGTCTGTTGGTGACGGTGCTGCTGATGTTTCTGGTCAGCCTGATCGGCGCCCTGTTCTCTGATTCGGCAGAGCAGCTGCTGCGCACGCAGATCGGCCAGAAGGCGCTGGCGGTAGCGCAGACCGTCGCCCTCGACCAAAAGGTTCGCGATGGCCTGCTGGCAGCAGATGCCGGCGTCGTGCAGCCGATTGCCGAAGCGATCCGGCAGGCTACCGGTGCTGAGTATGTCGTTGTCGGTGATACGCGCGGAATCCGCTTTTCCCACCCCGATCCTGAGAACATCGGCAAGAGTTTTGTCGGCGGTGATCTGGACGGCGCGCTGCGGGAGGGGAAATCCTACGTCTCGCAGGCGGTGGGAACCCTGGGGCCTTCGCTGCGCGGCATTGTGCCGCTGCGCGACCCACAACAGCGAATCATCGGTTTCGTCGCGGTCGGTTATCTGCTGCGCGATATCGACGCGATGATTCGCGATAATCAGCTCGAAATTCTCAGCTACGTCGGGATCGTCCTGCTGTTCGGCCTGTTCGGCGCCAGCCTGATCGCCCGTGGGTTGAAAGCGGCCATCATGGGGCTTGAGGTGCATGAGATCGCCGCCTTGTTTCACGAGCGCAACGCAATTATCGGCGCGATCCGCGAAGGGATTCTGGCGGTGGACGGCCGCGGCCTGCTGACTTTTGTCAATCCGGCCGCTCGCGACTATCTCGGCGATGCCTTTGCTGCCGAGCTGCGCGGCCAGCCTCTGGCGACGGTCTGCCCTTGCCCTGAGTTGACTCAGGCGCTTGCCGCTGGCGAGAAGCTGCTGGATGCTGAAATGCTGTTGCAGGGGCGGCCGATGATCGTCAATATCCTGCCCCTTGAGCGGCCCGGTGCCGGTCTGGTCGCCAGCTTCCGCCCCAAGGATGAACTTGATCGTCTGGCCCGTGAACTCACCCAGGTGCAGGGCTATTCCGAGCTGCTGCGCGCCCAGACCCACGAGTATTCGAACAAGCTGCACACCATCGCCGGCCTGCTTCAACTCGGCGCCCATCAGGAAGCGCTGGAGCTGGTGATTACTGAAGCCAGCGGCTATCAGGAGCTGATCCGGCTGCTGGCGGAAACGGTCCCCGACCCGGTGGTTGCCGGAGTGATCCTGGGGAAATACAATCGCGCCTGCGAGCTGAAAGTTGTGCTCGAATTTGATCAGCAGAACTCCTTTGTCGACCTGCCGCCGCAGCTGGAGCGGGAAGCCTTGGTGACAATCCTCGGCAATCTGCTAGATAATGCCTTTGACGCGGTTCGCGAAAGCAGTGGCGCGCGGCTGGTTAAACTGTATCTGACCGATCTTGGTCCCGATCTGCTGATCGAGGTTGAGGATTCGGGCGGTGGCATTGCCGCCGAAGTCACCGACAGCCTGTTCGTTCCCGGCGTCACCACCAAGCCAGGCAGCGGCCGGGGGACAGGGCTGGCGCTGGTCCAGCGTGCCGTCGACAGGATTGGCGGGCAGATTACCTACGGTGAAGGTGAACTCGGCGGCGCCCTGTTTACTGTGATTATCCCCAAAACCTGAGGAAGGTTCAGCATGGATATCCCTAAAATTAGAGTGCTGGTGGTCGATGATGATATGCGGATTTCGGAACTGCATCAGCGCTTTGTCGAAAAGTTGCCGCAGTTCGAGGTGGTCGGGGTGGCAAACAGTATTGCCGATGCCGCCGAAATGGTCGAAATCCTGCAGCCCGATCTGGTGCTGCTCGATCTGTTCTTTCCGCAGGGGAACGGCATGGACCTGCTGCGTCGGATCCGTAGCAGCGAACAGCCCTGCGATGTGATTCTGATCACCGCGGCGCGCGAGATGGCCTCACTGCAGGAGGCGCTGCGCGGCGGGGTGTTCGATTACATCATCAAGCCGGTGTTTTTTCCGCGCTTTCAGGAGTCGCTGCAGAAGTTTTACGAGTACTTTCAGCAACTGCAATCCGGCGGCGCGCTTGAGCAGAAGGACGTTGACCGTTTGCTGCACGCTCAGCGGGCCAGTGAGTCGACAAGCGGCGCCATTCCCAAGGGGATCGACGCGCTGACGCTGACCAAGGTGCGCCAGGTGTTTGCCGACCGGCAGCGCACCAGCCTCAACGCCGAGGAGGTCGGCAAAGAGGTCGGTATCAGTCGTTCAACGGCGCGTCGTTATCTGGAGTTTCTGGCCAGCGAAGGGTTTCTGCAGGCCGACCTGATCTACGGCGTGGTCGGGCGTCCTGAGAGGCGCTACCTGCGGGTCAGCTGATGATTGACACGTTTTCAGCCGCTTTGCCTCCAGATTGCCCCGTGAGCACAATCAGCAAAATCACCAGAAAAGAATAAATTCTTTTTAACCTCATAATATATACAGCCCGTCAGCTCTTGATTAGAGTCTCCTTAAGTCGTTTCCGTTGCGTCGTACCGACGTCAACCTCATCTCTTAAGGAGTCTCTCTATGCTCTACATTCAGTTTCTTTTTCTGCTGTTAATGCTCTATCTGGGTAGCCGTTACGGCGGCATCGGTCTTGGCGTGGTGTCCGGCATCGGTCTGGCCATCGAAGTGTTCGTCTTCAAAATGCCGCCGACCAGCCCGCCGATCACCGTCATGCTGATCATTCTCGCGGTGGTCACCTGCGCCGCGATTCTCGAAGCGGCTGGCGGTCTCAAGTACATGCTGCAGGTCGCCGAGCGGATTCTGCGCTCGAAGCCGAAAATGGTGACAATGCTGGGCCCGCTGGTTACCTATACCATGACCTTTATGCTCGGTACCGGTCACGCGGTTTATTCGATCATGCCGATCATCGGTGATGTCGCCCTGAAAAACGGTATCCGCCCGGAACGGCCGATGGCGTCCGCTTCGGTCGCCTCGCAACTGGGGATTACCGCCAGCCCGATTTCAGCCGCAGTGGTCTATTATCTGTCGCAGATGACGGACATCGCGCCGGACATCACGCTGCTGTCGATCCTCTCGGTTACCATCCCGTCGACCCTGATCGGCACCCTGATGATGTCGCTCTATAGCATGCGCCGTGGACTGGAACTGGCCGACGATCCGGAATATCAGCAGCGTCTGCAGGATCCCACCTGGAAAAAGCGGATCGAGGAAACCACCGCCACCACTCTGGATGAAAAGCTGCCCAAATCCGCGCGTAACGCCGTGTTGCTGTTCCTGCTGGCGCTCGGCGTGATTGTTGTGATCGCCATGGTTCCGAGCATCCGGACCCTGAGCGAAGGGAGCAAGCCGATCAGCATGGCGGTCATCATCCAGATGATGATGCTGGCTTTCGGTGGCATCATCCTGCTGGCGACCAAGACCAAAACCTCCAAGGTTCCTGAAGGTGTCGTTTTCAAGTCGGGGATGGTGGCCGCGATCGCCATCTTCGGTATCGCCTGGATGAGCGACACCTATTTCAAATTCGCCCTGCCCAGCTTTCAGGGCGGGATCACCGAAATGGTTACCGCCTACCCCTGGACCTTCGCGCTGGCGATGTTTATTGTCTCGGTGGTGGTCAACAGCCAAGCCGCGACCTGCCGGATGATGCTGCCGGTCGGTCTGGCACTCGGTCTGCCGCCGGCGCTGCTGATCGGTATCATGCCATCCTGTTACGGGTACTTTTTCATCCCCAACTATCCGTCCGATATCGCGACGGTCAACTTCGATACTTCGGGGACAACCAGAATCGGTAAGTGGTATTTCAACCACAGCTTCATGGTGCCGGGCCTGATCGGCGTGATCACCGCCTGCCTGGTCGGCTACGCCCTGGGGATGTTGCTGTTGGGTTAAACTCACAGCTTGAACCGTCGGCAGTTTTACAGCGGCCACCTTTAACCGGGTGGCTGCTGTTTTTGTCTTTTACCGCTTGCCTTTTTTCTTGCCCCCGGATTTGCAAGATGCTAACAGTGCGTGACTTTTTCATGCGAGGGAGCAAGATGATCCATCTGACCGATATCAGCAAGCAGCACGGCAACCGGGTGCTGTTCAAAAATGCCAGTTTCCAGATTCTTTCCGGCAGCCGCACCGGGCTGGTCGGCCCCAACGGCGCCGGCAAGTCGACGATCTTTCGCCTGATCACCGGGGAAGAGACGGTTGATTCCGGCGATATCAGCTGCAGCAAGAAAACCGTGATCGGTTACTTTTCACAGGATGTCGGCGACATGTCCGGGCGCAGCGCGCTGGACGAAGTTGTTGCCGCGTCAGAAGCGACGGTCGCGCTGGGGGAGCAGATCAAACAGATGGAAGCACAGATGTGCGAACCGCTGGATGATAGCGTTATGACCGCACTGCTCGAGCGTTACGGTGATGTCCAGCAGGAGTTTGAGCATCGCGGTGGTTACGATCTGGAGAATCGCGCCCAGGCGGTCTTGACCGGGCTCGGCATCGGCCCGGACGACTATGTTCGGCCAGTCGAATCGTTCAGCGGTGGCTGGAAAATGCGCATCGCCCTGGCAAGGATTCTGACGCTGAATCCAGACGTGCTGCTGCTTGACGAACCGACCAACCACCTGGATGTCGAATCGATCATCTGGCTGGAAAGTTGGCTGGCCGACGAATATAAGGGCGCGCTGGTGATGACCAGTCACGACCGCGACTTCATGAATCGACTGGTCGGCCGGATTGTCGAGGTCGGCGGGGGCAACATCACCAGCTATGGCGGCAATTATGATTTTTACCTGCGCGAGCGGGAAATCCGTCGCGAGCAACTGCTGGCCAGTCACCGACGTCAGCAGGAGATGCTGGCCAAAGAAGAGGAGTTTATCTCCCGCTTTGCCGCCCGCGCTTCGCATGCGGCGCAAGTACAGTCGCGGGTGAAAAAGCTGGAAAAGATTGAGCGGATCGAACTGCCGCCGGAGCAGAAGGTCGTTAGGTTCTCGTTTGTCGAACCGCCGCGCAGCGGTGATGACGTGATCGCGGTCGATGGCTTGGCCAAGGTCTGGTCGCTGGACGATGGCGGTGAAAAGCCGGTATTCTCGGGCATTTCAGGGATGGTGCGGCGCGGCGAAAAGATCGCGGTGGTCGGGGTCAACGGCGCAGGTAAATCGACCTTTTTAAAAACCCTGGCCGGGCAGACCGAACCGACCGCCGGCAGTGTCACGATCGGCGCCAATGTCCATCCCGGTTATTTCAGTCAGCATTCGATGGAACTGCTCGATCCGAAAAAGACCGTTTTCGAGACGGTGCAGGACGCGCTGCCGTTACAGACCATCGGCGTTCTGCGTAATCTCTGCGCGGCCTTCCTGTTTCAGGGGGACGATGTTGACAAACGGGTCGACAAGCTCTCCGGCGGCGAGAAGTCGCGGCTGGTGCTGGCAACCCTGCTGGGGCGACCACTCAATCTGCTGATTCTGGATGAGCCGACCAACCACCTGGATATCCAGTCGCGCGAGGTGCTGCTGGCGGCGCTGCAGGACTTCACCGGCACGCTGCTGCTGGTCAGTCACGACCGGCATTTTCTGCGTTCGCTGGTCGGCCGGGTGTTCGAGATCGACCACGGCAGAATGATCGCCTATGAAGGGGATTACGAATACTACCTGCGCAAAACCGGCCGCGATCATCGCGCTGCCTAAACCCTCGGTAAAGATTCGCAAATTTGGTCTGATCCGCTATCCTTGTTTCATTAACAGCTGAAACGACAGCGGGAGGCAAGCATGGAAGAGAAGCGTTATTTTTACCGGGCCGATGTGGTTTCGGTTTACGACGGTGATACCTGTAAGGTCAATCTCGACCTTGGCTTCGGAGTCTGGAAAATGACCGAGACCTTGCGACTGCACCGGATCAACGCACCTGAGATGCGCGGCGCCGAACTGGAGGCGGGACGGGCGTCGCGCGATTACCTGCGTGGGCTGATTCTCGACAAGCGGATTGTGGTTCAGACCCTGCGGGACGATCAGGGGAAATACGGCCGCTATCTGGCCGAAATCTGGTTGTTCGATGCCCTGAACCAGCAGTGGCGCAACGTCAACGACATGCTGGTGGCGCAGGGGCATGCGGTGCTCAAAGACTACTGATCTGTGCGCTTTGATTTGCTTGGGTTCGAGGTTGACGGGTTTGTTCTAAAAAAGAACATCTCTTAAAACTGAACGCTAAATTCTTAAATACCGAACTTTTTCAAGGTTTCCACCGGTGCCTGGGCAAAGTGGGAGAATTCCATCGTGAACCCTCCTTTGCCTTTGGTGGCGCTGCGCAGTTCGGTCATGTAGCCGAACATTTCCAGTAGCGGCACCCGGGCGCGGATGACATCCTGCCCCGGTCGTGTTGTGACCCCCTCAACCTGCCCGCGTTTCTGCTGCAGACTCCCCATGACCCGCCCGGTGAAATCGGCCGGGGCGGTCAATTCCAGCGTCATGACCGGCTCCAGCAGGGTCGGCTTGGCGATCCGCAGGGCTTGGTAGGCCGCCCGGCTGATGGCCGCCGAAACGCCGAGATCGGTGGTTCGGCCCGGTTCGAATGGGGCGTCGAGCAGGGTCAGTTGCAGATCAGTCAGCGGGTAGCCGGCAATCGGTCCGGACTGACACGCTGCGGCCAGCTTCTCCTGCAGTTGCGCGGTCTGTTCCGGCGGCCACTGTTGCAGCGCCGCTGGCGCAATCTCGATGCTCAGCCCGCTGCGATTCTCTTTCGGTGTGATCTGCAGCGTCACTTCTCCCAGTTGCAGTTTGCCGTCGATCTCCCGTTCAAAGCGCTCGTGCTGCTTGACTGTCTTGCCGATGGTTTCGCGGTAGACCACCTGTGGGCGGCCGGTCTGCGTGCTGACACCAAAATCGCTCTGCAACCGCTGGACAATCACCTCCAGATGCAGTTCGCCCATCCCGGTCAACAGGGTCTGGCCGGTCTCTGGATCTTCCTTGACCCGAAAGGTCGGGTCTTCCCACTGCAGTTTTTCCAGCGCCGGCTGCAGTTTGTCACGGTCATCGACGGTTTTTGCCTCCACCGCCAGGGAGACCACCGGCTCGGGATAATCGAGGCCGGGCAGCTGCAGCGGTGTGGCCAGCAGGCTGATGGTGTCGCCGGTCAGAACATTTTTCAGGCCGGTGGCGGTGATGATGTCACCGGCGATGGCCCGGTCGATCCGTTCCCGCTTGTGTGAATGCATGCGGAACATGCGGGCGACCTTCTCTTCGCCGCGCGTGCGGCTGTTGTAAACCGTGTCGCCCGGTTTCAGACTGCCGGAATAAAGTCGCAGGTAGGTCAGTTTGCGTCCGTCATCGGCCAGAACTTTAAACGCCAGCGCGCAGAGCGTTCCAGCCGGATCCGGTTCCAGCGGTTGCTTCTCTTCTGTGTCGAGTCGGATGGCGTCGATCAGCGGGATGTCGAGAGGGGATGGCAGCAGGTCGCAGATCGCGTTGAGCAGCGGCTGGATTCCTTTATTGCGCAGCGCCGAGCCGAGCAGCACCGGCGTGATCCGGCAGCTGGTCACCCCTTTGCGCAGCGCCGGGACAAGCCGTTCGGCGGCGATCGGCCTGGCTTCAAGGAAATCGCTCAGAATACTGTCATCAAAATCGGCTGCCGCTTCAATAATCAGCTCGCGCGCCTGCTGCACCTCGGGCAACAGCTCGGCCGGTATCTCGCCTTCGGTCAGGGTCTGCCCCTGATCCTCCTCGCTGAACAGCAGCGCCTTCTCTTCGATCAGATCGATGACGCCGCAGAAGGCTTCCTCGTTGCCGAGCGGCAGCTGCAGCAGTACCGGTCTGGCTTGCAGTTTCTCAATCATGGCGGCCAAAACGGCGCGGTGATCCGCCCCGATCCGATCCATCTTGTTGATCAGGCAGATGCGTGGCACCCGGTAGCGGTTGGCCTGCCGCCAGACCGATTCGCTCTGCGGCTGGACCCCTTCGACGGCGCTGAAGATGGCGACGGCGCCGTCGAGGGCGCGCAACGAGCGTTCGACTTCAATGGTGAAATCGATGTGTCCGGGGGTGTCGATCAGGTTGAAGCTGTGGTCGCGCCAGCGGCAATGGGTGGCGGTGGCGGTGATGGTGATGCCGCGCTGCTGCTCCTGCTCCATCCAGTCCATGACCGCCATGCCGTCGTGAACTTCGCCCATCTTGTGGATTTCGCCGGTGTAGAAGAGGATCCGTTCGGAAACCGTGGTCTTTCCGGCGTCGATATGCGAGATGATGCCGAAGTTGCGGATCTGCCTGCGGTTAACATCAGCCATAAGGATTCCCCCGGTGTTGATCAGTCGCCGCTGCCGGTTCTGAGCAGCTGCAGCTGATCCAGGTCAATGTGGTTGAGGGTGAAATATTCCCGTTCCAGCTCTTCAATGTAGAAGCGGTCCAGGCCGCTGTTGCAGAGAAAGTCCTCGCGCAGCTCGCGGTCCTGGCTGGTGATGATCTCCGGCAGCAGGCTGTGGATGTACATCGCCTCTTTTTTGATGTCGTGCACGACGGCGTTGAAGATCCCTAGCTCCAGCCGGTCGCTGATGATGCCGCGAACCAGCAGCTCATCATTCAGTTCGGCGAACAGCTGCTGCTGTTCGGACTGGGTGTTATAGCGTGAATAGCGGTTGCGGATCCTTTCTTTGGTGCTTTTCAGCACCATATTGTAGAGACGTTCTTCGGCGTCGAGTTCCTTGATCTGGTAGTTCAGCTCTTGCAGGGTCGCGCGGTCGGTGCTGATCTCCTGCAGTCCCCTGCGCAGGCAGGAGAGCTTGCGGCGTCCGTAGCGGCCGAGGTAGTTGTTGGCAAAGATCTCATCAAAGAACAGCCGGTTGAACAGGCCGGCTTCCAGGTCGTTGAACACCTGCTGGTTACCGAGCAGGCTACGCAGCAGGTTCTCGGTCAGGCGGAAGTTTTCCATGAACGCCAGCTGACTGATGTTGGTCGAGGTGCTGTCGTAGCGATCGAAAAAGGTGATAATGGCGGAGAAGTTCTCCAGTTGCGCCAGCGGCGCACCATCACGGATCTGCTCATCGCAGAGTTTACCAGTCTCTAGCAGCAGCTGCTCGAAGGAGTGGTCGCGGTTGTGGTACGCCTGGCGCTTGGCTAGCAGCAGTTGAACGACGTCCTGCTTGTCGATGCTTGACTCAGGGTCTTCAGCGCCGATGAAAATCCCCTGCAGGATCTGCCGGGTGGTGGCGATATATTTGGGTTCGTCGGCTGCGTTGTCCGGTTCAGATTTCAGGCGCTCGTCAAGGGTGTGAAACAGCGCCGACGGGATTTTATTGCGTACCGAGAGGGTCTTCAGTCGGGTCAGGCGGGCGTGCTGCTGACGGTTGATTCTGCCCGACTGGTGACAGTCGATCAGCACCTTTTTGTATTCGTCGATGATTCGGTAGTTGTCCCGGTGCCGATACATGACATCGATGCGGATCCGCTCCTGCTGGTAGCTGTCGATCTCCATCTTGTCGGCATACTGCTGCAGGGTCTGGTAGTCCTGCTCGGGGATGGCCCGATGCTGGTAATAGAGGCGCTGAAATTCTTCCTGATACCGGCGGTTGCGGGTGTTGATCAGCCGCAGCAGGTAGATGGTGCACTCTTTCGGCAGCTCGGCCAGCAGTTCAGCGGTCAATTTCGAGTCATCGCGTTGATTGAGCTGCCCCATCCGCTTCAGGGTTTTTCCCAACTTGTAGAGGATCTGCTGCTGTTGTTGACGTTTGTCGCTGGCCTGCAGTCCGTCGATGAAAAAGAAGTGGTTGTAAACCGCGTGCCCCTCGAAAAAAATCTGCTCGTAACGCAGCTCGATCTGCTGGTTGCCGGAGAGCAGCAAACGGTTTGACTGGTCGTAGCCGACGCCGAGCAGGATCAGTCGGTTGAGGATGCCCTGTTTGGTCAGGTCGGCTAGCGGCTGTTCGACGCCGAACATGTATTCGCAAAACATGCCGCCGTTGCCGACCTGGCAGATTCCGCTGTCGCTGATGACCAGTTCGTTACCGGGCGAGAACAGGCGCAGCTCGTTCTCGTCCAGCTGGTAGAAATGCTGGTGCGCCGTGCGGCAGCCGGCGGCGGTGGCAAAGTATTCGATGTCGTTGCTGAGCAGCCCGTGCAGGCGCAGTTCGTTGTTCATGGCGCGCTGCTCCGTCGCAATCTGAGTGACTGCGCCGGCAGGGGCAGAGAGAAGCGTTGGCCGTCGTAGGCAAACTCGACGGTTTCCGGCAGTTGCGGGTTGTGACGGGGGTGATCGACCTCGTGACTCAAGTGGGTCAGCAGGGTCTGTCTGGCCCCGATCCGTTCGGCCATCTGCACCGCCTGAGAGATGTTGAAGTGGGTGGTGTGCGGTTTAAAGCGCAGGCCGTCGAGCACCAGCAGCTCTAATCCCTGAAGCAGTTCCAGCGAAGCTTCGGGGATCTCGTTGCAGTCGGTCAGGTAGGCGAAGGGGCCGCAGCGGTAACCGAAGGCCTGCATCCGGCCGTGATAAAGCGGGACCGGGGTAATCAGCAGGTCAAACAGCGCGAAGGTTGTTTCAATGGGGAACAGCGCCAGCCGCGGCACATAGCCCGGATTTTCTATGTCATCAAAAATATAACTGAAGTTGTCGCGCA
Organism: Malonomonas sp.; assembly: GCA_036526255.1. GTDB lineage: Bacteria > Desulfobacterota > Desulfuromonadia > Desulfuromonadales > Geopsychrobacteraceae > Malonomonas. Next base: position 20,246 of record DATCYW010000030.1, on the reverse strand, counting down.
CCCGTTCGAGGGTACGGGTCGAACCGTAGAGCGGGATCGGCTCCTGCGAGCGCAGATTGAAGCCGCGCAGATCGTCAATGCCGTGCAGGTGGTCAGCGTGGCTGTGGGTATAGAGGACCGCATCGACATGGCGAATATCCTCGCGCAGCGCCTGCCAGCGCAGGTCGGTCGAGGTGTCAATAAGGATGTTGCGCCCGGCATGGCTGAGCAGGGCGCTGCAACGGGTGCGCTGATTGCGTGGGTCGCTCGAACGGCAGACGGAACAGTCGCAGCCAACCACCGGAATGCCCGTGCTGGTGCCTGACCCGAGTATGATGATATCCAGAGTTGTTGAATCCATGCAGGCTTCCGTCGCTGAGGCAATTCCGAGATTAGCTTAATAATCTATCATCTTGGCCCGCAGAGATACAAATGGTTTCTGTTCTGCTACTTGCAGCGGCAACGGCTCTGGAGTAGACTGCGCCTTCAGAAAAGGAACGTATCCGTGGATAATAAAGAGCAAACAATCAATAAACTCTGTGCCCGCTGCGTACGCAAGTGCAAACAGCCGGCAGCGATTCTGATGCTGGAATGTCCGCGCTTTCAGCAGCGCCCCTTCAAGTCGGAGGAACTCAGGTTTCAGCAACTGGACCTGTTTGGCGAAAAAAAAGGCTGAATCCTGCATCGGATCAGCCTTTTTTACATTTAAGGGCGGCGCGTGCGTCGCCTTTTTGCGTTTTTCTTGTATGGGCAGTTATTACAGGTTCTGTGCTTTGGCTTGAGCGTCGAGAAAACTTTTCAATATCGGGATGAACTTTTCCGGCTCGACCAGGAATGAATCGTGGCCGTAATCGGATTGAATCAGGTGGTAATCGACCGGCTTCTTCAGTCGTTGCAGTTCGTCGACAACTTCTTCTGTCTGCTGTGGAGGGTAGAGCCAGTCAGAGCTGAAGGCGAACCAGAGCGACGGGCAGACCAGCCGGTTTAGGGCGTCGCTGAGCGAGTCGAAGTTCCAGGCGACATCGTACAGATCAAGAGCTTTGGCCAGATAGAGAAAGGAATTGGTGTCGAAACGATCAACAAAGCTGCTGCCGTTGTAGTCGAGATAGCGTTCAATTTCGAACTTGCCGAAGAAGTCGAACATCCCGTCGCGCATTGAAAAGCGGCGGTCGAATTTAAGCTGCATCGAGGCGTCGGAGAGAAAGGAAATATGGCCAACGGCGCGCGCCAGCGCCAGCCCGTCCGCCGGCGGATGTTCACGGCGGTAGTTGCCTTTTTTCCAGAGCGGGTCGTTGTAGATCGCTTGGCGGGCCAATGCGTTGAGTGCGATCGCCATTGGCGAAGTGCGGCCGGTACCGGCAATCGGAACAATTGAACGGACCATCTCCGGATAGTGGATGCCCCACTCCAGCGCCTGCATGGCTCCCATTGAGCCGCCGACCACCGAAAGCAGCGAGTTGATCCCCAGGTGGCTGATAAGTCGCTTCTGGGCGTGCACCATGTCACGGACCATCAGCACCGGAAAGTTCAGTCGGTACGGGCGGTCGGTTTTCGGGTTGATGCTGGTCGGGCCGGTTGAGCCTTTGCAAGAGCCGATGGTGTTGCTGCAGATGATAAAATAGCGGTCGGTATCGAGAACCTTGCCGGGGCCGATCATGTTGTCCCACCAGCCCGGCTTGCGATCTTCTTCACTATGGAATCCGGCGGCATGGGCATCGCCGGTCCAGGCGTGGGTGACCAGAATGGCGTTGGAACGGTCGGCATTAAGTGTGCCGTAGCGCTCGTAGGCTATCCGCAACGGACCGAGCAGACGTCCGCTTTCCAGCCGCAGATCAGTCGTGAAATCGGCATATTCAGTAGCCACCAGGCCGACGGAATCGTTCAAGCGAATCCCCTGTCATCGTCAACGGAAAATAAAAAAGGCCCCTTCCCGGAAGATGGGAAGGGGCCTTGGGGATACGTGACGAAAATGGTATCTCAGGCTCCGTCCCCATCTGTCCCCCGTAACCGATGATCGGTTCGGCAGGGCAGGAATTGGCACCGGGTGCCAACTGATTGTTCCCTCAGTTGACCGGTTGCCGTGGCTTCGCAGGGCCTTCTCCCTCCACCACTCTGGATAAAGACGTTTTTTAACGTGCGGCTGACATTAGCCTATCCGTTCTTTATTTGTCAATCGCCTCTTCTGCTGTCTCTGTAACGACATCAATCTTGAAATCGCCCATGCCGTTGTAGAGTTCCTGCGCCTGATCTGACAGGTCGGCAAAGACGGCATCCATGTCGGCCGCGCGCTCAGCGTTGTCTTCGGCAATCTGCCGGACCATGGTGACCGACTGGACAACTTCGTTGCTGCGATGATTCAGTTCGCGGGTGGCGCTGTCGATCAGTTCGATCATCTGCTGGATATGTTCGATGCTCTGGGCGATCTGCTGACTGCCGCGGCTCTGCTCTGCGGTGCTGTTTTTGACGCGGCCGGCGATGTGTTTCATCGACTCGGCGGCGCTGGACAGGTTGCGGGTGCTGGCGGTCTGCTGGCTGATCGAAAGAGCGATCTGCTCAAGCATCTTGGTGATGCCGAGAACCGCCTGGGTGATTTTTCGGTTTTCGATCGACTGCGTCTTGGTCTGCTGGGCGATGCTGGTGATCTGCTCGGTGGAGACGATCGAGCTTTCATGCAGTTTTGCCAGGGCTTCACCCGCAGCGTGCGAGCGGGCCACCTCCTGCTGGGCACGGACACTGCCGGCCTCGATGGTCGTGACCGCGGCCTGAGTGCCCTGTTGCAGGTTCTCGATGATTTCGGCGATCTCTTTGGTCGATACCGAGGTGCGTTCGGCAAGGTTGCGGATCTCGTCAGCAACGACTGCAAACCCCTGCCCGTGTTCGCCAGCCTGTGCGGCGATAATCGCGGCGTTCAGCGCCAGCAGGTTGGTCTGGTCGGCGACCTCGGCAATGACGTTGATGATGCTGCCGATGGCGTCTGAGCGTTGTCCCAGTTCCTGGATGGTCAGGTGCGCCTGTTCGATCAGTTGCTGCAGGCCGCTGATGCCGCGAATCGTATCCTGCACCGCGGCTTTTCCTTCCAGCGCCTGACTGGCGGCTTGCTGCGCCAGCTGACTGGTCTGGTTGGCGCTCGCTTCGATGTTGTTGGTCGCCTGCTCCATGTGCTCCGCCGAAGTGGACGTTTCGCGGGCGCTGTTGGAGAGTTCAATGATGTTGCCGTCAATCTGCTCGTTGGAAGAGGAGAGCTGATAGATCGAGCTGGAGATGTCGCTGATGATGCCGAACAGGTTTTCCATCTGTCCCGAAATGCTGATAGTGGTCGATTCTAGTTCGTGGGTCGCCGCCGCGCTCTGCTGCACCGAGGCGACCAGGTTGGAGACGTTATCGGCAATCTCCCCGGTGGTGTTGCCGATTTCAGTGATCCCGCGATGAGATTTTTCCAGTGCGTTGGTCTGTTCGATGGCGCTGCTGCTGACCTCGGAAACCTTGCTGCGGATTGAGCTGGTTGCGCTGGAGAGGCTGCTGGCCGTTTCTCTGGTGCGCAGCACCATCTCGCGCAGTCGGTCGATGAAGGTGTTGAAGCTGGTCGCCAGCAAGCCGACTTCGTCGTGACTTGTGACCTTGAGGGTCTGGGTCAGATCGGCTTCCCCTTCGGAGATTTCCTGCAGATTACGGACTACTGAGAGGAGTGGTTTGGCAATCCCGCCGGCGATCAGCATGCCGAAAAAAAACGCGACGAAGGTGACTCCGGCAGCGACCATCAGCAGCGTGCGCTGCATCGATCTGGTTGCTGCCTCGATATAGGAGCGGTCGATGGCGATGACAAAGCCAGCGCTTTTGTGGTTCAGCGGATAGTTGTAGAGAACGTGTGAGCGGTTATGCAGTTTAGCGACCACAAAGTCCTCATCGAGCATGTTCTGCAACGAGAGATTTTTCAGTTCGTCGCTGCTGCTGGCCAGAATGTTTTTTCCGTCATGCAGACCGATATCTGCATCAATCATCTCTTCATAATGGTTGGCCAGTTTGTCACCGAGAACCTGGTATGCGCTTAAATTGGCGATGATGTTGTTATCAACTTTGAGCGGCGTTGTGCTGAGAATGCGGACTTGCCCATCCTTGATGACCATGCTTGTGTTTGTGACACTCAGAACTTCAGCGGTCGGTTGATCGCCTCTAGACACTTCCCTGGCTGTCCCGCCCTCATGTGTGCCTGTCAATCGATGGCGGTGGCCGTTGCTGTGCGTCAGTTCAATAACATCAAAGCGAAACTGGATTTGATATCTTTGCAGGATCTCATGCAACTGCGAGAAGTCCCCGGTGGTCTCGCTGGAGGAAACCGCCTTGAGCAGTTCATTGTTCTTGCTCATCAGTTCGATAGCTTCCAGCAGCTGATCTTCACTGTCAGAAGCCGCCTGCATGACGAAGCGGCCCGATTGGTCGGCCAGCAGTTCTATCTGGCTGTCAACCTGTTCGTTGGCCATGTTGGAAAACAGATAAGTGAGCAGGAGCATTGGGATAATGGCCAGGGCCAGAAGGCTGACCAGAATCTTCCAGCGGATGCTGAGTGTATTTGACATTGGGTACCCTTAGCGGCAGCAGGACAATGAGCGTATAGAATTGTTAGAAAATTGGAATCTTTGAATTGTATAATTTTCATTGCAAACATGCAAGCAAGGGTTCCGTCACCCGACGCGCTTTTTTAGTTTTTTTTCAGAGGCTAAAGAGCTTTGGGTAAAAAACAGGCAGTCCTGCTTAAAAGTTAGGCATTGTCTTGTCGTCGTTCACGGTTATTCACCAGTTTCAGTGGCTTGTCGCAATCGGCACGGCTATTGAAAAGACACCCCTGGCTAACGACGGGGTTGGCGCAACGGACGAAAGACGAGGAGGTCTTACTCAGATGGAAGAATCATTAGCGACTCTGCATCGCGGTGGTGATGTGCTGTTCTTGTTACTCGGTGCGGTCATGGTCTTTGCCATGCACGCCGGGTTCGCCTTTTTGGAAGTAGGAACGGTCCGTAAAAAAAGTCAGGTCAACGCGTTCGTCAAGATTCTCTCTGACTGGTCGGTTTCGACCGTTGTCTACTTCTTGATCGGCTACCCGATTGCCTACGGTATTCATTTCATGCTGCCGGCCTCCGAACTGCTCGGTAACAATCAGGGCTTCGAACTGGTTCGCTTCTTTTTTCTGCTCTGCTTTGCTGCCTGTATTCCGGCAATTATTTCCGGTGGGATTGCTGAGCGGGCAAAATTCTGGCCACAGGTGGTTGCCGGTGCCATTTTTGCCGGTGTCTCCTATCCGATCTTCGAGTCCATTATCTGGGGGCAGAACAGCGCCGGATTGCAGAGTTTCTTCGAATCGACCTTCGGCGCACCTTTTCATGATTTCGCCGGCAGCGTCGTCGTCCACTCTATTGGCGGCTGGCTGGCTTTGCCGGCGGTGCTGGTGCTTGGTCCGCGGATGGGGCGTTTCGTGCGTGGCCGCAGTCAGGCCATCCCGATCAGTAATATCCCCTTTCTGGCACTGGGCAGCTGGATTCTGGCGGTCGGCTGGTTCGGTTTCAACGTCATGAGCGCGCAATCGCTGGGCGCAATCTCCGGCCTAGTGGCGGTCAATTCTCTCATGGCCATGGTTGGCGGAGTGCTGTTCGCGCTGGTTGCCAGCAAGAATGACCCCGGTTTTGTCCACAACGGCGCCTTGGCCGGTCTGATTGCCATCTGTGCCGGTTCCGACCTGGTGCATCCGATCGGTGCCTTTTTTGTCGGCGGACTTGGCTCGCTTGTTTTTGTTTACGGTTTTCAGATCGAGCAGGAAAGGCTAAAGATTGACGATGTACTCGGCGTCTGGCCGCTGCATGGGGTCGTCGGTACCTGGGGGGGGATTGCCGCAGGGATCTTCGGTTCGACAACTTTCGGCGGTCTGGGTGGTGTTTCGTTCCTGTCGCAATTCGTCGGCAGTCTGCTTGCGGTTGGTTACGCGCTGGTCACGGCTTTCGTCGTTTACAAGCTGATCGACAAGGTCTGTGGCTTCAGGCTGGATGAGGAGCAGGAGTTCGCCGGTGCTGACTTGAGCGTCCATAACATCAATGCTTATCCGGAAGATTCGGTTAGGTGAAATTAATTGGTTTTGCCGTTTGACCTTTCTTGACCGCTGGATAAACTGGGGTGAAAGTTCAAACGTTTACAGGAGGCCGTGGCAGCTTCCTGCTTTACCCTGGCGACCTTATCCCTCCTGGTCCCCAGGGTATTTTTTGAACAAAAAACGGGGCGTCGAATCACTTCGACGCCCCGTTTTACAATTCTTGTAAGTAAGAATTACTCGCTGCTTGCCTGCGCTAACTTCTCTTTTTCACGACTGACCAGCTGGGCGATGCTGTGGCCCTTCAGCACCTCGACCATCTTCCCCTGGGTTTCGTTCCAGACTTCGTGCGCCGCACAATGGTTCTCACGCAGGCAGGTCTCATTTTCCACCAGGCAATGATTCAGGCTCAAGGGGCCTTCTTCCGCCTGCAAAATATCCAGCAGGGTGATTTCAGTCGGGTCTTTTGCCAGCAGGAAACCGCCACCGACGCCACGTTGTGAGCTGACGATTCCGACCTTGATCAGCGGTTGCAGGATTTTTGTCAAAAACGCCGGGGTCACATCCTGGGTGCGGCAAATGTCTTTTTTCAGGACGATGTCGCCCTGCGGCTGCTGCGCCAGATAAACCACCGTACGTATTGCATACTCAGTTGCGCGGGTAATGACCACTTAAAACCTCCATAATGCTAACTCCCCCAGTAAGGAATACACGGAAGCGAAGTTGAAGTCAATGCTCCGCTTGGCCGGCTTTTGAGATTTCTTCCGACTTGACAGTGTCGCTGCCTGAACGCATCATTTATCCGAACTTCTAAGGGTGGAACTCTTGACGATATCAAACAACAGACAGCTGGGGGGGGCGGTCACCGGTCGTTTTGCCCCTAGTCCGACCGGGCCGCTGCATTTCGGTTCATTGGTCGCGGCGCTTGGTAGTTATCTGCTGGCGCGTAATAACGGCGGACAATGGCTGCTGCGGATTGAGGACCTTGATCCGCCCCGCGTGGTTCCCGGTGCGGCAGACGAGATGATCCGGCTGCTGGAGCAGCTAGGTTTTGAGTGGGACAGCGAGGTCATTTATCAGAGCCGGCGCAGCGATTATTATCGTCAGGTTCTGCAGCAGTTGCGTGACCAGCAACTGGTGTTCGATTGCAGCTGCTCGCGGCGGGAGATCCTGCTCAGCGCCCCGCATCCTGGTGAAGAGGGGCCGATTTACCCCGGACTTTGCCGGCAGGGGCCGGTCGGTACTCGGGCTGAGCGGGCGGTCCGGTTGCGAGTAGCGGACCGCAGGATCGTCTATTGTGATCAGGTTTTCGGATTACAGCAGCAGTCGCTGCCACTTGAGGTCGGTGATTTTGTGTTGCGTCGGGCCGACGGGCTGTTCGCTTATCAACTGGCAGTGGTGGCTGATGATATCGACAGTGGCGTGACGCAGGTGGTGCGTGGTGCTGATCTGCTAACCTCAACACCGCGTCAGATCTATCTTTATCAGTGCCTTCAAGAGTCGCAGCCCGAATATTACCACTTACCGCTGGCGCTCGGCGCCGATCAGCAGAAGCTGAGCAAGCGGCACGGCAGCTGCGGCGTCGTCACGGCACGAAATGGTTCGCTGGCCATTTGGCACGCTCTACGTTTTCTCGGTCAGCCGATCCCTGAAGTGCTGCGGCAGGCTCCGTCCAGGCAGCAGCTTGACTGGGCTAGGTTGCACTTCTCAGTGGCAAATATCTCGACGAGTCCCCAGTCTGCCCCGTCATTTTGACTCCTTGCGGTGCTCTCGGTTAATGACCAGTTATTGACCTTTTCTTTGTTATGCTATTGTTTGCCAAGCTACCTTACATTGTTGTTCTGTTATTCTCACTTGCGTAACGTCGCTTTTCAAAGTTGAACTAGGCGGAGGATCTTTCTATGGTACGGGTTATTAGTTTCGGGCTGTTACTGTTGGTCTTGAGTGGGTGTGGAGCGGGGAAATTTCAACTGTCGAAGCAGGAATATCAGGCCAAGGTGCAGGTGCTCGGCGTGCTGCCGCTACTGGTTGATCGTGCTGCGCCGCTGGCGTACCCGCAGGGGGAAGCGGTCTATGACCTGCTGACGCGCGCCAACGTTGGCAAGTACGAAGAGCTGGTGGCGCAGTTGAAGAAAAAGAAGGGCTATTTTGACGTCCGTGGGCTGCCGGATGGCGGTGACCTGCTCACTATGTCGCTTTTGTCCGGGACACAGCCGGTTGATGCACAGGGGCGCCCGTACCGTTTTGCCTTCAACCAGGAAACTATCACCGAGTTGACGCAGCGCTATGTCGTTGATGCTCTGCTGATCGTGGTGTTTAGTGGTGCTCAGGTTGATGAGAATCGACGATCGCGCAACCTTATGGAGTCGTTGCGAACCAGCTACACAGATGTGCTGGCAACGGCGGCGGTGGTCGGTCGGGACGGAAAAATCCTCTGGCAGCTGAACGGTGCCGACAGTTACCAGGCGCTGCCCTTGCAATATGCCGATTTTGACGAAGCCTATTACAACCGAACCAATCAGGTGCAGGTGAAAAATATCAGTCTGGCAGGTGTCGAGCGAATGTTTGTCGGAGACCCGGGTAAAAAAGGGCCACCGAACGCATCCAAGATGTACGCTGAGCTGTTCGGGCGGATCAGTTCCGGAATCAGCCCCGGACTCCTTGATGTTTTACGTTAGTCCGTGACTTCGCAGGGTCGACATCAGTTTAGGCTGATCGCACGTATCGATCTGCTGCAGGCGGACAGGGAATAGGCAAGTAACTTCTGAGGTTTTTTTCTCTGTTCGTGTTGACAGCGGAGCGGAAAGCGGGTAAAAGCAGCAGTAGTGGAAAACGCTTCACCTGCCTGAAATCCTGCCAGTGCAAGGTTGGAATGCAACCTTAATATATCAATAGATTCAGAGATTCCTTTTCGAGCTAACCGTCAATACTCAATATGGTTTGAACAAGGTCAGGCACTTTAACCCGTCTACTTTCGAGTACCTCGATATCGATACCATCTCTTTTATACCCCTTTTCTGCAGGCCTGATGTGGTCCCTGCGGCAATCTTACCGGCGCAACCTGGAGACCCTTTATGAACCTCAAAGAGCTGAAGAAAAAGAAAATTGCTGATCTTATTGCCATGGGCAAAGAGTTAAAACTCGAAGAGATCGGCGGGATGCGTCGCCAGGATCTGATCTTTGCGATGCTCAACGCCACTGCCGCACAAAAGAAGGCGATTTTTGGTGAAGGGGTTCTTGAAATTCTGCCGGACGGATTCGGTTTTCTGCGCGCCCCTGACGCCAACTATCTGCCGGGTCCGGATGATATCTATATCTCGCCGTCGCAGATCCGGCGCTTCGCCCTGCGCACCGGCGATACGGTTGCCGGGCAGATCCGCCCGCCCAAAGAGGGGGAGCGTTATTTCGCGCTGTTGAAAGTTTCGGAGGTCAACTTTGATGATCCGGCGAAGATGCGGGAGAAAACCTTCTTTGACAACCTGACGCCGCTCTACCCGGATCAGCGTCTGATGATGGAAACCACGGCCGGCAGCAAGGCCGCCCGTATTATCGACCTGGTGTCACCGATCGGCAAAGGGCAGCGCGGACTGATCGTAGCGCCGCCGCGCACCGGTAAAACGGTGCTGCTGCAGGATATCGCCAATTCCATTTCGATCAACCATCCGGAAGCCTACCTGATTGTCTTACTGATCGACGAGCGTCCAGAAGAGGTCACCGACATGCAGCGCAGCGTCAAGGGCGAAGTTATCTCTTCGACCTTTGACGAGCCGGCCAACCGCCACGTACAGGTCGCTGAAATGGTCATCGAAAAGGCCCGCCGTCTGGTTGAGCACAAGCATGATGTGGTCATCCTGCTCGATTCGATCACCCGTCTGGCGCGCGCTTACAACACCATCATCCCGTCAAGCGGCAAGATTCTTTCCGGTGGTGTCGATGCTCACGCGCTGCACAAGCCGAAGCGTTTTTTCGGCGCCGCGCGGAATATCGAAGAGGGGGGCAGCCTGACCATCATTGCCACCGCTCTGGTCGATACCGGCAGCAAGATGGACGAAGTCATTTTCGAGGAGTTCAAGGGCACCGGTAACATGGAACTGCACCTTGATCGTCGTCTGGCCGATAAACGCACCTTCCCGGCGATCGATATCAACCGCTCCGGTACCCGCAAGGAGGACCTGCTTGTCGATGCGACCCAGCTGCAGCGCACCTGGCTGCTGCGCAAAGTCCTGTCTTCGATGAATGTGGTCGACAGTATGGAGTTCCTGCTCGACAAGCTGGCCGAAACCGAGACCAATCAGGAGTTTCTTGATTCGATGAACCGCTAAAAAGACTTGCCTGAACGGGACAAAAGTGATACTAGAACGGTTTGTTTGCCACCAATACCTATAAACCTGTACCGACGCCAGGTTGCCAAGGAGAAAAACGATGAAAGACGGAATCCACCCAAAGTATGACGAAAGCAGCGTGCGCTGCGATTGCGGCAACTCTTTTGAGACCCGCTCGACCTTCAAAGGCGAAATCCACACTGAAATCTGTTCCGCTTGCCACCCGTTCTACACCGGCAAGCAGAAGCTGATCGACACCGCCGGTCGGATTGAGCGCTTCCGCAAAAAGTACGCCCAGTAATAACTCGGGTAAGAATGAGGCGGCCCGGTGGGCCGCCTTTTTTCGTTTAAGGGCCAGAACCTTATGCACGTCGAATTGCTCATTCATACTCCCGACCCCGAACAGGTGGTTGCCGCCGCCGCCAGGCTCTGCTACTCCGACGCCTCGATCGACGACTTGATGGAGAAGAGCCGCACCGACCGGCAGCAGTTCCTCGAGAAGATTCTTTCGCTTGGCCATCATTCGGTGCTGGAGCACGTCAGCTTCAGCTTCGGCATTGAAGGGATCAGTCGTGCCTGTTCGCATCAGCTGGTGCGCCACCGGCTGGCGTCCTATTCACAGCAGAGCCAGCGTTACGTTTCGCACAAAAAGCGTTTTTCGGCGGTGACGCCGGAGAGTATCGCCGCCCGGCCGGAGTTGAACCAGCGCTACCAGCAGCTGCTGGATGAAATCCATCAGTTTTATGGCGAGATGCTCGATGCCGATATCCCGGCTGAAGACGCTCGGTTTCTGCTGCCGAACGCCGCCACAACAAAAATTATCGTCACCATGAACGGTCGCGAGCTGCGTCACTTTTTTTCCCTGCGCTGCTGTCGCCGCGCCCAGTGGGAAATTCAGGCCATGGCCAAACAGATACTCAAGCTGGTCAAGCCGGTCGCCCCGACCCTGTTCGCCAAGGCCGGACCCGGCTGTATTTCTGGCCCCTGTCCAGAGGGGAAAATGACCTGCGGTCAAATGGTTGCTGTTCGCGAAGAATTTGCCGAGCTCGGTTGAAAGATCCCTATGTTTGCAAGTCTTGAAGATGTCGTCGATCGTTTCCGTGAAGTTGAAGGGTTGCTCTCCGAACCGGCGGCGCTCTCCGACCAGAACCGTTACCGCAGCCTGACCAAGGAACACGCCGATCTCGCCGAGGTCGTCAGAGTCTACGGCAAGTACAAGCAGGTCTGCAGCGATATCGAAGGGAACCGCGAGCTGCTGCAGGACAGCGACCCCGAGATGAAAGAGCTGGCCAGAGCCGAGCTGCCACTGTTGGAAGAGCAGCTGGCGCAGCTGGAAGATGAGCTGAAGTTGCTGTTGCTGCCGAAAGACCCCAACGACGAAAAGAACATCATTCTCGAAATCCGTGCCGGCACCGGTGGTGACGAGGCGGCCCTGTTCGCCGCCGACCTGTTCCGCATGTACAGCCGCTATGCCGAACGCAACCGCTGGAAGGTCGAGATGATGAGCGTCTCGGAGACCGACGGTGGCGGCTTCAAGGAAGTGATCGCGCTGATCAGTGGCGAACGGGTCTATTCGCGATTGAAATTCGAAAGCGGCACCCACCGGGTGCAGCGGGTGCCCGACACCGAAACCCAGGGGCGGATTCACACCTCGGCCTGCACCGTGGCGGTTTTAGCTGAGGTTGAAGATGTGGATTTTGAAATCAACCCGGCCGATCTTCGCGTTGACCTCTATCGTGCCTCCGGCGCCGGTGGCCAGCACGTCAACAAGACCGAATCGGCGGTGCGCCTGACCCACATTCCGACCGGGGTGGTAGTCGCCTGTCAGGACGAAAAATCCCAGCACAAGAACAAGGCCAAGGCGCTTAAGGTGCTCAAGTCGCGGATCTACGACCAGATGCAGGCAGATCAGCATGCCACTATGGCCGCCGACCGCAAGAATCAGGTCGGCAGCGGCGACCGCAGCGAGCGGATTCGCACCTATAATTTTCCGCAGGGGCGCTGCACCGATCACCGCATCGGTCTGACCCTGTACAAGCTCGACGCCATCATGCAGGGCGATGTTGACGAAGTGATTGAAGCGCTGATCACTGACCAGCAGGCCGCCCAGATGAGCAAGCAGGAGTCCTGAGTTTGAGCGAAACCTGGACGCTGCTGAAACTGCTGCGCTGGACCACCGAGTATTTTGCCGGAAAAGCGATCGACAACCCCCGGCTCGATGCCGAGCTGCTGCTGGCACATGTGCTGAAGCTCGACCGGGTCGGACTTTACCTCAATTTCGAACGCCCTTTGATCGCTGCCGAGCTGGATGTCATTCGACCGCTGGTCAAGCGGCGCGGACAGCGCGAGCCGCTGCAGTACCTGCTCGGTAGCACCGAATTCTGGTCGCTGGCGTTCGAGGTGACCCCCGCGGTGCTGATCCCGCGCGCCGATACCGAAATTCTGGTCGAAGAGGCGCTAAGCCATGCCGAGCCTGCCGGGCAGCTGCTCGACGTCGGCACCGGCAGCGGCGCGATTGCCATCAGTATCGCCAGCGAGCTGCCTGACTGGCAGGTGTCGGCGCTCGATATCTCCGTCGAAGCGCTACGGGTTGCTCAGCGCAATGCGCAAAAGCACGACCTTGCCGGGCGGTTGCAGTTTCTCCACGCAGACCTTGCCGAACTGCCGCAGCAACAGTATGATCTGATCGTTTCGAATCCCCCTTACATTGCGCAGGCCGAGTGGGATTCGCTGATGCCGGAAGTGCGCTGCTTCGAACCGCAGAGCGCTTTGCTGGCCGAAAAAGATGGTCTTGATTGTTATCATAAGCTGGCCGCGCAGGCACCGACTCGCTTGACCCCGGGCGGTTGGCTGTTGGTCGAAATCGGCTATCAGCAGGCTGCGGCGGTGCAGCAGCTTTTCTCTGCTGTTGGGTTACAGGAAGTTTTTGTTCGTGATGATTACGCCGGGCAGCCGCGGGTGGTTGGCGGACGTTTGCCTCTGGGGCGTTAGAAAGTAGAAATCCATTGGAAAAAATTGTCATACAAGGTGGAGTGTCGCTCGCCGGTGAAGTGCAGGTCAGCGGCGCCAAGAATTCGGCATTGCCGCTGCTGTTTGCCACATTGCTGGCGGATGGCCAGAGCGAGATCGGCAATATTCCGAATCTGCGCGATATCAATACGGCGATCAAGCTGCTGCGCGAGCTGGGCGCAGAAGTTGATTATGAAGACCATCGCGTGCGGGTCGACGCGACTAAAATCCGCAGCGTCGAAGCCTCTTACGACCTGGTCAAGACCATGCGCGCTTCGGTGCTGGTGCTGGGGCCGCTGCTGGCCCGTTGCGGTCATGCGCGGGTCAGTCTGCCCGGCGGCTGCGCCATCGGCGCCCGGCCGATCAACCTGCATCTGAAAGGGCTTGAGGCACTCGGTGCCAAAATTACCCTGGATCATGGTTACGTCGAAGCGACTGCCGAGAAGTTGCGCGGCGCGAAAATTTCCTTCGACCTGCCGACCGTCGGCGGCACCGAAAACCTGCTGATGGCCGCCAGTCTGGCCGAAGGCGAGACAGTGCTGGAGAACGCCGCCCGCGAACCGGAGATCGTGCAGCTGGCCGAGGCACTGATCAGCATGGGCGCCAAAATTGAGGGCGCGGGAACGGCGATTATCCGCATTCAGGGGGTTGCGAAATTGCAGCCACTCAAGTGTGCGGTGATTCCCGACCGGATTGAGGCTGGCACCTTTATGATCGCTGCCGCCATAACCGGCGGTAACGTGCTGGTGCGCGGTGCCGTTCAGAAAGATCAGGAAGCCCTGATCAGTAAAATGAAAGAGGCCGGGGTGCAGATTCAGCCGGAAGCCGATGGCCTGCGGGTGATCGGCCCACAAAAGCTGAAGCCGGTTGATGTGCGCACCAGTGTTTTCCCCGGGTTCCCGACCGACATGCAGGCCCAGTTCATGGCGCTGATGACCAAGGCACAAGGGACCAGCCGGATGTCCGAGACGGTTTTTGAGAACCGTTTCATGCATGTCTGCGAGCTGCAACGGATGGGCGCGGACATCCAGATTGACGGCCACAGTGCAATTATCCGCGGCAACAGTGAACTGACCGGCGCGCCGGTGATGGCGACCGATCTGCGCGCCAGCGCTTCTCTGATTCTGGCCGCGCTGGCGGCAGAGAACACCACCGAGGTGTCACGGATCTATCATCTGGATCGTGGCTACGAAAAAATCGAAGAGAAACTTGCTGGACTCGGCGCCCGCATCTGGCGTGAACAGGAGTAATGATGAGCGACTGGATTACCTTCGCCCTGCCCAAGGGGCGGATCATGCAGGATTCGATGGAACTGTTCGGCAAAATCGGCATCACCTGCGCCGAGATGGACGATAAAGGCAGCCGCAAGCTGGTGTTCGAAAATGCTGAGCAGAAGTATCGCTTTATGGCGGTTCGCGCCACCGACGTGCCGACCTATGTCGAATACGGTTGCGCTGACATCGGCGTGGTCGGTAAGGACACGCTGCTTGAACAGGGCAAAAACCTCTACGAGCCGCTTGACCTCAAGTTTGGTTACTGCCGGCTGGTTGTTGCCGAGCCGAAAGAGCTGCGCAAGGGGGACGACCCGCTTAACTGGTCGAACATCCGCGTCGCCACCAAGTACCCGAATGTCACCGAGCGCTATTTCGCCGCCAAAGGCGTCCAGGTCGAGCTGATCAAGCTCTACGGTTCCATTGAACTGGCACCGCTGGTCGGACTTTCCGAACGGATCGTCGACCTGGTTTCGACCGGCGGCACGCTCAAGGCCAATGGTATGGTCGAGGTGGAAACCATCGCCGAGATCACCAGTCGGCTGATCGTCAACCGCGCCAGCCTGAAAACAAAGCACCAGCGGATCAGCCGGATTATTGAGGACCTTGAGCCGCTGATCGGCGACGACGTGCGGATTTCTGAATAAGCGAGCAGGGGGAGAAGCGACCATGATGCGCATGCTGAAATTTTCCGATCCCGGCTTTGAGGCTGAATTCCGGCGGATTGAACAGCGCGCCGATGCGGTACCGGCTGAGATCGAAACCACCGTCAAGGCGATCATCGCCGATGTCCGGCAGCGAGGTGATGCGGCGCTGTTCGAGTTGACCGCCAAGTTCGACCGGCTGCAGCTGAGCGCCGAAACCATTGAGGTGACGACTGCTGAGATCGACGCGGCGATGACCCAGATCAGCGCCGAATCGCTGCAGGCTTTGCAGCTAGCGGCCGAACGGATCGCCGATTACCACGCCAAGCAGAAGCAGGAAACCTGGCTGTCGACCGACGAAGACGATGTCATGCTCGGCCAGCTGGTGCGGCCGCTCGACCGGGTCGGCATCTATGTGCCGGGCGGCAAGGCCAGTTATCCCTCTTCGGTGCTGATGAATGCCGTCCCCGCCAAGGTTGCGGGCGTCGCTGAAGTGATTATGGTGGTGCCGATGCCGGGCGGGGAGATCAACCCGCACGTGCTGGCCGCCGCTAGAATCGCCGGTGTCGACCGGATCTTCAAGCTCGGCGGGGCGCAGGCGGTTGCCGCCCTGGCTTACGGCACCGCATCGGTGCCGCGGGTCGACAAGATCACCGGGCCGGGCAACATCTACGTCGCCACCGCCAAGCAGCTGGTCTTCGGTCAGGTCGATATTGATATGATTGCCGGTCCCAGCGAGATTCTGGTGATCAACGACGGTAGTGGCAACGCAGCGCATATCGCCGCAGACCTGCTCTCTCAGGCTGAGCATGATGAGCTGGCCTCGGCGGTGCTGGTGACCAGTTGTGCAAAGATGGCAACTGCCGTGCAGGCCGAAGTTGAAAAGCAGCTGAAACAGCTGAGCCGCGAAACCATCGCCCGCCAGTCGATCGACGACTACGGCGCGATCATTCTTGCGCAGGACCTGGACGAGGCGATCGCCTTCAGCAATCGGATTGCCCCTGAACATCTGGAGCTGGCGGTCGATAATCCCTTCGCTATTTTGTCGCAGATCCGTCACGCCGGGGCGATCTTCATGGGGCATCACACCCCGGAAGCGGCTGGTGACTATCTGGCCGGGCCGAACCACACCCTGCCAACCGGTGGTACCGCGCGCTTCTTTTCGCCACTGTCGCTGGACGATTTCGTCAAGAAGTCGAGCATCGTCTCCTTCAGCAAAAGCGGCCTGCAGCGACTCGGCCAAGAGATCATCCATATCGCCGAGCTCGAAGGGCTGGAAGCGCACGCCAAGTCGGTCTCGATTCGCCTGAAAAATTAAACACCGGGAGATGCCTATGTCACGCACTGCAAAAATCGACCGTGAAACCAAAGAGACCAACATCAGCATCGAGCTGAATCTTGACGGCTCCGGTCAGCACCACATCGAAAGCCCGGTGCCATTTTTCAATCACATGCTCTCGGCGCTGGCACGGCACGGCTTTTTCGATCTGACCGTCAAGGCGACTGGCGATGTTGAAATCGATGCGCATCACACCGTCGAAGATCTCGGTATTGTCTTGGGCGAAGCCTTCAAACAGGCCCTTGGCGACAAGGCCGGAGTGCGCCGCTTCGGGCGTGAGACGATGCCGATGCACGAGGCGCTGACGTCGGTGATCATCGATTTCTCCGGCCGGCCGTTTCTGGTTTTCAATGTCGCTTTGCCCAAAGCCAAAGTCGGCGAGTTCGATACCGAACTGGTCGAGGAGTTCTTCGTCGCCTTCTGCAATCACTCAGGCGCCAACATCCACGTCAATCTCGCCTACGGCGATAACCTGCATCACATTATCGAAGGGATTTTCAAAGCCTTCGGCCGGGCGCTGGATGAAGCGACCAGTATTGACCCGCGGATTAAGGGCGTGATGTCGACCAAAGGGAAGTTGGAATAGCAAAACAATGATCAATATCATCGATTACGAAATGGGCAATCTGCGCAGCGTCGAAAAGGCGTTCGAAAAGCTCGGCTTCGCCGCGCGCGTCAGTAACGACCCGCAGGATATCGCAAGCGCCGACAAGCTCGTGCTGCCGGGGGTCGGCGCTTTTCGCGACTGTATCAACAACCTGCGCGAGGGTGGTTTCGTCGAACCGCTGCTGGCTCATGTCGCCGCCGGCAAGCCACTGCTGGGAATCTGCGTCGGCATGCAGATGCTGTTCGACGAAAGTGAAGAGTTCGGTCGCCATCAGGGGCTGGGGCTGATTCCGGGGCGTGTGGTTCGTTTTCCGGCCGGGATGGTCGAGGGCGGCGAGCGGCTGAAGGTGCCGCACATGGGCTGGAACAACATCAACCTGCAGAAGCCTTCCCCAATATTTACTGGCATCGAAGATGGCAGCTTCGTTTATTTTGTACACTCGTACTACTGCGCGGCCGAAAATCCGGTTGATATCGCTGCCAGTTGCCGTTACGGCGATGTCGAATTCTGTGCTTCGCTCTGGCGTGACAACATCATGGCGACCCAGTTTCATCCGGAAAAGAGCCAGACCATCGGCCTGAATATATTCAAGAATTTTGGAGAGCTATAAATGATCATTCTCCCGGCAATCGATCTCAAAGAAGGGCGCTGTGTCCGTTTGGAGCAGGGTCTGATGGATAAAGACACCGTCTATAACGACAACCCGGCGGCGCAGGCGCGTATCTGGCAGGAGATGGGCGGCGAGCTGCTGCACATCGTCGATCTCGACGGCGCTTTTGCCGGCGTGCCGAAGAACAAGGCGGCGATCAAGGCGATTGTCGAATCGATCGATATCCCCTCGGAACTGGGTGGCGGTATCCGTGACATGGCGACCATCGAAGCCTATCTGGAGCTCGGTATCGATCGGGTGATTCTAGGCACTGTCGCCAAGGAAAATCCGACGCTGGTCAAGGAAGCCTGCAAGAAATTTCCCGGCCGGATCGTCGTCGGCATCGACGCAATGAACGGGCTGGTGGCGGTGCGCGGCTGGGCCGATGTGACCAAGAAGTTGGCCACCGAGATGGCCAAGGAGATGGAAGGCTTCGGCGTTGAGGCGATCATCTACACCGATATTGCTCGCGACGGTATGATGCAGGGGCCGAATATCGAAGCCACCAAGGCGCTGGCCGAATCGATCACTATTCCGGTGATCGCCTCCGGCGGGCTTTCGACGCTGGATGATATCCGCCGGCTGATCGCCATCGAATCCTCCGGCGTGACCGGGGTGATTACCGGCAAGGCGATCTATTCCGGCGCCATCGACCTGCGTGAAGCGGTCGCGCTGACCAAAGCAAAATAAGAGGAACGCAATGCTGACCAAACGCATCATCCCCTGCCTCGATGTGAAAGACGGCCGGGTCGTCAAGGGGGTTAACTTCGTCGGCCTGCGCGACGCCGGCGATCCGGTCGAAGCGGCTGAAGCCTACTGCGAGCAGGGCGCCGACGAGCTGACCTTTCTCGATATCACCGCCTCAAGCGACAAGCGCGGCATCATCCTCGACGTCGTTCGCCAGACCGCCGAGCGGGTCTTCATGCCGCTGACCGTCGGCGGCGGGGTGCGCGAGGTCGCCGACATCCGCAACCTGCTCAACGCCGGCGCCGACAAGGTGTCGATCAACACCGCCGCGGTCGACCGCCCCGAGTTCGTCCGCGAAGCGGCGCAAAGGTTCGGCAGCCAGTGCATCGTTGTCGCCATCGACGCCCGGCGGGTCGAGGGTTCCACTCCGCAGGCCTGGGAGGTCTACACCCACGGCGGCCGCAACCCGACCGGCATCGACGCGATCGCCTGGGCCAAACAGATGGAAGACTACGGCTGCGGTGAAATTCTGCTGACCTCGATGGATTGTGATGGCACCAAAACCGGCTTTGATATCGCCCTGACCCGCGCGGTCAGTGACGCGGTCGGCATCCCGGTAATCGCTTCGGGGGGCGTCGGCAATCTCGAGCATATCCGTGAAGGCCTGGTCGAAGGCGGCGCCAGCGCGGCGCTCGCGGCCTCGATCTTCCATTTCAAAGAATACACTATCGCCGAGTGCAAGCAGTATCTTCAGCAGCACGGCGTTGCGACGCGGATTTAAAGGAGTGGTTATGGCGCTGATCGATCAGCTGAAATTTGACGAGCATGGTCTGCTTCCGGCCATCACCCAGGATGCCGTAACCGGCGAAGTGCTGATGATGGCCTGGATGAACGCCGAAGCAGTTGAGCAGACCCTGGCTACCGGCAAGGTGCATTATTATTCCCGCACCCGCCAGCAGCAGTGGCTGAAGGGGGAGACTTCGGGACACCTGCAGCTGGTTAAGGAGATCCGCTTCGATTGCGACAACGACTGCCTGCTGATCAAGATCGACCAGCAGGGTGCCGCTTGCCATACCGGCCAGCGGTCCTGTTTTTACAGGGTCTGGGATGGCGAGGTGATTCAGACCAGTGAAAAGGCTGTTGATGCCGCTGCTGTCTATGCCCGGCAGGATATCCTCAACGCGCTCTACAACATTATTCAGGAACGCCGCCAGTTGGCCGACGGCGAAAAATCCTACGTCAAGTCGCTGTTCGACAAGGGGCTCGATAAAATCCTCGGCAAAATCGGCGAAGAAGCCACCGAAACCGCCGTTGCCGGCAAGGGGGGCGACAAGCAGGAGGTTATCAACGAGGTTGCCGACCTGTTCTTTCACGTGCTGGTGCTGCTCGGATTTTACGATCTGCCGCCGGAGAGGATCTACGCCGAGTTGCGCCGCCGCTTTGGTCTGTCAGGGATCGACGAGAAGGCGAGTCGGACGAAATAATTGTCCGTATTTGTTGTATAAAAGGCCACGCTGCACAGCGTGGCCTTTTTTTGTGGTGCGCCCGGCAGGGCGCGTGGTGCGGAAGCACCATCCATTCAACTGTGGTGGTTGAATGGTGACTTGGAGGTGAAAGTCCTCTGCGGACCCTGATGACGGGAACCGCTAGCTGAACGGCAAGGGTG